>JAOAPV010000129.1 GCA_025463055.1 Candidatus Acidiferrum typicum
ACCGCCACCTCCTTCCACCTCCCCACCGAGCCCCTCTTCCTTCTTTTCGGCATCGACCAACTGATGGACATGGGCCGCACCGCCGTAAACGTCCTGGGCAACTGCCTGGCCACTGTAGTAATCGCCCGCTGGGAGCACGAATTCCCGACTAATCAAAAGCAAGTTGCAGCGTGACACTGAATTGTTTTGGAGTGCGGCGCTCTTGTTCACCCTGAGCCTCGAAGGGCCGTTTTCAGCCCTTAAACCCTTCTCCAATTGCATCGCCAGGTGCACCCCACGCATCCGATGTCTCTGGGCTCGTTCGTGAACCCGCGTTATCTTTTTCCTTATTCTCTGGCGTCTAGAGTTAGCTCTCTACAAAATCTACGGTACAATTAGAAGCTTATGCTTTCAGTCAATAACATATCCATGCGCTTCGGCCCCCGCATCCTTTTCGAGGATGTGACCTGCACCTTCATGGCTGGCCGACGCTACGCCGTGACCGGCCCCAATGGCGCCGGCAAATCGACATTCATGAAAATCCTGACCGGTGAACTAGAGCCCACCAAAGGCTCCATCACCGCCCCGAAAAAAATGGGCGTTCTCCGCCAGGATCAATTCGCCTTCGACGAATTTCGCGTAATCGATACCGTCGTAATGGGCAACAAAGTCCTCTGGGACGCATTGCAGGAACGCGACGCCCTCTACGCCAAGCCCCACGAAGAACTCACCGACGCTGATGGCATGCGCCTCGGTGAACTCGAAGGTGTCGTCGGCGAAGAAGGCGGCTACACCGCGGAAGCGGACGCCGGCATTTTGCTCGACGGCCTCGGCATCGAGAGCTCGCTGCAAGAGCGCAAAATGGGCGAATTGCAAGGCGGCCAGAAAGTTCGCGTACTACTCGCGCAAGCTCTTTTCGGCAATCCCAGCGCTCAGCTCCTCTACGAGCCCACCAACCAACTCGACCTTTATTCGGTGCACTGGCTGCAGGATTATCTTCGCGAATACGAAGGCGTCTTGATTGTCATCTCCCACGACCGCCACTTCCTCAACAGCGTCTGCACCCACACCGCCGACATCGACTACGAGACCATCATCATGTACATCGGCGGCTATGACGACATGGTGGTCGCCAAGACCCACATTCGCTCCCGCATCGAATCCGAAAATTCCCAGCGCGAAAAGAAAATCGCCCAACTCAATGAATTCATCGCCCGCTTTTCCGCAGGCACCCGCTCGGCGCAAGCCACTTCGCGCAAGAAAGAAGTCGAGCGCCTGCAAACAACCGAGCTTGCCAGGTCCAACATTCAACGCCCCTACATCCGTTTCGACATGAAGCGCGCTTCCGGTCGTCATCCGCTCGAGATCCGTAGCGTTGAAAAATCGTATGAGGATCTCAAGGTAATCCCGCGGTTCTCCGCCAGCGTAACGCGCGGCGAGAAAATCGCGCTAATGGGCCGCAACGGCACCGGCAAAACGACACTACTCAAATCCTTGGTCCGCAACGCAACCGGCTATATCGAAGACTCCGACCGCGAGTTTCCCATCGACGGCGGCGCGGTCGTCTGGGGGCACGAAGTCGCTGTCGGTTACTTCGCGCAAGATCACGGCGATTCCATCACCAAGGGTATGACCGCGATCGACTGGCTCTGGCAGTTCGACCCCGCCGCCAATCAGCAGGAGCTTCGCGGTCTGATGGGGCAAATGCTTTTCAGCGGCGACGACGCCCTCAAGCCCACCAAAGCTCTCTCCGGCGGCGAATCCGCCAGGCTAATCTTCTGCAAGCTAATGCTGCAGAAACCCAATTTCTTAATCCTCGATGAGCCGACAAACCATCTCGATTTGGAATCCATCAACGCGCTAAACATCGCGCTGCAAAAATACGACGGCAGCGTCCTCCTCGTAACTCACGACCACGACGTAATCGACGAAGTCGCCACCCGCATCTGGCATTTCAAAGACGGCAAAATCGAAGACTTTAAGGGCCCCTACGAAGAATACCTGGCCTACGCCCAAGAAAAAGCCTCTTGACCGTGTAGGGGCGCAGCACTGCTGCGCCCCAGCTACTCGGGCCACAGCCGCAGTCGCAATCGGTTCCTCGTCTACAATCCTCAAAATCACCGCCGCTCAACAAGCAGTAACCTCCGGCCGTCCAGAACATGACTTTGTTTTGACTTTCCTGTGACATTCCCCACGCATCGAAAAAGCTAAATTCATTTCCGCCGCGAGCATCGGCCTGCGCAACCTTCGGCACGCATCATGCCCGCGCTCAGGAAACCTGTTCCAGTAGCTCATCGCGCCACCATTTTTGCCGCGCTGACCTAAATCTGATTTCGGAGGTAACTCATTTATGCAGCATCTCTTGAAGTGCGCAAAGGTCTCATCTGCCCTTGCGTTGGCAGTCTTCGCTCTTCCCAACATCACGCCCGGGCAAAGCTCAACCAATTCCTCAACGTCGGAGCGGAGCGAGCGCGGACATTATATTCAAACGAACTTGGTCTCGGACCCTACCGGTTCAGTCGGCAAAGCGCCAGTTACCGACCCCAACCTGCTCAATCCCTGGGGACTCACTCGTTCTCCCAATGGCAGCCCTTGGTGGATTAGCAATAACAACTCCGGAACCTCCACGCTGTACGCAATTTCCGGAACCCCCGCCACCGCAACCCCCACAAGTAACTTCGTAGCGGATCCTCATCCCGATTCCAACGGTAACGGGATCAACAGCCCGTTCAATAATTTTGTTATGGTTCCGCCTCCTGGCTTCGCACCCGGCACCCAGTCCGCGCCGACCGGCATTGTCTTCAACGGCAGCCCCACTGATTTTCTTTTGAACAAGGGTAAGCCCGCTGGCTTGCCCGCCCTCTTCATCTTTTCCACTGAGGACGGAACAATTTCCGGATGGAACCCCGGCGCCAACGTCGCCGCTGGTGCCACGCCTCCCTCGGTCAACGCCGTCCTCGAAGTCGATAACTCCGACAAGGGCTCGCGCAACAGCGCGGTCTACAAGGGCATGACCTCCGGCGAAATCGATGGCAAGAAAGTCCTCTACGTCGCAAACTTCCGGTCCGGCCGCGTCGAAGTCTACGATACCAATTTCCGCCCCGTGCATTTAAGCGAAGCAGCTTTCGATGACGACACCATTCCCCGCGATTTCGCTGCGTTCAACGTCCAGAACATCGGCGGAAGCATTTTCGTAACCTACGCCAAACAGGATGGGCCGCGCCACGATCCCGTCGCCGGCGATGGCTTTGGCTTCGTCGACATCTTCAGCACCAAGGGCGAATTCCAGGGCCGTCTCGAACACGGCGATTTCTTCAACGCGCCTTGGGGCGTGGTCTGGACACCCCGCGATTTCGGCGAGTTCAGCAACACCATTCTGGTCGGAAATTTCCGTAGCGGTTGGATTGCAGCTTTCAACGGCTTTAGCAAGAAATTCATCGACTTCGTCCGCAATCCGGATGGGTCTTTGGTGACCATTGGCGGCCTTTGGTCGCTTACCTTCGGTAACAACGGCGGTGCAGGCTCTTCGGATACTCTCTTCTTCACTGCCGGCGGCGCCGACGAACTGCACGGCCTGTTCGGCACGCTAACCCCGGTGCCCGCCGAGCTGGGCGAAGGCGACGAAGAGTAGTTTGCCCAAGCGAGGCCTCCGTATAGCAATCGGCATCTGAGGCCTCGCATGTTCTTTTGAACTGGGTTTTTTGATTTATTCCGAATTGATATACCAGCACCTCGCCAATCCCGCGTCAGCACCACCCCTGCCAACTCCAAGCTCACTTTTCCGCATCAGACTCGTCATCATTCTCATGCGCCTCGCTCTTTCTCTTGGCGCGCTTGCATAAGGAACATCTAAGTGCCGGAGCACGTATAGCTTTCAGGTCTCTTCCACCCAATCAGGAGGCACGCTATGGGCACGCTCGGCCAGGATATCCGCTTCGCACTCCGCAACCTCCGGAAAAGCCCATCTTTTGCCATAATCGCCGCCGTCACCCTCGCCCTCGGCATCGGCGCCTCCACCGCCATCTTTAGCGTGATCGAAAATGTCTTGATGGAGCCGTTTCCGTACACCGACGCCACCCGCCTGGTCTCCGTCCAAATCCACGATACCGAGCAAAACCAGCCAGGCGGCCGCGGCGGCTTCTCCGGTCCCGAATTTCTCGATTATGTTGAGCAGAATCATGTCTTTGACCGCGTCATCGCCAACGACGGCCTCGACATTCTCTACCGCTCCGGCGAAGGCACCGAGCGCTTCGACGGCAACCTAATCACCCCAGGCACTTTTGAATTCCTGGGTATGCCCGCCTATCTCGGCCGCGTCGCGCGCCCCGCTGATTACGAGCCCGGCGCCCCGCCCGTCTTCGTAATGCGCTACAAAACCTGGATCACTCGCTTCAGCGCCGATCCCAAACTCATCGACAAAACCTTTGTCCTCAACGGCACGCAGCGAACCCTCATCGGGGTCATGCCCCCGCGCTTCGGTTGGGGCGATGCCGATATGTGGATTCCCACCAAGCCCATCCGCGCCGCCGCACAATCCCGCAACGGATTCCCCCAGTTCTGGTTCTTGCTAGGCCACCTCAAGCCCGGCATTTCCATCCGCCAAGCCGAATCCGACCTGACCGTCGTCGCTAAAAATCTCGCCACCGTGTACCCCAAGGACTACCCGAAAAAGTTCAGCGTCCACATCGAAACGCTCACCGATCTCGTCGTCGGCCGCTTCCGCACCACCTTATACATTGTCCTCGGCGCTGTAGGTCTCCTGCTCCTCATCGGGTGCGGCAACGTCGCCAACTTGCTCCTCGCTCGCGCCACTACCCGGGAAAAAGAGTTCGCCATTCGCGCTGCACTCGGCGCAGGCCGCTGGCGCATCATCCGCCAACTCCTCGTCGAAAGCTTTCTCCTCGCCGTCAGCGGAGCCGTCCTCGGTGCCTTCCTCGCTTGGGGAGGCCTCAAGGCCCTTGTCGCCATCATCCCCAAGCAGATCATTCCCGCCGAAGCCGTCATTCGCCTCAACATCCCCGTCCTTCTCTTCACGCTCTGCGTCGCCGTGCTCACCGCCATCATTTTCGGCCTGGCACCCGCGCTCCAAGTCGTTCGCCGCGATCTCAACGATCCGCTCCGCGACAGCGGTAAAGGCACCAGCGGCGGCTCCGCGCATGGTCGCCTCCGCAACGTCGTAGTCGTCCTCGAAGTAGCTGTCTCGCTCACATTGCTAGTCGGCGCTGGCCTCCTAATGCGCAGCTTCGTAGCCCTCCGCGATGTTCACCTCGGCCTGCAGCCCGACCATATCTTCGTCGCGCGCCTTCCTCTTCCCGAAGACCGCTACAAAAGCGCCGACCAAGTCGCCGGCTTTTTCCGCCCGCTACTCAATCGCCTCAAAGCCGTTCCCGGCGTTCTTGAAGCTACCGAGACCAGTACGCTTCCGCCCTACGGCGGCATTCCCAGCGACATCGAAATCCCCGGCAAGACCCACGCCGAAAAATGGAACGCGCTCTTTCAGCTCTGCAGCGAAGGCTATTTCCCCGTCCTCAAAATCCAGTTCATCGACGGCCGCCCCTTCACCGAAGCCGAAGTGGAAGGGAAGCGCAAGCTCGCCGTCGTCAACCAAACCTTCGTGCACAAATATCTCGCCAAGGAAAACCCCATGGGCCAGCGCGTCCACATCGCGCAGCTCGAGCAATTTCCAGACAAGCTCGCCGATCCCTGGTTCGAGATCATCGGCGTAGTAGCCGACGTAAAGAACAACGGCTTGCAAGATCCCATACAGCCCGAAGTCTGGGTTCCTTACACCATGACCGGCTCCGGCGCGCGCGGTGTCCTCGTACGCACCGGTCCCGAGCCCATGACCCTGATGAATCCCATCCGCCAGGAAATCTGGGCCACGGACAGCAACGTTGCCCTCACCTTCACCGGCACGCTAGAAAGTTTCATCGCGTCTTTCTCGTACGCGGGGCCGCGCTTCGGCTTCCTGCTAATGACTGTTTTCGGCGTGATCGGCCTGATGCTAGTCACCATCGGCGTCTATAGTGTCCTGGCCTACACCACCGCCCGGCGCACGCACGAAATCGGCATACGCATGGCCCTTGGTGCAGAGAAAGGTCATGTACTCAGCCTCGTAATCCGCATGGGCCTCGGCCTCGTTGGCGGCGGTATCATCCTCGGCATAATCGCCAGCCTCGCCGTAGCCCGCGTGATCGCCACGCAACTCTGGGGCGTCTCCGCCTACGACCCAATCACGCTATCCTCCGTAGCCGCGCTCCTCCTAATCACCGGAATCGTAGCCTGCTGGGTCCCAGCCCGTCGCGCCTCCCGCGTCGACCCGCTCGTAGCCCTCCGCTACGAATAATCCGTGTGGCACAGCCAATCGTGGCTGTGCGGGGGCACAACGTTACGTATTAACCGCGTAGGGGCGCAGCACTGCTGCGCCCCAGCTGGGCAAGTAGCTGCGTGTCACTGACTATTCGATTTTGCGAAACGTACGTCGGCCCACCCAATCGCCTCGGCTGAAGCAGATTGACACGTCCCATACAAACTAATAAATTTCAGCGCTGGAATGATTCGCGCGCTGTCCTCCTCAAAAATACTCATCCCGTTATTCGCGCTTACCGCGATGTCAGCAGTCGGGTTATCGCTTCTTGCGATCCGTCATCGCGAACCTTCTGCGTTGACGCACCTGCTTTGGGCTTGGGGATTCAGCCTAATCTTAGTTTGCTGGGTACGGGTGGACGCGCGGGCGCGCGGCTACGTTCCGCCTTTTGATTTCGATGCCTTTATCTTCTTCGGCTGGCCATTCGTGGTCCCCTATTACTTGTACCGAACTCGTCGCGCGAGAGGACTTCTCTCTGGCTTAGGCATTTGCACCCTGTACTTTGTGCCAGATGTGGCAGCGCAAATCATTCGCCTGACCCGGTAGTCGCCTCCGCCCCTTTTCGCGTAACCTTACAAGCTCAAGGACCTTTCCCAATGATGCAAAGCGGCGGAATCCACGCAGTCGAAATTGTCTTCCTCATCCTTCTTCTGTTCGTAGTGATCTTCGCCGCCTTAGCACGCAAACTCCAAACGCCCTATCCCATCGTTCTAGTCGTCGCCGGCCTTCTCCTCAGCTTCATCCCCGGCATTCCCAGAATTTCACTCAATCCCGACGTCATTTTTCTCGTCGTCCTGCCCCCGCTCCTCTACGCCGCCGCCTGGTTCACCTCTTGGCGCGATTTCAAATTCAATTTGGTCAGCATTCTCCTCCTCGCCTTCGGACTTGTAAGCTTCACCGTGCTCGGCGTCGCCACAACCGCCGAATGGCTGTTCCGCGGCTTCGACTGGCGCCTCGGTTTCGTCCTGGGCGCCGTGGTCGCCACCACCGACGCGATCGCCGCCACTTCCATCGCCAAACGCGTCGGCCTCCCCCAGCGCATCGTGGACATTCTCGAAGGCGAAAGCCTCGTCAACGACGCCACGGGTCTCCTCGCGCTCGAATTCGCCATCGCCATGGTCGTCGAAGGTCGCACGCCCACCGTCGCACAAGGCGCCATCCGACTTACCTATTTAATCGCCATTGGAATCGGAATAGGCCTCGTCCTCGGCCTCGTTGTCGAATGGTTCGAGCGCCGCATCGACGACGCCCCCATCGAAATCGTCGTCAGCATCCTCACACCCTACGCCGCATATCTCGCCGCTGAATCCGTACGCGCCTCCGGAGTCCTCGCCGTAGTTGCCTGCGGCCTGTACCTCAGCCGCCAAAGCTCCGAATTTTTCTCAGCCAGCGTCAGGATGAAAACTTTGGCCGTCTGGGATTCTCTTACCTTCGCCGTCAACGGTCTGGTGTTCGTCCTGATCGGTCTGCAGCTTCCGCACGTCCTCGCCGGCATCCGCGGCTATAGCTTGCGAGAGTTGCTCCTGTACGGCGCGCTCTTCAGCGCCATCGTCATCGTCCTGCGCCTGCTCTGGATGTTTCCCGCCACGAAGCTCTCCTATTTCATCCGTACACGAATTCTCGGCCAAACCTACGCCAAGCCCAACGCAAAGCAGATTTTTGTCGTCGGCTGGACCGGCATGCGCGGCGTCGTAGCCCTGGCCGCCGCCATCGCTCTTCCGGAATTTTTGCCCGATGCCAGCCCCTTCCCCCACCGCAATCTCATTATCTTTCTCACCTTCTGCGTCATTCTCGTCACGCTAGTGCTGCAAGGCCTGACGCTGCCGCCGCTAATCCGCGCCCTCGGACTCGCAGGCAAAGGCGGCAACGAGGACGAAGAAGCAGAGGCCCGCCGCATCATCACCAGCACCGCGCTAAGCCATCTCGAAAGCGCCCGCGGCGAAGACTTGCAAGATTTCGCCGCCGTCTACGACGATCTCTCTCGCCGGTACACTCGCCGCCTCGCCAGCCTGAGCAAAGAAGCCTCCGACGACAACGGCATGAGCAACCAAGAGCTCTCCCGCTACCGCAAAATCCTAGGCGAGCTCCTCCGCCTCGAACGTAAAACCGCCGTCCGCCTCCGCAACGAAGGCCGCATCAACGACGAAGTCCTACGAAAAATCGAACACGAACTAGACCTAAGCGAAACCCGCCTAACCCTGAGCTAATGTTGGACCCCAGCCACCATTCCCCGAAGGAGCACGGCGAGCCGTGCCCGCGCCGTGTAGGCGACCGACCCCCTTTTCCCGCAACCCCTTTGTATTCAAATTCATACAAATCCCCGCGGGTGTTGGGGGCCGCCCTGCCGTTCCGGCCCCAGGCAATGCGCCATCGCTGCGCCGCCTTTCCGCCCGTCCCAACAGTCTAATCCCTGCCGCTCCAATGAGCGGGTTCCGTCTGTGCGCTAAGCACGGGCCCTTTCACTGTGACCAATTTTGCCTCCAAGACTTGGGACATGCTGCGCCTGATCAGTCGCGGTGGCCCGGCGCTCTGCAATGTCGCCGTGACCAACGCGTGCAACGCCGCATGCGACTTCTGCAATTTCGCCCGCGGCAAAGTCGGCTCCGGCAATCTCCGCTGGATCGACGCCGACCAGTTCGGCCGTGCCCTGGACATTCTCCGCAAGCGCGACATCCGCTACATCAGCTTCTTCGGAGGCGAGCCTCTTCTGCACGCACGCCTAGGGGACATGATCTCCATGGTCGTTCAGCGCGACATGGGGCCCGCGCTAATCACCAACGGCTGGCTGCTCCCCACGCAACTGCAAAAGCTCGCCGCATCCGGACTGAAAACCATCTACATCTCCGTCGACGCAGCAACCCTCACCAAGCACGAAGCCAATCGCGGCCTCCAAGGACTTGGCGCGCGCATTCGCACCGCCACCAAGCGCATGCGCGAACTAGGCATGACGCCACTCGCGCAAGTCACCATGAGCAAATTGCTAGGCGATTATCGCGATCTAGCGCCACTTCTCCGCGAACTCGGTTTCGACGCGGTCGCCTTCTCCTATCCGCAGACCACCCGCCTCGGCTCCTCCTCCCTCGCGTGGTCCAGCGATTCGCAGCTAATGAATTTCACTACGCAAGAGATGGTTTCGGCATTCGATTCCGTCGACGCCATGCGCGCCGAATTTCCCGTCAACAATCCAAGCGCCTCCGTAGCGGACATGAAGCGCCACCTTCGCGGCGAGCAGGAAGCCTTCGAGTGCTACGGCGGCTTCAAAAGCTTCTATATGGACTGGAATTACGACATGTGGCGCTGCGATTCCTGGAGCAAAAAGATTTGCCCTGTCTGGGATTTCGCGGACGCGCCGCCAATCCGCGATGGCTGCACAGCCTGCGTTGCCGACTGCTACCGCGACTCCAGCGTAATGCTGCACTTCGCCGTCTCGCTCGGCGACGCGATAGACCATTTGCGAAACGGCCGCGTGCGCGCCGCAACCAAAGCGTTAACGGACCGCCGCAACTTTATTTCACTCGGCGCCGTCCTGGAAAACGCGCACGTGTTAACGCGACTGGCGCGCCTGGGCTAGCGCCAAATATTGATGCGATACCGAAACGTTATCTTATTTCTCCTGCCGCTCGCGATCATCGGATGCCGCTCCGCCGCAGAGTCGCCCATCCGAGCCAACGCTCCGGACATTCGGCGTATTCATCCCGCGCCAGGCACGCACATCGTTCGCTTTCAGGAATTGGACGAAGGCATCTACAAGGGATCAAAACCAAAAACCGATGCCGACTACGAATTCCTCCAATCAAAAGGCGTCAAGTACATCGTCGAGCTGAGACTCTTCCCGTGGCACAATGGCGGAGAGAAACGCAAAGTCACAAAATACGGCATGACGCTACTGACCGGTACCATCAACGCGTCGCCCATGACTCCATCTGAGAAACATGTCAACGCCGTCCTCTGCCTTCTGCGCGACAAGCGCTATCATCCCATCTACATTCACTGCGATTTGGGCCGTGATCGCGCCATGCTAATCGCCGGACTCTACGAAATGTATTACAAAGGAAAATCCAGAGAAGAAGCGTACAAAGAAATGAAGTATTACGGATTCAAAGACGACTGGACGCTCGCCGGCCTGAAAAACTATTTCGAGAAGCACTCCCAGCAACCAGTCAGCAAGTACATCCCGCATTGCCCCGAGCGCCCATTACAACAGAACCCGATCCACACCGAAGTGGGCGACTCACAAGAAAGCGATTTGGACACTCTTCCTGATTTTTCCGATTCGTGTCACTAACCAACGAGGAACTCATATTACGAGCCCAATGAACGGACCAGTGCTAAAAATCGCAATAGCAATTACGGCAGCCTTTGCATTGCTACTCTGCTCCGCACTTTCCCGCGCCCAAGTGCCGCGCTTCGATCACGTCTTCATCGTGGTCGAAGAAAATCAGGACTTCAGTTGCGTCATCGGCAACTCAACAATGCCGTTCCTGAATGGTTTGGCCGCCAAATACGGAGTGGCGACTTCCTACTACGCCAATGGGCATCCCTCCATCAGCAATTATTTTGTCCTCACCACCGGCCAAGCCATTTCCAAGGGGCGAATGGGCGACTTCCGCACCGATGCTGTTGATGTGGACAATGTGATTCGCGAGCTGAAGCAAAATGGAAAAACCTGGCGCGCTTATGTCGAAGGCGTCCCGGGACCGGGATACATGGGCGGAAATATCGACAGCACCGGATACGTAAAGCGCCACAACCCTCTCGCGTATTTTCAGAAAGACATGTCTCCGGCAGAGCGCGCCAACCTCGCCCCATTTTCTCAATTCTCCGACGACTTGACGCAAAACCACCTCGCCAATTACACCTTCTTCGTTCCCAATCTCTACGACGACGGCCACAGCATCAAAGGCAGCAACGGGCGCGATCAAGGAAGCGCGCGCTGCGGCGACGCAAACGCATTGAAGCAAGCGGACGACTGGCTGAAGAATATTTTCAGCCCGCTCCTCGCCAGCAAAGTATTTGAAGATACCGGGCTGTTGGTGATTACCTACGACGAAGCCTCCAACGACGACGAAAGCGATGGAGCAGGGCATTGGGGCGGTGGCCGCGTGGCAACAATTGTGGTCAGCTCAAAAATGAAGCCGGCGTATCGCTCAATCGTCCTGTTTCACCACGAAAGCACGCTGCGCCTGATGCTGGAAGCGCTCGGCCTCGACGAAAATCACTGGCCAGGCGGTGCAAAGAACGCCACCAGCATGGCCGAATTTTTCTTAGGCTCGAAGTAGCAGAAGATGTCGTGAAGATTCGCGCACTAATCGAAAAGGTCCGGCTGTTCACGGGTAATGCGCTGCCAAAGCGGTTGGAACTGGAACCACCCGGCCATGTGCGTACCAACTTGGCCCCGCGTGACCAGCGCGTTTTCTTTGTCGATCGCGATCGGTTTCCCGGCCGCTTCCGCCAAAAGCTGCGCTTGGCAACTTCGGTCCATAGTGATGAACCACCACACCGCTTCGTCCACCGTTTCGCCCACGGTGAGTAAGCCATGATTGCGCAAGATCGCCGCTTTGCGCGCCCCAAGTGTACGCGCGATGCGTTCGCCTTCGCTCGTGTCGTACACGACGCCGGTGAAATCATCGAACACCACGTGGTCCTCAAAAAAGGCGCAAGCGTCCTGCGTTATGGGATCAAGCAGCCGCCCAAGCGAAGACCACGCTTTCCCGTGCAGCGAATGCGAGTGCGCCGCGGCAATCACGTCCGGCCGCGCGTGATGCACGCTGGAATGAATCGCAAACGCCGCGCCATTCAGCGGATGCTTGCCCTCCACCACTTCGCCCTTCGCATTCACCAGCATCAGATCGGAGACGCGAATCTGGCTGAAGTGCACCCCAAACGGATTCACCCAGAAATGATCCGGCTGCTCCGGATCGCGCGCGGTGATGTGGCCCGTGACGCCCTCATCGAAACCGAATTTGGAGAACAAACGAAACGAAGCAGCCAGTCGCTCTTTGCGATGCCGCCGCTCTTCTTCAACGCTGGCGAATTTGGGAGGTCCCGGAAAACCAGGATTCTTAACCGGCGCGGTAGCCATGTGCACCTCCAAAGAAAACAAAGCTCTCTTCGGCGGAGTATAGCACTGCACGGCTTGCGCATTGTTCCGAGTCTATTCGAACGCATTAGCGTAGGCTGGCGACATTCGCTCGAAATCGCTGCTGTCCGTCGCGCAACGACGTCGGGGTGTCTCTATTGAGCAATTCGTTCACGCGCTTCATCAAAGCTTGTGCGTCAAAAGGCGCGCGCACCTTCGCGTCGTTATCGAAATAGACGTAGACGTCGCGCACCTTTCGTTTCGCAGCGGGCTTGGGAATGACGCACTCCGCGTCGCTCGGCTCGTTGCCAGTGGCCCATGCGACAACGCGGCAAGCCCACGCGTCAATATCGACGTCTTCGTAGCCGCTCACGTAGAGCTCTTCCGAGCCGTGCAGGCGCACATAGACAAAATCGGTAGTGAGATCCATCAAGCGCGGCCAATCGACTGTATCCGCGCAGACCAGCGCAATATCGTGTTCACGCAGCAGATGAATGAATTCTGGAACGCGAAAACTCTCGTGCCGAATCTCAAGCGCATGACGAATCGGCATTTTCACGCGAGGGCGAAGGTCGGCGCGATTATTTAGCCGATAGTCGTGATGACTGGCCAGCCGCGCAGCCGTTTTCGTACCACGCGGGAGCAACTTGAAAAATGTTTCAAGGCGCTTCGCGTCAAACCCGAGATTTGGCGGAAGCTGCCAAAGAATAGGGCCGAGCTTGTGGCCAAGACGGAAAATACCGGAAGCAAAGAAATTGGCCAGCGGAGTCTCGCAGTCCTTTAACTTCTTCATGTGCGTGATAAAGCGCGGACCCTTCACGGCGAAAACAAAATCCTCAGGCGTTGCTGCGGCCCAAGCCTCAAAGCTTTCCGGCCGTTGCAAGGAATAAAATGTTCCGTTGATTTCGACAGAAGGAAAGATGCTCGCGGCATATTCAAGTTCGCGCCGTTGCGGCAAACCCTTCGGATAGAAGACGCCCCGCCACCCTTTGTAGCGCCAGCCAGATATCCCAATGCGAATGTCTCCAGGAGTTTGCACTATGTGTTTCTCACGCATACACAGCGCATGTAGCGCCGTCCTGTAGCGCAGGGCGGAGTCCGCGGAGCCCTGCGGCTTTTTCTTCGCCTCTTAGCGAGCAGGCCCCTTCAGCCGTGAAAATGCCTGCCTTCACGCGAACCTTGCAAGCTGCTTCAAATCTTGAATGAAGCGCTGCATTTCCGCGTGGCGCGTTTCGTCGTCAGGCGCGCGCAATATGGAAGAGGGATGCACCGTGGCCATGATGAACGGCGCCAGCGACGATTTCAGTAGCTCGCCCCGATGCTGCGTCACGCGAAAATCGCGGCCTAGCAAAGCCTGCGCAGCCGTTGCGCCCAGGCAAACAATCACTTGCGGCTTTAGCACCGAAATTTCCGCATCAAGCCACGGCCGACAAGCAGCGATTTCCGCGGCATTCGGTTTTTTGTGGATGCGGCGCTTGCCCCGCGGCTCCCACTTGAAATGTTTCACGGCATTGGTGACATACGTTTTGCTGCGGTCGATCCCTGCTTCTTCAAGCGCCGAATCCAATAATTTCCCCGCAGGTCCGACGAACGGTTTGCCTTCCAGATCTTCCTGATTACCAGGCTGCTCGCCCACAAACATGATTTTCGGGTGCGCCGCGCCCGCGCCGAAAACAGTTTGCGTGCCAGTCCGCCAAAGGTCGCAAGCTTTGCAATTCTTCGCCGCCTGCCGCAACGACTCGAGCGTGGGATTCATCGGAATAAGGGGCCGCGGCTTATCGACAACTCGCTTCGCCATGGCCTTTAGATGCATTCGGATTCGAGACGGACTAACTAGGAGTTACGAATCAGCTTCAGGCAGTAAAAGACAACAACGAAGCCACCTTTTAAAATTGTTCTATGGCGGCGCTATACAAAGTGTGTCTCGGATTGGCGGCTTTAGTTTTGATTGCAGCAGCTGGCGTTTGCGGTTGGTTTTTTGTTTACACGAACGACTTGCCTAAGACCGAGCAGCTATCGGAGTTTGCACCAGCAGTTGGGCATCTCGCGACGGATTCTTGCCTGGCTGGCCTCTCGTTCGCTATTCCGTTCGACGGCATTGGGAAGCCGTTCCTAGATGCGTTTGAGAGCGCAGAACGGCGTTTGTCGTTTTCGGATCAAATTGCACGCACACTAATGTGTAACAGACTCGAACGCGCCGGTCGATATCACTTGGACGTTTTTAGACTGAGTTGGCATATTCGAAGACGTTTTTCGGAACAACAACTATTCACTATTTACGTGAACAGAGCCTACTTCGGCCCTGGGGCGACGGGCATTGAGAATGCGTCTGATCACTTCTTTCAAAAGAGCGCTAATGCGCTAACTATAGAGGAAGCGGCCCTGCTAGCAGGGGTGCTGCGATCCCCCGCAATGTTTTCGCCATTCAAACATCCCGATCTGGCATTACAAAGACGCAACGAGATTTTGCAAGCCATGGCAGCTCGTGGAAAACTGAATGCCACTGAATTTGCAGCCGCCGTAGCGACCCCTATTAGCACGCGCTCGCTAGGCAATACGGAAGTGAATCCGTTGCCTCCTGGTGTTCTTGAGGCCCTTGTCGCAGATGAAACAGAGTATTGCGACAGATTTGAGGATCACTTCAACAAGAGTTGCAAAGAGGAGTTTCGAATTAACCTGATGTGGCGCGAGTTGCCTGTAGCGCCGCGAGGGCTTCCCGCTATTCTGGTCGAGAATAGGAACGCGGGATTCTGCGGGTCAGCGGGGTGCGCCCTTGATCTTTTCATTCAGCAGCAAGATGGGCATTACGCTCAGGCTCTAGAAGAGGTCGGAAATGTTGATAGGATCACGGCGTTGAAAACGGTCACGGACGGCTACTACAACATCCAGAAGACGTGGGCCGACGGCAAGACACACACAATTTACCGCTGGAAGGGCTCACGGTATTCTGCCGATTAGCGCTTTCTAATTGCTAGTAAACGCATAAATCAGGGATCGACGCGCTTACGACGCTTGACAGGATCGATAGTTTTGCGGAGAATCACAATAGGCGAAACAAAAGCGAAATATCCCCGTCCCTCGCCGCTCGCCCTACACACCCATGGCTGCCAGTTCACTCGCTACCCTACGCTCTAAAATCGAAGCGGATTTGCGCGGGCGGGTTGCTTCGCCTTTTGCTTATCGGGATCGCAACACATTTGAATTGGTCTCCACGGGCATCCCAGAGATGGATGCATTGGTGGGGGGATTGCCGCGCGGGGCTATGACGGAGATTTGCGGGGCGGCGTGTTCGGGGCGGACCAGTTTGCTGCTTTCGGCTTTGGCTTCGCGAACGGCGGACGGAGAAGTGTGCGCGTTGGTGGACGCGCGCGACAGTTTCGATCCGCTGACAGGGAATGCGGCGGGAATTGCGCTCGAAAAATTGCTCTGGGTGCGTTGTCAAAATATCGATCAGGCGCTGCGTGCTATGGATTTGCTTATCCAGGCTGGCGGGTTTGGGATGGTGGCGGTGGACTTGAGCGATGTGCCGACGCGCACGGTGCGGCAGGTACCGCTGAATGCCTGGTTTCGTTTTCGGCGTGCGGTGGAGGATACGCCGACGATTTTGCTGATGATCGAACAAGAGTCGAATGCGAAGACGTGCGCGTCATTGGTATTGCGATTGGAGATGGGGGAGGCGCGATGGGCGGCGGCTTCTGAAAGCTCAAACTTCTATCCGTTTGCGAAGCTGTTGCGTGGATTTTCCGTGCGCTCTGATTTGGTGCGGTCGCGGATACAGGTGCCGGAGCAGCAGGTGATTGATATTCGAGTAAGAGCACAGCCAAAAACGGTTGTGCAACAGAGCACGGGTCGCGAAATGTTTGCGACGGAGACAATTTGGAGATCTCGATGACGGATACGAGCGCCGGCTGGAAGCCAGCGCTACACAGTATGCGGATCGATTTAGATTTTTATGGGTTTTGCTTGCGTTTATATTGCGGACTTTTTGGTGCAGGCGGTGGTACGCGGGCAGCGCGCGCTTAGAGAGGGGCCACTGGCTTTGCTTGGCGGCGCGCCGCCATTGTGGAGCGTCGTCGCGGCAAATCCGGCGGCATTCGAAGCCGGAATTCAGTTGGGGATGACCAAGGCGCAGGTGGCGCAGTTTGGCAATGTGCAGATTTGCATGCGGTCGGAAGTGCAGGAGAAGGCGGCGCATGCGGCATTGCTCGATGCGGCGTGGAGCGTGTCGCCACGCGTGGAAGACGCGGCGCTGGATACGATTGTGCTCGATCTCCAGGGGCTGGCGTCTTTATTCGGTTCTGACGAAAACATTGCGCGGGAATTAGCACAGCGCGTTGCGGCCATTGGCTTGGCGGCGCGTGTTGCGGTTGCCGAAAACATTGAAGTGGCGATTCACGCGGCGCGCGGTTTCACAGGCATCACGATTATTCCCCCAGGCGAAGAGCGACAGCGTTTAGGCGCTTTGCCGGTTGGTGTGCTTACCACGGAAGTAGAAACCCTGGAAATTGTGGAGCGTTGGGGAGTGGAGACGCTGCAGGCGTTGGCGGCGCTGCCAGTGCTGCAGCTTTCGGAACGCCTGGGGCAAGAGGGCGTGCGGCTAAGCGAGTTGGCGCGCGGCGTCAGGCAGCGTTCGTTGGTGCTGGCGCAAGCATCTTCCCGTTTTGCGGAAGAAATGGAGTTGGATGACGCGGTGGAAGAGCTGGAGCCGCTATCGTTTTTGCTGGGGCGGTTGCTGGACCAGCTTTGCGCGCGGCTGGAGGCGCGGGCACTTGCGGTGCGCGCGGTGCGGATTCGATTCGAATTGCAGCCTTCGTTTGAAAAAGATTTCCAGACGTTGAAGGAAGATGTGCGAACAAAACCGAGCGCGAAGCAGTACGAGAAAATGCTGACGCTGCCGGTGCCAATGCGAAATGGAAAAACGCTGCTGAAATTACTGCGGCTGCAATTGCAAAGCAACCCTCCGGCGGCACCGATTCAGAAAATCTATATGACCGCGGATGCCGCAGCCCCACGCGTGGCCCAAAACGGCTTATTTGTCCCATGCGGGCCGGACCCGGAGAAATTGGAAGTAACGATTGCGCGGTTGGGAAAATTGGTGGGGGAAGGGAATTTGGGTTGCGCGGAATTAGTAGATAGCCATCGGCCAGAAAGTTTTCGAATGAAGCGGTTTGTTGTTGCGAATGAACAAAATAAACGACGAGGAAAATGCGAGTCAAAGCTTAAAGAAACATCCAAATCGCGCGCGACTATGACTGGGTTTCGTGTAATGCGGCCGGCGCAGGCTGTACGTGTGGAGATGCGGGAGGAGCAGCCCGCGAGAGTTTATTGGCGGGGCATGCGCGGCGAGGTTGTGGCGGCGTCGGGACCGTGGCGCAGCTCGGGGGATTGGTGGCAAGAAGATGCGTGGCATCAGCACGAATGGGATTTGGCAATTGCATTTCCTGCGGCGCAAAAGGGAAATGCGCAAAAGCGCGGGGAATGGCCGGAGCAGGGACTCTATCGCATTTATTACGACGAGCTGCGGCAGGAATGGTTCCTGCGCGGAATGTATGACTGATGTACACGGAACTTCATGCGCGATCGGCATTCAGTTTTCTGGAAGGTGCATCCGTACCCGAAGAGTTGGCGGCGGCTTGCAAGGCGCACGGGATGTCTGCGATGGCCGTGCTGGATCGTGACGGAGTGTACGGAGCGCCGCGCTTTCATCTGGCAGCGGTTAAGAGCTCTGTGAAGGCGCATATCGGAGCGGAAGTAAGTTCCGCTTTCGGTTGGCGGTATCCGCTGCTGGTGAAATCGCGCGAAGGCTACCAGAATTTGTGCCGCTTGATTACGCGGATAAAATTGCGGGCGGCGCGCAAAGGCGAAGGACACGTCGAGCGGGAAGAGCTTGCGGGCCTGCATGCAGGATTGATTTGTCTTACGGGTGGGGAAGAAGGGCCGCTGGCGGCTGCGTTGGCGAGCGGTGGGATTGTAAAGGGAACGGAATGCGTGCGGCAGTTGTGCGATTTGTTCGGGCGCAGAAATGTTTACGTGGAATTGCAGCGCCATTACTGCCGGGAAGAAGAGGCGCGCAATCAAGCTGCGGTTGAGATTGCGCGCAAATTGTCTTTGCCCCTGCTCGCCACGAACGGAGTCTGCCATGCCGTGCCGGACGAGCGTGAATTGCTGGACGTGTTTACTTGCATTCGAAATCACCACGTGCTGGCCACAGCGGGGCGACTGCTGAGCCGAAATTCGGAGCGGCACTTGAAGTCGCCGGCGGAGATGGAGCGATTGTTTGCGGATTTGCCGGAGGCGATTGCGAATACGCAGGAGCTTTCGTCGCGCCTGGAATTTACTCTGCACGATTTGGGATATGAGTTTCCCCGGTACCCGGTGCCGGAAGGCAGCTCACAGATGCAGTTTTTGCGCGAGCGAACGCTGGAAGGGATGCGCGAGCGCTATGGATCCGCGAATGGGAAGGTCCACAAACAAATCGACCGCGAGTTGGCGCTGATCGAGAAACTCGACCTGCCCGGATATTTTCTGATTGTTTGGGACATTGTGCGCTTTTGCCGCGAGAAAAATATTCTGGTGCAGGGGCGCGGCTCGGCGGCGAATAGCGCGGTTTGTTATGCGCTGGGAATTACGGCGGTTGATCCCGTTGGGATGGAGCTGCTGTTCGAACGATTTCTTTCCGAAGAGCGTGGAGAGTGGCCGGACATTGATTTGGATTTGCCCAGCGGAGACCAGCGCGAGCGCGCGATTCAGTACGTGTACGAGCGCTACGGAAAGTTAGGTGCGGCCATGACCGCGAATGTGATTACGTATCGCGGTCGTTCGGCTGCGCGAGAGATTGGAAAGGCGCTATCGTTCGATCCGGAAACGCTGGCGCGGCTGGCGAGTTTAGTGGGCGCGTGGGAATACAAGGACGAGAACGACACGTTCGAACGCCATTTTCACGACGCCGGCTTCGATATCCGTCATCCAAAAATCCGCAAGTTTTTCGAACTCTGTATCAAGGTACAAGATTTGCCGCGGCATCTGGGGCAGCACTCTGGCGGGATGGTGGTGTGCCAGGGGCAATTGGATTCGGTGGTGCCGCTGGAGCCGGCGACGATGCCGGGGCGCGTGGTGGTGCAATGGGACAAAGAAGATTGCGCGGACATGGGCATCGTGAAAGTGGATTTGCTGGGATTGGGAATGATGGCGGTGCTGGAAGATTCGCTGAAGTTGATTCGCGATCATTACGAAAAAGAGGTGGACCTGGCGCGATTGCCCGCGGATGACGCGGTGGTTTACGACACGCTGCGAAAAGCGGATACCGTCGGAATGTTTCAGATCGAGAGCCGCGCGCAGATGGCTTGCTTGCCGCGGCTGAAGCCGGTGAAATTTTACGACATTGTGGTTCAGGTGGCGATTATCCGGCCGGGGCCGATTGTGGGGAAGATGGTGCATCCGTATTTGAAACGGCGGCAGGGGCGCGAGGCTCCGGAGTGTTTGCATCCATCGCTGGAGCCGGTGCTGGAGCGAACGCTGGGCGTGCCGCTGTTTCAGGAGCAGTTACTGCGCATGGCGATGATTGCGGCGGGGTTTACCGGCGGCGAGGCGGAGGAATTGCGGCGCGCGTTTGGGTTCAAGCGTTCGGAAAAGCGCATGAAAGAAGTGGAAGTGAAGCTGCGGCGTGGGATGGAGAAAAACGGGATCACAGGAACGGTGCAGGACACGATTGTTAAATCGATTACTTCGTTTGCGCTGTATGGATTTCCGGAATCGCATGCGGCGAGCTTTGCGCTGCTGGCTTACGCGAGCGCGTATTTGAAATGCCATTACCTGGCGGCGTTTACGGCGGCGATTTTGAACAATCAGCCGATGGGATTTTATTCGCCGGCGACGCTGGTGATGGATGCGCAGCGGCATGGATTGCGCGTGCGTGCGATCGATGTGACGTGTTCGGATTGGTTTTGCACGATTGAGAGGGATAGGGAGAGTTTGTGTGTGCGGCTGGGATTGCGATTTGTGAAAGGGTTGCGCGAGGAAGTGGGGAAGGAAATTGTGCGTGAGCGCGGTGTTCGCGCGTTTGGCTCGATTGAAGATTTGAAATTGCGTGTGCCGGGGCTGCAGAAATCGGAGCTGACGGCGCTGGCGGAGATTGGCGCGCTGAATTTTGTGGGGAGTCGCGCGGGATTTCACCGGCGCGATGCGCTTTGGCAGATTGAGCGGGCTTCGCGGCGGGCTGGGCCGCTGCTGGAGAGTTGCGAGGAATCGGATGCGGCCATGGTTGAGGACACGGATTCGGCGAATGCTGGCGAGCAGAGTGTGAAGTCTATTCGCGAAAAATATTCTCCGCTTGCGCCGATGACTCCGGAGGCGCGGCTGGTTTCGGATTTTCGCAATATGGGGATGACGGTGGGGCCGCACCCGATGAGTTATCACCGGGCGAACTTGCGACGGCAGGGTATTTTGTCGGCGCGGGATTTGCATCGCTTGCCGGATGGGATGCACGTTCGTGTGGCGGGAGCGGTGATTGCCCGGCAACGGCCTGGGACGGCGAAGGGATTTGTGTTTTTGAGCTTGGAGGATGAGACCGGGATTGCGAATGCGATTATTACGCCGCAACTTTTTCAGGAGCATCACGTCACGGTGGTGCATCAGCAGTTTTTGTTGATTGAAGGGCGATTACAGAATCAGGACAACGTGATTTCGGTTAAGGCGGAACGGGTGAAGGCGCTGGGGATTACGCGCGCGGAGACGACGTCGCACGATTTTCATTGATGCGGGTAGTTTTACTGTGTGTCGCAGCTACGGCGCTCCGGAATATTTGTGCTTTCTCTACTCCACAGATCATTCCCAGTGTGGATTACGGGAGCACAGTCAAGAGTGCCTGTGCTACGTGAGCCAGTCCAGGAGTTTGTACCACGCGCCTGCGAACGGCAGGAACCACGGGCGGCCGTTGTAGAGGCCTAGCGGCGCGCTTGGGAAGGGGATTTGGGCGAAGGGATTGTCGTTGCGGCCCTGCGAAATTGTATGAGCCGATTTGTCGTTTGCGTCGCGAAGAATGAATTGCGCGATCTTGTCGCCGAGGTAGGTGGACATGGCTACGCCGTGGCCGGCGTAGCCTAGGGAGAAGTGCAGGCCGTCTAGCTGGCCGGCGTGGGGCATTATGTCGAACGCGAAATCGAGTGTGCCGCCCCAGACGTATTCGATTTTTGCGTCGCGCAATTGCGGGTAGACGGTGAGCATGCCGCGGCGAAGGATTTTGGCGCTGCGGCGGATGGTGCTGCTGGTTTCGGGGAAGAAGGCGGCGCGGCCGCCGAAGAGCATGCGGCGGTCGGGCGTTAGGCGGTAGTAGTAAAGGTAATTTTTGGAGTCGAAGATCATGCGATTGCGGGGGCTTAGTTCGGTGGCGAGTTTTTCCGGCAGGATTTCGGTGACGATGATGTATGAGCCGATGGGGATGATTTTCTTTTGGAGAGTGGGAGTGACGCGGCTGGTGTAGCCACTGGTGGCGACGAATACGTTTTGCGCGCGCAGGGTTCCGCGTTGCGTCGCGACCTTCCAGCCGCGGGCGCCTTCGCGCTGAATTTCTTCGACGTGAGCGTGCTCGAAGATGGTGGCTCCGGCGCGTTCCGCAGCGCTTGCCAAGCCAGCGACAAGGCGGGCGGGGTTTACTCCGGCACTGGATTCGTCTACTAAACCGCCGTGATAAATGGTGGAGCCGATTTCGGATTGGAGTTGGTCTTTCGGGATCAGGCGCTGCTGATGGTTGAAGTGGCGCGAGGTTTCTTCGGCGCTGCAGCGGAAGTCGTCGAAATGTTTTGGTTTGCACGCTACTTCTAGATGGCCGCAGCGGGCGAAATCGCAGGCGATATTTTCTTCGCGCACTAATTTTTCCACGAAATCTATGGATTCGAGCGACGCGGCGTACATGCGCGCGGTGGGTTCTTTGCCGTAGCGCGCGATCAGCGTGCTGGCGGGGAGTTTTAGTCCGGTGAGGACCATGCCGCCGTTGCGGGAGCTGGCGCCCCAGCCGACGGTTTGGGCGTCGAAGACGGCGACGGATGCGCCGGATTTTGCGAGCGTTCTGGCGGCGGAGAGGCCGGTGAAGCCGGCGCCGATTATGGCGACGTCGGCCTGTTGAGGAAAATCGCGTGCGACTGGAGTTGGGATTTCGACGGTTTCGAGCCAGAAGGTTTTTTCGTTGATGGTCATGGAATTGGTTTGAAGAGTTTACGCGGAAGAGCGGCGGCGCGACCACTGGGAAACGGCGTAGGCCAGCGGGCCGAGCAGGATTGCTGCTGGGGCGCAGAGGAGGACTAGGCGATCGTTGCGCTGGACACTGTCGGCTACGCTGCCGGCTGTGGCGATGATGCCGAGCAGTAACGGTGCGGCTACGGCGTAGAGCAAGCCTTTGCGGCCGCCGGGGATTACGAAGGGGCGCGGCATTTCTGGTTTGAGCTGGCGCAGCTTCCACGCGGAGAGCACGGTCATTACGGAAGTGGCTACGCGGAGCCAAGCGTAGACGGCAATGATCTGCGTCAGCGTGAACATGGCGAAGGCTGTGTAGATTGCGCCCGAAACAACGATGGCGAGAACGGGTGTGCCGTAGCGCGGGTGAATGCGAGTGAAAGCGCGAGGGAAGAATCCGTCTTGGGCGAGAGCGAATGGCATTCGGGTCGTGGCGAGCACGGTGCTGTTGAGCAAGGCGGTGTTGGCGATCATGGCGGCTAGCGCGAGCCAGCCGCCGAGGAAGGGTCCACCGATGAGCCTTGCGGCTACGGGAAGATAATCTGTGTGCCAGACCTGCCAGTTGTCTAGCGCGGCTAGGGAAGCCAGGGTGGGAAGGAAATAGGTAGCGATGGAGAGAGGAACGACCAGGGCTAGCGCGCGTGGGAAGGTGCGGCGGGGATTTTCGACTTCTTCGGCGACGGTGGAGAGTTGCTCGTAGCCGGAGTAGAGCCAGACGCCGAGTGCGAGTCCTACGCCGAAGACTTGGAAGAATGGTTTGTGCGGGGGAATGATGGGGACAAACGGATTGTGCTTCCATTGGGCGAGGCCCATAACGACGAGCACGGCGACGGGCATGAGGACGAAAATCTCGAGCAACGTGGAAATGCGGCCGACCATCTGAATGCCGCGCACGTTGATGTAGGTGATTACTGCGATTAGCGCGGCGGCGACGAGGTAGTGGTTGCGTCCGGTGAGCTGCGGGAAATAGAAGCCGAGGTAATCGGCGAAGAGGACGGCGTAGGCGCTGCCGAGGAGGAAGGACGCGGTCCAATTCCACCAGCCGGCGAGGAAGCCCCAGAAGTCGCCGAAGGCTGCGCGTACCCATCGGTAGAAGCCGCCTTGCACGGGCATGGCGGTGGTGAGTTCGGCGGCGACGAGCGAGATCGGGATGCACCACAGTAGTGGGATGAGCAGGTGATAGAGCAAGGTCATGCCGGGGCCGGAGCTGCTGACTTACTCTTCGAGGCCGAAGGGGCCGCCGGTGGTGTAGGAGTACATTACGAATACAAAGGAGAGAAGGGTGGCTTTGCGGACGAAGGGCTGGGGCGCGCGTGGGTTCGTATTCACCGTGGGTTGAGGCGTAGCAGTGTACACGGGGATCGAGACCCCCTCCCCCCGTTTTTTCATAAGTGTTGATTCTAAAGAAAGTTAAAGTCGTTTGTTTTGATACACTTTTGCAAGTGTTGATTCTAAAGGTACTTACATTGCGCTGGAAATGTTGAGCTTGTGGTCGATGCGGCCGACTATTGGAGACAAAAAAAGCGGCCCTTAGTGGCCGCTGAAACTTTCGGACGCAATTTTAACCGATCGGGACTATAGCTGATGGGTTAGAAGCCGTCAATAGGAAAAAAACGAATCTTTGTTACTGGAACGAAACGGTGGCGTTAGAGTCTGCATGCTTGTCGTACTTTTTGTTTACGAGTTCGGCGTGGACTTCGTAAAGGGATTTGTATGCAGCGACCCCTGACAGAACGGCGCTGTCGCTTTGCGACATTTTTAGATGTAACCATCGGAAAATCTGGATCACGGGACCCCGCTTCATCACCACAGAACGAGACAAAAATTCTACGCCGTCCCTCCTGGACTCAGGGCGAATGTTGCCGCACTGTTCCCCAGCACTGCGTGCTGGGCTAAATTCTTCGGCGTCCCTCCGGGACTTGTCGGATCCTCGCTGCGCTTGGACTGGGACGCGCTAAAGCACGCCCCTACAACGTCTCGCTAAAGCATGCTGCAGGGGTGCATTGTTAATTACCGGCGTAGCGACGGAAGAAGGACTCCGGCTTCCACTGGGGACGGGCAGATGCGCTAGCCGTTTCGAGGAGTAACCGCCGCGTGAATTCCTCGTATAGCGCGGCGGATTGCAGGTCGACCGGTTGGTTCACGTCATCGGACGGTGCGTGATAGCGATTTGTGAGCCAGTCCTTGAAGATTTTCTGCTCGGGCGTGCCCAGTTCGGAGCCGACGTCTGCTTTGACCGCAGGCACACCTTTCTTGATGAAGCTGTACTGATCGCTGCGGATGAACGCATTGCGCAGCGGCTCTGGATCAGCGATTGGCTTGATGCCCATCGATTGCGCAACGGCGGCGGCGCGCGACCCGAGATCGGATTCGTCGATACCTTGCACCTTTAAGATTTTCAACGGCACGATGGGAAGAAACATGTCCACGTTGACGTCGGCGACGATGGATTTGATCGGCACCGTGGGATGCTCGGCAAAATATTTTGAGCCGAGGAGGCCTTTTTCTTCCGCGGTCACCAACAGGAAGAGCAGCGAGCGGCGTACTTGTTCAGGATGTGCTTTCAGGCTGGCCGCTTCATCAAGAACCAAAGCGCTGCCTGAGCCATCGTCCATGGCACCGTTGTAGATGTGATCGCCGTTGATCGGAGCGCCGATGCCGAGGTGATCCATGTGCGCGGAAAGAACGATGAACTCGTTTTTCAACACGGGATCGGAGCCCGGTAGCTTGGCCACTATGTTGGCGGACTCCACCGTGGTGGTTTGGATAGCCGCTTTGCCGTCCAGCGACACGGCCAGTGGGAAATGCGGAAGAGGCTTGCGGTCCTTACCCAGAGCGGCGATCTCGGCAAAGGTGTGCCCGGACCCCGCAAAGAGTTTCTCTGCTGACGCTGGATTGAACGTGACACCGAGTTGAAGCCCGGGAGTCTCGTAGAACTCCGGATCAGCGAGATCCATCGATGGCTGGTTGCGGTTCACCGAAATACGGGACCATGGAATGTCCATCGAGGCAGGGTTGGGAATGGTGATCAATCCAATAGCGCCCGCGGCGTGCAGGGATTTCCAGCGCTCGGGCGGAGTCTGATAGTGCGACGCTAGCGCCGTAGGAATATCAGAAGGCGAACCGGCGAGATAAACCACAATCTTGCCCTTCAAATCTGCCCCAGCGAGTTCATCAAGATTCTTTTCGGGAATCTTGAGGCCGTAGCCAATGAAAACCAAGGGCGCACCGACATTGACGGAGCTGCGCGTGGACCGCGAGCTGATGAACGCATCATCCGAGAACGAGAGGGGTTGAGATTTTCCGCTGGCGACGAGGGCAAGCGACGACTTGGATTCGTCCACTTGGAATTGCGTGAAGCGAACGGATTGGTAGAAGCCATCCGTGCCGGCGGGCTCGAGGCCGGCCTTCTGCAGTTGTTCCACCGCGTACGCTTGCGCTTTGCGAAGACCTTCGCTGCCGGTGTTGCGGCCTTCGAGCGAATCGTCCGCCAGAAATTTTACGTGCGCCCACCAGGAGTTGCCGTCGAAATGGGTGGTCAGTGCATTTTGCTGAGCGAAGCTAGCAGCAGCAAAAGTGAAAAGCAGCAGACAAGTTACGGACTTGCGCATAGGTGCTCCTCGAAGTATGAAAATGCAAGCCGGAAGGATAACAGAGACACGAGCCTCAGGGAGCGGAGTCTTTCCGTAAAGCGGAGATTGTGCATTTCACCGCGATGCCCCAAACCAAGAGGCAGGCTGCCCATATGATGACCGTTCCAAGCAACGCCTGCCGAAAACTCACGTGCGGATTGTGAAGATCTTCTAGAACAGGAATGGCAAAGGCCACTGTTGCGAAGAATGCGACCACTCCCGAGGCCGATGCAGCAATCCACGATGCGCGTCTTCGAACCGATGCACGCTTTGTCCGGGAAGATTGAACATAGGCCACGGCCACGGCACTGATCAGTACAAGCACAATACCAATGAATATAACTAGGGGTGCCTTGTCCTCGAACGGAGTCACGCGCAATATCCTTGAATCACAATCGAATTCTACTCATAAGTTTGGACTGACAAGCAAAGAACTGCGGGAAATGCATCGAAACGGTATGAGGTCCTCCTTGCGGGGAAATGTTCCTCATTAATTGGCGACGGTGAGTTCGATCGTGCTGGCGGCGGGGAGGCGGGCGCCTGCTAGGGGCGATTGGTCGATTACGGTGGCGTGGGGCCATTGGGGGGCGGTTACGTAATTTACTTTGCGGCGGAGGCCGGCGATGTCGAGGCGGCGCTGGGCGTCGGATTCGGTCATGCCTACGAAGTGAGGCATTACGTAGGCGGATTCGTGCGGGCCTTGGGAGACTAGGACGTCGACGCGCGGGGTGGCTGCGCCGTGGCCGGGGCGCGGCGTTTGGATTACGACTTCGTCGGCGGGTTTGCCGGGCATGGTTACGGCGGAGACTTCACCGACTTGGAGGCCGGCGCGGAGAAGTTCGATTCGGGAGGCGCGCAGGGAATTGCCTTCGAGCAGGGGGATTTGGAGTTGGCGCTGGCCGAGGCTTAGGACTACGTGGACTTGCTGGGATTCTTTCATTAGCAGGCCGGCGGGCGGCGTCTGGCGGACGACTACGTTGATGGGGAGGTCGCTGTAGACGCGGTCTGCTACGCGCAGCATGAGGCCGCTGGAGCGGACCATGCTGGTGGCCTCGGCTACGTTTTTGCCGGTGAGGTTGGGCATGGTGACTTCGCGGCCGTGAATGGCGATGCGCATGGCGGTGATGGCGCTGAGAAAGGCGGCGGAGGCTAGGATGAAGATTAGGAGGGCCATTTGGCCGAGTTCTTCGAGGCGCTTGCGAAAATTTAGGGAGGCCCGAGGATCGCGTGCGTCGATGGGATCGATGGGGGCGTCTTGGCGGTCGGCGGTCATTGCTTTGGGTGAACGTGCTGGGAAAAAGTCAAAGGCGCCCGCGAAAGTCCGCGGCCGCTACGGGTGCTTGGCGGAAAGTTGATGGCTGGTGGGAGCATCGCGATAGTGTGACAGGGCTGGTCATTTTTTTTCTAGCGGCGGAGCTGGGTAATCTGGGAGTTTGTCTTTGCTGGTGTCGGCGCGCTTTACTTCTAGCTCGTCGAAGAGCAGCGAGGGGCTGATAACGGTGGTGGCGATGCCGCCGCTGCGATTGCTGACTTCGGGATCGTTGCCTACGGCGATTAGGTCGCTGCGCAGAGCGCGGACATCTAGTTCGCTGAAGACGGCGCCGCGAACTAGTTCTTCGTGGCCGTCTGGGTAGACGCGATAGAGCAGGCGCGGAGAATTGCCGGCGCCGAGGGTTTCGACGCGATAGCCATACGGCTTGCCCTGCTCGGTGATCATCTGGATGACGCGCTTCTTCAATTCCTCGGGAGATTGCGCTTCTTTGCTTTTCAGCACTAGGACGCCGAGATTTGGCGCGGGAAAGGCGCCTGCGCCGGCGCGGCCATGACCGTTGGAAGAGGGGAAATCGCGGATGGGCTGGCGCCCGACTAGGTAGTTGACGAGCGTGCCGTTATCGACGAGGGTTACGGGCTGCGCCTTGACGCCGTCGTCGTCGACTTCATAGGTGCCGACGAGGCTCTTGCCTTGAAAATCGCGCAAGGTGGGATCGTCGACTACGCTAAGGAAGTTGGGGAGCACGCGCGACTTAAGGCTGGTGGCGAATGCGCCTACGGTGCGATTGGGCCGGCCAAGCTGCGGCTTGCGGCCGAGAACGTTGGCGCCGAGGAGCGAGGCGACCACGTCGGTGGCGGCATCCGGCGCGAACAGCACCGGGCCGCGATATTCCTCCTCGACGATGGGTGCTTGCCGCAATGCGACTAGCGTGTCGAGAGTTTTGCGCGCATCGGCGAGCAGCGCATCATGCGTGGGCAGCTCTTTGGCGTCGGCAAACATCCAGAAGGGATTGCGGCTTAGGCGCATGCCGTCCGCAGCTTGCGCGGAACTGTTGATGCCGATGTTGTAGGTTTTTTTGCCGGAACGGGTGACAGTACCCTCGGAGTTCACGAGGTACTCATTGATGGCGGAGAAACGCGCGGAGGCGCTGACCGATTGCACATCCGGATACTGGCGATAAAGATTGGTGACGTCTTCCAAAGTTTTCTTCCACTTGGCGTCGTCGACCTTCAGAGCGACTGTGGGTTCCACGTCCGCGACGATTGGAGCTTTAGCGAAATCATCAACGGGACTTAAATCGGCGCTGTACTGCTTTAGCGCAGCTTGTTTTTCGGTAAGAGCTTCACCTGCAGCTTTGTAAGCCACATCGGTGGCCAACCAGATCTGGTGGCGAAGGGCGATGGGATCATCGTCAAGGGGGAGAATATTGGTCTCGCCCATGCCCTGGTTGTAATAGCTGTCCTGTTTGTAGTCGCCAATGCGCACGACTACGCGGAGAACGCGATAGCGCACGCGCTGGCTTTCGCGGACGGCGCCGAACGCGGCTTCGGCCTGGTATTCCTCGACATCGTTGACGCGGTATTCAATGTAGTAGGGGGCGGCGACCTGATCCATTTTTAATTGCGCTCTGGAGCGATCGAGCTCGGTGAGCAGAGCGTCCAGTAGAGTGTCGCCACCCGCCGCGAGGCGGGCGGCGGCCAGTGGATCTGGCACTGCGTCCTTGGTGGGGTCGTCTTTTGCCTTGCCGGCGTGTTTAGCAGCGGCGTAAAGCGAGGTGCCGCCTAGAGTGAGAAGAGCCGCAGATGCGAGGGTAAACGTTGCGCGGGCGATTTTCACGGCTTCACCTCCGTCTTGGATAGCGCGCCCTGCGCAGTGGTCGTAGTGATTTCAAAACCGGGCGGAGGCAAGATAGGCGGACGCTCGTGCAAGTGCCCGCGCTTTTGCACTTCCATTTCGGAGAAAAGCATGGCGGGAGCAACCGCGGAAACAGGAACGCTGCCGCTTTCCGCGCCGCAGACACCGTTGAAGACGTGCTGCTGATCGCCGGTGGTCATGATGCGAGTGAGGGCGGCGAGCGGAGTGCCGACGATATCGACACCGCGGACCAATTCGTCAGGGCGGCCGTCGGCGTAAACGCGATAAACGACTACGGGCAGAACCTGAAAGGCCTGCGGAAGCTGGCGGGTGGTGAGCGTGAAGCCGCCTTGAATGTCGTCAAAGTAGAGGCCGTAGGGCTTGCCTTGGCGCTTTACTTCGTCGATTAATTTCTGACGGAGCTGCGCTTCGGGAACAGTTTGCGTGGAGGTGACGATCAAGTTTCCTTGGCGGCCGGTGGGCATGAGTCCGGGTTGATTGCGGCCGTGGCCATTGGAAACGCCGAAGTTTTTAATCGGCATGCGGGACATCAGGAAATTTTTGAGCACGCCATTCTGGATGACTTCGACGCGCTGCGCCGGGGAGCCTTCATTGTCGTACTCGTATGAGCCGGATAGCTTCATTCCGGCGAGTTCGTGAACGGTGGGGTCGTCCGCGACGCTGAGAAACTTGGGCAGCACTTGCTGGTCAATTTTCTTGGTGAATGTTTGTCCTTCGTCTTCGTCGCGCTGACGATGGCCTTCGAGGCGATGGCCGAGGACTTCGTGGAAGAATACGGCGGCGGCGCGTCCGCTCAGAAGGGCGGGGCCATCGTAGGGCTCGGCTGCCGGTGCTTTGCGCAAATCTTTCAGATCCTCGGCCATTTTGTCGATTTTCGCGCTCAGATCGGCTTCGCTCGGAAGGCCGGCGGCGGAGGGCGCTTGAAACGTTTCCACACGAATCAGTTCCATGCCGTCATCGGCGCGAGTCTCCGCTTCCATGATCAGGCGGGTGCTGGTGCTTGGCGATGCGATGGCTGTGCCTTCCGTGGAGACCAAACGCGAATTGGAATTTTGCACTTGCAGGACGACGCTGGCGAAGTAGACGCCGGGATATTTGCGGAACGCGCCGGAGAGGCGGCGAATCTCGCCTTCCAAACCTGCGCGGTCGAAACCAATGGGCACTAACGCCTCACCTGTGTGCGTTTGCGCAGCTTCCTTGGAGAAGTCGGGAGACTTGTCCTCTTCTTCGGCGCGGACGGCGGTGTTGGTCTTGACGTTCAGGAACGCCGGAGCAGCGCGCTTGTATTCGCGATCGGTGAGCTCCCACAGGACGCGAGAGATGGCTTCGGGATTGTCGCCGAGCGGAAGAGGCCCAGAGGTCATGCCGCTTACGCGGCTCTGGCCATGCGTGTTGTCCAACGCGGGTGAACCTACGCGCATGACGACGTCGGCTTGGCGGCGTTGCAGGGCGGCGTCGGTCAGCAAGCTACCGTAGGCGCCGACCAGCACAACGATGTCCTGGTCATTGACGGTGTAGCTCAGAAAATAGGGGGCAGGATCGGTTTTCGAGAGGGAACTGGTGGCGCGAGACAACTCGGACTGCATTACCTTGAGGATGGGATCGGCAGATTTTGCCGGGGCAGTTTTCGTGGACGCGGATTTTTCTGGTGGCGCGGCGGACAGAAACGGGGCGAAGGAAAGCTGTAAGGCCATGAAGCAGGAAGCGGCGAGGCGAAAGAACTCCTGAGCGGAAATTGGCAACTTCACTTGGAAAGGCAACTTGAGTTGTGCTGGTGCGAGGCGAATAATTTTCATGAACTACAGTCTCCCGGTACAGCGATATCCGAAAGGGTTGGCGGACCCTGATGAAGTCGAGGTATTTGAGGTGGACAATACGAGAGTATGCCTCAGCAGTCCTCTCGGCGCAATTCAGGCGTTCTCGAAGCGTTCCCGTTCAGTCAACCGCGCGCCGTTCGCAAATTCCACCGCCGAAATTTGTTTGCGTCCTTCCACTTTGACGGAGATAAGGCGCAATAAGGTTGCGTGGCCGCAGGCAATTAGAATTTGCGTGTCTTCGCGAAAAATCGTTCCCGGGGCGCCGCCGGTTAGCGTGGGCAGGGAAAACGGTTCGGCCCAGAGCTGGCAGGTTTGTCCGCGGAAAGAGGTGTACGCGCCGGGCCAGGGGGTGAAGCCGCGCATGCGATTGTAGATTTCTTGCGCGGGGCGGTTCCAGTCAATGTGACCGTCTTCTTTTTTTAGGAGCGGCGCATAGCTCGCTTCGGCATCATTTTGCGGACGTGCTATCAGCTTTCCTTCCGGGAGGCCGCGCAAGGTTTCAAGCATCAGCGGCGCACCGGCTTCCGACAGGCTTGCGGCGAGTTCCGGTGCGGTCTCCTCGGGGGCAATGTCGATTTGTTCTTGCTGGAGGATGTTGCCGGTGTCCATGCCGGCGTCTATGCGCATGGTGGTTACGCCGGTTTCCGTTTCGCCGTTGGCGATTGCCCAGTTGATGGGGGCGGCGCCGCGGTATTTGGGGAGCAGCGAGGCGTGGAGATTAATCCAGCCGAGCTTGGGAATGTCCAAGAGACGAGCGGGAATGATTTGGCCGTAGGCGATGATGACGATGCAATCTGGCGCAAGTTGCTTGAGCAGATCCTGCGCTTCGGGTGAACGGATTTTTTCGGGTTGATGCACCGGGACACTTGCGGCAATGGCCGCTTCTTTCATGGGAGAGGCGGAGACTTGTTGGCCACGGCCGCGGGGGCGGTCGGGTTGCGTGATTACCGCGGCGATCTCGATGTCAGATTGCGCGAGGAGGTGGATGAAGGTGGGGACGGCGAAGTGCGGGGTGCCACAGAAGATGATGCGCATGGGTTAGTCCGAAGCGAAGCTGGCGATTACGGTTTGGAGTGCTTTACGGTTGAGATCTTGCCTACCTGGGGCGCAGCGGTGCTGCGCCCCTACGAGGGCGGCGGTCATGTTGCTACCACTCGCCTTGTTTTCTTAGCTTTTTGATTTTGCGCTTGATGAGGTCGCGCTTCAGCATGCTGAGATGTTGGATGAAGAGAACGCCATTAAGATGATCGATCTCGTGGCAGAAGGCGCGGGCAAGCAGGTCTTCGCCGCGGATTTCGAAGGATTCACCCTTGGCGTTTTGCGCTCTTATGGTGACGAATTGCGGGCGCAGGACGTAGCCACGAAAACCGGGAATGGAAAGGCAGCCTTCCTCTTCGCGCTTTTCGCCTTCGGCGTGAATGACTTCCGGGTTGGCAAGAACGATTTTGGCCTCGGGATTTTTTCCGCCGGTGACATCGACCACGGCGACGCGCAGCGGGAGGCCGATTTGCGGCGCGGCGAGCCCGACCCCAGATGCGGCATACATGGAGGCGAACATGTCTTCAGTGAGCTGCTCCAGTTCGGCGTCAAATTTTGTCACCAGCGTTGTGGGCTTTTCGAGGATGGGGTCGCCGTACTTGACGATCGAATAGATCTTGCGCGCAGCCGAAACGGTTTCCGGGGCAGCGGCTTGCGTGGGTTCAGAACTCGTCGATTTGTCGGGCATAGTTGTCAAAATTCCGCCGCATCTCGGCGAGAGAGTCTCCTCCAAATTTTTGCAGAAAAGCATCGGCGAGCACAAGTGCAACCATCGCTTCACCAACGACGCCGCCCGCAGGGACGACACACCAGTCCGAGCGCTCGTAGGCGGCTTGTACGGGTTCCTTGGTGACCATGTCGGCAGTACCGAGGGCGCGACGCAGCGTGGAGATGGGCTTGAGGTAGCCGCGCACGATCACGTCTTCGCCATTGGTGATGCCACCTTCGAGACCGCCGGCGCGATTAGAGGAGCGGTGGAAGCGCTTGGCGGATTTGTCATACGAGATTTCGTCCTGCACTTCGCTGCCGTAAGAGCCCGCGGCGGTGACGCCAGCGCCGATTTCGACTGCTTTCACGGCTTGAATGCTCATTACCGCTTGCGCTAGGCGGCCGTCGAGCTTCTCGTCCCACTGCGCGTGACTGCCGAGGCCTATTGGGATGTTGTGGGCGATGACTTCGAAGATGCCGCCGACAGTGTCGCCAGCTTTTAGCGCGGCGTCTACTTCGGCCTTCATTTTGTCTTGCGCTACTGAATCGACGCAGCGGAGCGGTGACTCGAGATCCGCGCTAACCGCGCGGACTTCGTCCCAACTAGCAGGACGAGCAAGTTTCACGTGTCCGACTTGCACAGTGTGGCTGGCGATCTCGGTGCCAAATTGACGAAGCAGGAGCTTGGCAAATGCCGCGGCAGCTACACGAGATGCGGTTTCGCGGGCGGAGGCGCGCTCGAGAATGTAACGGGCGTCGTGAAAATTAAATTTCTGAGAGCCGGCGAGATCGGCGTGACCGGGGCGCGGGGCGACAAGCTTTTTTGTTGGTGAATCATCTTCTGAAGAGTCTTCCACCGGAAGAACCTTCTCCCAGTTGGCCCAGTCGCGGTTTTCGATGCGCAGCGCGACGGGAGCGCCGATGGTCTTGCCGTGGCGTACTCCCGCGAAGATATCAGCGCGGTCTTTTTCGATTTTCTGGCGGCCGCCGCGGCCGTAGCCGAGCTGGCGGCGATGGAGTTCGTGATTGATGAAATCGACGTCGACCGGAAGCGAGGCTGGAAGGCCGGAAATGAAGGCCAGCAGAGCTTGTCCGTGCGATTCACCGGCAGTGTAGAAGCGGAGCATGTAATTTGGAACAAGCAGTGTAGCGGCGGCGTGCTTGCGCGTCCAGTACGCGAGGGGAAGGTAAGGGTTCGACATCATACCGATACGCTTGACGTGACTCGCGCTGGCGGTTACGCTTCTGGCTTAGTGTTTGTCTTGCAACGAGTCGCGGTAGAGCGGCGTATCGATAGGGAATTGTGGCAGACACTTCTTTCCAGGTAGCGGGTCAGCAAGCAGAACCTGTGGAACGCATTTCCATGGGCGCAGTGCTGACCGACGCCTTCAAGCGATTACTCGCAAACATTCAAGATTATGCGGAGATGTCCGGGCGGGCGCTTCTGAACCTGGCCAGCGGTCCGCGGTATTTCCAAGACATACTCGACCAAATGGACGACATCGGCGTGGGGTCGCTTCCCATCGTGTTGATGGCGGGCTTCTTCATCGGGGCCGTGATGGTGCTGCAGACGGGGTCGCAGTTCACGCGCTTCGGGCAGACGGCGCTTACCGGGGACGTGGTGTCCATCGCGCTGGTGCGTGAACTAGGACCGACGCTGACGGGAATTTTGGTGGCGGGGCGCTCGGCGTCGGGGATCGCGTCCGTGCTTGGCTCCATGGTGGTAACCGAGCAGGTCGATGCCATGCGCGCCATGGGCACGGATCCGAGCCGCAAGCTGGTAACGCCGCGAGTGCTGGCGGGAATTTTGATGCTGCCTTTGCTGACTGCGCTGAACGATTTCGTTGGATTGCTGGGCGGCTGCCTGGCGTCGGTTTTCTCGCTGCGCTTGAATGCGGTGGAATTCTGGACGCGCGCGATCAACGCACTGGATTTTGCAGACATCATGCAAGGAATGATGAAGCCGCTGGTGTATGGATTTATCCTGGCGACGGTCGGATGCTACAAGGGGTTGACGGTCCGCGGGGGCACGCAGGGAGTGGGCCGCGCAACCACGCAGGCCGTGGTGGTCGCGTCCGTGTTGATCATTGGCGCGGACCTGTTCTTGACCAAACTTGCGTTGTTCCTGGGAGACAAAATCTTTTGACGCCCTCTGCGCAAGAGCACGACACCTCCACAGTAGTGGCTTTCACAAACGTAAAAATAGGATTTGACGAAGGTGATGTGCTGCGCGGTGTGTCGTTCGAGGTGATGCCGCGAGAGACGGTAGTGTTGCTGGGCGAGACAGGGACGGGAAAAACTCTGACGCTGAAATTGGCAGCGGGGCTGCTTCGTCCGACGGAAGGCAAGATCCAAGTGCTCGGCGAGGAAGTTTCGTCCATGAGCGAGAGGGAATTGCTGCCGTTTCGGCGGAAATTGGGATTTGTGTTTCAGGAAGGCGCGCTATTTGACTCGCTGACCGTGGCAGAGAACGTTGCATACCGGTTGCGCGAGGATCGACTCAGCGAGGATGAAATCGAGACACGTGTACAGGAAGCACTGCGCTTCGTGGAACTTGAGCACACAGGGGATATGCTGCCTTCGGAGCTTTCGGGCGGCATGCGGCGACGCGTCTCGATCGCGCGCACGTTGGCGACGCGGCCTCCGATAGTGCTATACGATTCACCCACCGCAGGACTTGATCCGGTCACGGCGCAAACGATCATCACGCTGATCCTGCGGCTTCGGGATGTGTTCGGCGTAACGGCGATAATGGCCACGCATCGATTACAGGATGGATTTGGACTAGCGAACTTTCGATTCGATCCGGAATCCAAGCGCGTAGTGCGCCTCGACGAGAAGGAAGGCGCCGCAGCGCCGAATGGCGAGCCGGCCACACGGTTTCTGGTTTATCGAGAGGGGCGGATTTATTTCGAGGGTAAACCGGAGGAGCTGGCGGAGTCGAAGGATGCGTATTTGCAGCGGTTTTTGGCGTCAATTTGATAGGCTGTGTGGGCGTAAAAGCTAGCGAGGGCCGGAAGATTTCATGGCGCAGCGCAAACAACTAACCTGGACGGAACTGCGCGTTGGGCTATTTGTGCTGGTCGGATTATTCGTGCTGGCGGTCGGAATCTTTTACGTGACCGGCGCGAATTTTATTGGCCCGAAGTATCGGCTGAAAACGTATTTGCCGGAAGTGTCGGACTTAGCCATCGGAGCGCCGGTACGCGTGGATGGCGTGGAAGTCGGAAATGTGGAGTCCATCCGGCTGGTGCCGCGGACGCCGGGGCACGTTCCGGAGAAGAACAGAAACATTGAAGTAGTGATGCGCATCGACCGGAGATTCCAAAACGACATCTTGACTGATTCGACGGCAAGCCTGGTGACGGAAGGCTTGCTGGGCAATCGAGTGGTGAATATAACGCGCGGCTTCACGGGCGTGCCACTTAAAGAGGGCCAAGAAATCACTGGGGTCGAAGAGAAGGCCATCAAGCAAGTGGTCGAGCGCAGCGCCGACGTCCTGGCCAATTTGCAGGCGCTCTCGGATACTGCCAAAGATTTGCTGGCGGGCGTGCAGGAAGGCCAAGGAACATTGGGTAAGCTGCTCACGGACGATCAGGCGTACAAGAACCTCAATAGCGTGCTTGCCAAAACAAACCAGGTGGTGAGCGACATTCAGGCAGGGAAGGGCACGCTCGGCAAGCTGGTGGCTTCCGACGAGCTGTACGGTAAGGTGAACACCACGGTCGATAACGTCAACACGATTATGAGCGACGTGCGCAGCCAGAAGGGTACGTTGGGCAAGCTGCTGTACGATCCGTCGCTGTATGACGAAGCTAAAAAGGCTTTGAGCAGCGGCAACGCAATGATCAGCGACGTGCGCGGGGGCAAAGGTACGCTTGGCAAGCTGGCCACGGACGATGTCCTCTACAACAAGCTAAGAGACACGAGTACGAACCTGGCTGATGCTACGGCGAAACTGAACGACAACACGACGAGCGTCGGAAAAATGTTTTCCGACCCAAAGTTATACGACAATTTGTCCGGCCTGACGGGGGACCTGCGCCTGTTGATCGGCGATTTTCGGCAGAACCCCAAGAAATTTCTGCACTTCAAGGTCACGATATTTTGACGATTTCGCTGCTTTGCCCGAACCCTCTGCGCTGTGTTGTAATGAGCGTGTAACAAAGACTCAATAAGGTCCAGTTAATCGGGTCAATCGTGCCGACAAACGTGATGGATACGCAGGATCAGCAGCAGAAAACGGCTCCGCGCCAGGACGCGGCAAAATCGACGCTGCCACAGCCGGGGCGGCCGGTCCCGAGCCGCGCGTATCCCGGGGCGCTAATCGTGGTCGAGGGTACGGACGGCTCGGGCAAGAGCACGCAATTGTATTTGTTGAAGCGCTGGCTGGAGATTGGCGGGTACCGACTGCATTTCACGGAATGGAACTCTTCGCCGCTGGTGAAGTCCGCTACCCGGCGCGGGAAACAGCGGCGGCTGCTTACGCCGACAACGTTTTCGTTGCTGCACGCCGCGGATTTCGCGGATCGCTGCGAGCGGCAGATTATGCCGCTGCTTCAAGGCGATTATCTTGTGCTCGCCGACCGCTACATCTATACGGCATTTGCGCGTGATGCCGCCCGCGGCTGCCCGCCGCGCTGGCTGCGCAATCTTTATCGGTTCGCGCCAATTCCGGATATCACGTTTTATTTTCGTGCGCCGCTTGATGTTGCCGTAAACCGTATTCTCAGCGGCCGTCCGAAGCTTAAATACTACGAAGCGGGAATGGATCTGGGATTGTCATTCGACCGCTCAGAGAGCTTTCGCTTGTTCCAGGGGCGCATCCTGGAGGAATACGACAAGATGGTGGATACGGATAACTTTGTTGTCCTCGATGGCACCATTCCCGTCAACAAACTGCAAAAACAGATGCGCGATATTGTGGCCTCTAAAATTGACCTAAAGCGGTTCGCGCCTCGCGTGGCCGAGGCGGAATAGCATGTCTGACCAGGAAAAAGACAAAGACAAGCCGACGCCCCCCGGAACCGCAGTCTCGGACGCCACATCCGCGCCGGTGGCCGGCGCCGCGACGAAGACTGCCACCGAAGAAGAAGCCTCGCAATATTTTTATGGTGAAGCACTAGTCGGCTTCGATCCCAGCGAAATCACCGGCAGCTTGATCGTCATCGAAGGCATGGACGGTTCCGGCCGGTCGACGCAAATTACCCTATTGCAGGAGTGGCTCGAGTCTGAAGGTTTTGCGGTGCAGACAAGCGGTCTGCGGCGTTCGAATCTGGTTGGACGCGACATCGATCAGCTGCTAGCGAAAAACGCGGTAACCCGGCTGACCCTTTCCCTAATGTATGCGACGGATTTTTTCGATCAAGTGGAGCATCGCATCCTGCCCGCGCTGCGTTCCGGCACTGTCGTGCTCGCTGACCGTTTCATTTTCACCTTGATCGCGCGCGGCGTCGTGCGCGGCATCAATCGCGACTACATCAGCGGCCTGTACGCGATGGCGTTGCGTCCTCATCTCACTTTTTGGCTCAACGTGCGTCCGGAAACCGCCTTCGCCCGTGAATTCAAGAAAGCGCAAGCGATCAGCTATTGGGAAGCTGGCCGCGACATGTCCCTTTCACACGATCTGTATTGGTCGTTCATTCGCTACCAGACAATGATCAAGCGCGAGTTTGAAGTTATGGCCAAGCGCCACAACTTTATTGAGCTCGACGGAGAAGCGAGCGTCTCGGCGGTCAACAAGCTGCTGCGCCAGCGCATTGCCGAGCAGTTAGGCATCCGAGCCACGAAGTACACTCCCTCCGCTGCGCTGGCACATCTCTGGCGGTAAACTCTGCGCATGTCTGAGCCGGTCCACATCGCCGCGATCGACGCCGGCTCTAACGCAGTGCGGCTTTCTGTTGCGCGTGCTTATTCTGCGTTGGACATCGAGCCTCTGCATAGCGAACGCTATTCGCTGCGACTCGGCGAGAGCGTGTTCGTTCGTCACCGTTTCAGCGAAGACATTCTAAAGAAGGGCGTGAAAGCGTTTCGGCACTTCAAGGAAATCATGGACGAGTTCGGCGTGACGCGCTATCGCGCTGTAGCTACGAGCGCTTCACGCGAGGCACGCAATCGCGCCGCGTTCGTCAGGCAAATCAAGCAGAAGGCGGGCATTGCGCTGGAGGTGGTCAGCGGTACGGAGGAATCTCGTCTGGGCAGGGAAGCGGCCATTGCCGCGCTCGGACCGGAATCGCCTCCGCGCTGCATCGCCGATCTTGGCGGCGGCAGCCTGGAAATAAATATTCTTCGCGATCACTCTGTCGAACAAAGCGCGCAATTGCCAGTGGGCACGGTGCGCCTGATGACCACACTCAATCTCCCCGGCGTAATTCGTCCCGCGCAAGAGGAGCAGGTGAAGCGCTACGTGCGAGCGTTGTTGGAGTCGCGCCTTCCCTCGCGGCCCAACCTTGCGGAAAGCATCGCCGTGGCGCTGGGCGGCAACGCGGAAACTCTTATGGCCGTCGCGCCCGGTCCGCGCGAGCACGGGGTCCCGACCTTGCAACTCTCGCTATTGCGCGAGCGCCTGGACGACATTTTGCGCCGCGACGTTCGCGAGCGGATGAAGGCGTACGCGGTGCGACGAGACCGCGCTGATGTAATGGCCATCGCTGCGATCACGTTCGTGACGCTGGGCCGCTATCTTAATCTGCGCACCCTTTCGATTCCGGGCGTTGGGATTCGCGAAGGCCTGCTGCAGGAAATCGCGCGCGATGCGTTCTCTCGCAAGGAGCCGCATCGTTACAATGCGGCCGCGCGGCAACTCCTGGTGGGTACGCGCAGCTTCGCGCGACGGCTAGAGTACGACCAGCGCCATGCCGAGCACGTTCGCGAGCTGAGCATCCTGCTTTTCGACAAGCTGCAACCTGTGCATCATCTGCTGGCAGAATCGCGCGTGTTGCTCGAAGCCGGGGCGCTGCTCCACGACGTTGGCCACATGATCAGCCACCGTGGGCATCACAAGCACGGCGAATACCTTGCGCTCAACGGAGATATCCCGGGCCTCGAGGGCCGCGACCGTGCCGTAGTCGCTGCGGTGGTTCGCTATCACAATCGGAAGTCCGAGCCTGCCGGGCACCATACCGCGTATGCTTCGCTGAATAACAACGATAAGCGCATGGTCCGCCGACTGGCTTCCATTCTTCGCATTGCGGAGGCTTTAGATCATTCGCACCGCCAGCGTGTGACGAATCTCGACGCTTCTTTCCAGCGCGGTGCGGTGGGTGTGCAGGTCAGTGCGCGCGGCGACGCCGCCGAAGATCTTCGTGATGCCAATCGCAGCGCGGAACTCTTCGAAAAAGAATTTCATGTGCGCATGTATTTCCGGCAAGCTGGAGCTGCCCGTTTGTAGCTCGCACACAATGAATTTGCAACCAGCTCACTTGAAAGGCCACGCTCATGCAGCTCTACATCGTCCGCCACGGCATCGCCATCGATCGCGAAGACCCGAAATCTCCATCGGAGGCTGATCGGTATCTGACCGAGGAAGGTATCGAGAAAACCAAGCAAGTGGCTAAGGGGATTGCCGCTCTGGGTTTACACGCGGACTTGATGATCAGCAGCCCGTACGCGCGTGCAATGCAAACCGCCGCTATTTTCGCCAGCGCGCTCGAGTATCCGAAGCAAAAAATTCGGCAGAGCGATAGTTTGCTTCCCGGAGCCGAGCCCACGGCGCTCTTACGCGAGCTTGCGAGAGAGAAAAACGTTTCGTCCGTATTTTGCTTCGGTCACGCTCCCCACGTGGATGGTCTGCTTGCTGCTGCTGTTGGGACGCCGCATCAGATCACCTCGATGAAGAAGGCGGGGGTTGCTTTCGTCGAGCTAAAGCGCTTGTTGCCTCCGAACGGCCAGCTCGTGTGGCTCGCCACGCCGAAGCTCATCCGCAAATCGAAATAACGTAATCCGCAGACGCCGGCATATTTATTCCCGCGCTCCGCCTCTGCAGCTCTCGCGCGTGTCGTGTTACTCTCTTCGCCGCAAGGGAGCCCCATGACTGAAAACAATTCGATTCCGCGTCGAAAATTCCTTTCGCAGGCCGCCGCGACGGCCGCACTGACCATCGTGCCCCGCCACGTTCTGGGGCGCGGGTTTGTGCCGCCGAGCGACAAGCTCAACATCGCGGGCATTGGCGTGGGCGGGATGGGTCGCGCCAATCTTATCAACGTCGCCTCGCAGAACATTGTCGCTCTTTGTGATGTGGATTGGGGCTATGCGGGGAAGGCTCTCGACCGTCTCGATTCTGACATTGAAAAGCTGCATGGCCGCATCGACGCGCCGCCGGTCGAACTAACGCCCGGGCAGGGCGCACCCGAATTCAATCGCGAGAAGGCCAAGGAACAGCTTTCAGGCATGATCCAGCTCAAGGCCGAGGTGCCGAAAGCCAAGCGCTACAAAGACTATCGCCAGATGCTTGAGCAGCAGAAGGACATTGAGGCCGTCATCGTCGCGACTCCCGACCACATGCACGCGCCTATCGCGCTCGCCGCCATGGATCTCGGCAAACATGTGTATGTGCAGAAGCCGCTCACTTGGTCCGTTGACGAAGCTCGCCGCCTCGCTCGTCGTGCCAAAGAAACGAAAGTCGCCACGCAAATGGGCAATCAAGGCCATTCCCGTGACGAAGCGCGCACCGCCGTCGAATATGTATCGGCCGGAGCCATTGGAGACGTAAGCGAGGTTCACGTCTGGACCAATCGCCCGCTCGGCTTTTGGCCGCAAGGCGTGCCACGCCCCGAGCCGCTAAAGGCGCCTGCGGACACGCTGCGCTGGAACGGCCCCGGCGTGGACGCACGCCTGGCCGCCGCGCTAGCGGGCAACTATCCTGTGCCCGAAGGGCTGGACTGGAATCTTTTTCTCGGTGTCGCGCCGCAGGTGGAATATCACCCCATCTATCATCCTTTTAATTGGCGCGGATGGACGGATTGGGGCGTCGGCGCGATTGGCGATATGGGTGCACACCTGATCGATGTCTCCATGTGGTCGCTTGATCTTGGAATGCCCACAACCATCGAAACGGTTTCGACACCGTTCAATCGCGCTTCCTATCCGCACGCTACGATGACCTTCTACGACTTTCCCGCGCGCGGCAAAATGCCGCCTGTCAAACTCACCTGGTACGACGGCGGGCTCCTGCCCCGGCGCCCGGACGAGCTTGGTGACGAGCAACTAAATAAAGAGGGCGGAGCACTGCTCGTCGGCAGCAAGGGAAAGCTTCTGCACGATACTTACGGTCTCAATCCTCGCCTTCTTCCCAAATCCCTGAACACTTCCGTCGGCAAGCCCGCGCAAAGACTCCCGCGCATCCCGGGAGAGCACCACGAGCTAAACTGGGTCGACGCCGCCAAAGGCAAGGCCGCAGCGTCTTGTCCCTTCGAGTACGCCGCGCGCCTAACTGAAGTGATGCTCCTCGGAATCGTCGCCCTGCGCGCCGGAACCAAAATCCGATACGACGCCGAAAACATGCGCGTAACCAATGTCATCGGCGCCACCGACTACCTCACGCGCCAATACCGCACCGGCTGGTAGTCGCGGAAAACTCCATGCTGTCCTTATGCCCGAACACGAGGTAGTTGAGGACCTGCGCCATTTCCGCAAAATTAAATTGTCTCTGTGATGTCCTTATGGTAATACTGCCATACAGGAATCACCTGATGGCGCTCGACGGAGAGATTTGCAAAAGTCCCGCCGACGGTGGTGCCCAAAAAAACGAAAAATTGACGAAACGTTCGCGGAGCCGTGATGGTATCGCTCGGTACTTGTGATGGCATTGCGTCGCCTGTGCGTTTGGTTGCCGTGGTTTTAAAAAAACTGAATCAGGAAAAAGGAGCCCAGATGAGGAACGCTTGTCGTGTGGCTGTTGTGCTTTTTTGCCTGAGCTTTACCGTTTCGGGGTTGTTGTTCGCGCAATCCGACCTCGGAACCATTTCAGGTTTCGTGAAAGATCCCTCCGGCGCGACAGTGGGCGCTGCCAAAGTCCTCGTCCACAATCAGACCGGCATTCAGCGCGAGGTCACCACAAACGAATCGGGTTTCTACACGGTCACCAATCTCCCGCCTGGCCTCTACACCATAGCGGTCCAAGCTCCTGGTTTTCAGAATTACCAATCCATTGACAACAAGCTTGAGCCCAGCGGACATCTGGGCATCGATGTGTCACTCGCGGTGGGCTCAGCGAGCCAAACTGTCGAGGTCACAGCGGCAACGGTAACACTGCAGACGGAATCGGCCACCGTCCAAAAACTAGTTACCCGGGAACAGATTGACGCGCTAGAACTTAACGGCCGCAATCCAGTCCTCATGAGCAATTTAGTCCCCGGCACTCGCGGCGGAAACCTGGCGGGACTCTCCTTTAATTTCAGCCAGGGTCCTGCGAACTTCAATGGTTCCCGAAATCCTGAGAACCTGATCACTTACGACGGCGCGCCTGCCACTCGTACGCGCTCGAACGGAACAAGCCTGGGATCGGCCGACGTGGACTCCACGGAAGAAATCCAGATTCTCACGGCGAACTACTCGCCGGAATATGGCCGCACGTCCGGCGGGCAGGTCCGTATCATTACCAGGACGGGTACGCAGGAGTTTCACGGCGCCGCTTACGAATATCTTCGTAACGATGCTTTCAACGCGAACACCTGGACCCGCAACCACACACCAGGTCAGACCTCTGTGGCCCCTTTCCGCTACAACCAATTCGGCTATCACCTTTCCGGGCCTCTTTACATCCCCGGAAAATTTAACACCAGCAAAACTCGGATCTTTTGGTATTGGGGCCAGGAATGGGTCCGGTATAAGTTCACTGATTCTCAATCAATGACCGTACCGTCTGCGCTGATGCGGCAGGGCGATTTCAGCGAACTGTTGAACCCCAACAACTTCTTTTTTGGCAAGGCGGTAGTCATTAATGATCCGAATACTGGGCTTCCTTTCCCCGGCAACAAAATCCCTCTGTGCACTGGAGCACCCACGGGATCCTGCGCTACTCCTAACGGTCTTGGTATTCTGAAGGCGTATCCCGCACCTAACCTGACTTCGCCTATCAACGGAAGCCAGAATTGGTATTTAACCGCGCCCCACCCGCAAAACCAGCGCAAAGATACTCTGGCCATTGACATCAATATAACCAACAAGCAGCGGCTCCAAGCGCGTCGCATGGGCTATTCATTCTGGGAATATCAGCCGCTCGACGGCAACAGCGGTGAAACGCCGAAATTCTTCAACCGGCCCAACCAAACCAACTCGATCGATCACGTTTGGACGATCCGGCCCTCGCTAGTCAATGAAGTGCTGGCCACTTTCAGTTTGGACGACGTCTACATTCCCGTCGATGCGGCGCACTTCCTGGACCGCACTACGGTTGGCCTGAACTATCCCTATATCTTTCCAGGAAAGCTGATTCCTACCCGAATTCCGACGGTGACCATGACCAGCTTCGCCACTTTGAACGGCGGACCTTATCCTTCGCACTCATCGGGCCCGATTTACGATATATCGGACAGTTTGACCTGGATCAAGGGCAGGCACACGCTCAAGTTTGGCTTCCTGTTCGAGCGTGCTGGCGAGAACGACAATGACGAGATCAACGTGAATGCTTGTCCCACCTGTACGAACAACCAAAACGGCCAATTCTTCTTTGGGAATACGCGCTCGGGCCAGCCCACTAGCGGCCTGGCAGTTGCGAACGCCGCGCTCGGCTTGTTCAACACCTATTCCGAACTAGGCCAGCGCGCCTACACTGTCTTCCGCAGTCATATGTACGAGTCTTTTGCCCAGGACTCTTGGAAATTCAATACGAAGCTGACCTTAGACTACGGCCTTCGCTACACGGTGATTGTTCCTTACAGCGCGCTGTGGCGGAACATGGCGGTTTTCGACCCGAGCCTGTACGATCCCAGCAAAGCGGTCCAGATCGATTCAAAGACCGGCGCGGTTATTGCCGGTTCAGGCGACAGGTACAACGGTCTGGTGATTCCCGGCAGTGGCTGGCCAAGTTCAGCCAAAGGACGCTTCCCTGAAGCGACATCGGGGACTTACGATTACCTGTTCCGGGGAGTACCAGATCATTACTCTGATATTCATTGGGGCCAAGTGCAGCCGCGTGTAGGCATCGCCTATCAGATCACTCCGAAGACGGTTATCCGTGCGGGCGCCGGGCGCTTTTTTACGCGTCTCGGTGTGAGTGACTCGATCTTCCTGGGCGGGAACCCGCCGTTTCAGCCCACCGCGAACGTCTCGTTCGGCTTTGTCGATAATCCCGGCGGCACTTTGGCCAACAGCCTCCCACTCACCGTTACATCGCAAAGCAAAACCTTTAAGAATCCGGAGGCCTGGAGCTGGAATTTCACAGTTGAGCGAGAGCTGCCGTGGAAGTCGCTTGTCAGTGCTGCGTACGTAGGCCGTCGCGGACTGCATCTGCAGCGCGAGGCCGACATCAATCAGCCGACCACGGCCGTGATTGCGGCTAACCCCGGCGTCAACATCGACGCCCTGCGTCCGTATAAAGGCTACAATTCCATCCGTCAGACTGACAACGTGGCCAGCTCGCTTTATAACTCGCTGCAGCTGACTTGGAACCGCCATTTTGCAGATGGACTGATGATTGGCGCCTCCTACACGCTGTCTAAAAGTATGGACAATGGTTCCAACCAGCGTGACATCGTGCCGGATACTTACGACACGAGCAATCTCTGGGGGCCATCCGATTTCGACACTCGCCACATCGTTGTCATCAATTATCTTTACGAGCTGCCTTTCTTCCGTAACCAGCAGAATCTCTTTGGTAAGGTCCTGGGAGGATGGCAGGTCAGCGGCATCACTCAATTCCAGACCGGCCAGCCCTGCGGTATTGCCGTCAACAACGATTATGCCGGCGTGGGTCAGGACGGTGCCATGGACAGCAACACCATTGGCTTGCCTTACGGCGGTTCAAGCAATTGTTCCGGCGGGCAATTTTGGGTAGTGAACGGCGATCCAAAGATTCTGGGCAAGATGGCTCATAATGGGTCTTCAGACCCCAACCTCTATTTCCAAACCACCAATCCGGATGGTACTCCAATCTTTACTCAGCCAGCCCCAGGCACGTTCAATTTACAAAAGGGCGTGCGTGGACGTATCTACAGGCCCGGGCTCGAAAACTGGAATATTGGTCTTTACAAGAAGTTCCCGGTCAACGAGCGCTTGGGTTTCCAATTCCGCGCCGAGGCCTTCAATGCCTTCAATCATCCCAACTGGGGTTCGCCGGCAATGGATCCAACCAACCTTAAAACCTTCGGCAAGGTCTTGGGCAAGACCGACGACGTGCGCAATCTGCAGCTCTCGCTGCGCTTTTACTTTTAGTGCCGCGAGTTTAACGTAATGTTGCCCGAGTAGCCCTAGGGCTCCTAGCGCTACGAGTTTACCGTTCCGTTGGACTATTTCGGCAAGCCGCAGAGGGGCTTTCGTCTCGTCTTCTACTTTCAATGCGACGCTGTCGCGGCGTAATGGCCTCCTCACATTTGACACTCAGCGGTCTCCTCACCTGCCGCTCGCTTGACGTGCTGCTACAATAACTTCAGGGGTACCCTACACAACGCATGTTCGCCGTTCGTTTAATCGGGGTCCTGGCGCTCGTCGCGCTTAATGGTTTTTTTGCCGCGGCCGAGTTCTCGCTTGTCGCTGTGCGTCTCTCGCGTGTGCGCCAGCTGGTCCGCCAGGGTGACGCGCGTGCCCGCGTTGTAGAGGTTCTGTTGGGCGACATGCATCGCGTAGTGTCCGCAGTGCAACTCGGAATCACGCTCACCAGCCTTGCACTGGGTGCCCTGGGCGAATCCACCTTTGCCGCGATGATCCGTTCCGTTGTGCCGGTTACGCCTGATGTGCGCATTACTCTCCTTACTCACGCCGCCGCCTTGGCCATCGCCTTTGCCATGCTCAGCGCTTTGCATGTCGTAATCGGCGAACTCGTGCCGAAGACTGTCAGCTTGGCCCGCGCCGAGCGTGTCGCGCTGATGATTGCGCGCCCCTTCTCGTGGTTCCTGAAAACGTTTCGTTGGGCGATTGACCTTCTGGAACGCGTCTCCGGAGCCATCGTCAAAGCTCTTGGCGTCTCCGAACCGCAAGTCTCCAGCGGTGCACATTCCACCGAAGAGCTGCAAATTCAAATTCAGCAAGCGCGCGAGCGCGGGCTCCTTGCTCCCGGCGAAGAAAGATTTATCGTCAGCGCCATCGAGCTTGGCCAGGTGCAGGTTCGCGAAATCATGGTGCCCCGGCCGGATATGCACATGGTCCCGGTGGAATCCACATTAGACGAAGTCCTGCGCGCTTTCGCCACCACGCAGCGTTCTCGCATCCCCGTTTATCGCGGCACGGAAGATCAGATCCTCGGTTTTGTACACATCAAGGACATGCTCTGGGTTCTGCTCGACCGCGAGCGGCGGCTGGAAGAAAATCTTTCGGCGTCGCCATTCGATCTGCGCCGCGTGCTGCGCGAAGTGCTCATCGTCCCGGAGACAAAGCCCGCGAGCGAGTTGCTTCTGGAGTTGCGCACGCATCACGTCGGTTTGGCCGTTGTGGTCGATGAATTCGGCAGCGTTCTTGGCCTTGTGACATTGGAAGACATTCTCGAGCAAGTCGTCGGAGAAATTCACGACGAATTCGACGTCGTCGAGCGCCCGCTTACGCTTGCAGATGGCGCGATCGTTTTCGATGCCGCGTTGAACGTCCGCGATCTAGACACGCAGTACAACATTACGCTTCCGGAAGATCCCGCCTATGCCACGGTCGGAGGTTTCGTACTCGATCAACTCGGCTTCATCCCGCGGGGAGGCGAAAGCTTTGAGTTTGGAAATTATCGCTTCTCGGTTGTGGAGATGGACGGCAGGCGTGTGGCTCGCGTAAAGATTCAGCGTGCCCGTCCCGTAACTAATGATCGTACCGAGGACGCTGCGCCAGCGCCTGCCGCGGACGGGCCCCAATCCGTTAAAGCGGCGAAATCTTCGCAAGGCAATTCATCGGCGGACACTCGCTGATGGCGCGTCATCTACTACAGCGTTTTCTTCTGACACTGCCGGCCCTGTGGCTCGTCCTCACTCTGGTTTTCCTGATGATTCACATCGTACCCGGCGATCCTGTCGAGCAGATGCTCGGCGAAGGCGCGGCGCCTGGAGAAATCACGCAGCTGCGGCACGCTTTGAATCTCGATCAGCCGCTGCTGGTGCAATACGGGCATTATCTAAAGGAGCTGGTCAGAGGCGACCTCGGGCAATCCTTCAAGTTTCAGGCGCCCGTGCGCCGCATTATCTTCGAGCGCTATCCTGCCACGCTCCAGCTCGCCTTCTGCGCACTGTTGGTCTGCGCGGCTATAGCCATTCCCGCGGGCGTGCTGGCCGCGTATCGCCGTGGACACGCTGCCGATCGTGCCGTCTCGTTATTTACGCTTTTTGGCCTCGCGTTTCCGAATTTTGCCCTCGGCCCCGTGCTCATTCTTTTCTTCTCTATTTATCTCGGGCTACTGCCGGTGTCCGGACGCGGTGGCCCGAGTTATTACATTCTGCCGGCCGCGACGCTCGGCGCCGCGCTCGCTGCCATTCTTACGCGCATGGTTCGCGGCTCCATGCTCGAAGAACTCTCAAGCGACTATGTTCGGACCGCTCGCGCCAAAGGCCTGCCCTTGCGCGCAGTTTTGTTTCGCCACGCGTTTCGTAACGCGCTCATTCCCATCATCACTATTCTCGGTTTGCAGTTCGGCACGCTGCTGGCTGGCACGATCGTCACCGAAACAATTTTCTCTTGGCCCGGCATTGGTCGACTGACGGTGCAAGCCATCTCTGCCCGCGACTACCCGCTGCTGCAAGGCTGCATCCTCGTAATCGCGGTCTCCTATGTACTGGTGAATCTCCTCACCGATATTCTCTACGCCGTAATCGATCCGCGGGTGCGCCTCGCATGAGCACGGTTACCGCGCCCCCCGTGAATTCCTCGCGAGGCGAAGCCATCGCATCGTCATCGAAATCGAAGCAGCACACCCGCTTTTTGCCTATACGCGAATTCCTGCGCCAGAGCATGCTCGCGCGGCTCGGCTTTGCCTTTGCAATGCTGCTAATTCTCGGTGCGCTCTTGGCGCCGTGGATCGCTCACTATAGTCCCACAGTGCAGAATTTGCCGACTCGCCTCGAATCGCCTTCGCGCGCGCATTGGTTCGGCACGGACGAATTAGGCCGAGACACTTTTGCCCGCACGCTGTACGGCGCGCGCGTTTCACTTCTTGTAGCCATTTCCGTTGTATGTGGATGCGGTCTAACTGGGCTCGTGCTCGGAATGCTGGCGGGTTATGCGGGAGGATGGTTCGATCGCGTCGTCAATCTATTGCTCATTAACGCGTTTCTTTCGTTTCCCGGAATCTTGCTGGCCATCGCCTTTGCCGCGTTCCTCGGGCCAGGAATCGGCAAAGTAATCCTCGCCCTGGTGATTACCGGATGGGCTGGTTACGCGCGGCTGGCTCGCGCGCAAGTTCTAAAGGTGAAGGAGCTTGAATTCATTTTAGCCGCGCGCTCGCTCGGAGCTTCGCACGCACGCATTCTCGCCAAGCATCTGCTGCCCAATATTTTGCAACCTGTGCTGATTCAAGCGACGATTGGCATGGCCGGCGCGATCCTTGCGGAATCGACGCTAAGCTTTCTCGGCCTGGGCGTTCTCGCTCCAGTGCCGAGCTGGGGCTCCATGCTCAACGACGCCCGCAGCCATCTCTTCGACGCACCGCACATGGTGATTTTCCCGGCGCTTGCCGTGATGCTTGCGGTTCTAGCTTTCAACTTGCTTGGTGACGCGTGGCGCGACTGGCTCGACCCGCGCACGCGTTCCCAGATGGCCGCCCTGGAACTGACGCGATGAACTATTTATTTTCGAGCACTACGGGAGTGCCGCGCCCGATGCTCAGCGTGCGTGAAGCATTTCCCTTGTTCACGCCAATCTCAACGTATCCAGCCGAACCAACGTACGCCACGGCCTCGCCAGCATTGCCGCTCGCAAACGTTGGAACCATCCGCGAAACAGACTGAGTGCCCACTTGGAATTTCACCTCGCCGTTTGTCATCGCGCTTTCCGGCAGATCTTCCGGACGGAAATTCGTAACCAGGTTTCCGAACGCGTCCACACGCATCACAATGCCTTTTGCAACCCCGTCGGTGGCCTTCGGCTTAGGCAGCGCGAATTTCTTATAGTCCGTGACTTCCTCACCCATGCTCGCTGTCTGCCACCCCTTCGAAAGCCAGGCGGCCACCGGCGCAAATACATCTCGCCCGTGAAAAGTTTTGCTGACCGGCTGCAAGTAGTAGTGCTCCGCGGTAATGTGCCGCGCCACGACATTTTCCTCTCGCTCGTAAATCACGGAGAGAACCCCATTGTCCGGTGCCACAAAATATTGGTTTTCGGCGGTCACCAGGAGCGGTCGCCGTTCCGTGCCGACTCCCGGATCAACCACCACCACATGAATCGTCCGCGGTGGGAAATAGGAATACGCGGATCCGATTGCCAAAGCCCCATCCAGCAAGTCGAACGGCGCCACATTGTGCGTAATATCAACAATCGTCGCTTCCGGATTGATCTTGAGGATGACTCCCTTCAGCGTGCCCACCAAGTGATCGTTGAGCCCGTAGTCAGTCGTCAAGGTAATGATTGCGTTCGGCAATGGATTCTCCCGTTCTGTACTCTGCAGGGCCACCGTTGCTGAAGTGGGGAGGCACTCCGCTCTTTGACGCTAGCGAACACCCGCACCGGCGTCAAGACAACCTGCAGGGAACCATTGCGCAATTCGCTACCGGCCAAAACGAGGCTGTGAAGGAAACTGCGCGCGCAAAAAGAAGCCCGCTCGACAAGTCGCGTTATTCCGAACGCAACCCATCTCGCTGGTTCTTTTTGCCTATTCTTGGCTTATTTACTCTGCTTAGCGCTCTCTACGGTTAAACGCGTCCTGATAGCCGCGCAAAAATCCCTTCTTGTATTCTGACTTGTAAGCGTCCTTGCTTCCGTAATTCTTGCGGTATCCGTGATCGGCGTCTTCATACGAATCGTGCTTTTCCGGGCGATAGTCCTTGCGATCCCGCAAGTCCTTCTGACCCGCGCCGAGCCCGTCGCGGTAACCGGTGTCAAAGGCCACGTCGCCATAAGTCCAGTTCGCATAGCCTTCGGCGTCCCGGTCGCTTCGCGGAACTCGATCCGGATCGTAAGCGTCGCCCTTCAGCCCATAAATGTCCGACCGCATGGGCCGATTACTGTAACCGTCTTCGTAACCGGCTTTGTACCCTTCGCGATAGCCGCTCTGGAACTGGTGCCGGTCGCCCATGTAATCCTCATACCCTAGGTCCGCACGCCGGTAATCTTCACTGTCGAAGCTCGGACGGACATTGTTGTTCAGGTCCGCGCGACCCTGGCGCAGGCCATCCCGGTACCCGTGCTGATAGCCGTGGTCCCGGGCGTCCCTCGCGCCACCATAATCTCCTTGTGCAGCCGCCAAGCTGGCGACAAACAATAGGGCAGCCACCAAAGTTACTGCGTATTTCAGTCGTCTGACCATTCATCCTCCTTGCTGCCCGCCTATGCGCGCAGGAACGAATCGTGCCATTCAGTTTGCGACCCGGGCTTATCAGGTCGATGCGGTATACGCCCTAGGAATTGCTTAGTGCTAATGTATTGACACTGAGCCCGAGACCGTTGGCACACCGCTGGAGTAACGCATCAGGTTAGTATCAGGACCGTTACTCTGATGCGTAAAATGACCCTCTCGTGGTAGCTTTATAGCCCCTGCTCCTACCGCACTTCTTTTTGGGCCAAGCACAAACTAAAACTTTGCGAGGGAACTCTTATGACCAGCCCAGTTCCGCGCGCTTGGCGTCGCGCCGGGGAGATATTGCGTTGGCGCGGCCCAGGCCATTTTTTCCTGCTCGTTTTGCGCGAAGTGCTCCGTCCACTGATCTATTGGTACGCCTGGAATATCTATCTCACCGACCTTCAGGAGCCGCTCCCTAGGCCGTACGCTAAAGGCAAGTTCAACGTGCGCATCTTCTCCGGAGAGAACGATCGCGAAATCGCTCGGGAGCAACTCGCGTCTCTCGGAGAACCTTTGCCGCCGAACTTTGCCCAGCGCATCAATCGCGGCGACGCCTTGGCCATTGGGCATTGCGGCCCGGAACCGGTCGCATTCGCCTGGATGACGTTCTCCAGCGGCATGGAATTAGCGTACGGAACCACCTGGATCCTTCACCCGAATGAAGGCACGCAGTACGGCACCTTCGTGCTCCCCAAGTGGCGCGGCCAGGGCATCCATAGCGTATTGAACGTCGCCCTGAACACGTACGCGCGGGAGCACGGCGTTTTGCGCTCCGTAGGTTCCATAAGCGTGTTGAACAATCAGTCTCTGAGCATGGCCAAGCGCCTGGGCAAAAAAAAGATCATGACCGTGATTCTCGTTCATGTCCGCGGCATCGGCTGGACGTTTCGAAAGGCCATTGGCGCGCCGCTGCACACGCGTTTCGCGGGCAAAGGTGTGGACCTGGGCCATGCGGCGCCAGCAAGGCTCGGCCTTGGCGACAAAGTGTGACGACTATCAACGGGCCTGCTGCTGCGTGATGATCGGTACAGGCAATCCGTTCCGCGCATAAGGCCCCGCACGGATTAATCATTGAGCCCTGGTCTCCTACTCTGGAGCCGGGTGACTCATGAACTATTCCTCACGAACGAGTAGAACCCGGATCTCCTCGACGAAATCAGCACTCGACGGCGAAGTCTGGAAGGGAACAGCCGCGGGAGCCCTTGGCGGCCTCGTCGCGTCCTGGGCGATGAACGAGCTTTCACCCGTGATCCAAAAAATCACCTCGCTAGTTGACAAGGGCCACCAACAAAAGCAAAGAGTAAACGGCGAGCAGCAGCCCGAAGATCCGACCATGACCACTGCGGAGAAGATTTCAGAAACAGTCGCAGGTATAAGGCTCACGAAAGAACAAAAGAAAAAGGGCGGCACCATAGTGCACTACGCGTTTGGCGCATTAATGGGCGCACTTTACGGCGCCGCCGCCGAAGTCCTCCCCCCGGTAAAGTCGCTTGCCGGCCTGCCCTATGGAGCGGCGCTGTTCGTCGGCGCCGACGAACTCGCCCTCCCCGCCCTCCGCCTCTCGAAAAGGCCCAGCGAATATCCGCTCTCCAGGCACTTGTCCGGCCTCGGCCAGCATCTCGTCTATGGCGTGACCACGGAATTCGTCCGCCGTACGCTGCGCGATAGGTTATAGCTCTTTCTACTTGCTCCTGCCGGCCCAAGGCAGGAGTGCACCCGACCTTTAGCCGCATCGTCCGAAAAGGTATAATCCCCCTCATCCACCTGAGGAGGCTCCAAAATGTCGCGACCCTTGACTCCCGACCTTGCCGAATTCTGGCTGAACGATGTTCTGCTCGGCACTCTGAAAAACGAGCATCGCACCACCAAAAAAGTCCTCGAAGCGGTCCCTGCGGACAAATCCGACTACCGCCCCGATCCCATTTCCAAGAGCGCCATGGAACTTGTCCGACACATCGCGGCAGCCGAAATCCGCTTCCTCGAGACCACCATCCATGCCGAATTTCCGTCCGCAGGAGGATTGCCGGAGACCATCAAGACGCCCGCCGAAGTCGCCGCCTGGTATTCCGAAAATTTCGCCCGCAATTTCGATAAGCTCACCCAACTCAAAGGCGATCACCTCATGAAAATCACCGACTTCCGCGGCCTCTTTAAGCTACCCGCCGTAGCCTTCTTGCAAGCCGGCATGAACCACAGCATCCACCATCGCGGCCAACTCTCCAGTTACCTCCGCTGCATGGGCGCGAAAGTCCCCTCCATCTACGGCGAAAGTTTCGACGACGCCCAGGCCCGCAAGGCCGCCGCCCAAGCCTAGCCTGCTCGGTCTCTCGGGAGAGCACCTAGGGCGCAACACATCGTGCCCCCAGCAAGTCCGCGAGCGCGCATGATCAACGAAGCGTGCGTAGGGTAAACTCTGTATTTGCGATGCTAGGTGTTCCCCTATAGTGTCTACCTTTTGACAGGTGCAGTTTCAGGGGAGCCTTTGGCAGAACACCGTTTAGCGCCCATTACCATCGCTCGGTCGGAACCTTCCGGCCAGAATGCAGAGCTCTTTCGTCTCCTCGTTGAGAGCGTAAAAGACTACGCTATCTTCGTTCTTGATCCCGACGGCCATGTCCTCACCTGGAATGAGGGTGCCCGAGCGATCAAGGGCTACACAAGCAACGAGATTGTCGGTCAACATTTTTCCAAGTTTTATCCTCCCGAAGCGGTCCAGAGCGGCTGGCCCGCACGCGAGCTGGCCCTGGCCGAACGCGAAGGCCGCTTCGCGGACGAGGGTTGGCGCGTAAAGAAGGATGGCTCGTCATTTTGGGCGTCGGTAATTATCACGCCGTTGCGCGACCCCGAAGGCCGTCTTTCCGGCTTCGCCAAGGTCACGCAAGACCTGAGCGAACGCAAGCAATGGGAAGAGCGCATTCAAGAGCTAAACAAGGAACTGCGCACCCACGTCGCGCAACTCGACGAGTCACAACGCCTGATCGAGCTGCGTACCTTGGACCTGCAAAAACTCTCTGCGCAGTTGCTGCACATTCAAGACGAAGAGCGCCGCCGCATCGCCCGCGAACTGCACGATGAACTAGGCCAACATCTCAGTGGCCTCAAAATGGTGCTCGACTCCAAGAAAGGAAATGAAGACGCCAGCGAGCTCGCCGACACGGCCTTGGCCATGGTTCGCAATCTCTCGTACCTCTTGCATCCGCCGCTATTGGACGAATCTGGTTTGCGCCCTGCGCTTCACTGGTATGTGGACGGCTTGACGGAAAGAAGTAAGATCCAGATCTCGCTGGACTTGAGGCCACAGCTCTTCCCCCGTTTGCCCAAAGATATCGAAGTGACTGCTTTTCGCGTGATTCAGGAATCACTCACCAACGTCTATCGCCACTCCGGAAGTAAAAGCGCTCGCGTCGAGATTGAAAAGCAAACAGAGATCGTCATCATCCGGGTTCGCGATTATGGTAAGGGTTGTCCCCTGGAACTTGCCGGCACGAAACCGTCCATTCGCCTGGGGGTGGGTATCAGTGGCATGCGCGAGCGCATTCGCCAACTCGGGGGGGAATTGATTATTGCGCGCGCCGAACCTGGCACCCTCATCGAGGCAAGAATCCCGCTTTTCGGCTGAAACGAAAAAGCCGAACCACACCCAAACTGTCGGCGCGGACTATCTCAATCCTTGTAGGCTTTCCGGGTTGCTCAGACGGTTTTTGGCGCGAGGAGCGCTTTCAGATGCTCTCCCAGCTTCTTGATGCTGTCAGCCTTTGATAGCGCCAAGTCAACCCCCGGTGTGGCAGCTAATCCCTTGTTTCCGTCGGCATGCAGCGTAAACAAGATTATTTTTACGTCGGGTATCGTCTGCTTCAGAATCGGCGCCGCCTGCGTGCCGGTCATCACCGGCATAGTCAGGTCGAGCAGAATCAAAGCAGGCTGCAGTTCCTTCGCCTTTTCAATGGCTTCCGCGCCGTTCTCGGCCTCTCCGCATACGGTGAAGCCGTTGCTTTCCACGTAGGTTCGTAGCAGATGGCGAATGTTCGGATTATCGTCGACAACAAGGATGCCGTTGGACATGACGGTTGGTGGCTACGACGGCCGATCGCGTCTTGCGGTCTGTCCGTCCGTAACGCCCTCTAGCCCCATCTGGCCGCTCACCGGCGTCAGCAGTGCCTTCAGATGCTCGCCAAGTGTGCGGATGCTCTCTGATTTCGAGATCACACGATCAATATTAAAGGTGGAGGCCAGCGACTGATTAACGCCGTCCGCATGAAAAGTAAACAGGATGATCTTCACGTGCGGCAATTTCAGCTTCAGAGCCGTTGCTGCCTCCGTGCCCGTCATACCTGGCAGCGTCAGGTCAAGCAAAACCAAATCAGGCTGCAGTTTCTTAGCTCTTTCGAGCGCCTGCGCACCGTTTTCAGCTTCTCCGCAAACTTTAAAGCCTGTGGTGCTCTCAATGAACGAGTGCAGCAGATGGCGGATGTTGGCGTTGTCGTCGACGATGAGGATGCCCGGCATAGCTCGGTGAGACTAGCAATCGCATCACATCTCTGACATACAGCGAATACTGTACTTTCCTCGCGCCTGGGCTTCTTAGTAACTGCAACGGCACATCTCAGCTTCACCCAATTTCTACAGCAATCGCTGTACTGTTCAAAATTGGACACCTCACCCATACTTGCGTTTGATGCCACACACTATACTCATCGTCGACGACAGCCCCGATGTCTGCAGCATCGTAAAGACTTTCTTGCAGCGAGATGCCGAATTTAGAATTTGCGGCGAAGCGGGCACCGGTCTTGAGGCTATTAAGAAGGCAGAGAAACTGAGACCCGACCTGGTTCTGCTGGACCTGAAGATGCCGGGAATGAACGGTATCGAGGTCGCCAGTATTCTGAAACGCGTCCTGCCAAAAGCGCAGATCGTCCTTTTCTCCGCCTACACCGACGCGCTTGGTGGCACGACGCTGACAACCGCCGCAGGTATTGACCTCGTGGTGCAAAAAGGTAGCTTGGCGGACATGGCGCAATCCCTTAGAACTCTGATCTCCCGCAAGTGGATGTCCCCAGTAAATGACCCAAGCGAGCCGTCAATCTAATAATCGCTACACCGTTACGACAATTTTGCCGATCTGCTGGTTTGACTCCATGTAGCGGTGCGCTTCCACGATCTGCGCAAATGGAAACACGCGGTCTATACGCGGCTTGAAGTCGCCCGCCTTGACGTGCTCGAAAACGTACTGCACAGCTTTCACCTTCAGCTTCGGGTCGCCAAGTATTTCACGGAGCGTGTACCCACGAACCGACAGCCCCTTGCTCAGCGCGGTAAACAGCGGAAACGGTGTCGGCTCCGGCGCAAGTGCTCCATATTCGAAGATCGTTCCTCCAACAGCCGCCGCCTGCGCGAGCAGCTCAATACCCCTTCCCCCAATAGGGTCAAAGATCACGCGAGCGCCTTTGCCACCGCTAATTTCCTTGACCCGTTCGACCAAGTTCTCTTCTTCCGTCATGATCACGTGTGTTGCTCCCACCTCCGTCAGCGTGGCCTTTTTCTTGGATGTTCGCGTAGTCGCAATACTGATAGCGCCTTCCGCCTTCACCATTTCGATGGCCGCAATTCCTACGCTGCTACTGGCTGCCGTGATGACGACGAAGTCGCCTTTTGTGATCTGCGCGTGTTCAATCAGAGCCCCATAGGCCGTCAGATATTGCATCCAGATCGACGTGCCTTCTTCCGGCGTCAGCTTCTCCGGATAAACCGCCAGCGCACTCGCTGGAACAATCGCCACCTCCCCATACACGCCGTAGTTCGTCATCAGGAACGCCGGCAGAGTGCTGGCCTTCTTGCCCAGCCAGCCCTTGCCCACGTCTGGCCCGACTGCTGCCACTACACCGGCCGCCTCATAGCCGAGCTTAGACGGCAGGACGGGTGACTCCAGGTATTGTCCGCGCCGGAACATCACCTCCGCTCGATTCAGACCAATCGCTTTAACATTCAGCCGAACTTCGCCTTTCCCCGGCTCCGGAATTGCTTCTTCCTGAATCTTCAATACTTCCGGCCCACCCAGTGCATGGAAGCGGACAATTTTTGCGGTTTCCTTCGCCACCTAATCTCCCTCGCGCCGCCGTAATCCCTTGGGCCTAATCAGATGCGAGCCGCCACCTAGCGGGTACGCGGCGCGCGATTACGGCGCCTTTATAGATTCACAGCTTCCGTTACGTAACTTGTCGGCCGTTCGCACGGAGATTTTAGGTGAACGATTGTTGTCCGCCTCTATCATTGGAATATGGGACGCGTATGCCTGTAAACGATTTTGAGCTCGCAGAACTGAGGCACGCGTATCAGGTCCTCGGCGTCTCACAAGGCACCTCAGCACCCTCGATCAAAAAGACCTACCGGCGACTCGTAAAGAGATGGCATCCAGACCTCTACCCAAACGGGACCCCCGCTCAGGCCGAGGCAACGCAAATGACCAGGCTGATAAACGAAGCGTACTCAGCAATCGTCGATGCCCCGCTGCGCGATTATACGGACACGTATCCCAATCAGGCGGGTCAGAGAAGCAGGCAAACACCAAGTCGCTCAGTGCTTGAACGAATCCGAATCTGGACAAATAATAACCAGAGATTTGGAATGGCAATATTCTTAGCCCTCGTTGCCGTGTCTCAGTTCGGGGTAAATTATCTGGTTGGGTCGCGCCGACATGCCAATGGCCGCCTAGTCTTCTATTCCTTCTCAGCTCTGTGCGCCCTAATCTACGCGCTTCTAGCAAAACCAAAAACTCTCCCGCCGGATACGAAATAAGAGCACCTACACATCAGAAATTAGAGCAGAGCATTGCCATGAGTTTCTGATTTGCATAGCGTGCTAACGCTTGGCTAGCCAGGCTCGTCTTAACCGCCAAAGGAGCTGCCATGCACCGATTGCACCTTCTCCTCATCGCTCTCGCCACCACCGGTATCGTTTACGAATCCGCATCCTATTTCGACCGGAGCAGCGTTCTTGCGAATATTTCGTCCGCAGGTTCAGTCAGCCCGGCGTCGCCCATGCTTGAACCGCGTTCAGGCCACACCGCGACGCTATTGCAAGACGGCAAAGTGCTCATCGCTGGGGGAATGCGCCGCAATCGGGATTTCTACACTTCCGCCGAATTATTCGATCCTGCCACGGGAAAGTTTCAGGCAACTGGCGCGATGAGCGTTGCGCGCGTCGGACACGCCGCGGTTCTGCTCCGCTCAGGCAAGGTGCTTGTTATCGGTGGGTGGGTAGGCCCCGGTTGCACGGATTCCGCCGAACTCTACGATCCCGCGACCGGCATCTTTACGGCGCTGTCGAGAATGAACGCCAAGCGCGGCCGGCCGACCGCTACGCTGCTCGCTAGCGGGGAAATCCTCATCGCAGGCGGTGCAGACCACGACACTCCAGGCGGAGTCGCATCCGCCGAAATCTTCCACGCAGTCACCTCCAAATTCGAGTCCGTGGGCCCGATGCACACTGGCCGCATCTCGCAAACGGCGATGTTGCTGAACGATGGCCACGTGCTGATCGTGGGCGGTCGCGGCGAGGCGGTCACTGCCAGTGCCGAACTTTACGAACCAATCTCGAAACAGTTCGTCGTGACGGGCAGCCTCCACACTGCCCGCTATAAGCATTCTGCGGGAAAGCTTCCGGATGGCCGGGTACTCATCGTCGGTGGATCAGACGAACGCGATTGGCAGGGAACGACGAACAGCGCAGAAATCTATGACCCCCGAACGGGGAGGTTTAGCGCCACGTCTCCTTTGAACGAAAGCCGCTTCAAGCTTCCCGAGGAAGCGGCGCAACTCGCATCGGGACAACTACTGGTGGCCGGGGGAAGCAAAAAGGTCGAGGTATACGATCCAGCGAGCGGAAAATTTCTGATTGCCGCAGGGCAGCTGGCGGACGCGCGCCACTTTATGTCCGAAACCAGGTTAAAAGACGGCAGTGTACTGCTCGCGGGTGGCTATCCCAACAACGATCAAAGCACTGCGGAGACTTGGATCTACCATCCCGCCCAGTAAAGAACGAGAGCACTAAAAATTAGGAGAGGTATTCCGGCAACGATTTTGTACGGCGTAGAGCAAACGGAACGGTTATCGGGTCCATAATCCTTTGTTCCTGCCGAACGGCTTTATACCAGGACGGGCTCTTTCGCCATTCTCACGTTGCCGTTGTTGTAGTTCTTTGCACACGAGTCGCAGAATAGAGCTCGATAGGTCGTGCCGTCTTTCGCGCTAGCGTCCGGGAACGGGTTCCAACCCTTTGCCTTCGTGAGCTTGCCACTCTGCGTCAACCCCTGAAACAGGTGCTCGCAGATGTAGTCCATTCCATCCGCCTCTGCCTTTTTCGCGTCGGTAAGCCTGTGAATCCAGATAGTTTGCGCCATACGGTTCCTCCGCGTTCAACTCCACTGTGGCACACGCGCCGCCGCGAAATCGCCTGCCCAAAGGGGCAGATGTGCTCCGCTGGCAACCATGCTTGATGTTGAAGCAGCTCTCCCGTGCTGTATTTTCAATGCTTTACAGCCTCTTTGGCCAAGAACACGAGGGGGTATATCCCTCCCGCCGCCCCGAGGTTCAAAGCCGGTTCCGGCACTTGTAGCGGCCACGGACTGTCGCGGGTGCCTTTTTCTCAATGGCGTTTGTGCAGAGGGGAGCAAGACTCCCGGACGACCCGGGCTCAAAGCGTCCGGAAGAAAAAGTGCCAGGTAGCATCAACCAGCGCATGGACCAAAGCGGATGCGAAAATTGAATTGCTTTTGTGCCACGTCCAGCCGAAAAAAGACCGGCAATCGAGGCGAGGATTACATAGCGCCAGTTCGGAAAGCCTAGATTCGTAATGTGGGAGAAGCCGAAAAGAACGGAAGCGGTCCACCACCCGGCTAAATCGCTCTTGCTGGACCGTGACAGGATGTTCTGCAGCAGCCCGCGAAAGAGGAACTCTTCCGGCCACGCGGTGAAAAAGAGAATCGCAAGCGAGACAAACGGCAGCGACCTCCAAGCGTGCCACTGCGGCGCAAATTGAATGAAGTGCAAACCAATGCCCAGCGGTATCGCGATTGCCCCGAACGCAAGAAAGCTGGCGACAACATAAAATCCCCAGCGGCTGCCCCAGCCGATGTTGTAGCCAACGCCAGGGACTCTGCGGACCAGGAGGAAAGCGGCAAGAGCGACGTTGACGCAGAGGAGCACGGTGAAAACGTAAGCGAGGCGTCCGCCAGGATAAGGCCAGAGCCAATGCGAAGAAAACTTCACGGTTACCCAGATTCCAGCGAGCGTGAGGTAATCCTGCCAAGCGCCCGCCGGCTCGCGCTCCGCAGAAGCGGCCAGCGCGAGCGGTATGAAAATTAGCGCGGCGATGGCCCCCACGCGCGAGAATGCGAAAGTATTTGTTCCGATGTCATAAATCAGATATGCAAGGAACGCGGCAGCGCCAAGCAAGTAGCCAGCCCCGGCGCCGAAACGGGTAGAGAGGAATTCAACGCCGCGGGCCGCGAATAAAAGCATCACGCCGAAGTAAAATGAAAAGACCGTGAGCGTAGCGGCGAACCCGCGGCCGCCATAGCCTTGCCAGGAGGCGTAAAGGCCGCCGCCAAAACAGAGCGCAGCCCAGAGACCCAGGGTGGAAAGCGGACCGAGTTGGCGATTGCCAGCCAAGCTAAATTTGTTACGTTTGTTAAGGTCCAAAGAAAACGCCGGCATGAATGCCGGCGTTACCAGGAGATTGTAGCCGCAACGAGATGGCGGACCAAATTCAACTAGCGAACCTGGGCGGAGCGCCCGCGAACCCTGTGCGACTCGCTTACATCGATTGGCTGCGCGGGTTAGCGTGCGTGCTGATGTTTCAAGCGCACTGCTACAACTCTTGGCTCAACGCGGATGCGCGGAAATCCGAATTTTATCGCTGGTCGCAGGCACTGGCGACTCTACCGGCGCCTCTGTTCATTTTTCTGGCTGGCATTTCGACCGCATTGGTTACGCAGCGTTTGCGCGAGAAAGGCGTCCCGCGCAACGCGATTGCGCGCACTACGATTTTGCGTGGCGCTGAAATCTTTGGGTTAGGGTTGCTGTTCCGCGGGCAGGAGTATCTGCTGGGCTATCCTAAATCTCCTTGGACGGATCTGTTGCGCGTCGACGTGCTGAACATCTTAGGCCTCTCCATGATGCTGCTGGGCGTGTTGTGCTGGCTCACCGCGTCGGCAACACCGGAAAAATCAAACACGCGAACAATGCTATGGGGATTGGCCGTGGCAGCAGTAATTGCGATCGTGACTCCGTGGCTGTGGACGACGCACCAGCCGCGTTGGCTGCCATGGCCCCTCGAGTCCTACGTCAACGGCGTGCATATTTACTCCCAGCCGCAGGTCTGGTTGTTCCCCATTTTCCCGTGGGTGGCCTTTGGGTTTGTAGGCTTGGCCATCGGCTTTCTGCTGTTCTCGGAATTATCACGAACGAAAGAAATTGTTGTGCTCGTGGCGATTGGCGTCGCGGGAATCGCGGTGTCTCTCTTGTCGCTGCTTTTCGATGCCGGGCCGATTCGCCTATATTCTGCCGCCATCTACGACTACTGGCACACGAGCCCGAACTTCTTTCTAATACGCTGCGGCGTTTTGCTTGCGTTGGTTTTTCTGGCGTACGCATGGTGCCGCTGGGGTTTGGCGCAACGCGGCTTCAGCCCCATCATTCAGCTCGGCAATACTTCCTTGATGGTCTATTGGGTGCACATCGAATTTGTCTACGGGCGATTCTCAATCCTGCCAAAAGGGAAGTGCGGCATTTTGAGGGCGACCGCGGGGCTGCTGATTATTTTCCTGGCGATGGTTGCGCTATCCGTCCTGCGGACCAAGTGGAAAAAGCGTCACGCTAAGGCTTTGCGCGCGAGTCCGGAGCCGGCTGCTGCGACGGTGGGATCCGGATAATAATTTCACCCGGTTTGGCGCGCTGAAGATCTTCGCGCGCGATCTTTTCGATAAGCCGCGGATCAGTCTTCAGCGCTCGCACCTGATCGCCGAGCTCCTCGTTCTCCTTACCCAGGCGGGCGAGATCTTTTTTCACGCGATCGATTTCGCTCTGCGTCCGCCGCATAGCGATAAAACCATGCGCACCGAAAACATCGTGAACCACAAGCGCGAGAACGAAGAGGCCCAGAATCGTGCGGCCGTGCCGCTCCAGAAATGCGCCGAACCTAGACTTCGGTTCCGGCTGCTTTAATTTTTTAGTACCCACTCAGTAGCCTCGCGTGCCAAGCGCGCAGACGCGTCCTCGCTGTCCGCTTCCACGTATAGACGCAGCAGCGGCTCCGTTCCGGAGAGACGCAGCAGCATCCACGTGCCGTCATCGAAGATAAATTTTGCGCCGTCCGTGCGGTCGATGGAAACAACTTTTCGCCCGAGGAGTGTCGAAGCATCCACGGCAACTCTCTTCACCGCGTTTGCCTTCTGTTCGTCGCTGAGATGCAGATTCTCGCGCAAAGGCCAAAACTCACGCCCAATCTTTTTGAACAATTGCTGAATTTGTTCTTTGATAGAAGCGCCGCGAGCCGCAAGCATTTCCGCAACAAGCAAGCATGCGAGAATACCGTCCTTCTCCGGAACATGTCCGCGAATCGTCAGGCCCGCGCTTTCCTCGCCGCCGAGTGCAATCTTGTCTTCGCGAATAAGCTGGCCGATGTATTTAAATCCCACCGGAGTCTGAAACGTTTTTTGGCCGTGAACTTTGGCTGCGGCGTCAATCATTTGCGACGTGGCTACGCTGCGAGCGGCGGGCATTTTCCAGTTGCGTGTTTCTACGAGATAGTCGTACACGAGCGCGAGGATTTGATTTGGAGAAATCCAGGTGCCGTCGCGATCGATTATCCCGAAGCGGTCGGCATCGCCATCGGTGGCCAGGCCCGCCGCGGCGTTCGAATCGGTTACGGCTCTGCGGAGCGGCGCAAGATTTTCTTCGGAGACGTCGGGGCCGGTGCCGTCGAAAAGGCAATCACGATTAGTGCGCAGCGCTTGCAGAGAGACGCCGTGATCCGTTAGAGCGCGATCGAGATAGCCGGCGCCGCATCCGTGCAACACGTCGACGATGAATTTACTTTTGCTCTTGCAAAGGACGTCGAAGCGGACCAGCTCTTCCAGGCGCTTTAGGTACGTCTCGCGCAGATTTACCGTTTCGCCCTGTCCGTTCTTGCTCAGATGAGAAGGAGCGGCGTGCGCAAAAGGGAATGGGCCATCCTTTTCGATTATCTTTGCCACGCGCGCTTCAATGTCTTTGGTGACTTCGGGAAGGGCAGGGCCCGCGTCGCCGGAAGAAAATTTCAGGCCGTGATATTGCGCAGGATTGTGGCTCGCGGTGAAGTTGACGGCGCCATCGAGTTTGCGGCGCATGATTTCGTAGGCGATGGCGGGAGTGGGAGTGAACGTATCGCAGAGCAGGGTATGGATTTTGTGTTGCTGTAGAATCTCGACGGCAAGCTGGGAGAATTCTTCGGAAAAGAAACGGGTGTCGTAGCCGACCAATACCGTGGGGTTTTTGGTTTTGGCGTTAATGTGGTCGGCAATCGCGGTTACCGCCAGGCGAACGGTGCCGAACGTGAAGTCGTCGGCGATAATGCCGCGCCAGCCGGAGGTCCCGAACTTGATGGGAGAGGGGGTCGTCTTTGGCGTAACGGGCATCGCTGGGTATTCTACGCGTTCAGGCATCGTACATAAAGATGAGTGTATGAGGCAAAAGGACGGCGCTGGGTGCAGATTTGAATAGAGAAGAAAACTAACGCAGAGAGCACAGAGTTCGGACACGGAGGTCACGGAGAAGAGTCATGATTCGTAATGGCGGGCGATATCGGGTTGTGTTGGTCACGTGCGCGTCGATTGCGGAGGCGCGAAGAATTGGCCGCGCGGTCGTAGAGAAGAAGCTTGCCGCCTGCGCGAATATTGTGACGGGAATAGAGTCGATTTTCCGATGGAAAAGGAAGGTGGAGCGAGCACGGGAAGTATTAGTCATTATGAAGACTTCAGGGACGCAGCTGCGCGAACTGGAAAGGGAAGTGAACCGCCTGCACAGTTACGAGGTCCCAGAATTTATCGTGCTGCCGATTGTGGCCGGCTCGAAGGAATATCTCCAGTGGATTAGTGATTCGGTTCATTGAAACCAGCGTGTGAAGTTGCGGAATTATCAGACGTAGAGGAGCGCTTGGTCCAGGTCGGCGATGATATCTTCCACGTCTTCGATGCCTACCGATAGGCGGACTAGGCCTTCCGTGATGCCGACCCGTTCGCGAACTTCGGGCGGCATGGATGCATGAGTCATTAGCGCGGGCAGAGAGATTAGCGTCTCGACGCCGCCGAGGCTCTCGGCCAGCGAGCAAAGCTTGACTTGATTGAGAAACCGGCGTGCCGCGTCCAGTGAGCCGAGATCGAAGGCGAGCATAGCGCCGGGGCCGCGCTGCTGTTTGCGCGCGATTTCATGCTGGGGGTGCGTGGGCAAGCCGGGATAGTGCACCTTTTTTATTTTTGGATGTGCGTCGAGGTGCCGCGCGACCGCGATGCCGTTGGCATTGTGCTGAAGCATGCGAACGGCGAGCGTCTTCAATCCGCGAGAAACCAGAAAACAATCCATGGGAGCAAGGCCGGTGCCTGCGGAGCGCTGGATGAAATAAATCTTTTCGGCATCTTCCTGTCGCGTAAGGACTGCAGCGCCGCCGGTCGAATCGCTGTGACCATTGAGATATTTGGTCATGGAGTGGACAACGATATGCGCTCCCAACTCGATCGGACGCTGCAAGTAGGGGCTGAGAAACGTGTTATCCACAACCATAGTGATGCTGCGTTCGCCAGCGAGCTTGCCGAGGGCGGCGAGGTCTGCGACGCGCAGCGTAGGATTGGTCGGAGTCTCCACATAAAGCATCTTTGTGTTGGGGCGAAGAGCGCCGAGCACGGCCTCCTGCGAGGAGGTGTCGACAAAAGTGAATTCCAGGCCGAAGTGCACGAGAAGTTGCGTGGAAATGCGGAAAACCCCGCCGTAAACGGCTTCGGAAATTACGGCATGATCGCCCGGGCGCAGCAGGCGAAAGACGGCGTCAATCGCGGCCATACCAGAAGTAAATACGTAAGCGCTCTGGCCGCCTTCCAGTTTTGCGACCGTGCGCTCAAGCGCCTGACGATTGGGGTGCTTGGTGCGCGCGTAGTCGAAGCCTTTGTCTTTTCCGAGCTCGGTCTGCACGTACGTGGAAGTCTGGTAGATTGGCGCGACAATAGCGCCGGTGGTGGGATCAGGCTCCTGTCCCACATGAATCGCGTTGGTGGCAAAACCCATAGATGCTCCCTTGCAAGCTGCTGCCTGCGGAGCGGTGAAAAGCGGCGCGTGCCGAAATTCGTGCGCGCTCGATGCTCCGAAGTTAAATGTACGGAATCTCGGGAGACAGCCGCAAATGTCTGACGACCGCTGTTCCTGCCGAGTAGATTCAGAAAAGGTACAGGAGCATAGAGCGCCAGTCAATGCGGGGCTTGAAAATGTAGTGGGTGGGTCCTTAGAACGTTCAAAACTTCACATTTGGCTGCTAACGCCAAGCCCCAATTAACTGCTGAAGATATTCGTGCTCAGGAATTCATTGCGGAATTTACCCTGCGGGTCGTACTTCTTGCTTAGTTGAATAAAGTCCGGCAACTTCTTGTAAGAAGATCTCAGCGCGTCCGGGGACATTGTAAACAGCTTTCCCCAATGCGGGCGGGCGTGAAATGGAGCTAATTCTTTCTCGATCACGGGCAGAAGCTTTCTGACCGCTGGCCATTCCTGTTTCCAGGTGAAGTGAATGGTCACGCAAGGCTGTTCGTAACAAGGGCTCAACCATAAATCGTCGGCAGCAATCGCACGGATTTCCGAAATCAGCAGGTGCGGACTGACCTGGTCGCGCAATCGTTCCACCGCCAGAATTGCTTCTAGCGCATGCTGGCGCGGCACGAAGTACTCCGATTGCAATTCTTTCCCTGCGCTGGGCGTGAAGCCCATGCGAAAGTGCGGCAATCGTTCAAACCACGGGCCAGGCACGCCCATCTGCTCCGTACAGTTCTCGGCGGAGAGTTCGGCAATGGGGTGCAGATTCTTGGTAGCGCGTTTTGCCCCGAAGAATTCTGGCGCCGCATCAAACGCTTGCCCTTCCCCCTCGCGGCTCTTGATCCAGACTTCGCTGATACGCTCGTTCCGCCAGTCGGTAAAAAGGCTGACGCTATAGGCGCTTGCTTCGATAGTGTCGAAGTGATCTTTCATTTCAGCGAGCGGTAGGTTTTCATACACGTACTGCCGCATCACAAAGGTTGGCTGAATATCGAGCGTGACTTTTGTGATTACACCCAGCGCACCAAGCCCGACGACGGCTCCCCGAAACGCTTCCCCGTCCTGTTGGCGCGAGAGCTTAACCACCTCGCCGGCCGCCGTGAAGATTTCAAGTCCGGACACCGCGGTCGCTAGATTGCCATTCTTTTCGCCCGAACCATGCGTTGCGGTGCTGCACGCTCCGGCTATGGAAATGTGGGGCAACGAAGCCAGATTGTGCAACGCAAAGCCCTTGCTATGGAGCAGTGGACAGAGTTGCCCGTAAGTCATGCCTGCACTGACCGTGACGGTGCGTGCCTCCGGGTCCAACGCAACGATGCTGTCCATCGATTTCAATGACAAGAAGTTATTTGTGCTGTCTGCAATGCTGTTGAAGCAATGGCGCGATCCCAGCACCTTTAGCTTGCTCTGTTTCGTGACGTAACTGCGCACTTGTTCAAGCGAGTTCGCGGAATACAAGCGGTCAGTGCTGTATTCGAGATTGCCCGCCCAGTTCGTCAGTTTGTCTTTTAAAGCCCGGGCCAGCAGAGGCGACACAGCCGGGCTCGCAATCATCCCAGCGAACACTCTCATAAAAGTTCTCTTATTCATGGTTATGGCCGAAACTGTGTCGACATTGGCCACCCTGAAAATTCTGTTGTGGCTTCGAAAACGCGGCGATTGTACACCTATTGCTAATTCCTTCGGCGCACCAAAAAAATGAGAAGCAAGCGGACAGAAAAATGCCTCGGGGGGCGAATCGTCAGGCACCCTTTCAGAATCGGTTGTGTTCCGAGTGCAGCATCTTATTCGAGAACTTGGAGCTCGGGGTAAAGCGGAGACGAGATTTTGGGCGGCAAAACACCTTCTCCCTTGAGGTAAGCGTCGAAAAAGGTGCGTAAGCAGTACGTCGTCACGTCAAGTTGGCGGCGTCCGTCGATACCGAGAATTCCTAACATACGGAGTGTTCGCATCACGATATGGCTTTTCAACAAGGCCGCGTCTTCGCTGAAAAGAAAATGGTTCGCGCCCCGAATCTCCAGGAATAGCCTTCCATTCGCAGGCAGACGATCGTAAATCGATTGCATGTTGGCCATGATCTGACCGCCCTCGGGGTCGGACTCATGGCTGTGGTCGCTCAGAAGGATCATGAAAGGCCGGTCGACCCCGGCTTGAATTACGCTGCCGTGTGGAGCGCCGTCCACATCGATGCCGGCTTTGCACCTGGAATCTTCGTGACAGAACTGTAGCGCGGCCGCGCCTCCGAAGGAGTGGCCGAATACTCCCACGCGCGCCATGTCGAGCCGTCCTGTGAACCTGCCGGACGCGTCCGCAGCGTTCAACTGTTCCAAGCGATCAAGTGCGAACGCGATGTCGCCAGTCCACGCACTCAACAGCTTGTTCGCACACTGCTCACGCTCTTGGCCCGTTCTTTCAAGGCAGACTTCCGGGTTGTTCTCCGGCAGCCGACTTATCACCCGGCCGTCGGGGAAAACGACGGTGAAGGTGCGGTACGGGGCGTCGAAGCCCACGACGACGTATCCGTCGCTGGCCAGGTCCTCGGCAAGTGTCGAATAATTCCACACTTCGGCCGATGCTCCCGCCCTCATAATCACCACCGGGTACGATCGCTGCTGGGCTGACACGTCGGAGTTCCGCGTGCTGTGCCCATGCACCTTCGACAGATCTCGCGTCAAAAACTTGCTAAGCAGCGCGCCGCGACTGCGTTCGACCTCCGCCCGCAATGGTGCGGGCAGGTAGTCGTCCATGGCAGGGGATTGCCCAGCGGCCGCCGGGTACCAGATCCATACACCGAGTTCGCGCTTGGTTCCCGGCACGGGCGCCAGCGTGTCCAATGTTTTGTGGTCGACCCAATCATAGAGTGCGCGGCCAACCGCGAATGGTCCCGTAGGTCTCGGCATTGCGACCTCGGTCCTGTGCTCCAGCCAGAGTGACACGAATAATGCTAAGACTCCGAGAACACCCAAGATCGTCAATAGGGCAAAGCCTTTGAATATCCGGTGAGCTAACCGCTGCTGCTTAATCGGTGCGTTCATTTGTGCCTCCGTGCGGTAAGTGTCGTGGGGAGCTGCAAGTGGGCCTACTTTATGTGACAAAGTACTTCTTGTCAAGGAGAGGTCACGGCGAGCGGGCTCTCAACAAGGAGCGCAGAGCGCGGAGCATCGAGAGAGCTCGCAGACAAGTGGGTGGGCAAAGCGCGAGACTTGACCTACGCGGCGAGTGCGTACAGGATAGATTGCGTTCCAATATGAAGCTGCGAATCAAATTGGGCTTGCCGGTTCTGATTGTGGCGCTTGCCGTTGGCGGAAGCTTGTGGGCGCAGAGCGCTCAAGAGCCCGATGCGAAGGCCCACACCGGAAAATCGGATCCCGTGTCGCGCGTGACCGTTGAAGTGTCGGGTGGGGAGAAAGAAGCACCCGTGGAGAACGCCAGCGTCTATTTGAAATACGTGGAAGAGCGCAAGCTGCTGAAAAATAAAAAGGTAGAGCTAAACGTGAAGACCAACCGCGACGGAACAGCGCACATCCCGGAAGCTCCCACGGGGCGAGTGCTGATCCAAGTCATTGCGGATGGTTGGAAGACGTACGGGCGGTGGTACGACATAACGGAGACGAAGCAGACAATCAAGGTGCATTTGGAAAAGCCACCGCGTTGGTACTGAGGTATAAGTTTTTCCGGTCTCGGGCTACAGGGCGAAAGAATTTCACGGCGAAGGGCGAAGAGTGACACTGCGAGCGATTTTTTTCTTGAAAATTTTGGCAAGCGCGGTGAAAGAGGGAGTGTTGCACCGAAATAGTGCAAACCGTATCAGAGTACTGAGAAAAGTGTAGTTAGCCTGAGAAAAGGCGCGCTTTTCCACAAGCTTATCAACACATATGTTGAAAACTTCACCTCGCAGAAATATTTTTCAGGAAATTCGGCACGACTGTTGCTGTGCAAAGAAACTCGCCTCCTTTTGGCCCTTTTGAAACTGCAGTGATAGAGTTAGGCTCGGCATCTCAAAATGAACGAGACATTCGACGGGCCTTTTTCCCTAATGCAAATGTTTTGGGGCAACATCGCAGCGCGGCGGCTGCGCTCGTTGCTGAGCGTGATTGCTATCGCCATCCAGGTGATTCTGGTTCTGATGATCGTCGGCCTCACTTCGGGAGTGATTTCCGAATGGGGAAAGCGCGTCGAGGGAGTAGGCGCTGACATTCTCGTCCAGCCGCCGAACTCACCTATTTTCTTTGCCTTCTCGAGCGCGGTGATGGCGGAAAGTCTGGGCGAGCAGATGGAAGCGCTGCCGGACGTAGATGTTGTCGCGCCGACTGTGATTCTTACCGAGCCAAAGAATTTAATCATGATTTATGGAATTGATTACAAGCGATTCAACGCGCTGAGCCGTGGATTTTTGTATCGCCGCGGCCGGGCATTCCAGGCGCCGGATGAAGTTCTGGCGGACGATATCATCGCGCAATCAAAGCACTTAAAGGTGGGCGACCATATCACGCTATTGAACCATGGGTTTGTCATCAGCGGGATTGTGGCGCATGGCAAAGGCGCCAGATTTTTTATTCCGCTGCGAACGGCACAGGAGATTGCCGGCGTAGAGAACCGCGTTTCAATGTTTTACGTGCGCAGCAAGGGCGACACGGAGAAAGCGCGCGCGGAGATTTTGCGGCTGAATCCGAAAAACCGCGTGAGATCCACTTCAGAGTACGTGACCCTGATGAGTTCATCCAATCTGCCGGAGCTGCGGCCGTTTATTCGATCGATGGTGGGACTGGGTATCGTGATCAGCTTTCTCGTGGTGCTGCTGAACATGCACACGATGGTGATGGAGCGAACGCGGGAAGTGGGCATTCTAAAGGCTTTGGGATTCTCGCGGCTCGACGTAGTGCGTATGTTACTTGGGGAGATGTTGGTGCTGACGCTGTTGGGCAGTGGCTTGGGGATCGCTTTGACGTTTCTGACCCAAGCAATTTTGAAGGAGACGAATCCCGGATTGATGATCCTGATTTCGGGGCGCTGGATTTTCGGAGCGATCCTTCTGGCGGTCGTCGGCGCGGCGTTGGGCGCGGCCTATCCGGCATTTCGCGCGGCTAGTTACGATCCGGTGGTGGCGCTTGCCTATGAATAATTGTCCGTATGCCTATTGAACCATGGCGCTTATGTGAATGATTGCGGAGGTCGTGGATGACATTGACGGCAGAGAAACCAACAACGGAGAAGCATTACATCGCGCGCATCCTGGAGCGCCGGGACTTCTCGGAGGATCTCTGGGCGATTCGTGTCGATCCCGGCGGGCCGTTTTCGTTCAAGGCCGGGCAATACGCGACGCTGGGCGTGGAGCACGAAGGGAGGCGGATCGAACGAGCCTATTCCATCGTTTCTTCACCTTACGAGGAAGGCTTGGAATTTTTTCTGGAGTTGGTGCCACAAGGGGAGTTAACGCCAAAGCTGTACAACTTGCAGAAGGGCGACACGATGCTGTGCCGCAAAATCGCCAAGGGGCGCTTCACACTCGATTTGCGGAGCGGAAGAACAAATCATCTTCTGTTGGCAACGGTGACCGGCGTTGCGCCATTTGTGAGCTATGTTCGTACGCTTTATAAGGACTGGAAGGCGGGGAACAGCCCCATGCCCGGGAACCACAAGCTGTACTGCATAGAGGGCGGCAGCCGGTCTTGGGAATTCGGGTATCGCGAAGAAATGGAACGGTTTGCGGCAGAAGTACCCTGGCTGAAATTTGTGGCCACCATCAGCCGTCCGTGGGAAGACGCGGCATGGACCGGCGAGACGGGCCGGGTGGACGATCTGGTGCGAAGGTACGTTTCGGAATGGGGCCTGAAGCCCGCGGAGACGACAGGTTACTTATGCGGGCATCCGAACATGATTGAAAACGGCCGGGGCATCCTGCAACGCGCAGGATGGCAGAAGGGCTCCATGTTTGAGGAAGTCTATTTCATTCCGGGTAAAGAGGTTACCGCAGAATAGCTTACCGCCGAATAAGGCTAAACTCCCGAAGCTTGCGCTTCGAGCTGCCTAGAGACGTCCTCTATCATTGCCAGCGGGCACGCCACGTGAACGGTTTCGCCCGGCTCGTTGATATCGATCAGCAACTTGCCATTCTTCGTGCGAATGCGGACGTATTCATTCGCGTCGCCGACCTCCACTAAATCGGCATCGGGATACTTCCTTAGTTCCTTGGTCAAGGCGCGCAGGGTGGGAAGCCAGGGCCCGGCCTGTGCGGCCGCGTGGCGCAGATGGCGGCTAGGGACGACGTGCATGGCTATGGGCACAATGGCCGCGGGAACCCAGACATGGACGTGCCGGCCGTCAAACTGATCTTCATCGACACGCATTACCCCCTCATGGAAGGTATAGGCGCCCGCTGCGGCCACGGTGCCGCAGAAACCCAAAGCAATCTTGGCTAACAACATGAGGTCCTCCCGTCGGTTACATAGGCCGCCAATCGCATCCAGGCGGGCTGATTAGTCTTCAACGTTTTTGGAATCCAGCCAGACGCGAACGTGGTTCTCTTCATCCTTGACGGAGACGAGTTCGGTATCTCCTTGCAAAGAGAGCGCACGTAGCCCGGCTACCAGATCCAGCTCATCCTTGCCGGCGGAGAAAAGCGCGTCCACCACGCGCATGGGCACTTTTACCTCGACCTCAGACTTCTTCGGCCGGTTCTTCTCAAAAACGTGAACAAAGAGGGTGCCATTGCGCTTGGCCACGCGAACATCTGAATCTTTGCTTTGCACGGTCACGAACTCGCCGTCCTTGGACGTGCGTACCGCGTCAAGAAGTGCACGCAAATCGACACCATGACAATCGATGTCATCGAACCGGACTCTGCCACTGTGCAAGCGGTCCTTATTGATGGTGGGGAGAACCTTTTCCGCGAGCTCCAAGGGGACGTTCACTCGAACGGATTCCTCGTTGCGACCGGGATTGGTTACGCGGACGTGCAGCCAGCGATCATGACTGGATGCCAGGACGGTTTGCCCGGTGCTGGCGGGAGGAGAAGTTTGGGCGTTGGCTGCCGGTGAGAGAAGCATAACGGAAGCGAAAAGCGAGGCAGCGATGCTAAGCGCGGCCTTTTCAATCAATCGAGAGGTTTCAAAGGTCATGGTGACGTTTCTCCTTCCCGAGCCGGGACATCTCGGTGTCATCAACGGTGCCTGCTCCCCGGCGGGTACTTGCGTTGATATACGAAGGAGACAGTAGGAATGTTTCCCAAATGTATTGTTTTGGGATGGCGAAATCAGGTGCGTGGCATTAGGGCGTAACTTGTTTGGCTTGCGCTTGTATAGGATTCCCGCACGCACCGTAGATTTTTAACCGGATTGTTAGTCGGCCGTCAGATGCTTAGCTTATCGGTAGCTAAGGGCCCTGGATACCAGGACCGACGGACCGTGAACGAAGTCCTCGCCGACTCCCCACGATGCGCTGTTCCTCTACGGGGCTTTTGCAAAACAAAGTGGTCCCGCCGACACACTCTTATTGAGGTCGACGCTCATCAAAGTTGTGAAACTGGGATGTCCTCGAACGACGGTGCAAATTTAAAAAGGGCCGCGCGAAAACCAGCTGCCGCGCCAGGGTTCGAGGAGAAGTAGCGATGCAGTCCTGCAGGTCTGAAAATCACAGAAAACTTTTGAAATCGAGATGTTTGGAGGCCGGGTGTTTGTTGTTGGTGCTCGGATGCAGTGTCCCGCAAGCGCGAGGACAGTTTGCTTTAAATCGCGAGGGTGGCACGCGACCCACGGTAGCGGGTTCGGTGATGATCGATGGAGAGGCGCAGCCTGCGGCCCGTGTACGGGTGGACGTAAGAGCGGTGACCGGGGGCGGTATTGCAACTACGTTTACGGATTCCAGCGGGCGGTTTGAAGCGCCAGCGACGGGCACAGGCGCGGTCATTGTGGCTGTCGACGAGCAGGGTTATGAACCGGTGGAGCAGAGGGTCGATGTTGGTTATTCGGGAGGCGGGCCGAGCGTAATCATCACGCTTCGCAAAGCAAAACCGACTCCTGTCGAACGAACGGGCTACACCGTCTCGGTGCACGATCTCAAGGTGCCGGGAAAGGCGCGTCACGAATTCGAGAAGGGCGTGGAGCGTTTGCATAAGAACGATGCCGCGGGAAGTCTGGGACATTTCAAGGAGGCTACGGATGCTTTCCCAAATTACTATGAGGCTTATTACCAGATTGGTGTGGCTAACCTGGAGCTGCGCCGCGGGAATGAGGCAGAGCAAGCTTTGCAGAGGTCGATAGACCTAAGCGGAGGCGGCTACGCGGAGCCACAGTTTGCGCTGGGGGCGCTGCTGTGCGACCGGCAGTCGTATCCGGAGGCAGAGCGCGTCTTGCGGAGAGCGATTGATGTCGACGGCAACTCCTGGAAGGGACATCTTTTTCTAGGCCAAGCGCTGTTTGGACAAAATCGTTTGGCGGACGCAGAGAAGAGCGCGCGTGAGGTTCTGCTGCGGAAGCCGGAGGTACCGTCTACGTACATATTGCTGGCAAATATTCATATAAAGCGGCAGGAATACATCTTGGGAATCAAGGATTTGGACACTTTCTTGAACATGAAACCGAAAGGGCCGACGAGCGAGCAGGCACGAGCAGTGCGCGCCGCGGCGCAAAAGATCGTGACGCGGCTGGAGCACACCGTTACAGTGCCTCAGTTCGTGTATTAGATACTCCCTGAGGTTCTCCACTCTGGGAAGAAAGCCCTACACTAAGCGGACAACTGCGCTTTCACAGCAGATCCTGACCTAATCCGAATCGATCTCCGACTTGCAAAGGAATGAGAAAAATCCGTGCGCTCTGAAAAACGAACCGGTGGCAACCTGAGTAGGTGAGCTCATCAAATCAAAATGAAAAGGTTGAAAAGAATCTCGATCAGGTGCTCGATTTCCTGGCCGTTGAGGCAGGCACCTACGAAATCAAGTGCGCGAAACTATGCGGAATGGGGCATGGCCGCATGAAAGGAAAACTGATCGTCGAGGAGTAGTTAGCAGCGAGACAGCCGCAGCATACTTGAGAATCAGTGGGGATTGCGGCGCCCGGCGGGTTTGCGGGAAAGCTGCTACTGCAAGTGCAATTCATTCGGTCTTGCGGAGACGAGGCCCGAATCTTTCGTGGCCTACCGCCTGCACAATATTACCTACGACCTCATCTATTTTAGCTGGCAAAGGTTCAGCGGCGGGAAAAGGAAAGTCCCCGCCAAACAGAATTTCCCACTTCCGAAAATTGTTGATCGCTTTCAGCTTCGCCGTCGCCACACACCCGATCACTGCTGCGTCGTCTACCAGTCCAAACACCGGAACGCTGTCAGGAATTAGATCAAACGGGTTGAGGAAATAAATAATGGCGGCGACTATGACGAGAACTGTGTCAGCTGGCGCGCAGTACTTGCCAGACACCCACGCACGGATCATACGAAGGAATATTTGTAAACTCTCCCATGAGGCGAGGAGAGATTCGTAATATCGCTGTGATTTGCCGGTGGCGATCTCAAGCAGTCGAAGCAGCTTTTCCTTACGTCTTATATATGACGCGGCCTTTAATGTTGCCTGATCAAATGTAATCGGTATCTTTTCTTTCATGGCCGGACCCTCGTCGCCGAAACGTCGCAAATTGGATTAGCTGGCGGGGCTTAACCATTTTCAAGAGAGACGTACTTGCGGGCTAGAGGCTAAATATAAATCGGATACAAGTCGTTCAACAAGTTGTCCACAACTCGCGATGCCTTTCGCCCGAAGATATAGCAGGTTGAACAGCAACTGTCGGTTCGATCCCCTACCGATATAATCCGCTCGGCACATCAAAAGATGCTTTGGGGCACTGTTGTTCCCGGGCTAGGTGGGGAGCCACTTTAGGAAGGTGGCGGCTAGCGGGGGGAGCGTCAGGCTGATGCTGTGCTGACGGCCCATGTGCGGGATTGGGGCGGACTGGGCGCCGCCCATGTTGCCTACGTTGGAGCCGCCGTACGTTGCGGAATCCGTGTTCAACGCTTCCTGGTAGAAACCGGGCTGCGGGACGCCGACCTGATAGTTGGGGCGGGCGACGGGCGTTGCGTTTAGCACCACTACGAACAGGTCTTGCGGATTCTTGCCACGGCGCATGAAGGAGAAGACGCTGTTGTCGGCGTCGTTGCAGTCGATCCATTCAAATCCACGCCAATCGAAATCGACTTCGTGTAGGGCAGGCTCGGCGGCGTAGAGCTTGTTTAAGTCGGCGACCAGATGCTGGATGCCGCGGTGCGAATCGTATTGCAGGAGATGCCATTCCAGGCTGTTGGCTTCACTGAATTCGCTGCGCTGCGCGAATTCCTGTCCCATGAAGAGGAGCTTTTTCCCAGGGTGGCCGTATTGGTAGGCGTAGAGGAGGCGCAGATTGGCGAATTGCTGCCACATGTCGCCGGGCATTTTATGTAGGAGCGAGTTTTTGCCGTGGACGACTTCGTCGTGGGAGAAGGGCAGGACGAAATTTTCGGTGAAAGCGTAGAGCAGGGAAAAGGTGAGCTTGTTTTGCTGGTATTTGCGATGGATGGGATCGGTGGAGAAATAGGCGAGCGTGTCGTTCATCCAGCCCATGTTCCACTTGAGGCTGAAGCCTAGGCCTCCCAGATAGGTGGGGCGAGAGACGCTGGGCCAGGCGGTGGATTCTTCGGCGATGGTGAGCAGGCCGGGGAAGCGTTCGTAGGCGACTTCGTTCAAGCGGCGGATGAATGCGATGGCGGGAAGATTCTCGCGGCCGCCGAACTGATTGGGAATCCACTCGCCGGCTTTGCGCGAGTAGTCGAGGTAGAGCATGGAGGCTACGGCGTCTACGCGGAGGCCGTCGATGTGGTATTTGTCGAGCCAGAAGAGCGCGTTGGAGATCAGATAGTTTTGGACTTCGTTGCGGGCGTAGTTGTAAACGAGCGTGCCCCAGTCGGGATGGGCGCCTTGGCGGGGATCGGAGTGTTCGTAGAGATGCGTGCCGTCGAATTCGGCTAGGCCGTGCGTGTCGCGAGGGAAATGGGCGGGAGTCCAATCTAGCAGGACACCGAGGCCGGCGTTGTGGCAGCGGTCGATAAACTCCATGAAATCCGCGGGGGTGCCGTAGCGGCTGGTGGCGGCGAAGTAGCCGATAGTTTGATAGCCCCAGGAGCCGTCGAAGGGATGCTCCATGATGGGAAGCAGCTCGATATGGGAGTAGCCAAGCTCTTTGACGTAAGGGATGAGCTGATCGCCTAATTCGCGATAAGTGAGCCAGCGGTTGCCTTCTTCGGGGACGCGACGCCAGGCGCCGAGATGTACTTCGTAGATCGAGATGGGCTTCTCGAACCAGTTCGTTTCGGCGCGCTGGGCGATCCAGGTCGAGTCATTCCATTTGTAGGCGTCGAGATTGGCTACGATGGAGCCGGTGTTAGGGCGGAGTTCGGCGCGAAAGGCGTAGGGGTCCGCTTTCAGGGGGATCATGTTTCCGTTCGGGCCGATGATTTCGTATTTGTAGATGGCGCCTTCGTTTAGCTCGGGGATGAAAAGTTCCCAAACGCCGGAGGAGCCGCGGGCGCGCATGGGATTGATGCGACCGTCCCACTGATTGAAGTCGCCGACTACGCTGACGCGGCGGGCGCTGGGGGCCCAGACGGCGAAATTGACGCCGCGCACGCCTTCTAGGGTGTGCGTGTGAGCGCCGAGCTTGTTGTAGGTGTCGTAGTGGCGGCCTTCGCCCATGAGGTAGAGGTCGAACTCGCTTAACAGGAAGGGAAAGGCGTAGGTGTCGTATTGCTCGTGCGTGGCGCCGGAGGGGAATTTGTATTGAATGCGGTAGGTTCTTGGCGACGGGCGATCTTGCACAGTTTCGGGAAGAGTCGCTTCAAAGAAACCTTCTGGGCGGAGCTTTTCGGCTTCGATTGCGGGCCGAGAATCGCTGAAGCGAATTGCGGCAGAAGTCGCGCCGGGATGGAACGCGCGAATGACCCAGCGGTCGCCGGCAGGAGTTTTGACTTGGTGAGGACCTAGGAGCGCGAAGGGATCGGAGTTGCGGCCGATGACGACTGCGTCGATGGCTTGGTCGAGAGGGGATTTTGGAGAGATGGCTGGTGCTGCGGCAACTTTTTCGATGCGTTGTTCAGGCAAGTGTGCGTCTCTCTGACGTGCCGGGAGGCTAGTCTTGACCACTACGCAGAATGACAAGCCACGCTATATTCGATTCTAGGGTGTTGCGCGCAGTTTTCCAAGGAGTCTGAAGGCTGCGTAGTGCGTGACTTGATATGTTCGCGGGAAAGGTGAGGTGGGAATCCGCGGCGACGTGCGCTCCGCTGCTTTGATCGCTCGAACGCGGGAACGCACGTTGGCGAACCAATTTGCCGGATGAAACGAGCAAGATGGTTCGCCTCGATGCGATTTGTAAGCCGTTTATCGTCGGCTTGCGGAACTTCTAGCGCCCGGCTTCCGCTTTGTTGCTCTTGTGGGCCGCGATCACTTTACCTCGACTTTCACGCGCATCCACGGATGGATGCAGCACTCAAAGAGGTGTTCACCTTTCGACAAGCCCGGGAGCAGTAGCTGACTGCCTTGCAAGATTCGGGTCCGGGCTACAGCCACGTTTGAAAAGCCGCCGGAACATTCGGGAACGGTGACCTCTCCAGGCGCATTGAGGACCGGTAGAAACCCGCCACCAAAGTGTTCTACCTCGGTGAAGGTGTGCGGCTCGCCGCCTTGGTCGGTTACGACAAGAGTGGTGCCCTTCGTGATATGGAGTGTGTCAGGCTCGAAGTCCCAGTTGGTGTCCGGCTTTCCAATCGCTGCCTTTGCAAATAAATCTTTCAACGTCGTGAATGCGCCGAGCGTGACGTTCTTGCAGAAGCCAGGCCCAAGAGCGGCATTGAAAGTGGTCGGATCGCATTCGTCCAGCGCCACGATCTGGGCGACACTAGGCGGATTCTCATTCTCTTTTTCTTGGGCAAGCGCCTGCGTCACGCCGGCAAACAACAAACACCCAGCGATTAAACAAACCTTCGTAACAGGGAGTTTCATAATAGTCTTCCTTCCTTCTTGTTTAGGGGTTGGCTCAAGAGAGCGCCGGCAGCCGATGATGTGCATGGCCGTCGATTGCTGGCTCGAGCGCAAATGCAGTGGCAATTTGCGCCGGCACCGCGATGCAGTCAATCCGCGCCGCCTCTATCTCTCCCCAAAGTTTTCTCCACTGCTAACACCATGAAAAAAGAGCGACTTCGCAGTTTGCGCGGACAGCTCTCCGAGGCAAGAATTGTGATACGCTCTTGCCGGGCTTCCGGAAGTTCCCTATGCCCACACTGGCTCCAGCTGGGCGCGTACTGCGGTTCGATACTTTTGCACTGGATCTGCGCTCGGGCGAATTGCGCAAACGCGGAGTCAAGCTGCGCCTGCAAGGCCAACCTTTACAGGTTCTTGCCATATTGCTGCAATCTCCCGGCAATCTTGTAACTCGCGAAGAACTAAGGAGCCAGCTCTGGCCGGCCGATACCTTTGTCGACTTTGACCACAGCCTCCATAACGCAGTGGGGCGCGTTCGCGAGGCGCTGGGTGACTCGGCGGAGATTCCGCGCTACATCGAAACCCTGCCGCGCCGCGGATACAGGTTTATTGGGCTTGTCGAGGAAGAACAGGCGCCCCAAATTTCTGCGCCTCGGAGTTCCGCAGAAAATGGCAACAAACTACATGCGTCCGCGGCACTTGCGCCCCTAACTAAGCGGTACACCGCCTTGGCCGTGATTCTATGTTCCTGTATCGCTGTCGGACTTGCCGCTTGGGCGGCTTGGCGGCACTTTTACGTCAGGAGCCCGATTCCACCCATTCGCTCCATCGCCGTTCTGCCGCTGCAAAATCTTTCAGGTGACCCAGCACAAGAATACTTCGCCGATGGTATGACGGAGGAGCTGATCACGGACCTATCGAGAATTCAGGCATTAAAGGTGATCTCCCGCACGTCCGTGATGGGGTACAAGCGGACTAAGAAGCACCTGCCGCAAATTGCGCGAGAGCTCGGTGTGGATGGCATCTTGGAGGGTTCCGTAATTCGCGAGGGCAACCAGGTGCGCCTCACTGTGCAGTTGTTGGACGGGCCGAATGATCGGCATCTATGGAGTAAAGCATACCAGCGCGAACTACGGGGGATACTCACGTTGCAAAGGGAAATGGCCCAAGCGATTGCACAGCAGATTCGCCTACAGTTGACTCCACAGCAGCACGCGCTGCTCAGCTCGGCCCGCACGGTGAATCCAGACGCGTATGAAGACTATCTGCGAGGACGTTTTTTCCTGACGACCAAATTCTCAACGCCGCAAGATCTGAAAACTGCGCGGCGCTATTTCGAAGAATCCATCCAAAAGGATCCTGACTTTGCGTTGGGTTACGTCGGACTCGCAGACAGCTATGTCCTTTTGGCGTCTTTCCGTCAATTATCTCCAGAGGGTGCGTATAAACCGGCGAAGGAAGCCTTGTCCAAAGCGCTGGAACTGGACGACAGCATAGGCGAAGCCCACGATACGCTTGCGTCGCTGAGTTGGCGGCACGAATGGGACTGGGCAGGGACGGAGCGAGAGTTCCGCCGCGCGATTGCGCTAGCCCCAAACTACGCTTGCGCTCATGCGGATCTCGCAAATTATTTCAGCTGGAGTGGCAGACGCGCCGAGTCGATGGCTGAAATCATCCGGAGCCGCGAACTGGATCCGGGGTACAGCTTTGCTACCCTCGCGTCAGGAGTCCATTATCAGTTGCGGGAGTACGAAGCTTTGGTGGAAGCAAGCCGAAGGGGCGTGGTTTCGGATCCGAATGAATGGCTAGAACACTACTTTCTGGGCGTCGGCTATGAGGGTGCGGGAAAACGACTTGAAGCTATCCCTGAGTATCAGAAGGCAGTAGAGATGTCGGCTGGCGATCAAGATGCCAGCGCTGCGCTTGGTCACGCGTATGCGGTGATCGGCAAACGAGCCGAAGCGGAGAAAATCCTTCGTGACTTCGAGCGAAAATCGAAGAGTGGCTATGTTTCGCCGTATATGATCGCTACGATATACGCTGGACTTGGCGATAAGGATAGAGCGTTCGAGTTTTTAGAGAAAGCTTACAGACAGAGATCTTGGGACATCGCTTGGGCCTTTAAAGCTGACTTACGGATCGACAATCTCCGCTCTGACCCGCGATTCCAAGCATTGTCGCGGCGAATTGGCTTTCCTCAATAGTGCCGGCAAACTAGTCTTCAAGCGGACAGAATGAAGGTCACTTTGCGGCGGGCCTGGTGAATCCTTGCGCTTCAAGCCAGTAGTAGAATTCGTCGATCCAGTGATCGCTGCTGGTACCGTGCTTTTTCATGCCGAAGCCGTGGCCACCGGCACTGAAAATGTGAGCTTCCGGATTGTGGCCCGCCGATTTTAAGGCATCGTAAAATCTAACCACGTAGTCGGCAGCCAAGGCGTCGTCCTGGGCCCAGGCTAGAAAAATGGGGGGCAGTTTTGCGGGGATGGCTGGCATTACGCCAAACGGGCCGCCATAGATTGGTGCGGCAAAGTTTGGACGTGCGGCGGCATCTTGTTGGAGCAGGGCTCCGCTGCTTACCATGGCGCCTGCCGAGAAACCCATGAAGCCGACTCGGTCCGGAGAGATGCCCCATTCCGCGGCGTGTTGGCGGACTACTTTGAGGGCCTGAATTCCGTCGGCGATGCCGTACTTGCCGGCTTCGTCCATGTTCAAGTCGGCGGGGATGCCTTCCTGACGCTTTTCGATGATTCGATACTTGAGGACGAATGCGGCGATGCCTTTGCTCTGGAGCCACCGCGCCACATCGTTGCCTTCCAAATCGATGGCTAGCCTCACGAAAGCTCCGCCGGGAGCGATGATGATGCCGGTTCCCGTGACCTTGGCTCGTTCGGGAAGATAGACCGTCAAGGTCGGGGCCACCACGCTGGAAACCACGGCTCCGATAGGTGTATTCGTTTCGACCTTTTCCTTCTGGGTCCATGTCTCGGAACCCGGGGCTGTGCCGGGCCAGATGTTCAAGGTCTGCGGGGCCGCTTGGGCGAAGCAACCGGACGCGGTGATAAATGCTAGCGCGATTGCATGAGCCACACCGGACGACATTCGCCGCATATTTTCTCTCCTGGTTCAGACGTGCTGTAGGAAGCGGGGTAGCCCCCTCCCCCTATTTCTCACAAGTGTTGATTCTACGGGTAGTTAAAGTGCTTTATTTTCATACACTTTTGCAAGTGTTCATTTTAAAGGTAGTTAGCGGCGGGGAAATCGGCCCTATTCGGAGGCAGGACATGTGTCCGATGGCGTCGTGCAAGGCTTGGCCTCACGCTCGCGGCCGTCGTGCTGGCGGGTCTTAAGACCCGCCAAAACATACGGCGTGGAACGCCGAGAGGTACGGGTGGCCGATACGGCGCGGAGTGCGGCGCTGGCGGCCATCGGCAAAGGCGAAGGAACACAAAGGGGAACGGTCCTTGGAGCGATTGGTGGACATGGAAGTCTCCAGAAAGAAAGATTAGATTTAGGACTTTCGGGGAGTCTCGGTGAGGCGAGGCGCACTACCGAACGAAAACAGTCTACCAGAGCGATGATTACAATTCAATAAAATTGCTGCCGTTGGTCAGCTTCCGACGTGTCCGGTTTTGCGCGTTACCAGGCATCAGTCACACCAGAACTCTATCTGCTATTTCCCTATCGATGATCCAAGCAGGGTATCTGGAAACTCAAGGTGACTGGGAAGGCGCTTGTCTTGCCGCCGGGTTTTACCTTGAATCGCCACGTCCGAACGGTGTCCACAGCGGCGTTATCCAGAACCTCGTCGAGCGACTTCACGATGCTGGCATCCACCACTTCACCGTCTGGATTTACAACGATGGAAAGGTAAAGCTGCCCTCGACGCCATTCAGCTCTTGCTTTTTCTGGGTAGGGAGGCAATCGCCGAGAAACATTACCAACAATTTGCAAAGCGTCACCGTGTTCGCCTTCAATAGTGTGGCCTGTTCCGATATCTATCGCAATTTCGCCAACGTCCATTCCTTTGCCGCCGTCTGGGCACGGTTTCGTCAGGCTGTAATTCATTTCAACCTTTGTGGCTGCGGGAGGCCTTTGAGGAGGTTCAAACCGCCATTGTTTTGCCGCGTCAATAGACGGCTGGAAAAGCTCCGAAGGGCCGCTAAGAGCGTTTACGTCGATGACTCTTCCATTCCCGTCGATTGTCACGCACAGAACAACTATGCCTTCAACGCTCTTTCTTGTCGCTTCATCGGTATAAGTCCCGGGGTCGGACTTGATCGGCCTAAGGTTTTGGCTGATTTTGCATGTGTTTTGCCGAGAAGCGGCATCTTGCGCGCCCGCATTCGCTGCTGCGATTACAGTCAGAGCTGAAACGGCAAAGGCAACCCGAAGGAATACCCGGATAAATCGCGACGGACGGCTAGGTGTCATACCGCCCCCTTTATTAAAACTCTACATTACACCAACACGTTGCGATAACTCCCGGTTGATCGGGTAATCGGAAACTATCAACTGCTAAAATTCAGGTGTTCAGTCGGATTTTTGCACGCTTGCGGGCGCGGTGCGTACGCGATAGAGTGCGCGCGGCGTGATGGACTGAGTTTCGGGAGCTTGGGCTGCTATGCGCATGGCGATGGGACTGGGATGTGTTTTTGTGCTGATGACTATTAGTGCGGCTGGGAGTTTTGCGCAGGATCGCTCGCAGGGGCGGTCTATGGTGATTTCGCGTGGCGGGATCGTGGCTGCGGAATCGCCTTTGGCGGCGCAGGCTGGGGTGCGCGTGCTGGAGAGCGGCGGGAATGCGGTGGATGCGGCTATTGCTACGAACGCGATGATGGGCGTGGTTGAGCCGATGATGAATGGAATCGGCGGGGATTTGTTTGCGATTGTTTACGACGCTAAGGCGAACAAACTTTATGGGTTGAATGCGAGCGGGTGGGCGCCGCGCGGGCTGACGATTGAGTTTTTGCGCAAGCAGGGGATTCGCGAGATGCCGCAGCACGGCGTGCATGCGATTACCGTGCCGGGTGCGGTGGACGGATGGCAGAAATTGGCGGAGAAATTTGGGCGGAAAAAGCTGAGCGAGGATTTGGCGGCGGCGATTCGAACGGCGGAGGACGGGTTTCCGGTTCCTGAGTGGACCGCGGCGTATTGGGCAGGGGAATTGGATTTGCTTCGGAGCGACGAAGCGGCGAGCAAGGTCTACTTGCCTGGCGACCATGCGCCGCACGTTGGCGAAGTGTTTCGGAACGCGGATTTGGCGTGGTCGCTGCAGCAGATTGCGGAGCACGGACGCGACGCTTTCTATAAAGGAGCGATTGCGCAGAAGATTCTGGAAACGATGAAGCATCACAACGGGACGATGCTGGCGGAGGACCTCGCCGCGTTTTCGAGCGAGTATGTGGAGCCGATCTCGACGACTTATCGGGAGTGGACGGTTTACGAGATGCCGCCGAACGGGTCGGGAATTGCGGCGCTGGAAATGTTGAACATCATGGAGACATTTCCCTTGGGGCAGCTTGGCTTTGGCTCGACGAAGGCGCTGCACGCGATGATCGAGGCGAAGAAGTTGGCTTATGCGGATATGGCGAAATACGTGGCGGACCCGCGAGGGCAGAAAATTCCGGTGGCTGCGCTGCTCTCGAAAGATTGGGCGAAGCAACGCGCGCAATTGATCGATGCGGAGCATGCGAAGTGCGATGTGGGAGCAGGCGAGTTGCCGGGGGGGAGCGATACGACGTACTTGAGCGCGGTGGACCGCGACGGGAACATGGTGTCGCTGATCCAAAGCAATTACGACCTGTTTGGCTCGGGAATCGTAGCGCCGGGAACGGGGTTCGTGCTGCATAACCGCGGCGGGCTGTTCACGCTGGATAGCGCTTCGCCGAATGCATTGGCGGGACATAAGCGGCCGCGGCACACGATCATCCCTGGATTCGCGCAAAAGGGTGATATGCGCATGGCATTCGGGATCATGGGCGGATGGAACCAGTCGCAGGCGCATGCGCAGTTCATCGCGAATATCGCGGATTTTAAAATGAATATTCAATCGGCGATGGAAGCTCCACGCTTTTCAAAGCATACGTTTTCCGGATGCGACGTGACGATAGAGAATCGGATTTCAGGCGCGGTGCGTAACGAGCTGTCCGCCAAAGGGCACCAAATCCAAGTGCTTGGAACGTATTCGTCCGGGGTGGGAGGCGGGCAGGCGGTGCTGCGGGACTTTGCGAGCGGGGTGAACTATGGAGCGTCGGACCCGCGAAAGGATGGGCAGGCGGCGGCTGAGCTCCCTTATTAGGGTGTATTAGACTGAAAACACAGCGGATGGCGGCGATCAGAAAGCTGTAAAGTAGTTCCATTTGGCGGGATGATTGGAAAAAGCCGTTCCGTGCGGTCGGACTGTACGGGTGGACAGGTCGAATAAAGGGTCTGAATTCAGTGGGATAATCTGCTTGGCATTGGTATTATGCGTGCAACCTGTACCTGTGGACAGGTGGGCGTCACGCAGAGACGCGCCTGGTGCCGGAGGCGAAAATGAGGCCACCCCTAGCCGTAAAGGTCTCCTGTATTGTCGTGCTGTCGATCATCTGCCTGGTGTTGCCTGCCGGTAGCGCTGCTCAATCGCTTGATGTTTCGGGCCGGTACCAATGTGCCTCAGCCAAGGTGCGCGGGAAAGTCGTGCCGTGCACGGCGGCGCCACTCACTCTTAAAAACGACGGTAAATTTGAGCTGCGTGGTTGGGAAGGCAGCTACCTGGTGAACGGCCAGTGGGTGGAGCTGACCGATTCTTCGGTGCGTTCGCGGGCGAAGATCGAGCCCGGACACAAGATTGTGTTTCGCTACCGCGGGAAACATGGGTGGTGCGAAATGACTTATGAGCGGCGAGTGGCGGAGTTGGGGAAGACTTCGCTGAGTTGAGAGTAGCCAGGAGGTATTGCAGTTCCCCGTGTGACAACAAAATTCATGGAAAAAGCCGCAGGGCTCCGAAGACTCCGCCCTGCGCTACAGGAAGTCCCCAAAAAACTGGCCGGAAAAGGCGCACAGGCATGAGTGCCGGTGCTACTTGGGTTGCCAGCCGCGGCCGTGCAGGAAGTGGCCGGCGGTGGCTCCTGTTAGCTTGCCGTGGTCGAATTCGATTTGACCGTTGACTATTGTGAAATCGATTCCTTCGGCTAGTTGTGCGGGATTGTTGTAGGTGGCGCGATCGATTATTTTCGCGGCGTCGAAGATCGTTACGTCGGCGAAGTAGCCGGGCTTTAGCAGGCCGCGGTCGGTGAGATGTTCGCGCTGCGCGGGGAGAGATGTGATTTTGCGGACGGCGGCTTCGAGCGGCATGAGGTGTTCATCGCGAACGTAATGGCCGAGGAAGCGCGGCATGGAGCCGAAGGCACGGGGATGACCGTGCGGCTCGAACAGCGGACCGTCGAGAGACATTTCGTTGGCGTCGAGGCCGATGCTGGTCCAGGGCTGGGAAAGGCCAGTGCGTAGATCTTCTTCGCTGGCCATGAAGTAGAGTGCGCCGGTCTGCGCGTTATCGGCGAGAACAAAATCCATCAGCGTATCTTCCGGTGATTTCTTCCAGGCTTTTGCTACGGCGTCGACCGTTTTCCCTTCCCACTGCTTGAGCGTGGGATTTTCTACCGAGGCAATCAGCACGCCGGATGCGCCGCCACAATCGTAAAAAAGATTTTCCCAATCGGGATGATCGGCGGCGAGCTCTTTCTTGATGCGCGCGCGAATTGCAGGGTCTTTGATGCGCTCGAGAAGTTTTTGTACGCCACCATCGGCGACCCAGGGCGGAAGCGCCGAGGCCAGCGCGGTGCCGCCGGCGATGTACGGGTACATGTTGGCAGCGATGTCCAGGCCGGAATCGCGCGCGGCTTGAATGGTGGCGACGACTTGTTTCATGTTGCCCCAGCGAGGCTTGCCGCTCACCTTGAGATGGAAAACTTCGACGGGAAGATTGGCCTCGCGGCCGATGCGAATCGCTTCGGCGAGCGCGGCGGATTCGGACGCACCTTCGCTGCGCATGTGCGTGGCGTAGAGGCCGCCGTACTTTGAGGCGACTTTGGCCAGCGCGATCAGTTCGTCGGTCTTGGCGTAGATATTGGGCGGATAAATCAGGGCGCTGGAAATGCCGAGGGCGCCGTCCTTCATGGCTTGCTCGACGAGGGCTTGCATCTGTTGGAGTTCGGCGGGAGTGGGGGCGCGGTCGTCGTCGCCGATGACGGCTTCGCGAATCTGGGCGGAGCCTACGTAGGTGCCGATATTTAGCGGCGTGCCTTGTTTTTCCAGCCGGCGGGCGTATTGGTCGAGCGTTGTCCAATCGAGAGTGAATTTGTAATGGTCCAACTCGGGTTTGATAGGCGCGATCGTCTTTTCGTTTTGCGGCGCTATGGAGCCGCCTTCTCCGGTGATTTCGGTGGTGATGCCTTGGGCAAGCTTGCTGAGGGAGCGATTGTCGATCAGGAGAGAAAGCTCGGATTGGCCGAGCATGTCGATGAAACCGGGCGCGACGATCTGGCCGGTGGCGTCGATCTCTCGCTTGGCGTGGGCGGACTGCAGGTCGCCGATCGCGGCGATGCGATCACCTTGAATTGCGATGTCGGCGGCGTACCAGGGATTGCCTGCACCGTCGATGACGTGGCCGTGGCGGATGATGAGGTCGTACTCAGCGGGATCGGCGGCGGCTTCGAGAGGAGCGTCGTAGGCTGCTGCGGCGATTTCGCCGAGGGCTTGGCCGGCGACGGCTTGCGCGGCCTCGGGTTCAGGCATCAGCGAGACGTGATTGACATAGGCCGCGAAGACAATTTTTTGACCACTGGCGGTGACTACGTATCCGGCCAAGCCTTTGCCATTCAGCATCACGTTTTCGTTGAGGTGATCTTCTGACCCGAAGGTGCCGGTTTTCGCGAAGACGTGTCCGGCGGCTGGATTCGCGGTTTGGATCTTGGCTAATGTGCCGTCTTTGCCGAGGATGGGCAGCGCTTTGAAGAGGACAGGATAGTCGGGGCGCGTGGTCCAATAGGTGAGGTATTGGCACATGAAATCGGGGCTGAAGAGGTCGGCCCAGTCGCCGCCGGCTCCGTCGCCCTGGGAAACGCCGGTGACATCTAGCTTGGCTTCCTGGAAGAACGCGCGTTCGGTGTTAAAGCCGGCTTGAAGCGGATCCTTTTTAGTCTTTGCGACCAGAGTTCCGAGCAGGTAGGGTCCCATGCCGGCGTGGAGATTCTGGCTGACTTTTAGCGTGACTTTGATTTCTTCCGCGAGCGGAAGAGAAACGTGTTCTGCGACTTGATTTTCTGGCGTGTAGAGGCGCGCGAGGGCCGGGAAATCGGGAGCGGTGGGATGTTTCGGCGGCTTGACTGAGACACCTGCGGCGGAGAGGGCTTCGGCGAGCACCGTTTGCGCGAATGTTGTTGGGGAGGGAACGGCGAAGGCTGCTGTTGTCGGTTGAGAGCCGAGAGGGACGCTGCCGGTGATGGTCGCAGTGACGGTGCCATCGGAATTGGTTATGGGATCGGAAAGATCGAGGTCGGCTTTGGAGGTGGCGGCGCCGGTGGTCACGTGGCTGACGAATTTGACGTAGGAGGTTTGCGGCGTGGAAACAAAGGCCGCGGCATCTCCGGGCTTTGCGGCGGGCGTGATGATGAGGTCGATCACATTGTCGTTGACCATGATGGAGGACATCACGACGCTGGTGCCGCCCTCGCGGGGGCCGTCGGGAAAAAGGCTGGTGTCGACGAGGATGCGGCCCTCGACTTTGCGGACGCCTTTGGCGGCGACGTCTTTGGCGAGTTGCTTGATGACGGCTAGCGGGTCACCGTCCACAGCGGGTCCGTTGTAGGAATGATCTTCGTCGACGAAGGCGAGCGTGCCATCGGTTCGGATGCGATTGGAGAGATTCGGATCGCCGCTGGCTACGAGGATGAGATCGCCTTTTAGCTTGCCCTTTTTGTCGATTGGAGCGGTGCGATAGATGCGGGTGTGGAAGCGGTAGTCCGCACCGAGCTTGGCTAGCACGGTGCCTTCCGTTAGCAGCTTGGTTGTGGAGGCGGGGACGAATAGTTTATTGGAGTTCAGGGAGTAAAGAACTTTGCCGGTGTCGAGCGAGACGAATTTGATTCCAAAGTTGGCGCGGGCGAATTCGGGACGGCTCATCACTTTCTGAATGCGTTCGGCGAGCGTCGCTGCCGATTGCGCGCTTGCGCGTGGCAGACGCGTGAAGAGGAACACCAAAACAATCGCGACACTGGACACCAACAGCTTTCGGGCATGATTTTGGCCGTGATTTCGCAAACGGGCTCCTTCGAGACCGTGACTGGCGGTCTACCGAACCTGCTTTTCGCTGAATTGTAACTTCTCGAACGGAACATTCAAGATGGGATATTCGCGCCAATCTTTGTAGTCAAAATGCCACCATTCGTGTTCGTAAACGGAGAAGCCTTCGGATTCCATGGCCCAGCGAAGGAGGTCCCGATGCCAGCGCTGCAAGGAAGTTCCGCCAGGGTAATCGGGGAACGAGCGCGGGGACATTTCGTCATAGGTGCCGGGCATCTGGATGGGCTTGCCGGTTTGCAGTTCATAGAGAGTGAGATCGACGGCGCAGCCGCGATTGTGGCGGGAGCCTTGCGCGGGATCGGCGACGAAGATTTTGCCTTCGGGTGGAGTGGCGTCCCAGAAGATTTTGGTTACGTACCAGGGGCGATAGGCATCGTGAATGAGCAACCCGTAGCTGAAGGGCTTCACGCGAAGAAGCGCGCGCACAAGGGCTTCGGCCGCGGGGCGTTGGAGAAGGGCGCGGGCTTGCGTGTAGACCGGCGTGCCGAGGAAGTCGTTGGAAGTTGCGTAACGGATGTCGAGATGGATGGTTGGGTCGAGAGCCGCGAGGTCCACGAGGTCAGGAGCGCGGAAGTGGCCTTGCTCATGAGGAGGGGATACGGCGAGCGCTTCTTTGCGAAGGTCGTCTATCGAGCGCGACGGTTGAATTCGGAAGACTTGGCCTTCTTCGGGGCCGAGCTGCCGCCGTGGAAACGATACGTCCCCGAGTGAAAGGCTGTTGGCACGATCTTTTGCAACTTCACCAAAGCGAACGTGCAAGGGTGAAGCCGGGGGCTTATCCAGCGTGAAATTCCCGCCGGGTGCGGGTTGCAAACCGATCTCCGAACTATCCTTTTCGCGCAGGATCAATTTGCCGGATTTCTCCAGAACGATTAAGGAGGTTTGCTCTGGTCCGTACTCGCCGACTAGACGCTTCCAGGCTTGCGGGATGTCAGCTGGTTTGGCGCCCGGGAAGGAGAATGGGGCGACCTGCGCAAAGCACCTGGCGGCGAAAAGGCAAATGGAGAGCAAGCGAAAAGAAAAGGAGAGGGGAGGGGGCCAAATTGTCGAGCGGCATCTCTCGATGCGCAACATTCGTTTCATAGAACGCCCGACATGATAACCGAGTTGCGGCCTATTCGGAAGTTGGATTCGCGGAGTGCTTGCTTGCGGAAAGAGGTAATTGGCGGGGGGCCGCCCACTGAATTGCTGAATGATGGACCGATTGGATGAACGGCGTCGGACTCATCCAGGGCTGCAAGCTTTTCAGCGCCCGGTGAAAGAAGGCGTCCAGCTCCTAACCGTCATCCCGACACGTGTACGCAGCCAGGAGCCACAGCCGCCTGAACCCGCAGCTTCACCCGCCTTTATAGGGTGCTTCAGAGCATCCGTCTCAGGGCTTCACTGTGATTTTGTCGATCACATGGGTTGAACCGAAATGGTCATCGAAACCGTAGGCCGTAATGTTCACCTTGCCGTTTGCGTACAGCTTCACGGTAGCCCAAGCATAGTCTCGGTCCGTTGTCGGGCTAACAGTCACATCGGTCGGGCCTGCTTCAAAGGGTGACCCTCCCGACCCGACCAGCACCTGCCATGCCTTCCCAGGCTTGCTGGCATCACCAGCGCGCGGCTGTGAGATATGAAAAATGTGCTCATGGACGCAGAAATAAATCGCGCCATATTTCTCGATCACGTCCCAGAATGCATCTCGACTGGCAACATCGTTGTCCAGTCCCGAAGGGGCGACCGGCAGCGGTGTGACTGCGCCGTAGTAGTACGTGTAGGCAGGCTTGTGCCCAAACACGAAGAAGTGCTGAGCACCGCGCGCTACAGCCGCGGCCAGGTCCATATCAAGCCAGGTAGTCGGCGCGTGCGCATCTTTGCCTGCGGGATCTGTGTTGATCACCACGAAGTGCGATCCCCGGAAATCGAAGCTGTAGGAAAGCTGGCTCTGGTTGGTGGTGAGGCCGTCCAACGCGCCGTTGTCACTCACGTTTACGTTTGAGGGTTGTTCACCGAAAAGGCTTTGGAAGCGATTCGTATCGAGAATGAGGTCTCCCATATTGGCGCGCCAGGCGTCCTCGTTTTCAATTTTCGCTTTCTTTCCGCAGGCCTTGCATTGCGTCTCGTGATTGCCCGGCACCGGCACGACGTACGTACCGTTCTGCATCAATCCCGCAACCATGCCGCGCCAGAAGCCATACTGCCGGTAAAACTTCATCAGGTCCGAGCCGACAATTCCATTTACCGTCGTGTCCGTAGGCGCCTTGGCCCAGCCGTATCCCATAATCATGTCGCCGTCGAAGAACAGGAAATTGGATTTTTGCGCCTGAATAGAGTTAAGGATTCGCGACCATGCCTTTGTGTTCTGCAGCCAGATACCGTCCTGGGCCGAGAGCGGCGCCGTAGTCGGATCAAAAGTGACGGGGTCTTGCCGCGAATCGCCTACAGTCGAGAAAGACAGAACGACGCCTTCGTCATCGTCTCCGTCGCCCCCATTAGCGGAAGCTGGAAAAGAGCTCGGTGCAAGTGTCGCTAGCGTCAAAGCGGCGGCGGCGAGCAACCCCGCTGACCTGATGCGGCTGTGAAGCCATGTCATAGACATCTCCTTATGCGTCTTTATGCGTTTAGTACACGCGACCCGGGCCACTGTCGCTCATTGCGCCGCAAGGTGGGGGCCTGCTTTGCGCGTCATGAAGCGGGACGAAGGGTGTGCCAAACTATTTACACTGCGAAGAATCTGGTGTGAATGTTGCGTTAAAGGACCGAGTTAGGCGTGGCACATCCTTAACGGACTTAGGTTAATTGCTGTACCAGCGAAAGCCTTTGCGCTGTTCTTCGGCGATTTCTTTGAGGAGATCGAGTGTGTGCGGGCGGCGGTACTGCGCGCAGGCGGCGAGAATCGCGTTCAGCAAAGCAATAGGAGCGACATAGGAGGCCCCGAAAGAGGTGGACTCTGTCGAAGCGAGGAAAAGTTCGTCGCATTCTTGCGCGAGCGGGGATAGATAGGTGTCCGCGATACCGACGCAGTAAGCACCGTGCGCGCGCGCTTGCTGAACACCTTCCACGGTTTGACGCAGGCCGCGTCGGAAGGTGATGGCTAGGACTAAATCCTGTTTGGTAACCGCGCGAGTCAGGTGGGTTATGCGACCTGCGGACGTGGCGGAGAAAATCGGGAGACCGAGCAGGCTGACTTGATATTCCAGGTAGGCCGCGAGCATGGCGGCTAGATCACTAGCGACAAGGATGATGCGGCGGGCTTCGTAGAAGCGTTTGGCGAGAGCGGCGAGGCGCTGCGCATCCAAACTGTTTTTCAGTCCCTGGAGGTTCTTCAAGTCCTGGCCGAGGGCGTCGCGCACGTACGCCGGCATATTGGAATCGGGGCCGCCCACTTGCATGGTGTCGAGCGAGGTGGCGAATGCCAAGGAGAGTGCGTGCAAATGATGCTGAAATTCGCGATAGCTGGAAAAGCCGAGCCCTCGAACGATGCGCACAACCGTGGCGGGGTCAGTGCGAAGGCGCTTGGCGATGGCGCGAACGCTCAGCAGAACGTACTCGCGCGGATGCTCGAGGATGGGACGAATGACTTCCTGGCGCTTGGCGCTGAGCTGCTCGATGCGCTCGGGGAGATTGATCGAAGGTGTCTGGTTGTGGGCCGATGTTTTTTTCATGCGGCGAGAGAATTGCCCAAAATAATTGGCATGTCAACGCCGCAAACGGCGAGTAACGCAAAATTGACAACAAGACCTTCGTATTTCACTTCGATAGTTCGGCTATTTCTCTGAGGTTGCCACTTTGGTGGCCAGGCCGGGAGCGACCACCGGCTGGAGAAAGGGCATCATCGCGCGGAGCTTGGGGCCCAACTGTTCGATGGGATGGGTCTGCTCGCGATGACGCGTGGCCAGGAAATTGGGGCAGCCCTTTTCATTTTCATCGATCCATTTTTTGGCGAAGCTGCCGTCGCGGATTTCAGAAAGAATTTTGCGCATTTCCTCGCGCGTTTTGGGCGTAATGATTCTTGGCCCGGCGGAGTAGTCGCCTTGCTCGGCGGTGTCGCTGACGGAATAGCGCATGTAGCTGAGACCGCCGCGATAGATGAGATCGACGATTAGCTTCAACTCGTGCATGCATTCGAAATAGGCGACTTCGGGTTGGTAACCCGCGTCGACGAGAGTCTCGAAGCCAGCTTTGATCAGTTCGCTGACGCCACCGCAAAGAACCGCTTGCTCGCCGAAGAGGTCGGTTTCAGTCTCTTCGGTGAAAGTGGTTTCGAGGACGCCGGCGCGGGTGCAGCCGAGTCCCTTTGCGTAAGAAAGAGCGAGCGCTTTTGCTTTGCCGGAGGCGTCCTGCTCGACAGCGAGAAGCGCGGGCGTACCGCCGCCTTCGGTAAATACTTCGCGCACGCGATGGCCGGGGGCCTTGGGCGCGATCATGGATACGTCTACGTTTGCGGGTGGCTTGATCGCCGCGAAGCGAATATTGAAGCCGTGCGCGAACATCAGCGTCTTGCCTGCGGTGAGATTTGGGGCGATTGAGTCGCGATAAATTTTTGGCTGCTTGGTGTCTGGCGCAAGAATCATGATTACGTCGGCCCAGGCGGCGGCTTCTGCAGGCGTGTTGACCGTCAGGCCTTCCTTTTGGGCTTTAGAGGCGGACGCGCTGCCGGGTTGCAAGCCGACGCGGACGGAGACGCCGCTATCGCGAAGATTCAGCGCGTGCGCATGACCCTGCGAGCCGTAACCGATGATCGCGACCTTCTTGCCTTGAATCAGACCGAGGTCCGCGGAATTGTCGTAATAGAGGTTTGCCATTCTTTTCCTTTCGAGTTTGAGGAATGTTATTTAGCTTGCGAAGTCATGGCAGCTTCCGCATCAGCGGGTTTCTGCGGCACTCCGGGCGGACGCAGCAAATCGCTGCCGCGAGTCATGGCGATGCGGCCGGTGCGGGCCATTTCCAGGACGCCGAACGGGCGCAAGACTTCGAGCAGGCCGTCGATCTTGTCCACGGTGCCAGAGACTTCCAGGATGAGCGATTCCGGCGCGACGTCAATAACGCGCGCACGGAAGACTTTGATGAGTTCCATCAGGTGCGGACGCGATTGCTGGTCTGCTGTCACTTTGATGAGTGCGAGATCGCGCTCGAGCAGGGAACGCTCGGAGATGTTTTCGGCGAGCCGCACGTCGACGAGCTTTTCGAGGCTGGCTTCGAGGCGATGCGCGCCCTTCTCGTCCGTGTGGGCGACTATGGTCATACGCGCGATTTCTTCGTTCTCGGTCGGCCCAACGGTTAGCGAATCGATGTTGATAGCCAGGCGGCGTGCCAGCGAGGACACACGATTCAGGACGCCAGGTTTGTTCTCCACATATGCGACGAGTGTTTGCATAGGATCCTCTAGGGCTTATGGCTCCGTTGCTGTTTCCACGAGGGGACTGTCCGGACGGCGGATCATTTCGTGCAGCGCTCCGCCCGCGGGAACCATGGGGTAAACCGAGTCTTCCTGTTCCACGCGGAAATCGATCAGCACGCTTTCGGAGGATTCGCGAGCCGAACGAATCGTGGGAGTTACGTCAGTTCGCGAGGTAATACGCTCTCCGCGAATGCCGAAAGCGTTTGCCAGGGCCGCAAAGTCCGGCGCCACCAATGGTGTGGCGACGTAGCGCTTGTCGTAGAAAAACTCCTGCCACTGGCGAACCATTCCAAGGAAGCCATTGTTGATGATGGCGATGTTGATCTTGATTTTCTCTTGCACGATGGTGGCTAGCTCGCACATGGTCATCTGAAAGCCGCCGTCGCCGACTACGACCCAGACATCGGATTCCGGCTTGGCGAATTTTGCTCCGATAGCGGCGGGCAAAGCGAAACCCATAGTGCCTAGGCCGCCGGAAGTAATGAGCGTGCGTGGCAGATTGTGATGGTAATACTGCGCTTCCCACATCTGGTGCTGGCCGACGTCGGTGACCACGATGGCCTCGCCGCGCGTTTCCTTCCAAAGATCGTTGATGACGTGGGCAGCGTAGAGATGGCCGTTGTCCGGGAGACCCTGGATATCGCGCACGGCGGAATCACCCTTGAGTTCGCGGATGTGGCGCAGCCAGTCGCCGCGTTCGCGGTGTTCGAGGCGGGGAAGAAGTTGTTCGAGGACTTCGCGCGCGTCCCCGATTAAAGCGGAGTCGACCTTCACATTTTTGTTGATCTCAGAGCGGTCGATCTCGATGTGAATCTTGCGAGCATCTTTGGCGTAAGTGCGTAGATCGCCCGTCACGCGATCATCAAAACGCATACCGACGGCTATCAGGAGATCCGCTTCCTGGATGGCGTGATTGACCCAGGCTTCGCCGTGCATGCCCATCATGCCGAGATTCAGCGGATCATTGGCAGGGAAGCAGCCAATGCCGAGAAGGGTCATGGCGACGGGAAGATTGCCGGCGTGGACGAAGTCGTCGAATACGCGCATGGCGCCGGAAACCATGATGCCGTGGCCGGCCAGGATCAGCGGGCGCTTGGAATTGTTGAGCAGTTCGACGGCGCGCTCAAATTCGGCTTGGTCGTAGTTGATGCGCTGGCGCTTGGGCGGAAGCCGTGGGGTCGACGCGTCCCAGTTGAAATCGCAGGAGGCTTGCTGCGCGTCCTTGGTGATATCGACGAGCACAGGGCCGGGCCGGCCGGAATTGGCAATGACGAAGGCTTCGCGAACGGTTCGTGCGATGTCTTCCGCGCGCGAGACCACGACATTGTGCTTGGTAATCGGCATGGTGACGCCGGTGATGTCGATTTCCTGAAAGGCGTCGGATCCGAGCAGCTTGCTGCTGACCTGGCCGGTGATGCAGACGACGGGCGAAGAGTCCAGCATGGCTGTGGCGATGCCGGTGACCATGTTTGTCGCGCCGGGACCGGAAGTTGCCATGGCCACTCCGACGCCGCCGCTGGCACGCGCGTAACCATCGGCCATATGCGTTGCGCCTTGTTCATGGCGTACGAGGATGTGGTGCAGCTTGGATTTGCCGAGCGCGTCGTATACCGGAAGAATCGCTCCGCCCGGATAACCAAAAAGGTGGCGAACGCCGAGCTTGGTCAGCGACTCGCAGAGAATTTCCGCACCGGTGAGTTTCATGGTGTCCTCGAGACGGTTTGAGCTGCGGTTGAAAATGATTTGGGGACGGCGGTGATCGCGCCTTGGGATGCAGATGAGACGAGCAGGGCGTATTTTGCCATCACGCCGCTGGTGAAGCGCGGTTGGGGAGCTTTCCAGGTGGAGAGGCGGCGTTGGATTTCGGCGTCTGTGAGCTTGAGGTTGAGAGAGCGCTTTGGAATATCGAACGTGATAGTGTCGCCGTCGATTATTGCGGCGATCGGCCCGCCATTCGCGGCTTCCGGAGCGACGTGGCCGGCCATAAGCCCGTGGGTTGCGCCGGAAAAGCGGCCGTCGGTGAGCAGAGCAACAGAATCGCCTAGCCCTGCGCCGATCAATGCAGCGGTTACCTGGAGCATTTCGCGCATTCCCGGGCCGCCCTTTGGCCCTTCGTAGCGGATCACCATAACGTCCCCGGCCTTGATGCTTCCATTCTCGACGGCAGCAAATGCGTCTTCTTCATTGTCGAAGACCCGCGCGGGACCGTTGAAGGTGCTGTAATTGTGGCCAGCGACCTTTAGGACGCAACCTTCGGGAGCGATATTCCCTTTCAATATGACGAGCCCGCCCGTCGGCTTAAGCGGGGAATCAAGTTTGCGTACCACTTCTTGTTTATCGGATTCCTTCGCTGCCGCTGCTTCTTCCGCGAGCGTACGTCCGGTCACCGTAAGACTTTCGCCGTGAAGCAATTTCGCTTCGAGCATACGCTTGGCGACGAGCGCGGTGCCTCCCGCGGCGTAGAGGTCGGTGGCTACGAAGCGGCCGCCGGGCTTCAGGTCTGCGAGGATCGGAGTGCGGGAGCTGATGCGGTCAAAATCGTCTATTGAGAGCGGAATCTTAGCTTCGCTGGCGATCGCGAGCAGATGCAAAACGGCATTCGTTGAGCCGCCGGTCGCGGCAACTCCAGCGATCGCATTCTCGATGGACGATCTTGTGATGATTTTTGATGGTGTGATGTCGCGGCGAAGGAGCTCCATAACCATTTCACCCGCGCGATGGCCAGCGTTGCCCTTCGCGGGATTCGTAGCAGGAACGCTGGACAATCCCATCGGTGCAATGCCCAGAAATTCGCAGACCAGCGCCATGGTGTTGGCTGTGAATTGGCCGCCGCAGGCACCGGCTCCCGGGCACGCCGCGGTTTCCAGCGATTTGAGTTGAGCGTCGGTGATTCCTCCGCTCGCATGTTTCCCGATCGCCTCGTAGACATCTTGAATGGTGACGGCATGGCCGTCGAAATTTCCGGGAGCAATCGAGCCGCCGTACAGAATGAGGCCAGGAATATTGAGGCGAGCGAGCGACATTACGCCGCCAGGGATGGTTTTGTCGCAGCCGACTAGAACGATCAGAGCGTCGAAGAGATTTCCGCGCGTGACGAGCTCGATGGAGTCCGCAATCACTTCGCGGCTCACGAGCGAGGTGCGCATGCCTTCCGTGCCCATGGTGATGCCGTCAGAGATGGAAACGGTGTTGAATTCGAGCGGGGTTCCACCGGCCGCGCGCACGCCGGCTTTGACGTGCTCGGCGAGTTCGCGCAGGTGGTAGTTGCAGGGACCGATCTCGATCCATGTGTTGGCAACTCCGACGAGCGGCTTGGCGAAGTCTTCATCGCCAAGGCCGCAAGCGCGCAGCATGGCGCGCGCGCCGGAGCGACTGGCACCGTCAATCAAAGTGTGGCTGCGTGGTTTTAGCGCCGGCTGCGTCACTGCGAATCTCCTCCCGTTTGTGGTCCCTCGAGACTGGAAAAACTTAAGGCCATCATCCCTTTGGACGATGGCCTTGAATTCTACTCTGTTTGGCTAGGCCGCCATCATCCGCTCGGGTTTCCCCGTACAGCTACAAACTTGATTCGTACGACGACACGCGCCGCGCATTCGGCGGTGTTCGCCGAAATTGTCCGACCGTTCGTGATGGCGACGTGGAGCATCTTGATCGCCACGGAGGATAGCAGAATGAAGGTGTCGGGGCAATCAGTCAAATTAATAGTGATAGGCAATAGAATAAATAGAACTTATCGAGAGAAATTGCTGCGGGACGTCGTCGACGCGCAGGCTTATCGCTCAGGTCGGCCAACAAGCCAACTCCCGAACGCGAAGTCATCTATTTGTCCAAGGGGTTTCTATCTTTCGGATTTGCCTTCGCATCCCAGCTACAGAGACTTGATTGATCTGAGGAGAAAGGGGCAACTAGGCATGCTGAAACGCGAATCGCGATCCGCCTGCTTGCGACGATAATTGCCGCCAGGAAGATTATCCGATACGCACCAAAGTCCCCCGTTTGTGTTGATGAAAGCGAGTGAGTTGTCTATTGTAAAAGCAGAAAAGGTCGGACGATTTACCGGACAACTTAACCGGGGACGAAAACCATCCAAGCCGAAAGCCGATAGATCGGGTCGATCTGAGGCGACCGGAGTTCGACTGCGCATGATGTTGTGCGCCCCTAAATCATGCTGAACGGAAAAATTATCGCCGTCGTTCTGCCCGCCTACAATGCCGAGAGAACGCTCGAAGCAACGGTTCGCGAATTACCAGACATCGTGGACATTAAAATCCTCGTGGATGACTGCAGTTCCGATCAGACGGTGAAGCTGGCGCGAAGGCTGGGAATTTCCACGCACGTTCACACTAAAAACTACGGTTACGGCAGAAATCAGATGACTTGCTACCACGAGGCGTTGGCGGCAGGCGCCGACGTGGTGATCATGCTGCATCCCGACTACCAGTACACGCCGCTGCTGATCACTGCTATGGCTAGCATGATTGCTTACGGGGTTTACGACGTTGTGCTTGGCTCACGGATTCTGGGCGGAACCGCGATTTCCGGCGGAATGCCGGTTTACAAGTACATTGCGAATCGTTTCTTAACGGCGTTTCAGAATTTGTTTTTGGGCACGAAGCTCTCGGAATTCCACACAGGTTACCGCGCGTTTAGCCGGAAGGTGCTGGCAGAGTTGCCGTTCGTGGAAAATTCAAACGATTTTGTTTTCGACAGCCAGATGCTCGCGCAATGCGTTTATTTTAGATACCGCATCGGAGAGGTATCCTGCCCGACCAAATATTTTCCCGAGGCATCCTCGATTAATTTCCGGCGCTCGGTCAAGTATGGATTAGGCGTTATAGGGGTCACGGTGCAATATATGCTGCAGACGAGTGGACTAGCCCAATATCGGTTTCTTCAGAATGGTAATCAGCGAATCGACTCGTCGTATGCACCCGCGGTGGTTGACGAGGCGATGCCCACCGAGGCGGAAGATTGACACTGCCACATCCCCGGGTCAAAGACTGGGGAGTCCTCGCCGGTTTGAGTCTTGGCGCTTTCTTTCTGGAAGGGTATCATCCCGGCATCGAAGACGCGGAAATCTACCTTCCCGGGATATTGAAACGGCTGCATCCCACGCTTTTCCCATATAATTCCGAGTTTTTCGAATCGCACGCGCACATGACGTTCTTTCCGCAAATCATCGCGGGCTCCGTTCGCTTGCTGCATCTTCCCGTCGGTATCGTGCTGTTAGGGTGGCAACTTCTCTGTATATTCCTACTTTTGTTGGCGTGCTGGCGTATCGCGCGGCTGTGTTTTCGCGAGGAGTATGCGGTGTGGTGCGGAGTGGCCGTTACCGCGGCGCTGCTGCGGATGTCCGCGGCGGGGACCGGACTCTATATCATGGATGAGTATTTGACGCCGCGCTCGCTTTCCGCTCCGGGAGCGCTGCTTGCGGTAGGCGATGCTATCGAGGGGAATTACTTGAGAGCGGGAATGTGGATGGCTGTTATATGTGCCGTGCATCCGCTGATGTCGGTGTTTGCTGGAACCTTTGTGGTGTTGCTAGTTTTCCTTAAGCCCAAGGCTTTACTTGATATCGCTCCGGCAAAAACTTCTGTTGCCGCGTTTGCTGTCATCGCTCTGCCGGTATTTCCGAAAGTGACGCCGGCTTATCGCGAAGTTTTGGAGACGCGTTCTTATTTCTTTCTGACTAACTGGGCTTGGTACGAATGGCTGGGCCTCTTGGGACCATTCGCTCTCTTGGCGTGGATGGCGTGGTTGGGAAAGCGGAAGAACCTGGGCGCCACGCATTTGATTTGCGAGGCGCTGATCGTGTTCGAGGGGATTTTTTTAGCGATGGCATTGGTGATCTCGATGCCCGGACGCTTTGACAATGTTGCGGAACTCCAGCCGATGCGCTGCCTACACCTGCTGTACATACTAATGTTTCTGATTGGTGGCGGGCTGCTGGGGAAGTTCGTATTGCGGGATCGAGGTTGGCGATGGGCGCTGCTATTTATTCCGCTTTGCGGTGTGACAGTGGTGGCGCAAAGGGCGGCATTTCCGGCTACGCACTATGTGGAGTGGCCCTGGAAAGTGGCGAACAATCCGTGGGTACAGGCGTTCGACTGGATTCGTACGAACACGCCTGAAGATGCGTACTTCGCCATGAATCCAATGGCGATGCAACTGCCGGGCGAGGATGAGCACGGTTTTCGCGCCATTGCGCAGCGGAGCCTCTTGGCGGATCGCGTGAAAGACAGCGGTGCCGTGAGCATGTTCCCCGCGCTGGCAGAGGAATGGCAGGAGCAGGTAAATGCGCAACGCGAATGGACCAAATTTCAACTTGCGGACTTTCAGAAGCTGAAAGCGCGATACTGCGTGGATTGGGTTGTTGTAGAGGTAGAACAGCCCGGTGCTGTCGGACTGACATGTCCATACGGAAATTCGCGGGTACGAGTGTGTAGGATCGAATCCGAAGCGCGTTGACCACAATCTTCAGTTTCTACGGTGGAACCGAAGCTTGTTCTTGGGCATCCTTGCGCCTGGCAAAAGCATCTTTGGAGTGATATGCCCAACTCTGCTCCGGCTGCGTCATTCGCTTCGGACTACGCAACTCACGTCAATCCTCGTTGGGCAACACTCTTAAACGTTCTGCAGATGAATGTGAAGTATGACCGGTGCTTTGGAACCGAGCTTTTCACCGCGGACGGGCGCCGTGTTCTCGACTACCTTTCCGGATACTGTGTTCACAATATCGGTCACAACCATCCGTACGTTATCCAGGCGCTGAAAGAGGAAATGGATCGTTGCGGTCCGGCGATGTTGCAAAGCCATGTGCCGGAGTTGGCGGGCGAGCTTGCCCGCAGGCTTTGTGATCTTGCTGGAGGCGAGCTGCGCAAGGTGTTCTTCGGCAGCAGCGGCAGTGAAGGGGTGGAGGCCGCGATTAAATTCGCTCGGGCCGCGACGCGCAGAGCTGGACTGCTCTGCGCAAAAAATAGTTTTCACGGACTGACGACCGGCGCGCTGTCTCTAATGACGGACCCGTTTTGGCGTGAAGGATTCGAACCGCTTCTGCAGAACACCGTGGCGCTTCCGTTCGGCGATTTGGCGGCGCTGGAAAGGGAACTGAGCACAAAACGTTTTGCAGCATTTATTGTCGAGCCGCTTCAATCTGAAGCGGGAATCAACCTCGCGCCGGTTGGCTATTTGCAGGGCGCGCAAGAAATTTGCCGGCGAACGGGCACACTTTTCGTGCTCGATGAAGTCCAGACCGGAATGTTTCGCACAGGTCCATTTCTCGCCGGTCATTATGCTGGTGTTGATCCGGACATTGTCATTTTGGCGAAGGCTCTCAGCGGTGGACTCGTGCCCGTGAGCGCGACGCTGATGACGGACGAGGTTTATGAGAGCGTTTACTCGTCGCTACGCCGCGCGATCGTGCATACCTCCACTTTTAGTGAGAACAGCCTCTCCATGCGCGCCGGGCTTGCCACTCTAGATGTGCTGGAGAAGCAGTCGCTGGGCGCACGCGCCAGCGCCTTGGGTGAAATGCTGCGAACTCGATTGCGCGAGGAGCTCTCGCCGTTCGAAATGGTGAAAGAAGTTCGCGGACTCGGGATGCTGTCGGGCATCGAGTTCAAATCGCCATCCAAGCTGAGCTTAAAGGTCGCATTCGAGTCCTTCCGGGCCATTCACCCGGCGATGTTCGGTCAAATCGTAGTGATGCGGTTGTTTCGCGACAAGGGAATCCTGACGCAAATTTGTGGCAATAACTTTATGGTGCTGAAGGTGGCGCCGCCTTTGGTGGTCACGGAGGATGAGCTCAACGAATTTGTCGCGGCGATCCGTGACGTGGTTGATCTGATGCACTCTTCGCCGTCGTTTTGGACTGAGGCGCTGGGGTTGGCCAAACGAGCTGTCAATATTTAGAGTGCTGATCTAATCCTGGTGGTCTGCACAACGTGATGAGTCGAGGAGCAGGATGGGGCAAACAACGGACGTGTTTGTAGTCGGCGGGGGGCCGGCTGGACTTGCCGCTGCCATCGCCGCGCGTAAGCGAGGGCTTGACGTTATCGTAGCCGACGGTGTTGAGCCTCCTATTGACAAGCCGTGCGGCGAAGGCCTAATGCCAGACACGCTTTCCGTTCTTGGCGAGCTTGGGGTAGTGATCAATCCTGCGGAGGGATTCGCGTTTCGTGGAATTCGCTTTGTCGACGGGAGTCTTGAGGTCGATGGAGAGTTTCCGTTCGAGCAGGGTCTTGGCCTGCGGCGGCCGTTGTTGCACCAAAGAATGATCGACAGGGCACAGCAGTTGGGTGTCAGTTTATTGTGGAATACGTCTGTTAGCGGGCTGTCGCGCGAAGGTGTTTTAGTTGGCGGGGAAACGATAGCTGCCCGCTGGATTATCGGCGCCGATGGCATTCGATCGCGTGTCCGCCGATGGTGCGGGCTCGAGACTCCCGAGCTGACGCAGCCCCGTTACGCATTTCGGCGCCACTATCACGTCCAGCCCTGGACCGATTGCATGGAGATCTACTGGGGCTGCGATGCGCAAGCCTATGTCACTCCAGTAGGGCATGGAGACGTTTGCCTGGTGCTGATTTCACGCAACCCTAGGCTGCGTTCAGCCTCAATTGCCACGGAGTTTCCGAAACTTGCGGAGCGTCTTGCGTCGGCAGGGTACAACTCCGAGCAAGGAGCGGTGACGCTCACGTGCGGATTGCAACGAGTTTATCGCGATAATGTGGCGCTCATTGGCGATGCGTCCGGAAGTGTTGACGCCATCACGGGCGAAGGGCTCTGCCTCAGCTTTCATCAGGCGACCGCGTTGGCGGATGCACTCGCGTGCGGCGATCTCAGCCGCTATCAAGCCGCGCATCGCCGCCTGGCTCGGCGACCCACATTAGTGGGGCGAATGTTGTTGCTGCTTGACCGGCAGCCGAAGATACGGGGCCGCGCCATGCAGGTTCTCGCGGCGCATCCAGACCT
>JAOAPV010000014.1 GCA_025463055.1 Candidatus Acidiferrum typicum
CGCTCGAAAAAGCACGCGGGGACGACTCCACCCATCAGTTCGGCTCCGTGATCAGAGCCCAAGATTTCGGAATCCATGACACAGGTTAAACACACCCACTCATGCTGCATTGCCTTAGATTCTACAAGCGATTAACGAGGTTGGCTACAAACCGCCTCGTCCTCGACCGCTTCTCTCCGTACAAAAATTACCCGGAACGAAAAGCGCCCAAATAAAAAGCCGGCCTCTAAAAAAAGAAGGCGGCTTTAACCCCAGAAAAGTTTAGGATTTTTTCCGTTTCGTTTTCGTATCGATGCCAGGAGCAATCTGCTGCAGCGCGTCTAGACCTAGCTTGGCCTGAGCGCCATAGCCGTTTGGATCACCGCTCTTGTCGTGGTCAATCGCCTGTTGGTACGCCTCCACAGTGCCCGGCTGCACTGTTACTTGCAATTTGCCGCCAACCTGTTTGTACTCCATCGACCCAACTAACGCTGCGGCGAGCAAATACCACGCTTGCGCGCTATTGGGATCCAGTTCAGTTGCTTTCTTTAGCGGCTCAACGGCTTCCTTCATCTTTCCCACGTTATACAACGTAATTCCGCCGTTGCGATAAGCCTGCGCGGCATTTGGCGGATCAAGCTCCGCGCTCTTCTTGTAGGCTTCCATGGCTTCGTTGATCTTGCCAGCACGGCCATAAATCCCGCCCAGATTGTTGTAATACGCCGGGTTAGGCTTCAGCTCGATGGCTTGCTTATAGGCGTTGATCGCGTCTTCGCTCCGGCCATCCAATTCGTAGGCATCGCCCAGGCGCGCCCATACCAGGTTAAGGTTGGCATCTTTCTCGTTGGCCGCGGCCTTTGCCGCTTCCAGCTCCGTCACGGCCTTGTCGGACAGGTCCTTCACTTCCTGTTTCTTCGCGTCACGCTGGTCGGCAGTAGCCTTTCCCAAATCCGCTTTGGCTTGGCCAGCTTGGTTCAAAAAGCCGACACCAGCATCGAAGTGCCCCTTCATGCCCTGAAATTTCTTCTGCTCTTCTTCCTGCTTCTTTTGCGCCTCCGTGTACTCGGCGCCCTGCTTGGCCACAACATCTTTGAAGTTCAGATTTACCTTGGGAGTGTCCGGACCAGAAACGCGAACCTTCACTTCGTAGGGCTTGTTCGGCGCGGGCAGTTGTATCGCCACCGTGTAGACGCCGTTTCGCAAACCGCGAATCGTAAAGTTGCCGTCCTTATCCGTCTTTGTATCAGACTTCGCGCCTTGGTCGCTTATCGCCTGGATTCCCAGGTCCGCCCACGGCTTGCCGGTCACATCGAGAATCTGCCCGGTAACAACACCGTCCTGCGCCGCTGCCCGTGATGCAAGTGCGCACATAAACGCAGCGAACACAGCGATCAGCATCGCCCCTTTTTTCCAACGTACCTTCATGCCCCACTCTCCTTTGCCGCTCGAGAGCCTACCAGTCTCCCGACGGCGCGTGCCAATTATCTCAAACCTGACTTGATTCCAAGCTCGCGAATGCAAGCTCAACCCTGCGGCACCACGGTTCGCCGGTAAAGAATTGGATCCACCACCCCTGCTTCGGCGAATGCGCGTAATCGCAGCAAACAACTGTCGCAGGCGCCACAGGCTGCATCTTCGCTCTGATAGCACGACCACGTCAAATGCAGCGGCGCCCCAAGTTCAACCCCGCGCCGAATGATCTCGCTCTTCCTTAATGTAATCACCGGCGTGACGATTTCAATGTTTGTCTCAGGCCGCGTCCCGACGCGCACCAATTCCTGAAATGCCCGGTAATATTCGGGCCGGCAGTCCGGATAGCCGGAGCTGTCCTCCGCAACCGCGCCAATGTACACCGCCCGGGCTCCAATCGCTTCCGCCCAGCTCACCGCCACGGAAAGAAAATGCGCGTTGCGAAATGGCACGTAAGTTACAGGAATAGTCGCGCCAGCCGATGGCGCGCTTAAGTCACCTTCGGGCACAGCAATTTTTCGATCTGTTAGAGCCGATCCGCCTATGGCGCGGAAATGGTCCAACTGCACGACCAAGCGTTCGTCTATTCCGTAAAACTTGGCAATCTCATCGAATGCCTGTTGCTCGCGCGCTTGTGTGCGCTGACCGTAGCCCGCGTGCAACGCGGCCACATTGCCCGCTCCATGGCGTTGACGTGCGATGGCCGTGGAGACACAGGAATCCATGCCGCCACTCAGGAGCACTACTGCTTGTTTACGCTTCTCGTCCATCATTCTTCGGGTTCGGATTCCTCTACTCTGGATACTTGTAGGTTCGCATGCGTCGCTTTTAAACGCCCTTAGTAGCCGGATCCCAGACAAATTTATGAAGCTGCAAGCCCAGCCGTACAGGCAAGCCGTCCGCGAGGATCCACTCCACCAGAGAACGTGCCTGCAATCCCTGCCACTTCCCTTCCGGATCGTCGAATACCGGCGAAAAAAGCACCGCGCGCACTCGTTGCGCAAGCCGATGTTCCAGCGTGAAATCGCGCGCAAATTCGTAATCGCGCCGCGTCGATAGTACAAACTTCACCTCATCGTTTGCGCCGATCACAGCCAAATTCTTCATCTCGAATGTATCCGCTTCTCCGGAATCCGGACACTTCACGTCGACAATCTTGATCACTTCCTGCGGCAGCCGCCCAACAAAACGCTCGCCGCTCGTTTCAATCATCACCGTGTAGCCCGCAGCCAACAATTTCTCCGCTAGCGGATAAATTTCCTCCTGCAAGAGCGGCTCGCCGCCAGTTAATTCCACGAGCGGCACTATTGCTTTAGATGCGTCCACACCCTGATCGCGTCCTGCAAGCTCGTCAACGCGCGCCACTGCCTCATCCACACTCATCTTCTTACCGCCATGAAATGCGTAAGCGGTATCGCACCACGTGCACCGCAAATTGCATCCCGTCAGGCGAACGAAAATGCAAGGCAGCCCAGCGCGGGTGCCTTCGCCTTGAATCGATTTGAATATTTCGGTGACAAACATGAAAAATAATTGCTTCTTATCTATTGTCGGCTTGCGTCGGTCTTCCGCGCCGTCCTGCGGCTCAACCACCAAATTGCGCCGAAGAATACAGTCATTGCAACCATCAAGCGCAGATAGCCTGGCGCAACGCCAATGTGCCGGAACACAAAGATATAGCCCAGAGTGACCAGCAACACAGGAACCATGATGATGTAAATCGACCGGTTCATAGCTGCGTTTTGTAAGCTCCTACTTCCCGGGTCGGTACTGCGCGCTCGCGGTGTCCGTTTCCCAAACAACGGTATCGGTCACGCGCACGCCGGCGGGCAACTCCTTCACCCGCCCGGTGACTTCATCGTAGAAATACTTGGCAAGATTTTCCGCGGAAGGGTTCACCGTGCGAAACGGTTCCAAGTCATTAATGAACTGATGGTCCAGCCCGCCGATGATCTCGCGAATCACTCTCTTCAATTCCGTAAAATCACATAGCAAGCCGATGGAATCGAGCTGCGGGCCTTCGACGCTCACGCGCACACGATAATTATGCCCATGCACGTTCTCGCACTTTCCGCGATACCCGCGAAGCGCGTGCCCAGCCGAAAATGTCTCCTCCACGCTGACCTGAAACATAAGTTCTTTCTTCTTAAGCCTTTTCTTCCAGGAACTTAGCCACGTCTCCCAGCTCCCGCGTGGTCGCATAACCCGGGAGAGACTCCAAGAAAATTTTACCATAGGCCATCCGCTGAATCCGGCTATCAAGCAGCGCCAGCACGCCGCGATCCGTCTGTGTCCGAATCAGCCGCCCGAACCCCTGCTTCAGCGCGAGCACCGCTTGCGGCACTTGAAACTCAGAAAACGCATTGCGCCCATCCTCTTGCAAGGCCTTCACGCGCGCAGCGACAATCGGATCGCTCGGCACAGCAAACGGCAGCCTATCCACAATCACGCAAGAGAGCTGATCCCCGGGTACATCCACACCTTGCCAGAAGCTAGAAGTCGCAAAGAGTACAGCGCCCGGCGTGTTCTTGAATCTTTCGAGCAGGACAGACCGTGGCGCAGTGCCTTGTAGCAGGAGTGGAAACGACACCCGCCCGCGCACGCGCTCAAACAAATCATTCATCTGCGAATAGCTGGTGAACAGGCAAAATGCTCGCCCTTCACTGAGCTCCAGCAATTTCACGATTTCATCCGCCGCCGCCCCTGCAAAAGCCGGATTGCGCACGTCTGGTATGCCGCGGGGCATATACAGCAGCGCCTGCTTCTGCCAATCGAATTCCGGCGGCAGCGCTCCTTCTTTAGCGTGGTCGAGCCCTAACCGTTGCCGGATGTATTCAAAGCGCCCGGCAACAGTAAGCGTGGCTGATGTCAGCACGATGGAATCAAATTGTTCAAACAGCCGGGCGCGCAGGACCTGACTCACGTCGATCGGCGTGGCAGCCAGAAAGACGCCCTTGTTTCGGCGCTCGTACCAGTAAACGAAATTGCGCTCGTGCGATTCAAAAAGAAAAGCCAGCTCCTGGCGGATCTCGAAACTCCGGCGAGAGATGCGCAACAACTCTTCCGGCTTCTGAGCCATCGCCGCAAACTCGGTTTCCAGCCCCTTCAACGCACTAACCAAGGCGTCGTAGCTTTCGCGATGCTGCTCCAAAAACGCCTCGCGCTCATTTCTCTCAAATGGATAACGGCCATCGCGCGCAGGGAACGCATCAAAAAATGTTCGGCTGCGCTCGCGAATCCGCTGTGTTTTTCGCAGCAGCGCCGGGGTCCCGAGGTGCAGCAGCCGCATGCTAATATCGGCGTCGCGCGCCAGTTCCTCGAAACGATAGTTAGAAATCTGCCGGCCAAAATAATCGCTGGCCACGTCCTCCATCTCGTGCGCTTCGTCAAACACCACTGCGGAATATTCCGGCAGAATGCTGCCGAAATCGTCCTGCTTCAGAGCGAGGTCCGCGAAAAACAGATGGTGATTTACGATAATCAGGTCGGCTTCTTTGGCGCGCTGCTGCATGGCCGTGATGAAGCATTGCCTGAAGTCCGCGCACTTCTGCCCTGTGCAGGTATCCCGCCGGGCGTCCAGTCGCGTCCAAAGCTCCGAATCGTCCGGCAGAAACGTTAGCTCTGCGCGATCCCCGGTTTCGGTCAGTTTGGACCACTCCTGAATTTGCCGAAAGGCATCCATCTCTTCCATGCCCTTCAGGATCGGCTGCTCCGCGATCTGATGCAGCTTCGTGCGGCACAGAAAATTCGAGCGCCCCTTCATCACCGCGACTTTCAACTCCGGGGCAAAGTGCTTTTGCAGAAACGGAATGTCTTTCTGGTAGAGCTGCTCTTGCAAGGACTTCGTGGCCGTGGAAATCACTACGCGGCGGCCGCTGCAAATCGCCGGCAGTAAATAGGCCAGCGTCTTCCCTGTGCCCGTCCCGGCTTCCACTACAACGTGATGATGAGTTTCAAACGCGTCCTGCACCAACTCCGCCATCAGGAGCTGCGCGCGCCGGTGCTCGTAGCCACCAATCATGCAGCGCTCGAGCAGGCCGCCCGGCCCAAACACTTCCTGCATGCTAGGAGGACTTTTCTGATTCGCTGGCAGCACTGTTGCGGACACCTGCCCTATTCCGCTGGGCGAATGCTTTTCATTGATCGGATAGTCTTGCTCGGCAGCAGCATTCTTTTCTTCCCGCGCTGCAGACGCATGCCGCCCAACCGCCGTTGCTTCGCGTTTTGCCAAACTCCCTACCCTCTGACTGTTCGAACGTATGGTTTTGTCTCGCCAAAGATAGCATACGGCGTGACACGTCCATGACACGAGCCTCACCCGCCCGGTTATAATGGGACCGGCGGTTCGCATTTAGCAGTTGAGCAATCGGCTTTCGTTTTACAAATATCGACCGCAGTCCGGGCGTAAAGTTGTGACTCGGGATATTCGTGCCTCTGCCAACCTTGGGCTCGGCACGCATTCGCCGTGGGGGCTCATGAACTTCCGGAATATTCTTGCTTCGCTACTCTCCATATTCGCCATTTCTCTGGTCTCGTGCAGCGGGTCGAAGACTTCAACACCCCCGGGGGGAGGAGGCAACGCGACACTCAGCTTGACGTTAACGGCTGCGCCGCTCGCACCGCCGCCTAACACGAACCTTCTTTCGTTCATAGTCGATGTAAACACCATCACACTCACATCTTCCACTGGGACCAACGTAAATATCCCGTTGAATGCCACGAGTTTTAGCGTTGATCTCACCAAGTTGCAGAGTGACTCTGCATTTTTAGGCACTTCGGCCACCGTTCCTGCTGGCTCCTACACCAGCATCACGCTGAGCATCTCGAATGCGCTCGTTACCTTCTGTACGCAGTTGCAGGGCAACATCGGTTGCGCCCCAGGCAGTGTCACCGCGATTTCCGGAGGCGCGGCGGCGACGCCGAAAATCACTTCCTCGCCGTTCCCTCTGACGCTGTCCGCAAATCAGAAGACCGGGCTGGCAATCAATTTCAATCTAGGCAACGCTCTGACGGTAAACACCTTGCAGGTGGTCAGCGCAGTCAACCTCGCCGCCACGAATGTACTGAACGCCACAGCTCTACCGCCGACGATCAGCAGTCTGGCCACGGGGCAGCTCGATTTCGTGGAAGATGTGACCGGAATAGTCATGGCTGTCAACGCCACAACTCAATCCGTCACGGTTAAAACCACTACTCGGGGCTCTATCACTGCCATCGCGAATTCCTCGACCGTCTTTTCTCCTAACTGCACCGCCTTTCTCTTGAGCCTCACGTTTTCTTCCTGCGTTGTGCAAGGGCACGTTGCGAGCATCGACACGGTTCTCAACTCCGACGGCACCTTTACGTTGCTCGAATATGATCCGTTATCGACTACGACGGGAGACTGGATCGAGGGGATCGTTCCCGTCATTCCTTCCTCTTCCACGCAATTTACTTTGGTCACCAACGATCTGGTGCTTGCGACTTCCGGCAGCGTGATTAGCCCCAGCGTGCCTCTGGGTGCTTCCGTCAACGCCACACTAGTGACTCCCAAACCTTTTCTAATCGATAGCAAAGGCCTTACGATTCCGACGAACTCTTTTGCCGGCAACACCGATGGTTCTATTTTCTTGCCGGGGCAAACTCTTTCTCTGCACGTAACTTCTTTCACTGCGGCTTCCGGCAGCACCCCTGCGAAGGCTAACGTAGACACGGTATATCTCCGCTTCACGCGTGTGTCGGGGACTGTCGCCACTACCGGAACACAGGCGACCTTTACTATCCAGAATCTTCCATCTTTTTTTGGGATGACGACGCCGCTCTTGGTGGAAATCACGCAAGGCGCGCCGCCGAGTACACCTGCCACCAATTTCGATGGCGTGACCTCCGCCACTGCGCTCAGTAACCCACAAACGGTTTCCATCCGCGCTTTGTACTTCGGCGGCAGCACGCAGGCTCCATCCGCCATGCCGTTCAGCGCCGCCAAAGTCCGCGTGCCTTAACGGATTCTGCGCGGCGCAAAAACTCGTCGCCTCCGCAAAGGGTTTACCGCCTCCGCAAAGGCAAAACGGGCCGGCCCGGATTGACCCGGACCGGCCCGCTCCTTTTTTCCTTAAGCCTTTTTCCTAAGCCGGCTGCATTCCGCCCACCGTCGTGTTTGGCGGCAGCGGCGGAGTGTACGGTGCGGATGGGGTACTAACGATCGAAGGTTGGAAACGGTTGTAGAGGGCTAAAGAAGTTGCGCCAAGTCCCCACACGATCACGGCAAACTTGATCCATCCGCCCGCCCCGGGAATGATGGTTGCAAGACGTACAATCACGATACCAATCACCATCCTGCCGATCAGCGGCCATACCTCGCTAGTGCGGCCCATCAACCATTGGCCAACCAGCCCTCCGACGACCACCTGGGCGTAGTACAAAGATGCATACCAGATAAAGAATGTCGATAGACCGACAAACAATCCCACCACAGTCACGCAAGCGATCAGCGCGGCGATCGGTATACCAAAAAATACCAGCACGCCCAAGCCGAACGATGCGCCATAGCGCTCCGCATTCCCTACCGCTTCCCTCGAAAACTGTGGCATCAGTTGGAATAGCACCAGGCCGAACAGCACAAGCGCGGCCGTCCAGATCACCTGCCAAACATAGTAGTGGCCTTCCATGTATTTGGGCTTGTGCTCAAGTTTCTGGAAATCGACAGGCGAAGCGAGCTTTGCCTGCGGGGACACGTCTGGCGGTTTGTCCCCGTTGTAGTGGATCGGACCATGTACCTCGGCGCTCGAGCCAATGGCCAGCGCCTCCGACTTTACTCGAACGTCTCCATCCACCTTTCCGTTGATGCCAATATGCTTGCCCATGGCGAGAATGTCGCGCCCAACGGCCCCATCCAGGTTCAACGACTCTACGAATATGGTTAGACTTCCTGCGATTTTCCCGTTGGATTCAAGATTGACGTTCTCATCGAAAGTTAAAACGTTTCTTGCGACGGTTCCTCGAATGGTCAAAGTATTAGTAAAGGCGCGAACATTGCCGTCCACTTGTCCGTTGACTTGCAGTTGCTGGGCGAAAGCGAAAACGTCGCCCTTCACGTGCCCATTGACGATGACATCATGTCCGAACGTGAAGACGTCGCCCTCGACATTGCCATCAATGCGGATGTGATCGCCCATCAGGAATAGGTCCGTTTTGACGGTCTCATCGCGATCTACCACGACCGAATCCCCCTTGCGTGTCTCCGAGGCAAAGGCGGACGCGGGCTGCAGCGCGACCGCCGCGCAGAATCCCGCAAGCATAAGGGCAAGAGCGGAGCCGCGGCGCACGCGCTTGCGGAAGAACGCTAGCGCGAATCCGGCTAAGGTCAGGAGCGCCAGCACCTCCAACAAAGTGATCATCGATTGCCATCCTTTCCAGAAGGCGCCTTGAAAAATGAGCAAACTCAAAAGATACGGCCCGCCAAAACCTGCCTGTTCCAACTGTTGCTGCCAGGGCCCGATATATTCGGTATAC
>JAOAPV010000022.1 GCA_025463055.1 Candidatus Acidiferrum typicum
AGGCTGTTCTCAATGTCCGTTTGGAAAATGTGGAACTCGGTCTTGATTACGGGGCTTAACTGATAGATTTTTGCTTTCACCGCCGCAATCGCCACCGACGGAGACGATGAGAAGCGTATCAACAAGACCACCCAAGAACGCGCGTCGGGAAACTGGTCGGCAGGAGCAAAGACCATCGGCGGAGTCGGTTCGCGCAGGTCGGTGTATTTTGTATCCTTAACCACGCCAACAATTTCGTATTCCGTTTCCGGATAACCGCTCTCCGCATTGGTGCCGAGAGTTTTTCCCGTCGCGCTCATCCCAGCCAAATATCTCCGCGTAAATGCTTCGTTGACCACCGCCACGTGCGGAGACGTTTGCGTGTCGCGGTCGCTGAACCCTCGCCCGATCAAAAGAGGAATCTGCATCGTTTCGAAGTATTCCGGGCTGACCCACGCGAATTTGGACCCGCCCTCCGCTCCATTCACCCGCACTCCGAGGTTCCAGGTGCTGTTGCTGTTCAAGGGAATGTGCGTCGAAGTGGCGGACGATTCCACCTGCGGCACGATTTTCACCGCCGCCAGCAAGTCGCGGATAAAGGGCACTTGGCGCTCTTCGGTCAACGCCAGGCGTTTTAGGTCTACGTAGGTAACAAGAATTCCCTTTTCGCGAAAACCGGGGTCGAGCGTTACGAGATTCCAGAAACTCCGCGCAAACAGTAGCGCGCCGACTAGCAGCACCACCGAGACCGCAATTTGCGAAGCAACCAGCACCCGCTGAAACGAAAATCGTTCGTGCCCCGCCGTCGTTCCGCGGCTGCCAGTTTTTAATACGAGCCCAGGCTGTGCACGCGAAGACCGGAACGCAGGGACAAGCGCGACGAAAATACACGTCGAAATCGTCAACGCACCGGTGAAGAGCAGCAGCCGCCACTCCAGGCCGATGCCTAACTGGATGGGATTGTTCCCCGTGCTCAGAAAATGCACCAAGCTCCGGCTGAATATTTCCGCCAACGCGATACCCAAAACGCCGCCTGCCACCGCAAGCACAAATCCTTCCGACAACAATTGCCGGATCAGCCTCCAGCGCGAGGCCCCGAGCGACAATCGCACGGCCATCTCCCGCTCGCGCGCGCTCGCCCGCACCAGCATCAGATTAGCCAGGTTTGCGCAAGCGATGAGCAGCACCAATCCGGTAGTCCCCAGGAGCAGCCACAGCGAGGTGTCGTAAGTTTGTCGCAGCCAACTGATGCCCTTTCCCCCGGGATACGCAGCCAGCCTGAAGTTCCTGTAGAGATTGAGCGACGTGGCGCTGTAGCCGGAGGGCAGCGTCACTTCAACGAGGCCGGGACTCATGGCGCTGAGTTGCGATGAGGCCTGCTCGAGCGTCACGCCCTGTTTCAGGCGGCCCACGACGTGCAGCCAAAAAAAGTCGCTGCGCGTCGTCGTCAGCGCGGTCGGTGCGTAAGTCGTCAACGAACAAAATGGCACCGCAATGTCAAATCCTCGTCCGACTTCCAGACCGAGAAAGCTGCGCGGTGTTACGCCGATTACTTCTGTGGAGTTTCCCTCGATTATCAGCCGGCTTCCGATTGCTGACTCTTGGCCGCCAAATTCGCTCTGCCACAATGCGTAGCTAATCACCACGCCGGGCAGCCCGCAATTCGGCTGATCATCCTTCTCTGTGAAGACGCGTCCCCGGAGCGGGGGCACACCTAAAACGGAAAACGTTTCGCCGCTGACCCAAAGTATTTGCGCGCGTCTTTCCTGCGCGCCTTCGCCGAGCGATATCCACCCTGTCTGGGCCCAGGCAAAAACATTTGAGAAGGATTGCTGGTGTAGGCGAATCTGCTCCCACATCGGATAGCTGAGCATCGTGTCATAGTCGTCACCGACGGTGATTCCAAAGCCGCGAGTTCCGGTCTGTACGCGCACCGCCGCCAGCGTCGCGGGATCTGCCACCGGTAGGCTGCGGAGTCGGACGGCGTCGACGAGTTGGAAAATAGCGGTGTTTGCGCCGATGCCAAGCGCCAGTGTGAGTACCGTGGTGAGTGTGAAGCCCAAACTCTTGCGCAGCGTGCGCAGCGCAAAGCGAAAATCCTGTAGCAGAGACTCCGCGCGCGATTGCAAGGTCTGCGAGTAATCGCTTGCCGTCCCACTCCTCGAGCCGGAAGTAGCCCTGCGACTCTGAGCCGCACCGCCGTGCGCGTCTGTTCCGCCGCTCGACTGCGCGTCGGCGCGCGAGCCGCCATTTTCCCCGAACGCGCCCGTTTTGCTCGCGTTTATCTCCGCGCTCGGGCTGGCACTTTCTGGCTTTTTGTTGTGAGGGTTATCGTGCCGAGCCATCCGCGTGCTTGCCCCAAGTCAAGTGCCCCAAGTAAATTGAGGATGCAGCGGCGTACTATCTCATATTACGTAATGAATTGGTATAGCCCTTCCCGTCCAGCTTTAGCTTTCTAGTTGTCAGGCGCTTTAGATCCGCTTTAGATCCGCTTTACTTTCTCTTTAGCTGAACAGTTTTTATTTTAGCGCGTACGACCGATACAGCGTGTCACGCTGCGCGGGAATGAACCCCGCATCGGAGATGATGCGCCGCAATTCACTCTCATTAGTCCGGTTCTTCACGCCTGCAGCGAAAACCACGTTTTCTTCAATCAAGATGCTACCCACATCGTCAGCCCCAAACTGTAAGCCCACCTGGCAAACCTTGATCCCCGGCGTAAGCCAACTCGACTGAATATGATCAATGTTGTCGAGATAAAGCCGGCTGACCGCCAGCGTCTTAAGGTAGTCGACCGCGGTAGCTTCCTGCACTTTTTTGCCCAGAGCCGTGTTTTCCGCCGCGAACATCCACGGGATGAACGCGGTGAATCCTCCGGTGTCTTCCTGAATGCGCCGCAGCCTCTCAAGGTGATTGACGCGGTGGCGCAGTTCCTCGCCGCAGCCAAACATCATCGTCGCCGTGGTGCGCAGTCCCAGCGAATGCGCGATGCGATGCACTTCTTCCCAATCGTCGCTGGTGCATTTCAGGCGCGCGATCTTCGAGCGAATTTCGTCGTCCAGAATTTCCGCGCCGCCGCCCGGGATGGATTGCAGCCCGGCGTCCATCAGCCGCTGAATCGTTTCGCGCACGCTGATTTCGGATACTTCCGCGATGCACAGAATTTCCGGCGCCGAAAAGCAGTGCAGATGCACTTGCGGGAAGCGCGCTTTCAGCGAACGCAGCAAATTTTCGTAATAGCCGATTTGCAGGTCGGGATGCAGCCCGCCTTGCAGCAGAATGCCCGTGCCGCCCAGCTCCAGCATCTCTTCGATTTTCTGGTAGATGGTTTCAAACGACAGGATGTAGCCGTCTTTCGCCCCCAGCGGCCGGTAGAACGCGCAGAACGAGCAGTACTCCGTGCAAAAGTTGGTGTAATTGATGTTCCGATCGATCTGGTAAGTCACCACGCGCGGATCGTTCTTGGCCAGGCGCATCTGATGCGCCTCCATCCCAATGCCGACCAGGTCGTCGGACTCAAGCATCTCAATCGCTTGCTGTTTCGTCAGTCCCATAGGCTCTTCTATGTAGCGGCCGCCGAACGTTTACCCTGAGCTGCGAAAGGTGGCGGGCGATTTTGCCTTTCTTGTCAGGCCTCATTCTAGCTGAAAAAGCTCTGAAGGTTGGAATATCGGAACGTCCGAACGTCTCGGAAGATTTGGAACTGACGAGGTGGTCGGGGGAGGGTGCAGAGAGTGAACGGCAGGTGCCGTCGGTGAGTGGGGCGGCATCCGGCTAGGATTCCCTTCTTTGCTCAACTAGACGGGAAAGGGCGAGCCATCCGTAAGTGTGAAAGGACTTTCCAGTTGAGCATCGGGTAGCCATATCGGAAGCGAGCACGCGACAGCAACCCAGGATGAAGCTGCACGTTTCTTGGAATCTGCGAAGATTCCGATCGCCGTGAGATGAGAGATTAATCGTCATGGGGTCTTCAGCCCAGTTCTTGGATAACCTTTCCTCTACGGTGCCGAACGGTTTTTGGGCGGCGTATGGATACCACGCTCCGAAATGATGTTTATAGTTGACGCGGTTTCTGACGACTGAAAGCCAATTTCCGTGCGGGCAAGAGTCATAGCAGAGGTTATCAACGAGGTCGCTCAGCTTACTGGAAACCTGCTGATTATCTGCAGCAATCCCGCCCTTATTCTGGAGAACTTGTGTTGCTAAGTCGTCTATATTTTTCTTGAAGAATTTCCAGAATCTTTCATGCACGCCGCCCGTTGAGGAATCTATTAGATGCCAGTGAATTTCGCGCTTGGCAGCTACGTAAGTGCATCCGAAATTCCCTGTGCCTACGTCTTCCTGAGACTGACCATATAGGCGAGCAATCTTGTTAATCGATTGAGCGTGAGGATGTTCGAGATTGATGAACCCTACCCCGAGCATCCGCAGTACGGCATGAGCCGCAAAGAAAGCCCCGTAATAGGACATAATTAGAATCCATGCGGTCGATTTGGGGAGCATCTTGTTTTTTGTCGCGTGACTGATGCTTTCGAATGCCGCTGTAGCTGTCCTATTAATGTCAGCGGCGAGAGCATAGAGGAAAGGCTCAGCGTCGGTGATGTGAATGGTAAAGACCTTGGATTTGACGGCCGAATGGAACTGATAATTCTCCTCTGCTAGCCATGCCCCTAAGCCTTTCGAAAGGTTTCCCGAAACATCATTCAGGCTGGGGGCCCAAAAAGGGCGAAGCGCGCTGGCGAGTATAGACATGGGAAATTGAAAGCCTAGAGCGTAAAGCTGGTTTTCAGGGCCTTTGATAGTGCGGCGTGAAGTTCTTTGTGACTGTTGCCGGGGTTTTTGAGAGTGGCCGAAGTAATTCTAGTGAACATCGGCTTAAGCACTTCATAAAACTTGTCGATCGTGTAGGGCTTACCAAATCTGTCTTTCGCTCGCTGCGCCGCATCTGCAAATAGCAGCATCGCCGCCCTGAAAACGGGTGGCTTGGTTATGACGGCCTTAGCCTTCAGGTGATCGGCTCCTCGAATAAATGCGGAGGTGTAAGCGCCCAGCGCTTCATAGATTTCAGTCGCATCGTTCCCGCTAAAAATTGGCATCAGGGGTTTCAGTGCCGCATTAAACGTTACGCGGGAAATGAGGCCTTTTTTCCGCTCTGCAGGACTGAGAAGGCCCACGAGTGGGCTATCCGGTCGCGCCTTGAACAAGTCGAAGACCTCGCCCAGTAGATTCTCAACGTCGTTTTCATACTGGGCCAGCTTTTTAATATCCAACAGTAGTTCGTTTGGTACCGGACGCTGTTTTGTATTGATGTCAATAAACAGGCGCGATTCGTCGGTACGGCTTAGCCCGTTATAGACGACTACCGGCACTCTAAGGGAGGTGTTGGCCAATGAAAATCCGTATACCCGGTGCTGTCCACCTAAGATCAGGAATGATTTTCTCGTGTAACGAAACTCGATCGTTTTACCCTTGCCAATGACTCTTAGTTCTGCGTCCGGTTGAGCGGAGAGCACAATCGAACTAGGTATTGTCCCCAAGCCAGTGTCTATGTATGCCGCGATTTCCTCCGCCCGCTTCTTGTCCAAAATCCTTTGGAAGCCCTGGTCGGGATCATCGTACCTATTCGTAACGAAGCAGGTCTTTGCAAGCACGTCACTAGGCATTGTTAGTGTGTAGAACCGGTGACGTCCCTGCGTAACCAAGCTGACTGAGTACCTGAGGAACTCATTTCGTTCCGGCATTCCGTTAACTCCGCAATTATGTTTATAGCGCGGGCATATTATGCCAGAACTTATCGGATTCGATAGACACCGGGGATGAGGAAATCGATAAGCTTGAGGTCGCGGAGAACTTGGAGTTGTTGACGGATTTTGTCGCGGACGTGGGCATTGCGGGGATAGAGTTTGGCTAATTCGTCTGCGTGCGCGTAGACGTCGGCTAGGGAGAATTCCTTTTTGTTGAGCAAGCGAACTACGTTTAGCACGTCGAGGGTCCAGCCGCGCTTTTCGATTGTCAGATTTTCCAATGGACGGAGTCTTGCATACGCTTCTCTTACCTCGGCAGCTGGGGCGACCTTCCCTTTCTTGATGACATGAACTTGCCCGTCGGGGGGAAGACGGTCGAGTAGGAAATTACACCCCACCCAACCCGCCCTTTGCGCCGTAGAAGAGAGAGGCTTGCGCTTTTGCAGGATGGATGCGCTGAAGACGAAGTGCGGGATTAGCACGAGGTTTTCGACTATTAGTTCGGGCCGTTTATATTGAAGTAGGAACAGACTTGGAGTGCGGTCCTCCAAGATGCTGCGATTCATCGAATCAAACGCCCCATCCTGTACTCGTCGACCAAACGCGGAGCACTTACTCTTTAGCTGAAACCATGCGCGGCAAGAAGGGCATCTGAAGTCGTGCGCGGGGGTATTCACGGGTAGGGATTCGATTCGAGGGGATTCACAAGCTGGACAGTACAAATTCGCTAGCCCCCAGGGCTCACTGAAAACTCGAGCACGCTGCGAATTACTCTTGTAGCGTTCAAGGCCTTCGATTGGGAGTTGCAAATTCACGCGGGGATTAGATCATGGAGGTGGTCTTGCAGGAAAGATCAGCGCTAGATTCTCGGACACCGGAGGTTAAGATGACGCAGAGACAGTTCGTGAATTATTATCGCTGTCCCGAAGATGGTGAAGAGTGGGCCGACGTCTGGAGTTGTTGCTGCAACGATCGATGCCCGAGGTGCGGAATCAAGGACATTGAGCCTTACAAGAGCGCGGAAGTCGTTCACACTCGACCAAAAGAGCGTGCCTCTTTACAGAGCTAGGCAAGGGGTCGCTTGGCGGATTTTTTCTGTTCTCTAGCTTTGAGTTCGGCAATGCGAACCAGACGGTTCAAAGCGGCAATTCTGCGCCGATTTAGAATCCCTTCTAATTCCCCATTCTCTTGATTGTCGAGAATTATGTGTCTAACTACCTTGATTGCCTGTTTCGTCGTCATATAAAGACACTGTCTCCCTTCTCCCGGCTTACTAGAGCATGTTCCCTACCGAAGTCATTGACCGGGGTGGAAGGCGAATGGGTACCGGGTGCGCCGCATGCTTGATTTTCAAGCGTGCGGATTTTGACTTAACAGCTTGCAGCCCGATGAACCGTCCCTAAAAACGAAAAGGGCTGGCGACTTCGCCAGCCCTCTCTTACTTCGTGTTCGGCCTGGGTCTCTTAGCGGGCGCCTGGGGCGGCGGCTAGAGACCTTTGTTGCTGTGACGCCGCTTGCGGCACAGCTTGATTCACGGGCGATGTTCCGCCATTGACGCTGACCTTGATCTGCTTCGGCTTAGCTTCCTCGCGCTTGGGCAGGCTTAGCGTCAGCACGCCATTGTGATAGTCGGCTTGGATCGACTCCGATTTGACGGAGTTGGCCAGCGCGAAGCTGCGGCTGAACGAGCCATAGCAGCGTTCAATGCGCAGATAGTTGTCTTCGTGGGCCTTGCTGTCAAACTTGCGCTCGCCGCGAATGGTGAGGATGTTGTTCTCGACGCGGATGTCGAGGTCCTGGGGATTGACGTCGGGCAGGTCGGCCTTGACGACTAGTTCATTCTCGGTCTCGTAGATGTCGACGGCCGGGGCCCAAGGCGTCAAGTTCGACTCCTCGCTGCTGCGTGCTTGTCCGTTGCCGAACATGTGATTGAATTGTTCCTGCAAGGTGGTAGCCCCGCGGAATGGTTGGTCCAAACGATTCATAGTTCTCATAGTAGCCTCCATCGAAAGATTAGGGCTAACTGAAGGCAATTTCAGATAACTCAAGTCAACTCAGATTGCGTTTCTGCCTCTGTGGTATGCCAGCAGCGTGCGCGGTTAACCAGTCCCTGTCAAGTAGAATATTAGGCATTCTTAATGACTTAATTGATGTCGGTTAAGTAAGCTGGACTAAGTAAGCTGGGTTAAGTAAGCGCGCCTGCGGCACCGACGCGAAGAATCTTTCCTCGCTATTGCCTTGACCTCTGTAGCGCCGTCCCTTCAGGCGCGCCGTTTGCGCCCCGAATGCCCCTACCGGGGCGGCATTTCAATCCCGCGGACGATGCGGGATGGGGCCGTTCAAAAACCACCATCTACACGTTTACTATTGACATACGTCCCGACCTGTGGTATGGTTGCGCGTGTTATCTCGAAGAAACTTCCTATACTCCTGCTGCGGCTCCAGTCCTAACCCTCGATCTTTGTCCCCGTTTCGTCTCTCCTTTCCCTCGCCACTCAACTTTCTGCGTTCGCCCCAGGCGCTAACTCCTTTATCTACCGCTTTTACGCCGCATCGCTCGCTAACCCCTTTATCTACCGCATTTACGCAAACACACCGGGGGTTGGGGGGTCGTAACGCCACTTTCCATTACTCACTACCCACTGTCTTAAAAATTCAGTCCACGACGCTGATGATGAAGCCGTCGGTGCGGCGCTGGAAACCGGTGAACTGGCCGAAGAAGGGCGACGTGGTGATGTTGTAGACGTCGTTGAAATTGTGATAGTTCGTCAGGTTGATCGAATACGCTCCCAAGCGAAGCTTGTGCTTGCTCCTATGCCCCACGAACGGCAGCTTCAAGGGAAAGTCCCTATAGACTTGCGCATCCAGCGAGAAAAAAGTCGCAAAGCGCTGCCCATTCGGCGTTCCAACATAATTGTGCAGCACATCCAGATTGGAGAACGCAAAGCCCGTATGCACGTCTACGACTGGACTGAGCGTGAGCTGCCAGGGAAGGCGAACCGCGCCCCAGACAACTACTCGGTGAGGAACATCGGAAGGCAAAATGCCTGAAACGTTCGGCCGGATCACCGGCTGCTGAAAGGTTATGAAGACGTCGGACATCGTATTCAAATCTCCGCGCGCGCGGCTCCAGATATAGGAAACGCTCAAGTCCGCCGCTTTTACAGGCCGGAAGCGCAGAGTGGCTTCGATTTCGTGATAGCGGGCTTTTCCAGTGCTGAAAAGCCCGAGCAGACCATTCGGTCCAAAGACGTTTGCCACCGGATTCACGACGAACAGATTGTTCGTCTGGCTGTAAAGGTAGCTGACGCGCAGGATGTAGTTCAGCGAAAGCTGCCGGTCGATCTCAGCGTGTCCGACAAAACTCCGCGGGCTCGTGTTCGGCTCGGATCGCAACCGCGAAACAATCGGCCCGCTGCCATTCGCGATATAGGCAGGGACGAAAGGTACAGGAGCTCCGAACGGTTGTCCGCCTTGATCGAGCAAACTGATCGTGCGGACCGGATTCTCCGCGAAATCCGATTCGAGCAGAGACACTCTGTCGTAAAAGAGACCCGCTCCTGCGCGATAAACAGTCTTTTGGTTTTGTCCCGGCGAGTAAGCGACTCCGACGCGCGGCCCAATAGCCGCGGTTCGGCCGACCGTCTGGCTGGTAAGACGCGCTCCTGCATCGACGACCAGATGTTCGTTGATCGTCCAATGATCCTGGATGAACTCTTCAAAGTCTGTCGCCGCCGCGCTGAGAGGCCCCTGACCCGTGAAGCCGATTATTTCCGCCGGCGTCTGATTTTCTCTGAGCAACTGAATCGGACGCGGCAGGTCCGTCCCGTTGTAATTCCGATGCGTGATGTCTATACCAATTTTTATTTCGTGACGACCGTGCCACTTCGACGGCCCGAATTGATACAGCGGAGACACTTCGTATTGGTTCGCAGTTCGGTCCCAGGAATCAAAAAAGTTGCCGCCCCAACCGTCCGGAGTAAGCAGCATGTCTGCAAATCCCTGGCCCCGCGCATTGCTATCAAACCGCGTGTAGCGAAACCCTATGCGCAGAAGTTGGTCAGAGCCAAAGTTATGAAGATCCGAGACACCGATAGAAATGCCCTTTTGGTTGTAGTCCGACGCTGCCACCTGCGGAATGAGCGCCCTGAGATTGGCAAACTGCGTGCGCATCGGAAACACATTGACATCCACATTTACCACGTGCGCGGGAGAAAGAATCGCCTGAAAGCTGGTGAATGAATTGAATCCCTGCCTCTTAATCTCGTTATGAGGCCAAGCCAGTCCACGCACCCAATCTCTTCGGACGTCGTACTCAAACGATTCGGCGAAATTCAGCTTCCCCTTGATAAGCGGCCCGCCGAAAGAAACTCCCGGCGTCGCTTGCGAAATACCAACAAGGTGGCCGTTTTTCCCGCGAAGCCGGACACCGAAATCCCTGACGCCGTAATGCCAATTGCCCAACGGCGGATTTGTTTCAATTGTGGTCAATCCGCCAGAGAAGCCACCGTTTTCAGCGCTGAAGGGAGTCTTGTCCACCGTGAACGACTGGATGGCATCCATCGGCACGGGTATCGAGAACGAACCAGTAACCGGATCGACCGTCTTTGCCCAACCTAATTGCAGCATGCCCTGCGTTTCCGAGGTGCCCCGCATGCTGAGTTTTCCATCGAGGGTTCGAACTACGCCCGGCACTACGGGCAATGCATCGCGGTATTTCTGTCTCGCGAGCGGCAAATTTTCGAGCTGCTGGTTGCTAACTGTGGATTCAGCCGCTGAATTTTCGGTGGAAAGCGGCTCGGTACGCTCCGTTACTTGGACCTCTTCAGCGACAGTTTCGAAAGTGAGCGCGACATCTTCGATTTTTGCTTCGCGCCCGGCGAGTGTCACCGATTTGAGAAATGGCTTAAGCCCCTGCTGGTTTATTCGGAGGTTGTAGACGCCGGGCGGCACGTTCAGAAATTCGTAACGTCCATCCGCATCCGTATTTGTTTCCTGGGGCTTCGAATCAGGAGGTGGCTTGTCTAATTCGACGCGCACACCTGCAAGTGGTTTCGTTTGTGACTGCTGATCGGTAAGAGTGACCGTGCCGCGAATGACTCCTGCCGGGGTTTGGGGTGGGCGTTTATTCGGAACTTGGGCGAGTGTAAGCGGCGCAAATATGGCTAAAACGCATAAAAGCAAGAGGCTAGAAAGCCGCGCGTGCCGGGAGGCTTTTGTTTCTGGATATAGCTCCCAACAACGCACAGCCCTCTCCTGTTGCTCGTACGTTTCACCACTCTGGACCGGCACCCCTCACGTGAGGCTGGGAGAATCTCAGTAGCCGGTACTCCTCCTCTTTTACGAATGTGATGCTTGACCTCACCTCAGAGTTTTAGGAATTTAAAGATAGGCGGATGACCAACACCGGGGAGGAGCTGCCGCTGAGCCTGACGGCATAGGGCGGGCACAAGTCTGCCGTGCGGCTACGTGCGTTTGCTTGCGTAGGCAAAATCCATATAGCGGGCGGGGGAGTTATGACTGGCAGCTATGGAGAGGTGGCTGAGGGGTGCAATTAGGTTGAGGGCCTGGCTTTCGTGAAAGAAGCGGAGTAGGCCTTGAAGGTTTTCCTGGTCGAGGCTGTAATCGATGTTCTTTTCCAGATAGAGGCGGAGTTCTTTTTCGGGGAGATGCATTTCGTTGGCGGCTTCGGCTGCGATTTGGGGGATTTGAGTTAGGCCGAAGTCGCGGGAGGCTTGGAAGTCCGCGGCGAGGGCCGCGGGGACGAGGTTGTTGGGAAAAGATTGGTTGCGCGCGGCCCAGATCGCTAGGACGGCGGGTTTTTCGGTTAAGTGCCACCATTCTTTTACGACGTCGTAGATGTGGAGAGGGGTGGCAGCGGTGGTGAGCCATTCGCCGTCGGGGCCGGGCTTAACGCCCTGAGATTCCGCCGCGATGGCTATGCGTAACGCGGCATCGCCGATTACTAGGGCGGCGTCGGCATCGGCGAGCATAGCGGTAATTCCGTTGTGTACATTCTCATCACGGTCAGCGGAACGATTGTCACCACTTTCGCTGGGGCGGGCGGGCGGGGCGGGCTCGAAAAATTGGGGAGTGATTTGCCAACGGCGGGCGGCGAGGATTTTGGTTAGGGCTTGGGTGCTGCGGGAGCTGGGGTCCAGGGCGATGCGGCGGGCTTGGCGGATGGGAACTTTGCTAATGAGAAGTAGGCTGCGGACGCGCTCCTTGGAGGCGATAGCGAGGTCCGGGAGGATGGTGAGGGGGACGCCTTGGCTGACGATGCGCTGGTACTCGATGGCAGGAATGATGGCGACATCGGCGGCACCGGTGCGGAGGGCTTCGGCGCATTGCGAGGGGACGGTGAAGGAGAGGTCGTATGTCTTTGCAGCGAGGTCGCGCAGGGGGCCGTGGGTGAAGCCGCGGACTAGCGGGGCGGTGTTGAGATATTGCACTACGGAGATGCGGAGTTTGGTCACGGTTGGTTGTGCGTCCGGTTAAATTCGAAGAGCCCGTCCCGTAAAGCCATTCGGCACGCAAACAGCGCGCTTCGGAAAGCGGGCGCTACAAATGCAACAGCTAAAGGCAGGTCCCTTGCTGCGCTTGGGATTCAAAAAAGGAACTCGCTTCGCTCGCTGCGTCGCGCTAAAGCGCAGCTCCTACAACGTCCGCGCTTTACAACTATAGCAGAGGGAATTTCCGGCGCGCTTGGTGCTTTTGGTGTAAAACACTTCAGCTTATTTGAAGATGGTGAATTTGGAGGCGGCGGAAATGTTGAAGCGTTTGGTGTTGGTGATTGTGGTCGCGGCAGCGACGTTGTCTTGCATGCTGCGCGTGCTTGCGCAGGCGAAGAGCGAGGTGGCTGCGGACAAGACGACTTCTATTTCGGAAACAACGAAGTCGATGCAGAAGATGGCGGGGTATTTCAATATTTATTGGGATGCGAAGGCGGGGAGGCTTTGGTTGGAGGTCGACAAGTGGGGTACGGAGTTTTTGTATCAGAGCTCGATGCCGGCGGGGATTGGTTCGAATGATATTGGGCTGGACCGCGGGCAGCTTGGCGGGACGCGCGTGGTGCGGTTCGAACGGAGCGGGCCGAAGGTGTTGCTGGTGCAATCGAATTTGGAATTTCGCGCGGTGAGCGAGGATGCGAATGAGCGACGCGCGGTGAGGGATTCGTTTGCGGAGTCTGCGCTGTGGGGATTCACGGTGGCGGCGGAGGAGGGCGAGCGCGCGTTGGTGGACGCGACGGACTTTTTCTTGCGCGATGCGCATGGCGTGCCGGCGGCGCTGCGGAAAACGAAGCAAGGCACCTATCACCTGGACGCTTCGCGATGCGCATTGTATTTGCCGCGGACGAAAACTTTTCCGCTGAACACGGAGGTGGAGGCGACGCTGACGTTTGCGGGCGATGAGCCGGGCCAGTGGGTGAAGCAAGTGACTCCAGAACCAGAAGCGATTACGGTGCGGGAGCATCACTCTTTTGTGCAGTTGCCACCGGCGGGTTATAAGCCGCGGGCTTACGATCCGCGGTCGAGCTTTTTCGGGATTTCGTACATGGATTATGCGACGCCGATCAGCGAGCCGATTGTGAAGAGATTTGCGGCGCGGCATCGGCTGGAGAAAAAAGAGCCGTCGGCGGCGGTGAGCGAAGCGGTGAAGCCGATTGTCTATTACTTAGATCGTGGGGCGCCGGAGCCGATTCGGTCGGCGCTGCTGGAGGGAGCGCGATGGTGGGCGCAGGCGTTCGAAGCGGCGGGTTTCAAGAATGCGTTTCGTGTGGAGCTGATGCCGGAGGGCGCGGACCCGATGGACTTGCGCTACAACGTGATTCAGTGGATTCATCGCGCGACACGGGGATGGTCGTATGGAGCGACAGTGACGGATCCGCGGACGGGAGAAATCATAAAGGGGCATGTGTCGCTGGGGTCGCTGCGGGTGCGGCAGGATTACTTGATCGCGGAGGGATTGCTGGCGCCGTACGCGGATGGCAAACCGCTGCCGCCGGGGCAAGATCGCGCGCAGGCGATGGCTTTGGCGCGGCTTCGGCAATTGGCTGCGCATGAAGTCGGGCACACGTTGGGGCTGATGCATAACTACTCGGCGAGTACCGTGAACCGGTCGTCGGTGATGGATTATCCGCCGCCGGTGGTGAAGCTGGGTGCGGACGGGGTGCCGGATGTTTCGGATGCTTACGCGACGGGAATTGGCGAGTGGGACAAAGTCTCGATTGCATGGGGCTACAGCGAGTTCGCGCCTGGTGCGGACGAGCACGCGGCGCTGGGCAAGATTTTGCTGAATGCGTTTGGGCGCGGGCTGCGGTATTTGACGGATCAAGATGCGCGGCCGGCGAGTTCAGCGAGCAGCGTGGCGCATTTGTGGGACTCGGGCGCGAATGCGGCCGATGAGCTAAATCGGTTGATGCAGGTTCGTGCGGCGGCTTTGCGTCGATTTGGCGAGAACAATATTCGCGAGGGCGCGCCGCTGGCGACGATTGAAGATGTGCTGGTGCCGATTTATATGCTGCACCGGTACCAAGTGGAGGCGACGAGCAAACTGATTGGTGGCATGGATTATACGTTCGCGCTTCGCGGGGATGGACAGACGGCGACGCAGATTGTTGCGGCTGCGGAACAGCGGCGCGCGCTTGCGGCGGTGCTAACTACGCTGAAGCCGGAGGCGCTGGAACTGCCGGAATCGCTGCTGAAGATGATTCCTCCGCGGCCGCCGGAGTATGAGCGCGGGCGTGAAGATTTTAAGATTCGAACGTATCCGGCGTTTGACGCTCTGGCTCCGGCGGAGGCTGCCGCGCAGCATACGCTGCAGTTTTTGTTTAATCCGGAACGCGCGGAGCGGCTGGTGGAGTTTCACGCGCGGGACAAGGCGAACCTGAGCCTGGAGGAGGTTTTCGATGCGGTCTTGGCTGCGACGTGGAAGGCTCCGCATGGCAGCGGGCACGGGGAGCAAATCAACAATGTTGTGGATGATGTTGTGCTGTACGACCTGATGGCGCTAGCGGCGAATGACAAGGCTTCGGACGAAGTACGGGCAATCGCTTCACTTAAGGTGCATGAACTGAAGGAATGGTTGAGCGGTGCCCCCGTCATAGCCGACAAGGCGCACGTGTTCTTTTCGTCGACGAAAATCGAGCAGTTCGAGAAAGATCCGAAGCGGCTGGACCTCACGCCACCTGCGGAGCCGCCGGATGGACCGCCCATCGGCGCCATGGGAGGCGCTGATGACGATTGGCGGCCGTAAGGAAGAGGATCTGAATCTGCTCAGACCATTCACTCGGAGCGCAGCGCTTGTATAACATCGATGCGCGCGGCGCGTGCCGCCGGCAGCATCGACGCGATGACCGCGGCGGTGAGCAGCACAAACGCAGAGAGGGTCACGGGCAAGGCGCCCGGCATCTTCACATCCACGAAATAGCTGCGCGCCAAACGGGCCACTATGAACCCAAATGCCGCGCCTGCGAGGACGCCCGCGGCTGCCATCACGGCGCCTTCGGCGATGACACCTTTCAGGAGATTCCGTGGCTGCGATCCAAGCGCCAGGCGGATGCCGAATTCGCGCGTCCTCGCGCTGACCGAAAACGCCAGCACGCCCGCGACGCCAACCAAGGCAATCACCAACGCGACAGCGGCGAACACGCCGAACACCAGCGAGTTCAAACGGTCCGGCGTTAGCACTTCCGCGCGGACATCTTCGAGAGTAGCAGCGTGCTCAATGGGCTGATCGACGGACATGTCGCGAATGACGCGCGTAACCGGCGTGACCAGGGAATAAGGATTTGCATCGGTGTGGATGAAAAGGCGGCCGCCAAAAATGGGTCCCTCTTGAAAGGGGGTGTAAACGGTGACCATAGGCCCGGGAATGACATGGAGATCGTCAATATCGGGGGTTACGCCGATGATGCGATGCGGCGCGGCGTTGATCCCGGGGGCGAATTCAAGCACGGGATCGGTCCAATAGACATGCCGATTGAGGGGATCCTGATTGGGGAACATGCGCTGCGCGAGAGTCTCGCTGACGATCACGACGGGGTCGTTCTTTTGGCCGTCCGAATCGTTGAAATCACGGCCGGCGATTATGGGAACGCCGAGCGAGGCAAAGAATCCAGGAGAGACGACGCGCATATGCGCGCGAGGATCTTCATTGGGGACATGCACATGGCCATCGGCGGAGAATTGCATACCGAAACCGAAGCCAGCATCGCGCCAGGGAGCAGCCATGCCGAAAGCGGTGGTGTTCACGCCGGGTAGCGCATCCACGCGACGAATCGATTCTTTGTAGAAATCGACGACTTGCTGAGGCGTTTTTCCGTAAGCCATCGCGGGAACGTTGACGACGAGGACGTTGCGCGTGTCGAAACCCCGATGAGCCGTTTGCAGTGCGATCAGCGTAGTGATCAACATGGTTGCGCCGGCCAGCAGTACGAAGGATGCGGCGATTTGTGTGACAGCGAAAATTCGCTGGCGGCGGTTGGTGCTGCTGGTGATGCGCACGCTGCCGCTCGATAGGCCAAGGCCGTTGGACGTTTCCGCTGACGGCAGGCGCGGGACAAACGCCAAAATTATCGCGGCGACAATGGCCAGCGCCGCTCCCACCCAGAGCAGGCTGGAATCAACCGTCAAATCGAGCGCACGGACCGAGAAGCGCGATGCGTAGCGGGCCAGGATGGCCACCATGGGCTGCGCACTCATTACACCGAGCGCCGCGCCGGCGCCGCAGAGTAGAAGGCTTTCGGCCAGCAGCATGCGTCGCAGCGCGCCGGTGGTTGCGCCTAGCGCAGCACGGGTGGCCAGCTCGCCTTCGCGGCGAACGGTGCGAGTGAGAATCAGGTTGGCGACATTGGAGCAGGCGATGATGAAGACGAGCGCGGAGGCGGCGAGCAGAACGAGAAGAACGGTGCGAGCACCGGAAGTGAGCTCGTCACGAAGACGCTTGGCGCTGATCTGGAAATCTCCTTTGGCCGAATAAGCTTCGGGATGTGCCTTGGTCATGGCCCCGTAGACGGAGCGCAACTCGGCGCGAGCCTGATCGAGGCTGACACCGGGAGCGAGACGCGCAAAGAGCTCGGTCATGCGATGGACGCGGCCGGTGACCATGGTTGCGGAGAGGTGGTGCGGGCTGGTGACGATGTTAGCCATGATTTCGGTGTCCTGGGGATAGGGGACGGAGGGTTCGAGGACGCCGATGATCGTGGCGGATCGACTTCCTATGGGACCGCTGCCGAGCTGAACGGTTTTGCCGATGACGGACGGATCTTTCCTAAGAGTGGTGGTCCAGAAGCGATAGGTGAGAACGACGACGCCGGCCGCTTTGGGGCCGTCGTCTTGAGGCCCGATGAGACGCCCTAGGACAGGGTGGAGGCCTATTACGTCGAAGTAGTTGCCGCCGACGACGCCGGCCTGGACCTCGCGGGGTTCACCAAGGCCGATCATGGTGAAACCGAAGGTCGAGAAATCGCCGAACGCGCTCAGGGTTTTCACGCTGGCGCGCAAATCCTGGATTTCGGGAACGGAGAACGTTTCGTTTTCGTCGCCGATGCCCGGAGCGCTGTGACGGATGTAGATCAGGCGGTCCTCGTCGCGGTTGACGAGAGGCTTGAGGAGCACGCCGCGCACCAGGGTGAAGATGGCGGCATTGGCGCCGATGCCCAGCGCCAGCGTCAGGATCACGGTGAACGCAAGCCCTTGCGTGCGCATGAGCGAGTGAAACGCAACTTTCAGGTCGCGAAAGAATGACATATTGTTGTCCCCGTCTTGCCTGGATATTAGCACCACACGTGCCAATGCTAAACACCACATTGTAAATCACTTGTACCCGACGTGTTCCCCTGGAATGCGCGTTTTCAGGATGCCCTGTCGCAAATTCGGACACCCGTACCCGTGCACTGAATTTGCGGGCTATTAGTTCTTGCGCGCCACGATGTTGAAGGTGATCTTCAACTTGTCTTTTACTTTTACGGTGCCGCCGCCGACTTTTACTGGGGTTACGCCGTAATCGGTTTGCAGGATGGAGACTTCGCCTTGGGCGTGGAGTTCGTTGTTTTCGGCGCGGACGTGCAGCGGGAAGCTGACGGCCTTTTCGACTCCGTGGAGATTCAGCTTGCCGGAGAGGGTGAGTTCCCAGCCGTCGGAAGTTTTCTTTGCGGCGGAGATGCTGGTGGAAGTGAAAGTTATCTCCGGGAATTTGGCGACGTCGAGAACTTTGTCGCTTTCCATGGTGGCTTCGACTTCTTTGCGGTCTTTCTCGGACTCTCCGGGGTCAATTACGGTGATGGATTTGGTGGGAACGTGCAGACGCACGGAGGATTTGTCGAGCTTCTGCGGATCAAACTGCACTTCACCGGAGAGCTGCTTGGCGGCGATGAGGTGATCGTGGCCGAAGGCTTTGAAGGCGCCCTCCTTGCCGACGTGAATGTCCATTTTGCTTTGCTGGGTGTCGATGGCGTAGGACGTGCCCTGGGCTCCCGCGCTAAGCGAGGCGAGGAGGGAAATCAGGGCCGCTGAAAGTGCTCTCATTTTACTCTCCTGAATATAAGGATAGGCGGAAGGAAGATTTTGTTGTCATGGATTTGTCGGCGGGCGGGCAAGACCATTCGGGTGGGTACGTCGTCTATGGACATGGAGGGGATGTCCTATGAAGATGCGCACCGTTATGGCCATTGTTGCGGCTTGTTTCGCCTACATATTATTGATATTGCCTTTGGCACGCGGGCGGGTTCAGGCGAGTCCGGCGGCTCCGGAACCAGTGAGTGTCCCGTTTCCTGCGATGCCAGCTTTGGCGGCGATGCCTGCTGTCCCCGCAACCCCGGCTGAACCGGCGGCTCCGGCGATGCCGGCATGGGTTAGCGAGCATTTAGGGATGGGGTCTACGCATTGGGGAGATGGGCCGGCGACGGATTGCTCTGATCTGCATATTCGGCTGAATGATGAGCGGCCGAGGATTGAGGCTGAAGAGCGAACTGTGACGAGGGCGGAAGCCGCTGTATTGCGCGTACATGAAGTGGAGAACGGGGGCGTGCAGGTGCAGGGGTGGGACAAGGATGCGTACTCCGTAACGGCTTGCAAGGCGGCTGTGGGCGGCGATGCGGCGCGGATCTTGGCGGAGATCAAGCTCGCGGTGCAGGGCGGCGAGGTTTCCGTTAGCGGGCCCCATGGTTATCACAACGACTGGACCGTGTTCCTGCTGATTCGAACGCCGCGATCGGCGGACATCGAAGTTACGGCGCACAACGGGCCGGTCAGCTTTTACAGCGTGGATGGGAAGATCACTACGCGGGCGACGAACGGGCCGATTTCGTTGAAGGATTGCTCGGGCGAGGCGAATATTTCGGCGGAGAATGGGCCTATCAGTTTTTCGGGCAACAGCGGGAAGCTGCGGCTGCATACGCAGAATGGGCCGATTACCGTTTCGCTTGGTTCGAACTGGGATGGGTCGGAATTGGTGGCGGACGCGGTGAATGGGCCGCTGACTTTGCGTGTGCCTTCTGGATTTCACTCGAGTTTTCTCGTTGAGTCTAACGGGCATTCGCCGGTTAGCTGCCATGCGAGTATTTGCTCTGATGCGCGGAAGACTTGGGATGATGAGCACCGGCGGATTGAGTATGGGAGCGGATCGCCAGTGATTCGGCTGTCGACGGAGAATGGGCCGATTTCGGTGGCGGATTAGGCAGCCGGTGGCGCGGCTGGGACGCGCAAAAGCACGCCCCTACAACTTCGCGGGATGGACGTGCTTGGGCGTTGCGGATAAGATTTCCGGATGCTGCTGGAAGAGCGGGTTGCGCGGGCGACTACGGAAGCGGAAGCGGTTGAGCTTGCGCGCGGGCTGTATGGATTGGCGGTCGCGGCTAAGGCGCTGCCTGGCGAGTACGACGATAATTTCCACCTGAGATCGGTCCGCGAGCTTGTTGGAGCACAGCCAGACACGGCTGTGGTACGTTCGAATTCAATCGACACTAAGGATGATACCGGTGCTGGGTTTGTGCTGAAGGTGATGCACCCGGCGCGGGAGCGATCGTTTATCGATATGCAGTGCCGGGGGCTGCAGCATTTGGCGGAGCGCGCTCCACAACTCTCGCTGCCGCGCGTGCGGCTCAACCTTAAGGGCGAGTCGTTTGCCGCGGTTACTGCGGCGGATGGAACGCAGCGGCTCGTCTGGTTACTCAGCTATGTGCCGGGGACGTTGCGGGTGAAGGCGCGGCCGCATTCGCCTGAGCTATTGCAAAGCGTGGGGCAGTTTTTGGGCGAAATGGATGCGGCGCTGGCGGACTTTGCGCATCCAGCCGTGCGTCGCGAGTTGAAGTGGGACTTGACGCGCGCGGGATGGATTCGCGCGCATTTGCATCACCTTCGCGACGCCTCGCAACGCGCGCTGGTTGAAACATTTTTGGCACTTTATGAAGGCGAGGTTGTGCCGGCGCTGCCGGCGTTGCGGCGCAGCGTGGTGTATGGCGACGCTAACGATTACAACGTGCTGGTGGGAGAGCCGCTTCCGTTGCCGAGAAAGATCGCCAGCGTCATTGATTTCGGCGACATGCACGAGAGCGTGACTATTTCGGAAGTGGCGATCGCGGCGGCGTACGCGATTTTGGGGAAGGAGACTCCGCTGCGAGCCGCGGCGGAAGTTGTCGCCGGATATCACCGCGCATTTCCACTGATGGATGAAGAGCTTCGGGTTTTGTATGCGCTGATCGGAGCGCGGCTTGCGGTGAGTGTGGTGAATTCCGCGCAGCGCGCGAGCGTTAAACCGGATGACGCTTACGTGACGGTCAGTGAAGCGCCTGCGTGGGAAGCGCTGGGGCGGCTAGCAAATATCCATCCGCGGTTCGCGCACTTTACATTTCGAGAGGCTTGCGGGCGGGATGCAGTTCCACAAAGCGAATCGGTGAGGAAATGGCTGATTGGCAATGGGCATACGGCGGCTTCTGTTCTCGACCTCGATTTGCGCACTGCACCAAGCCTGGTTTTTGATTTCAGCGTGGGAAGCACATTGCTTGGCGCTGACCCGTCAATCGCTGATCCCGCGGTTGCGACTGAACGGATTTTCGCGGAAATGAAGCGCGCGTGCGCCGAGGTGGGCGTGGGCCGGTACGATGAGGCGCGCGCTATTTATACTGCGGCGCAGTTTGGAGGCGGGAGCGCCGTTGACGAACGTCGCACCATTCATCTTGGGATTGATTTGCATGTGCAGGCAGGGGCTGCGGTTCGTGCACCGTTCGATGCTGTGGTGCATTCTTTTGCGAATAACACTGCGGCGCTGGATTACGGGCCGGTGGTGATTTTGCGGCATTCATTTTTGGACTTAAGTGGGGAGACACAGGAGTTTTTTACGCTCTACGGACACCTCAGCGTAAAGACCTTGGCCGGGCTTCGCGTTGGTCAGAAGATTGCGCGCCGCGAGAGATTCGGCGAAGTGGGAGAGACGACGGAAAATGGCGGGTGGGTGCCGCATCTTCACTTTCAAATCATCAGCGATCTATTAAATCTAGGGACTGATTTTCCTGGGGTGGCGCGCGCGTCGGAACGCCGTGTGTGGACGAGTTTGTCTCCCGATCCGAATTTGCTTCTGGGCATTCCCGCCGATCGCTTTCCGGCGCAAGAGAGCAAGGTGACGGAAACGCTTGCTGCGCGGAAGTCGCTGTTGGGGAAAAACCTGAGTATCTCGTACCGCCGGCCGCTGAAGATTGTTCGCGGGTGGATGCAATATCTGTACGACGATACGGGGCGCGCGTATCTTGACGTGTATAACAATGTGCCCCTGGTGGGGCACAGCCATCCGCGGGTGGTGCGGGCGGCGCAGGACCAGCTTGCGCTACTCAATACGAACACGCGGTATTTGCATGACAATGTACTGCGGTATGCGGAACGGCTGACGGAGCTTTTGCCTCAGCCACTGCGCGTGTGCTACTTCGTGAATTCGGGGAGCGAGGCGAACGAGCTGGCGCTGCGCCTTGCGCGTGCGTATACCGGGCGCAAAGACGTGATCGTGCTGGAGCACGCTTATCACGGGCATACGAATACGCTGATCGATATCAGTCCTTACAAATTTAATGGGCCGGGCGGGCGCGGGCGAAAGCCGTGGGTGCACGTCGCGCCGATTGCGGATGACTATCGCGGGCCTTATCGGCGCGGCGATGCTGAGGCGGGCGCGAAATATGCTGCGCACGTTAGCCAAATTCTTGAGCAGGTTCGCTCCGAAGGCCGTGGCGTGGCGGCGTATCTTGCGGAGACGTTGCCGAGCGTTGCAGGACAGGTTGTGTTTCCGCCGAATTATTTAGCGGAAGTGTATCGGCAGGTGCGGGCGGCGGGTGCGGTATGCATCGCGGATGAAGTGCAGGTGGGATTCGGCAGGCTGGGTTCGCATTTCTGGGGATTCGAAACGCAAGGTGTGGTTCCGGACATTGCGGTTTTCGGTAAGCCGATTGGGAATGCGTTTCCGCTGGCGGCTGTCGTGACGACTCAGGAGATCGCTGCGTCGTTTGCGAATGGGATGGAATTTTTCAGCACGTTTGGCGGGAATCCGGTGGCGTGCGCGGCGGGATTGGCGGTGCTGGATGTCGTGCGAGATGAGGGTCTGCAGGATCGGGCGCTACGTGTTGGGAAATATTGGATGACGGAATTGAAGAAGCTGCAAGAATGTCACCGGTTGATCGGCGACGTGCGCGGGTCTGGGCTTTTCCTGGGAATTGACCTGGTACGCGACCGGGAAACTCGCGAACCGGCTACGGAACAGGCGGATTACGCGGTGAACCGGCTGCGGGAGTGCGGGATTTTGGCGGGGACCGATGGGCCGCATCACAATGTGATTAAACTACGGCCACCGCTGATTTTTGCGGAAGACGACGTCGACTTGTTTGTTAGCGTGTTCGAAGCGATTTTGCAAGAAGATGGCGCGCTGCCGGCGTGAAGTTTGCTTGAGATCACGCGTATTCGAAACTCACGTGCACCTGCGGCGCGCAGGGACGCGCTAAAGCACGCCCCTACAACAGCTTCGTGGAAGAGACGCGGCGCGATCTTAACGCGCAATTAATAAAGAGGTAGGCAACGCGGCGAGCGCTTTGCGGTTCAAAGCGAGCGTAGACATTTCGCGTCGGTTGCGGCAACATTTGACTTCCTGAAAACGCCCGCGGGGACCCGCCCCGCAGTTATGGCTGTCGAGGTAAAAGATTATGCGTGTTGCTCGAATCTCTTGGTGTCTGCCGATCTTGTTGTTGCTGGGCGCTTCGGCGGCGCTAGGCCAATCGGACGGCGATGGCGCGCCCGCAGCTGTTCAGAATATTTCTGCATGCGAGGAAACTCCGCGGGAGGACGCAAGCGCTTCGCTGTGCGCGCCGCCCTCGTTAGAGGGAGAACGGCTAGCTGTTGAGCCGATAGCGCCGGCTACCATTCCGCTGACCATTCCGACGGGGACGCCACTGCGCATTGCGCTGGACGAGCGGGTACGCATCAACCATGCCGGCGAGCCCGTCCATGGGAAGGTTGTGGAGACGGTTTATGCGTTTGATCAAGAGGTGATCCCGGCGGGGAGCGTTGCGACGGGTCATGTGCAGAGTATCGCGCCCGTTTCTGGAGCGAAGCGCACGATGGCCTACATGAATGGAGATTTCACACCGTTCCACGGATACGAAGTCGTGTTTGACATGGTTACGCTTCCGGACGGCAAGCAGGTGCCAATAAAAACCACGGTCATGCCAGGAACCGCCGACGTAGTGCACCTGGTGAGCAATCCCGACAAACAGAAAGGGACTGCGGGCCGCCCGACGGACCGGGCTAAAGCCGAAGCGAAGGGCAAGATAACAGAAGCGAAGACGCAAGCGCATGAAGGTTGGCAAAAGCTTACCGCGCCTGGGAAGATGCATCGCCTAAAGGAATTCGCGGCCGCACAGTCGCCGTATCGGCGGCAGTACGTGCAACCGGGGACGCGATTTGTGGCGGAGCTGAGCGATCCGCTGGATTTTGGTACGACCATACGGACGAGCGAACAATTGGTTGCGGTCGGAAGCGAACCGGTACCGGACAGCACACTGAAAGCCCGCTTGGTTGCCGAAGTCAGCTCCGCCACGGCTACACGCGGGACCCCGGTTACGGCGGTTCTCACTGAGCCGCTTTATTCTCCGACGCACCAATTGATTTTACCGGCGAACAGCCGGTTGGTTGGCGAGGTGGTGAAAGCGAAGGCAGCACGTAAGCTGCACCACAATGGCGAGCTGCGCGTGATTTTCGAGCGGATTGAAACTTCAGAAGAGGGTATGCAGGCGTTGGCGCAGGTGCAGAAGCAGGTTCAGGCGCAAGCGGAGCGTTCGCAAGCGATGATCGGCAACCTGGAAGGCGTGGAGGTGGATCGCCGTTCGAACATGCAACTCGACGAAGAGGGCGGCGCGCGTGCGACGGACAGTAAGACACGTTATCTCTCCAGCGGACTGGCCGTGATGCTGGCGGCTGCGGCTTCGCACACAGAAGTGGAACATGGCACGACGGAGATGGCGGGGCCGGGTGTGCGAACGGCTGCGGGTGGATCCGGATTTCGGTTGACGGGTGCGTTGTTGAGTTTGGTGGCGAAGTCGACTCCGGTGTCGATGGGGATTGGCGCTTACGGCGCTTCAATGTCAATTTACGCAAATTTTCTCTCGCGCGGGCACGATGTAGTGTTGCCGAAGGACACGCCGATGGAGATTGGATTCGGCCCCCCGCACACGAAGCCACAATAGAGGTACGGCAGAAAAGCCTCAGGTCCAAAACTCGGACCTGAGCTACAGAAGATCAGATCAATCTTTCCAAGCCTCTAGACTGGCCAACGGTTCGGATTCCACATCTGGTAGTTGACAATACGGTTATATTGCGGGTAGGCTCGCGGGGCGATGGAGCTAGACGCATCACTCTCCTGGCTCGCGCTAGCGCTTACCCCTGGGCTGGCTTCGAGGTTGTCCGCGCGGTTGCTGCGTGAATTTGGCTCGCCGGACGAAGTATTTCGTGCGCCACTGACGCGGCTGGAAGCGTGCAGATTGCCGGCACCGGTGGCGCAAGCAGTCTTCAAGAAGCAATCATTCAAACGCGCGGAAAAGGAACTGGCGCTCACGCGGCGGATTGACCGCTGCCTGTTGGTTAACTGGACCGACCCGGAATATCCGCAGAGCCTGCTGCAAATTTACGATCCGCCGGTGATGCTATACGTTCGCGGTGATGCTCAGGTGCTGAACCTGCCGAGCATCGGCATTGTGGGCACACGACGGCCGACGCTTTACGGGACGCAAATGGCGGAGCGGCTGGGGAAGGAGTTGGCGGCGCGCGGGTTGGTGCTGGTTAGCGGAATGGCCCGGGGAATCGACGCAATTGGGCATCAAGGGGCAATGGCGGTGAACGGGCGCGCGGTCGGGGTGCTGGGAACAGGCGTGGATGTCTGCTACCCGAAAGAGAATAGGAAGCTTTACGAGAAGGTGCTGGAGCGGGGCGCGATCATCAGTGAATTTCCGTTGGGAACCCATCCGGCGCCGGAAAATTTTCCCATCCGCAACCGGATCGTGGCGGGAATGCCCCTGGGCGTGGTGGTGGTAGAGGGTGCGCAGTACAGTGGGTCTTTGATTACGGCAAGGCTGGCGATGGAGTTTGGGCGCGAAGTTTTCGGGGTGCCGGGAAACGTGACACAGCCGGTGAGCTTTGCGCCGAACCAATTGATTAAGCAGGGCGCAAAGCTGGTGACCAACGGCGCGGACGTGATCGAGGAGCTACCTACGCCGGTGCGTGCTGCGTTGGTTCAGGCAGAGCAGCCTGAAGCGGAGCAGCGGAATTTACTTGCGGCGGCTTCGCTCAACTCTCCAGAGAAGAAGCTCTACGAACTGCTGAGCACGGATGAGCCCAAGCACATCGACGAAATTGTGGAGTCTTCGGGGTTGAACTCTTCGGAGGTTCTGGCTACGCTGTTTGACTTGGAGATGAAGGGGATCATCCGGCAGTCGCCGGGAAAGCAGTTCAGCAAGGTGCTGCTCTAGGTGCAGGGTCGGGTCTTCTGCTTAGTGGAAAGTACTGAAAAGCAGGAGCTTAGTTGACGCGCAACGAAGCGAATGAATCCGTACGGCGCATCTGCGCATCTTGAATAAGGTAGCGAGAAGGACACAAGCCCCGCCACAGAGGCCTTCCAACAGGGGAATCCGGGGTTACAAAGAAAACATGGCACGTTCGCTGGTTATAGTGGAATCGCCTGCTAAGGCGAAGACAATCAATAAGTATTTGGGACGGGACTATACCGTCAAAGCGTCTATCGGGCACGTAATGGACCTGCCCAAGAAGACGATCGGTATTCGTTTGCCTGACGAAGAGCCGAAGAAAAAGAAAAAAGGCAAGGGCAAGAAGGGCAAAGCAGAGCCGGAGAAGGTGAATAGGAAACCGATCACCCTGGATGACGCGAGGATTTTCGAGCCCACGCTGCAGATTATTTCCGGCAAAGGCAAAGTTATTAATGATTTGAGGAAGTCGGCGAGCACCGCGACGGCGGTGTACCTGGCGGGCGACCCGGACCGTGAAGGCGAGGCGATCTCGGCGCATTTGGCGATGGTGCTCTCGAAACCCGCCAAGTACGAAGAAGAGGCGCCCAGCAATGGCCACAAGAGCGCTGACGCGAGAGAAAAAGAAGAGGCTGAAGCCAAAGCGGATGGGAAAGGCAAGTCGAAAGCGGCCAAGAAGAACCGCGACGAAATTAGCATGCCGCCGATTGACCCGAAGAAGATCTTCCGGGTGACGTTTAACGAGATTACGCCGAAGGCTATTCGCGCGGCATTCGAAAAGCCGCGGCAGGTGGACAGCAATTTGGTGGACGCGCAGCAGGCGCGGCGGGTGTTGGACCGCATTGTGGGCTACAAAATTTCGCCGCTGCTGTGGGATAAGGTGCGGCGCGGATTGTCCGCTGGACGCGTACAGACGGTGGCGCTGCGCTTGATCGTGGAGCGCGAGCAACTGATCAGGGCGTTTGTGCCGCAGGAGTATTGGACGATTCACGCGATGCTGGATGCCGGCGAGCCGCCAGTATTCGAAGCCAAGCTGAGCAAGTACAAAGGCGAGGACATCGAGGTTGCGAATCAGGAGGCGGCGGACAAGATCGTCGCGGCGGTGAGCAAGGCGAAGTGGCAGGTCACTTCGGTTGCGCAGAAGGAAAAGAAGCGCAACCCGCCGCCGCCGTTTACGACTTCCAAGCTACAGCAGGCGGCATACAACCGGCTGCGCTACACGGCGAAGCGCACCATGGGCGTGGCGCAACGGCTTTATGAAGGCGTGGAACTGGGCGAAGAAGGATCGGTCGCGCTGATCACCTACATGCGCACGGATTCGGTGAGCGTTTCGCAGGACGCATTGCAACAGGTTCGCGAAATGATTCCCGAACGTTTCGGGTCGAATTACCTGCCGGAAAAACCGAACTACTACAAATCGAAAAAAGACGCGCAGGAAGCGCACGAAGCGGTGCGGCCCACGGACGTTACTCGAGCGCCTGAAGATGTGCGCAAATATCTGCCGGACGATCAGTTCAAGCTGTATCAATTGATCTGGCAGCGCTTTGTGGCTTCACAAATGCTGCCTGCGATTTTTGATCAGACGAGCATTGATATTTCCGCGGGAGATTACACATTTCGAGCGACGGGTTCGGTGCAGAAATTCGATGGGTATCTGCGGGTGTACCAGATGCCGGTGGCCGGCGCGGACCGCGAGGACGACGAAAAGGATGATGAGGGCGAAGGCAAGTCGCTGCCGCGCGTGACAGAAGGCCAGACACTGCGGCTCGATCAAATCCGGCCGGACCAGCATTTCACGGAACCGCCGCCGCGTTACACGGAAGCGACGCTAGTGAAGGAACTGGAAGAAAAGGGCATCGGGCGGCCGTCCACGTACGCGTCGATTATTTCGACGATAGTCGAGCGTGAGTACGTGCGCAAAGACCAGGGGCGCTTCACGCCCACGATGCTAGGCGAACGCGTGAGCGTGCTGCTGGTGAAGAGCTTCGATGACGTGTTTGATGTGACGTTCACGGCGCGGCTTGAAGAGGAATTGGACGAGATTGAGGAAGGCAAGCTGCCGTGGCGGGACGCGGTGCGGGAGTTCTGGGGCAAATTCGTCATCGACCTGGCGAAGGCCGGCGACGAGATGGTGTCGTATAAGGCTGGAATCCCGACTGGCAAGAAATGCGAGAAGTGCGGGGAAGGCGAGCTGCTGGAGCGCATCAGCCGGCATGGATTTTTCCTGGGCTGCTCGCGCTATCCGGATTGCGATTTTATCCAGGATATGGCGCCGGAAATCACGGACGACGGCGGCGAAAATAAAACCGAATATTGCGAGAACTGCGGAAAAGAGATGGCCATCAAGCGCGGGCGATTTGGCACATTCTTGGCTTGCACCGGCTATCCCGATTGCAAGACGACGCGACGCATGGTGCAGGGTACGCGCATTGCGCTGCAGCCTGACGAGCCGCTGGATGAAAAGTGCACGCTGTGCGGCAACGGACTGGTGAAGAAACACGGACGATTTGGCGAGTTCATCGGCTGCACCGGATATCCGAAGTGCAAGTACACGCGGCCGATCACAATGGGGATTAAGTGCCCGAAGTGCAATGAAGGCGAATTTGTGCGGCGCGGGAGCGCGGGTAAGGGCGGGCGGGGACGTCCACGAGTTTTCTACGGTTGCTCGCGTTATCCCGATTGCGACTTCACGACGCCGCATATGCCGCTAGCTGAGCCGTGCCCGAAATGCGGCGCGCCGTTTATTGTGGAGAAGAAGACGAAGATCGGCACGGTGCGGAGTTGCCTGAAGGAAGGCTGCGATTGGGAATCCGTGGTAGCGGACCCGATGCCACCGCAACCGGAAGAAGTCGCGACGCCCGTGGGCGCGAAGCCGTAAGCTTCACATGGCAGCCCTGCTTTCCCATTAACAAATCAGCCGCACCCTAATGCGAATTAGAGATTGCTAGATTCCGCGCGACTATACTGGGCGTGTGCCTTTCGGAGCGGCTCCGCGGAAATGAAGCAGGCAATTGGGAAATATCTACAGTATTTGCAGTCGGTGCGGAATTCATCGCCGCACACGATTCTGAATTATGGGAAAGATTTGGAGCAGTTCGTGGCGTACCTTTCGCCACCCGGTGTGCAGCCACCGGCGTTGCCGAAGATTACGCACCTGATCATTCGCGAATTTGTGGGCCATCTCCACGAGCAAGGGCTGGAGAAGAGCTCGATTGCGCGGAAGCTGGCGGCGCTGCGGTCTTTTTTCAAGTATTGCGTGCGTGAGGCGATGATCAAGGAGAATCCCGCGCGGCTGGTGCCAACGCCCAAACTACCCAAGCGCATTCCTTCCGTGCTTTCTGCCGAAGACATGAGCGAATTCCTGGATAACCTGGCGGGCACGGGGCCAGCTGCCGCGGCGGGCGGACGTCTGCCTGCGAAGACGGGCGAAGGTGTACTCGCACGCGGGAAGAAGGCGGCGGGAAGCGAGGGACTGCTGCTGAGGCGCGACCGGGCGCTGCTGGAACTGCTGTACGCGGCAGGACTGCGCGTTAGCGAACTCACCGGCTTGAATTTGGAAGACATCGAACAGAAAGAGTTGATGCTGCGGGTGCGCGGCAAGGGCAATAAGGAACGCATTGTGCCCTATGGAACGAAGGCGCAAGAGGCGCTGGATAAATATTGGCCGCTGCGGGAGCAGCTCTTGCTGCAAAGCTCTGGCAGCGGAGGGATGCGGCGAGCGGCTCCGCGGACGAACGCGGTGTTTCTGAATTATGCGGGCAGGCGGCTTACGCAGCGGTCGGTGGGCCGCATCGTGAAAAAGTACGTCAAGCTGGTGAACATCAATTGGGATTTGCATCCGCATTCGTTGCGGCATGCGTTTGCTACGCACTTACTGGCGGATGGGGCGGATTTACGGGCGATTCAGGAATTGCTGGGTCACCAGTCGCTATCGACGACACAAAAATATACGCACGCGTCGATTCGGCAATTGATGGAGATTTACGACAAGGCGCACCCGCACGCTTAGATTCGCAACATTTGTGTAAATGAGAAGGGCGCCTCACAAATCGAG
>JAOAPV010000023.1 GCA_025463055.1 Candidatus Acidiferrum typicum
GCCCAAAAACAAGTCGCGCAACTCAAACAACTGACCTCGCCGCGTCTGATCGGCTGGGCCGCGCATCCTGGCGACCTCGAGAAGTTCTCGGCACACCTTCGCGAAGCCGGCGTCGCTTTCGATGGTCCTCGCCCCGGCTCGCGTCAACGTCCCGACGGCAAGCTCCTTCAATGGAAGACCCTCAATCTCAAAGACGATAAGGATGGCCTGCTCCCCTTCTTCATAGAATGGAGTGCAAACTCGCTTCATCCTTCTGCGGACGCCCCTAAAGGTTGCAAGATCACGCATTTCGGAGCGGTCACCCCAGGCACAGGGGAACTGACCAAAATCGTCAACCTACTTGAGCTCGATCTGCCCGTCTCGCTCGGCGACAAGCCAGCCCTGCGTGCAACTATTACCGGCCCGAAAGGTGAGCTGACGATTTAGCTCATAAAATTTTCCACTGCTACTTCCGCCCCGCCGCGCTCATCAAACCCCTTGTCCAAGGAACGTAGGCACGTGCTATACTTTGTGACCCGTCCCTAGTGGTTTCGCACCGTGGGCCGGTGTCGTTGATTCGGGCCCAGGCCCGGCGAGGCGGGCAGCTCGGCGCCTTACGTTAGTTAGGGGGAATTATCGCAGAACGTAGCTTTCGGCAGAGCGACCGCACGCGCGTGAACGAGCGGATTCGGGCGCGCGAAGTCCGAGTGATAGATGAGCAAGGTGCCCAGCTTGGAGTGATGCAGCCTTACGAAGCGGTTCGTATGGCGCGCGAACGGGGTCTCGACTTGGTGGAAATTTCGCCCACCGCGGATCCTCCGGTTTGCAAGATCACCGACTACGGCAAATTTCTTTATCAACAAAATAAGCAAGCGCATCAGCAGCGCAAGAGCAGCCGCGGCTCGCAGCTTAAGGAAGTAAAGTTTCGGCCAGCCACCGCGGAGCACGATTATCAGGTTCGCAAGAACCAGATCATTCGCTTCCTCGGGGAAGGCCACAAAGTGCGCGCCATGATTTTCCATCGCGGACGCGAAATGGCTCACCAGGAAGTGGGCCGCGCCAAGATGACGCGCCTGCTGGGTGAAATCGGCGAGCACGGCCAAATTGAAACGATGCCGCGCATGGAAGGCAACGTTCTCGTCGCGCTACTTGCGCCCAAAAAAGGCGTTCCAGTGGCCAAACCAAGTCCGCAGCAAGCCGCGCAGCCGGCCTGAACGTTCGGCTTCGCACAAACAAGTTTTTTGGAGAGAATCCAGCAATGCCGAGAAATTCGACTAAGCCAAAGAAGAAACTGAAAACGCATCGCGGCGCCGCCAAGCGCTTCAAGATTACCGCGACCGGCAAGATCGTTCGCATGCACTCCGGCAAGCGCCATTTCACCGGAACGAAGAAGCAAGGCCGCATGCGTAAGCTCAAGAAGCTGACGCTCGTAAGCAAGGCCGACGTCCGCTCGATTAAGCAGATGTTGCCCTACGGGCTTTAGATCTTTGCGCTGAATCTTAGCGTAATCCTCGATTCGCTTTTCCAAGTCGAGGCGCAACACGCGGGGCGCAAGCCCTGCAATCGTGCCAGGCAGCGCTTCACGGGTGCCTGCCGGCCGATGTAGTGGCGGTCTTTAGATCCGCCAGCACAATCCGAGACAAACCCGCTGCATCGGCCGTTTTTTTTTTTGCGGTCGGTCGCATCTAGTTTGTCTCGCCAACAAAAAAGGAGAAACCCATGGCACGCGTAAAACGCGGCACAAAGCGCCGCGCTCGCCGTAAGAAGTATCTCAAGCGCACAAAAGGCTTTTTTCTCACAAAGAGCAAGCTCTACCAGTCCGCGCAGGAAGCAGCAAATCGCGCCGATCGCTACGCCTTCCGCGATCGTCGCGTAAAAAAGCGCGAGTATCGCAAGCTCTGGATTCAGCGCATCGGCGCTGCTGCCCGCCAGAACGGCCTAACCTACGGCCAACTAATTCACGGGCTAAAAGCGGCCGGAGTCACGCTAGATCGCAAGGTTCTGGCCGATCTCGCCGTGCTCGATGCCGCCGCTTTTTCTCAGTTAGCCGAAAAAGCCAAAGCCGCCGCGCCACCGCCGGCTAAGAAGAAGGCAGCCTAATCCATTTTAAGTGGTGAGCAACGACCTGTAGCGCAGGGCGGAGTCTGCGCAGCCCTTCGGCTTTTTCGCTGGATTCGCGCAGACTTATCGGCGAACGAGAACAACATCTCTCGCCGAGGTCAACATGACCATGAGCACGCCTGAAGAAAAAAACAAAACGGGGCTGCCTCTCGTCCATCTCGGCATAGCGCGGCCCGAAGAACTCGCGCCGCTGTTCGCCGATCTTCGCGGGCGTTTCGACGAAGAATGCGCATGCGCGTGCGACGAATCTTCCTGGAAGCAATTTCGTGACACTTGGCTGGGCCGCAAATCCGGGGTGCTCACGCAAATCACCGATAACTGGCTCAAGCCTGCCACTCAAGAACTCAAGCGCGTCGTTGGCCAGGAGCTCAATCAACTCCGCGCCCACGTCGAATCCAACATCGAAGAGCGCCGCAAATCCATCGAGGCCGGAGCCGACGAAACCGCCAGCGCCCGCGAGCGCGTCGATCTCTCGCTCCCGGGCGTCATCCGTCCTATCGGCTCGCATCATCTGATCCGTCAAGTCCTCCAGCAAATCGAAGACATTTTCTTCTCCATCGGCTTCTCCGTCGTGGAAGGCCCGGAAATCGAAACGCCCTATTACAATTTCGAAGCCCTCAACATTCCCGAATTCCATCCTGTCCGCGACGACATGGATACCTTCTACCTCGATCTGCCCAAGGGCGCTCCGCAGCCTCTGCTCCTGCGCACGCACACGTCTCCCATGCAGATTCGCACCATGGAGAAGCGTCAGCCCCCGGTGCGCGTCATCGTTCCCGGCAAGGTCTATCGGCGCGACAATCCCGATGCCACGCATTCCTTCATTTTTCATCAAGTCGAGGGTCTCGCGGTCGACAACGACATCACCTTTTGCGATTTCACCGGCACCATCGAATATTTCGTGAAACAATTCTTCGGCCCCGGCGTGAAAACTCGTTTCCGCCCCAGCTATTTCCCATTCACCGAGCCTAGCGTCGAGTTCGACGTCTCCTGCATTTTCTGCGGCGGCAGCGGCGCCGCAGCGGGCGGCGGCACCTGCTCCAAGTGCAAAGGCTCCGGCTGGATCGAACTCTTCGGTGCCGGCATGGTCGATCCCGCGGTCTATGGTTTCGTGAAATACGATCCCAAGAAAGTCAGCGGCTTCGCCTTCGGCATGGGCATCGATCGCCTCGCCATGCTCAAATACGGCATCGACGATATCCAAGTCTTCTTCCAAAACGACGCTCGCTTCCTCCGCCAATTCCCATGACCTTTGCCGACTCCAAACAGCGCTTCTCCGGTCGTGTCGCCGATTACGTCCGCTACCGTCCCAGCTATCCGTCCGCGCTGCTCGACCTTTTGCGCAGTGAGTGCGCCCTTCGCTCGGGCCATGTAATTGCCGACATCGGTTCCGGAACCGGCTTCTTGGGCGAGCTCTTCCTGAAAAACGGCAATCGCGTCTACGGCGTCGAGCCGAACAAAGAAATGCGGCAAGCCGGCGAAGAATATCTCGCCTCCTACGATGGCTTCTCCAGCATCGAAGGCTCCGCCGAAGCCACTACGCTCGACGACTCCAGCATCGACTTCATCACCGCCGGCCAATCCTTCCACTGGTTCGAACCGGACTCCGCGCGTCGCGAGTTCGTTCGCATCCTGAAACCCAGCGGCTGGATGGTGATCGCTTGGAATGATCGGCGTATGGAGGAAGCGCCTTTCACGCGCGCCTACGAAAATATTCTGGAACGCTTTGGGATCGACTACAAAAACGTGAAAGACTCTTATCCCGAAGCGGAGCGCATCCGCGGTTTCCTGAACACCTTCTCTCAGCGAGACCTGCCGAATGATCAGACACTCGACTGGGAGTCCCTCTGCGGCCGCCTCCGAAGCAGCTCCTTCACTCCCACGGAAGGCCATCCGAATTACGCGCCAATGATAGAGGAGCTCCGGAAACTCTTCGACGCTAACCAAAAAAACGGCCAAGTGCGTATGGACTACTTCACCCGCGTCTATTACGGGCAAATGAAGGCCAGCGCATGAAAATCGTCTATAACTGGCTAAAAGATTTCGTCGATGTGAAAGCCACTCCCGACGAGCTCGCCTCCCGCCTGGCACTCTCCGGCACCAACATCGGCGGCATCGAAAATGGCCCGCACGGCGCCGTTATCGATGCGGAAGTTTCCTCCAACCGCCCCGACTCCCTCGGCCACTACGGCATCGCCCGAGAAATCAGCGCCATTTACAAACTCCCGCTCAAACCAGTTACGCCGAAGCCGAAAGAAAGTACCGCCGCAAAAGCCGCCGACGCCGCACACGTCGAAATCCAATCGCCCGAGCTCTGCGGCCGCTTCACCGCCCGCGTGATTCGCGGCGCAAAAATTCAGCCCTCGCCGCAATGGCTCAAGGACCGCCTCGAAGCCTCCGGCGTAGCCAGCATCAACAACGTAGTCGACGCCACTAACTACGTCATGCTCGAACTCGGCCATGCCCTCCACGCCTTCGACTACGATAAAGTTCGCGACCATCGCATCGTAGTCCGCCGCGCCAAGCCTTCGGAGAAAATCCGCACCCTCGACGGCATCGAGCGCATCCTTGCCCCCGGCATCTGCGTAATCTCCGATGGCGATAGCTCCCGCGCCGTAGGCATTGGTGGCATCATGGGCGGCGCAGAAACAGAAATCTCTTTCTCCACCAAAAATATTTTGCTCGAGTGCGCCTGGTTCGAACCCGTCGCCATTCGCCGCGCCGCCCGCGCGCTCAAGCTTCATACCGAAGCCTCCACGCGCTTCGGCCGCGGCGCCGACCCCGAAATGGCGGAGCTCGCTTCGCGCCGCTGCTCCGAGCTAATCCTGCAGCTCGCCGGCGGCGAACTCCTCTCCGGCGTTGTCGACATCTATCCCGGCAAGCGCGCGCCGAAAAAAATTCTCCTCACCCGCGCCGAACTCCTTCGCATAATGGGCGCCGACGTTCCCGACAAAGAAATCGAATCCAGCCTCAGCGCGCTGGGCTTCTCTCCCGTACGCGTCGACCAAAACCGCGGCGCGGAAGGCTCTCTCCTCGCCGCCTGGGAATGCACGCAACCCTCCTGGCGCGCCGACGTCGAGCGCGAAATCGATCTCATCGAGGAAGTTGCCCGCATCTACGGCCTCGACAAATTTCCACCGCGCCTCCCTGCCGCTCGCCAAGGCGCCGCGCGTCTCCCGCACTACGAAGCCGAAGCGCGACTGCGCGAGCGCCTCATCGGTCTCGGCTATCAAGAAATTCTTACGATTCCCCATGTCGCCGAAGACCGCGATGCTCTCTTCCGTCCGCCCGATGTGCAGCCAGCGCGCCTGGCCAATCCGCTCTCCGAAGAAGCCAACGTCCTAAAGTCCACCGGGATAGTAACGATGACGACCGCCCTCGAATGGAATCTCAACCGCGGCCAGCGCAACGTGCGCCTGTTCGAAATCGGCCGCCACTATCGCCTGCGCGGCAGCGAATCCATCGAAACTCCAATCCTCACCATCGGCGCCACAGGCCAAGCCCGCGAAAAAGGCCTTTACGAAACAGCGCGAGAATATTCCTTCGCAGATCTGAAGGGCGACATTGACGCGCTCGGCGCATTCGCGGGAGGTTCCACGTGGAACGAAGGCGGCTCGGCATGGCTGAATCCCGCCGGCCGCGGTCGCATTGCCCTCCACAACGAAGCAATCGGCGAAGCCGGCGAGCTCACCCGCCGCGTAGCCGAGCAGCTAAAGCTGCGCCAGGAAATCTTCCTAGCCGAGCTCCAGCTTGCGCCCCTCTACTCCGCGATCCGCGAAGCCAAAGAATCGCGCAAATATCAACCCCTCCCACGCTTCCCCGGCGTCGAGCGCGATTTTTCCTTGCTCCTCGCCGACGGCACGCATTTCTCCGACGTGGTCGCCGCAATCCGTGCGCTAAATATTCAGGAAATCGCAAACATGGAAGCCGTCGATCTCTATCGGGGCAAAAACGTCCCCGCCGGCCAATATTCGCTTCTGGTACGCGTAACCTTCCAAAGCCGCGAAACCACCCTGACCGAGGCCCAACTAACCGACTTCTCCGCGCGCATAATCACCGCCCTGGAAAAGCAGTTAAGCGCCCACCTCCGCAGCACATAGCTGTCTCTGGGTGGTCCGTGCGCATCTATTCGCAACGGAATCGCATACAGCATGAAGCCAGCCACACCCTGTACCGTGTCATGCCGAGCGAAGCCGAGGGACCTGCTTTTTTCGGCCTTCACTGCGCGCCTCACAAACCAGATGTGATAATCTCGTCGCAATGAACGCCGTAAAAGTCCAAATCTTCGGCCAGATCTACACCATCCGAGGCGAGCTCGACGAGCGCTACGTCCAAAAACTAGCCGCCTACGTCGACGAAAAAATGAGCGCCATCGCCGATGCCACCGCCACAATCGACACGCAAAAGGTTGCCGTCCTCGCCGCGCTAGCCATCGCCGACGAACTCCACACCAGCCGCAAAGACCGCACCGAAGAAGAAGAGCTCCTGCGCGAACAAGCAGAGCGCTGCCTGACCCTAGTCGAGCGCGCCTTAAAACACACCGCCTAGCTATTTAGAAATTTTTACTGCGACCACTTCGTCGGGGTCCGGTCCCACCGATGCTTCCGCAGCTCCGCGTGCAATGGGGCCGGCAACGGCCCGCGATCGCTTGCGCCAGTATTCGCCTCAACGTTAGCTATCTTTCGCATACCCGGAATAATCGTGCTCACATCCTTATTATTCAAAATAAATCGAAGCGCCATTTCCGCTAGGCTGATCCCGCCGCGACGAATGGACTTCAGCTTCTCTACTCGTTCCACCGTGGCCTTCAGGTTTTCCGCCACAAAATAAGTATTCCGCCAATCGCCCGTCGGCCACTTACTATCGGCCGTGAGCGACCCGGTCAACGATCCTTCGTCAAACGGTACCCGCGCAATTACCGCGACATCTTTCTCCTTGCAAGCCGGAAACAATTCATCTTCCGGATTCTGGTCAAAAATGTTGTAAATCACCTGCACCGCATCCGCGGCTCCGCTGCGTACCGCCCGCACTCCGTTCCACGGCTCCCACCGGTTCATGCTGATCCCAAACGCGCGCACCTTCCCGCTGCTCTTCAATTTATCAACCACGGGAAGTAAGCGTTTGTCGTCCAGCCAGTGGTCTTCCCACGTATGAAGTTGAATCAAATCCATCGTCTTCACGCCCAGATTCGCGAGGCTCTTGTCCACATACTCCTCGATGTACGCGGGTGGATAGCAATCATCCAGCGAATATTCCCGCCGCGCCGGCCATCGACGATTCTTAGGCGGCACCTTAGTAGCGGTGTAAAGCCGCTTGTCAGGATTCGCGCGCAGCACTCTGCCCAGCAGCTCCTCGCTGTGCCCATCGCCATAAGCCCACGCCGTATCAAAAAAGTTGCACCCTAAATCGACCGCGCGCTGCAGCGAAGCCAGTGACTCCGCATCCTCCGACCCCGTCCATCCCGCCATGCCCCACATGCCATACCCAACCTCGCTTACGTTCCATCCCGTGCGTCCAAACCGGCGGTATTGCATTCGTAGCGGCTCCTTTGCCCTAGCGATAGATCGATGCGGCTAAACTTCGGCCAAAAACTGTTTCTTGATGCTCTTAATCTGGGTCTCATCCCGCTTGTAAAACGTCCATTGCTTGATCCGTTTCCCCCGAATCAGCCCTGCCTGCAACAAAATTTTCAAATGCTCGCTGGCGGTAGGCTGCGTCACGCGCAGCTTGCGGGCGATCAGTAGCCCGCAAACGCCATCCTTGATCAAATCCCCGTCCACCTGCGGCGGAAAATGCCTGCGCGGACTACGCAACCAATCCAAAATCTGCAGCCTTCGTTCATTGGAAAGCGCTCGCAGCGCCAGCTCAAGATTCATATAGACACTTAGCCAAATCCCTAACTATAATAACGGAGTCATGGGGATGCAGCAATGCTAAACCCTTGCTTGGCTCAGTGCCAGCCACGAAGGAAGCAGCGGTGACGAACACACCGATAAATCGCGAGGAAATCGCAGCAGTCGAAAAAATCATCAGGCCCCACGTCCGCCGCACCCCCACTCTCGAAGTCGCCGGCGCGGACTTCCGCCTGGATTCTATCAGCCTCATCTTTAAACTGGAATTTTTGCAGCACGCCGGCTCTTTTAAGACGCGCGGCGCCTTCACCAATCTGCTTACTCGCGAAATTCCCAAGGCGGGAGTCGTCGCGGCCTCCGGTGGCAACCACGGAGTCGCCATTGCCTATGCCGCCGGCAAGCTGGGCATCCCAGCGAAGATCTTTGTTCCCACTGTCGCTTCCCCGGAAAAAATCGATCGCATCCGCCGCTGCGGCGCCGATCTTGTCATCACCGGCGAACGATACGCCGATGCCCTCGCCGCCAGCGAGGCATGGCTCGCGCAGTCCGGCGCCATGCCCATTCATGCCTACGATCAACCCGAAACCCTCCTCGGTCAGGGAACCGTCGGCCTCGAATTAGAACAGCAATCTCCAAGACTGGACACTCTACTCGTCGCGGTCGGTGGCGGTGGTCTCATCGGCGGCATCGCCGCGTGGTATGGTGCGAAAATCAAACTAATCGGCATCGAGCCGGAAGCCGCGCCCACTCTCGCCAATGCGCTGAATGCGGGTCGCCCGGTAGACAGCCCCGCCGGCGGCATCGCAGCCGATTCCCTCGCGCCAAAACGAGTCGGCGAACTCATGTTTCCCATCGCGCAAAAATACGTCGACAAAGTCATCCTCGTCCGCGATGAAGAAATAACGCAGGCGCAGGAAGCGCTGTGGACCGCGCTCCGCGTAGTCACCGAACCCGGAGGCGCAGCCGCACTCGCCGCGCTCCTCGCTCGTCGCTACCACCCCGCACACAACGAACGCGTGGGCGTTCTCCTCTGCGGAGCCAACACCACAGCGGTAAACTTCGCCGCCGCAATAAAGCTGCCCGCTGCAGTCGCCATTCGTTGACGCAACGATGCTTAACGCAGACCATGCTTGATGCTAGCCATCGCCGAAGTGGCAAAGTTTGTCATTCCGAGCAAAGCGAGAAACCCGCTTTTTCTTCCGCTCGATGGAAAAACAAGGAGCTATGAAATGTCCGTGTACGACAAACTGCAAGCTCTGAACATCACGCTGCCAAAGATCGATTCCCCAGTCGCTGCCTTCGTTCCCTTCGTCCGCAGCGGGAACCTCGTGTTCATCTCCGGCCACATCGCAAAGAAAGACGGCAAGCCTTGGACCGGCAAACTCGGCGTCGACTTAACCACCGCCGAAGGGAAGCAGGCCGCACACTCCATTGCCGTTGATCTGCTGGCAACTTTGCAAGCCGCCGTCAACGACCTGAATAATATTCAGCGCATCGTCAAGCTGTTGGTCCTCGTGAACAGCGCCCCGACCTTCACCGAGCAGCACCTAGTCGCCAATGGCGCCTCAGAATTATTGATAGAAGTTTTTGGCCGCGAATGCGGCGCACACGCCCGCAGCGCCTTCGGCGTAGCACAAATTCCGCTCGGCGCCTGCGCAGAAATCGAGCTAATCGCCGAACTAAAAATATAAGGGCCGGGTTTTTAGCCCGGCCTCCTCATCTCTTCTCTGCGATGTCTCAGTGAACTCAGCGTTATCCTTTCCCTCTTTCAGTATTCCCCCGTGAGCGTTATACCGGCCGACGAATCCCCAGCTTCCGCATACGCGCCTGCAGCGTCGTCCGTTTCATCCCCAGCACCGCAGCCGCACCCTTAGGCCCCGCAATCCGCCACTCCGTCTGCCGCAGCGCCCGCAAAATGTGCTGCCGCTCCGTATCTTCCAATGTCGCGATGGAAGACGTCCCAGATCCAAATGTCGTGATCCCCGCGCTAGCCGACGAATGATCCATATTCCCGGACGCCCGTAACTCGGAAATTGCCACCCGCAGCTCTTTGCCTGGCGAGAGCAGCACTGCACGCTCGATAAAATTCTCCAGCTCGCGTACATTCCCCGGCCAGGAATAATTGACCAGCGCATCCATCGCGTCCGCCGGCACATACTGCACAATCTTGTTCTGCCGCCGGCTGAATTTCTGCACGAAATAGCGCACCAGCAGCGGAATGTCCTCGCGCCGCTCGCGCAGTGCCGGCACATGAATCGGAAACACATTCAGCCGGTAATACAAATCGCTCCGAAACGCCTTCTCCGCGACCAATTTCGAGAGATCGCCGTTTGTCGCGGCCACCACTCGCACGTCCACCCGCTGCGTGCGATTGCTCCCCAGCCGTTCGAACTCCTGCTCCTGCAAAACGCGCAACAACTTCGGCTGCAGCTCCAGCGGAATATCCCCCACTTCATCCAAAAACAGCGTCCCACGATCCGCCAGCTCAAAGCGCCCAATTTTCTGATTCACAGCACCGGTAAACGCACCCCGCTCATGCCCGAACAACTCGGACTCCAGCAGCCCCGAAGGAATCGCCGCGCAGTTAATTTTCACGAAAGTTCGTTCCCGCCGCGGGCTCAAGTTGTGAATCGCGCGCGCAATCAATTCCTTGCCCGTTCCGGTATCGCCCAAAATCAAAACCGTAGTCCCCGCCGGCGCCGCCAGCTCCACCTGCGCCAGCGTCCGTTTCAGTGACGCACTCTCGCCGATAATCTCTTCAAAATTAAATTCCGTTCGAATCTCTTCCTCAAGATAAAGTTTCTCCACGGCCAGCTTGTCTTTCAGCACATCGATCTCTTTGAACGCCAGCGCATTTTCCACCGCAATTGCAATCTGCACCGCCACTTGCTGCACGAATTCAATATCTGCAGTGCTGAATCCATCTGTGCTACGGCTGGCTAGGTTCAGCGTGCCAAACGTTCGCGCCCGGTTTGTTAGCGGGATGCAGCAGATCGTCTGGATTCCGTCCGCGCGAAGGTGCCGCACGATTTCGCTTTGATACTCGTCCAGCTCCGCGCCGCTCGCCACCAGCGTCTGCCCTAGCGAAATGGCTCGTCCCGCCGGAGAAGAATCCCGGGGAACCACGGTCTCCGGCTTGAAAGCTCCCTGATGCCCTGGGTAGTCCAGCGCATAAATCTTGAGCAGTCCCGTCATCGGATCCAGCAGCGCCAAGCTCGTATAATCGTGACGAATCGCCCGCTGCAGTGTCGCAACGATTCCACGGAAGAGCTCCGGCAGCTCCCTGCTAGTCACCAACACATTATTCAGGTCCAGCAGAACGCGCAGCCGGTCGCGCTCCTGCGCCAGTTGCCGCTGGTAAGCCTGCGACGACTCCACGTTGAGCGCATTGTCCACCGCCACCGCCACCTGGCTCGCCACACGCTGCATGAATTGCAGCTCCGGTACCGCATCCGGCACCAAGCGCCCAAATCCCATCGCGCCCACTCGCCGTTGCGCCGTAGTCAGCGGCACCAGCGCGAACGCTCGCACGCCTTTTTCTCGCAGCGCCGCCAGATAATCGGGAAATCGCGCCTCCTCGTGCGCGTCGTTCACTACAAAAGGTTCTTGCGTCTGCCACACCCATCCGGAAGGATGCCCATCCACCGAAAGCTCCTTCCCGATGGGCGCGTCAGTAGGGTGCTCGGTCTCCAGAATGTGCAAGCGCATCACATTTTTTATGGGATCATGCAAAACCAGGGTGAGAAAATCAAACTCGATCACTGAATGCAGCCGCACCGCCAGATCATGAAATAAGGCACGTAAATCCCGCTGCTGCGCAATCGCTTCGCTAACCTCTAGCAAGGCTTCCAGCTGGCGGCGCGAGTGTTCCCCTGGCGTCGAGGGCGCCGTTTCCAGCGAAATGACCGGGTCCGACATACTCAGCAGGATAGCACCCGCCTCCGCCGCGCCTCAACCGCGTCGCCTGCCAGCATTCCCTCCGCGCACGCCCCGCTCGCCCAAGACGCAAAACGACCTGACATCCTTCCACGTACCGTGTATTCTTTGGGGCTGTGCTGCTGTTGAGAGATAATCTGAATGCCTTTTGCGCCGCCTAGCGACCCGATGAATTTCCCTTTACCCCAAAAATTCAGCCCCAGACTATCGCCCATCCAATCGGAGGAAATGTAATGATTGTTGGTGTTCCCCGTGAGATTTTTCCGGGGGAGCGGCGCGTTGCCCTTGTGCCCGCCGTCATTCCCAATCTCGCCAAAGCTGGCATGGAAGTTGCCATCGAGACTAACGCCGGCTTGGAAGCCGGTTACCCGGACGCCGATTACGTGGCCAAAGGCGCTAAAACCGTCTCCGATCGCGCCGAACTCTTTCAAACCGCCGATATCATCACCCAAGTCCTTTGCTACGGCTCCAACGATCGCACCGGCAAAGCCGACCTACCGCTCTTCCACCGCGATCAAATCCTGGTCGGCTTTCTCCGCCCGCTAGGCTCCGTCGAAACCATCCAGGAAATAGCCGCCAAAGGGGTCATCTCCTTTTCCGTCGAGCTAATGCCGCGCACTACGCGCGCGCAAAGCATGGACGCTCTCTCCTCCATGGGCACGATCTGCGGATACAAAGCCGTCCTAATCGCCGCGGACACGCTCCCCAAAATTTTCCCCATGCTCACGACCGCGGCCGGCACCATCACTCCCGCTCGCGTTTTGATAATCGGCGTCGGCGTCGCGGGGCTGCAGGCTATAGCCACCGCCCGCCGGCTCGGCGCGGTAGTTTCCGCATACGATGTGCGCCCGGCCGTCAAAGAACAAGTCCAAAGCCTCGGCGGCCGTTTCGTCGAGCTCCCCATCGAAGCCAAGGATGCGCAGGACGAGCGCGGCTACGCTCGAGCGCAAGGCGAAGATTTTTACCGACGTCAGCGTGAACTTCTCGGCAAAGTCGTCGCCGAAAGCGATGTCGTAATCACCACCGCGGTAATCCCAGGCAAAGTCGCTCCCATTCTCGTCACCAAAGAAATGGTCGGCGGTATGGCCCCTGGCTCCGTAATCGTTGACCTAGCCGCCGAACGCGGTGGCAATTGCGAGCTAACCCAAGCCGGGGAAAAAATTGACGTAAACGGTGTCAGCATAATCGGCTGGCTCAATCTCGCCAGCTCGGTCCCCTATCACGCCAGCCAGATGTACGCGCGCAACCTCACCGCCTTTCTTCTCCACCTGGTAAAAGACGGCAAGCTCCAGCTCAACACCGCCGACGAAATCATTCGCGATACGCTCCTCACCCAATCCGGCCAAGTCGTCAACGCCCGCCTCCGCGAATTTTTCCAACTCCCCGCGCTAGCGACCCAAGGAGGCGCCTAAATGAAGCTGGACCTGATAACCAGCCTCTACGTTTTCACGCTCGCAGCTTTTATCGGATTTGAAGTAATCCGCCGCGTCTCACCCTTGCTCCACACGCCGCTGATGTCTCTCACCAACGCCCTCGACGCCATCGCCGTAGTCGGCGCCATCATTCTCGCCGGCGAACACAAATCCAATCTCGCCGCAATCCTCGGCACCATCGCCATCGTCGCCGCCACCAGCAACATCGTCGGCGGCTTTCTCATCACGGACCGCATGCTGCGCATGTTCAAATCCAGCGGGCCGAAAAAGCCATGATGCCCACGGAAACATTCATCGAGATCACGTACTTCATCGCCACCATTCTCTTCATTTTGTCCCTAAAATGGCTCAGCTCCCCCACCACCGCCCGCCGCGGCGTCTTGGCCGGCGAAGTCGGCATGGCCCTAGCGATAGGCGGTACGCTCCTCTACCGCGGCATAGTCGACTACAAGCTAGTCGCCATCGGCTTAGTCCTCGGCTGCATCATCGGCGTCCCTCTCGGCAAAGTCGCCATGACCGCCGTCCCCCAGCGAACCGCGCTAAGCCACGCCTTCGGCGCACTCTGCGTAACGCTGGTAGGCACCTCGGAGTTCTATCTCCGCGCCCCCAACATTTCCCCCTTCATGATGGCCGTCCTCTCGATGGAAGTAATTCTCGGCTCGCTCACCTTCACCGGCAGCCTAATGGCCGCAGGCAAGCTGCAAGAAGTCCTGCCGCAGCGCCCCATCACCTACAAAGGACAAAACTTCGTCAACCTCGGCATGTTAGCTCTCGCCATCGCTATCGCCGTCATCCTGGTTCTGCACCCCGACCAAATGAAACTCTTCCC
>JAOAPV010000144.1 GCA_025463055.1 Candidatus Acidiferrum typicum
GTGATCTTACCGCGGGGGTTCCACCCGTTCCCATCCCGAACACGGAAGTTAAGCCCCGCAGGGCCGATGGTACTGCACGCGAAAGTGTGTGGGAGCGTAGGTCGTCGCCGGCATAAAATAAAGGCCACGTTGCGAAAGCAGCGTGGCCTTTTCCTTTTGCACTGAGATCCGACTGTGCTGCGCTGCGCTCAGGATTGCGGCGCGTGGCTCTGGAGATCCCTCGACTTCGCTCGGGACTTCGGCAGCAGACTCCCAGTCGTCTCCTGCGGAGACTCGTCCACGCCTGCTAAACGCCGAAGGTTAAGCTCCGCAGGGCCGATGGTACTGCACGCGAAAGTGTGTGGGAGCCCATTCGACTCCGCTCAGGGTAAACTGCGGTCGTCGCCGGCATAAAATAAAGGCCACGTTGCGAAAGCAGCGTGGCCTTTTCCTTTTTCCTGGTGTCGAAAATTCGATACTACAGGCCCTGCGCTTTCCAGAAAAATGAAACAGAACGGCGGCTGGTGAAGTTGTTAATGAGATTCATAGCCAGAATGCGCCGTAGCGTCTCTCTTACGATGAAGGCCAGTGAATCATCTAGTACGGCTATGTAACTAACCTGACCATTTAAACCGTGGCGGCCTTTTTGAAAATAGCCGTCGGCGATGCGCTCGCCATGCGCAATGCAGTTGCGGACGATGTTTATGTCTTCGATGACATCTCCGACAGTTGTCGGCTCTGCGGGAAGGAACTCGAACTCGGGGTGTTCATCGGGCGGGTAGATTAGGGTCGTTTCTCCCAGGAACGCTTTTATCCTACGGACGAGCTTTTCACTCTTAGGGGAGTAGAGAGCATGAAGAGCAGCCGAACCCCAGTAGAGAAAACGTCCTTTCCAATCATTGACCTCGTATCCCATGTAGTAATACTGCACTGCCATCCGAAAAGGCCAATATTCGCCATGCATGGCGGTAAGAAATGTTCCAATCAGAATTCGTAGTTCTTCAAGATCTCTGTTGCGAAAAGCGAAAAGTTTGAGCGCCTCAGGAACATCCAGCGCGTTGTCTGGGAACGTCGTTTGCCCGGGATTTAATCTTCCTTCAGTGGTCAGATAACCAGACACCGAACCCAGCCGACGGGTTGGCCTAACTATCCTTGAGCATGCGAAGACTTCATTTATTAATTCCCCTTTTGCTTTGACCTCTTTCTTCTGCTGTTCATCAAGGCGCCATTCCTCAGGTTCTTCGTATTTGTGAACAAGAGCGTGTTTTACATTGCCATGGAATACACGCATACGGTGCCCACCAACTTCAGCTCTCAGATACTCAAACATTGCCGGCGGCAGAAGGTCGGAGACATCAGCCACTTCAATGTCGGGCAGAACAACGAACGGCAATTGTGAAAGGTCGAATGGTGGTATGGACATCCGATCGAGCGGAACAAGTTGGAAATCAACTCTTATCGGCATTGTCGGTAGGTGCCCATTCCTGATAATAATGCACGCGAAGTATGGGAAAGCCCTTCGACGTCGCCGGAATACAGAACACTGTCGGGACACGACACAAAAACTTTGTGGAGCAGAAGCTCGCTTCGTTGTGCTTCGCATTAGCCAGGGCAGACGAAGAATAGGAATTCGGGAAATCTTGTTGAGTAAGAAGTCAAAATCCCCACCCTCTCGCAAAGTACGCGAGAAGGATGGGGCACCCTGCGAAAGTGTGGGGAGTCCCTTCGACAAGCTGAGGGTAAATTGCGGTCGTCGCCGGCATAAAATAAAGGCCACGTTGCGAAAGCAGCGTGGCCTTTTCCTTTTGATCTAAATTGGCCATGTGGCGCGGGCGCCCTCGCCCGCGAGTGTTGGTTTGCGAAGATTTGGGTTTAGGTCTCGAACTCCGGACTGATCCACAGCCATTGGTACTCTTCCGGTTCTCTTGTCAATCCTGCCCTCACCGGATTCTGCCGAATGTACTCGCACTTCTCTTTCAGACTTTCATCCGACCGCAACACATGGTCGAATGACTCTTCCTCCCAAACTGGACCAGATGTTTTGAGTAGATGGTTAATCCGATGAGCAGTCGCGCTCTTCAGGCATTGGAGAATGTTGATCAGCGGGAAGGGCCAACCGTTCTCATCCCGTAAGGGGGAGAGAAGCAAGTGAACATGATCGGGCATGATCACGGCTGCGTGTAGATGGATCCTGGGCTGCCAGCTATTCGCGGGCGAGGGCGCCCGCGCCACATTAGCCAACAGTCCACTTTCTCGTAAACAGTGCTCCAGAACCAGATCACGAGCTTGGGCCGACAACACCATTCGCCCGCCGGTGCAGAAAGTGACGAACAAGGCAGCATCAGCCTTCTGCAAATGAGGAAGTCGCCGGCGATAACGATACTTTGAAAGAATTGAGTTGGCGGCCATTATTTGTTGGGGCATGTGGGGCGGGCGCCCTTGTCCGCCAAGCCAAAATAAATTTTCATCACGGGGCGGGATTGCTGTCTGTGATGGATGAACATCCTCGGTCATTTTTCCCATTGAACCGAACCGCCAATTTCGCGGGCGAGGGCGCCCGCGCCACACGGGTATGGGTCGTCGCCGGCATAAATAAAGGCCAGTCTGAGAAATCAGATTGGTCTTTTCCTTTTGGCGCCATCGAGGGAGATCCTGCGCAAAGAACGCTCAGGATTTCGGCAGAAGGCTCTCGCGCGCAAAAGACGCGCGCTCACGCCTTCTAATCGCCTCAACTCTACGGATTCGGAGGCGGGGGCAATAACTCACAATGCTCGACGCACTTTACCGTGTTGGCCTCGACAGTGGCTTTCTTGTGGC
>JAOAPV010000035.1 GCA_025463055.1 Candidatus Acidiferrum typicum
GGCCGCCCTTCACGATGATCTTCGCAATCGCAGCCTCTTTGCGAATTTCCGCGCCGGCCTCGAGCGCCGCTTCCGCAATCGCATTTGAAATTCCTCCGGTGCCGCCGCGGGCGAATCCCCAGGCGCGGAATGCGCCATCGATTTCTCCCATGTAGTGATGCAGCAAAACATATGCGGTGCCGGGAGAGCGAACCCCAAGAAACGTTCCGATAATTCCCGATGCCGACATCGTGGCTTTGAGCACATCGGTTTCAAACCACTGGTCGAGGAAATCCGCCGCGCTCATGGTCATGAGTTGCACGAGGTTATAGCGGTCTTCGCTGGCGAGTTTCTGAAAACGCCGGGCCAGGAACAGCAGTTTCGAAAGGTCTTTGGGATTGAATCCAGTTGGGTCGGGCGGGACCATGTTCATGATCGGCTTCACAAAATGGCACATCGGCTGCATGGCCTTGCCAAACTCGTCGTAAGCCTCAGCGTCGAGGCGCGAGTGGCGGGCGATCTCGCGATGCGTCTTGCCATGATCGTTCACTCGCCACAGGTAATCGCCGCTGAGCATGGGTGTGAACGTGCCATCGAGCGGAAGAATTTCCAGGCCGTGGCGGGGAAGGTCGAGGTCGCGAATGATCTCCGGGCGCAGCAGCGAGACGACGTAAGAGCAGACAGAGAATTTGAATCCGGGAAAGACTTCTTCCGTCACCGCAGCACCGCCCAGCACATGCCGCCGTTCGAGCACGAGGACTTTCTTCCCCGCACGCGCGAGGTATGCGGCGTGAGTAAGACCGTTGTGGCCTCCGCCGATCACGATTACGTCGTATGAAACAGCCACTAGCTTTTAGCTCCTAGCTTTTAGCTCGTCTGGTTTGTATCAGGGCACGTCTTCAGACGTGCCCCACATTGTTTAAGAACTCATTGGCTTTAGCCGCTGATAAGTTTCGTAAGGAGCGAAAATGAATAATACTCGCGAACGGTATTTTGTCGCAGACGCGGCTCAGAGTCCGCTAGGAAGGACGCTCCACTGGATGAGGCGGGACATAGTAAACACCATTCTAATCTTACGGCGAGGCGTTGTCTCGTGCCACATTAACGCACACGTATCGGAATCAATTGAGCTACTGAATGGAAAACGACGAGAAGTGGCTAGACGCCGTCACATCGTCGACATTGAGCCCGAACGCCCAGAGAAATTCTCGATAGGTGCGCCTGGCGCGCTGCATGAGAGATTCGCCGAGTTCTCTCACAGGCTCCGTAAAACCTAAAGAGATGCTGTTTTCAAGAGTTCGAGCATCGGTCAAATGAGGTCCAGATATCAATCCCGCGAGATAGGGGTATCGGTTAAGAGTGGGGCTGACGTCGAACCGGAAATCAACTAATCCGAAGTACCCGAGGGACATGTAGAGATTAGTCGAAAAGCGGAGCGAAGCCACTATCAACGAAGCGACAAGAGAGCAAACAATAACTTCACTGTATTCGTCACCTTGCCCCGTATAGCCGATCTCTGTATACACGAGTCCGAACCGATTTACTTCTGTGTACCAATAGTTCATGACTGGTGCCTGGGGCTGGCGTATCCCGTCGACGATCGGAACAGCCAATCCGTTCGGGAATTCATACCCCGCCACTTGTACCCGCCACGTTCGGCTAAGCTCAAGCAGGCGTTCGGGACGAGCCAGTTCGGATCGAGGGAATGTCGGTACTGTCCACATGATGTATCTGCCTCGTGGCTCCTGAGTAGAGAGTCGCCGCATCGCGCGATAGTTGACCAGGTAATTCGTCGCGCGGTTTCGTGCCGCCGCGAGCAGGCTATCTTTCAAAGCGAGCGACTTTTTCCGTTTGTTCGTTAGCCACTCGATCTCCTCGACCGTTGCCTGCCTCAAGAACTGGTCAGAAATGTTATCGACACGTAGGTAGACCGACTTGCCTCCGTCAACGGCATGGGCAGAAGCATCGCTCTCCTGAATTCGAACAATGACTACTGCGCGGTCAGGCGTAGTTGCACCCGGCGATTGAAATTCAACAACGCGAACAGCTGGATATACTGGCGGATAGATTGCGTCCAGTGCGGTAGCAACGACTCTCTCCCGCAGCCCCGGTTGCAAAGCCACGCCTGCGATCGGAAGCACGGGTTCGCCCGTCTGCGTTTCGTCCACACCAATCAGAACGTGGCCGCCATAGGTATTGGCGAATGCCGCGATCGTTTTGTCCAAGCGTCGCGGAAAGTCTAGTTTGTAGTCGAGGACGAGGCCTTCTCGCGGCCGCGCCTGGCAGAAACTGTTGACGTCGTCGAACGTGATTTCTTCAATCGGAATTGAAAACATGCAATACGAGAATAGCGAAAGCGCGCAGTCCGGGATAGGGTCAATGAAAATTGCTTTCGATATAATCCACACCGGAGAACTTATAGAGAATCATCATGCCCATAGGAACCGCCTTTCACGAACGCACTCTTCCGCTCTGCCAGAGCCTCAACTACCGCGAGTGGTCGGGATACTACACGGTCAGCGTGTATGAGGTGCACCATGAGCACGAGTACAACGCCATCCGCAATGCGGCGGCGCTGATTGACATCACGCCGCTGTACAAGTACCTGATCACCGGGCGCGACGCCACCAAGCTGGTGAACCGCATCATTACGCGGGACATCAACAAAGTGGCCAAGGGGCAGGTGATTTATTGCTGCTGGTGCGACGAGCAGGGCAAGGTGGTGGATGACGGCACCATCACGCGTCTGGACGAAAACCGATATCGCTGGACCGCCGCCGAGCCCAACCTGCGCTGGTTTCATCAGAACGGGCTCAATATGGATGTCAAGATCGAGGACCTCTCCGAGAGTACCGCGGCGCTGGCGCTGCAAGGGCCAACTTCGGCGCGGCTGCTGAAGACGGTGGCGGAGGCGGAAATTACGAATCTGAAATATTTCCGCATGACCAGCGGCAAAATTGCCGGCGTGCCGGTGGACATCTCGCGGACCGGCTATACCGGAGACCTGGGCTACGAAATCTGGGTCAACTGGACGGATGCGGTCAAGGTCTGGGACGCGATCGCCGCAGCGGGTCGGCAGTTTGACCTGCATCCAACGGGGATGCTTGCGCTCGATGTCGCGCGCATCGAAGCTGGACTGCTGCTGCTCGACGTGGATTACACTAGCGCGCGCAAGGCGCTGATTCCTTCGCAGAAGTATTCTCCGTATGAGCTGGGCTTTGGGAAGATGGTGCACTTACAGAAAGAAAACTTCATCGGTCGCGATGCGCTGGTGAAAGACGATAAGCAAGGAGTGGAGCGGCAGCTTGTGGGGCTGGAACTCGACTGGAATGAGATCGAAGCGTTGTACGAAAAATTAGGGTTGACGCCCGCCGCGCCTAGCCAGGCTTCGCGCGTGCATGTACCGGTTTACGCTGGCGGCCGTCAGGTGGGGAAGGCGACTTCGACCACTTGGTCGCCGATCCTGAAGAAGCTGATTGCGCTGGCCACCGTGGAAACTGGGCACTCGCAGCCCGGAACAAAGCTGCAGATGGAAGTTACGATTGAGGCGGTACGGCAGAGGGCGTTGGCCACGGTGGCGAAGTTGCCGTTTTTTAATCCGGCGAGGAAGACGGCTGTGCCGGTTTGATTCTCTCCTCATACCTGTCATCCTGAGCGAAGAAGCCGGCGCGTTCTGCGCGCCGGTTTCGCAGTCGAAGGATCTCGATGATGCCTACGGCATCACCGACGTGAAAAGGCATCCTCAATATGCTGTATTGGAAACTCCTTTTAAGGCCGTCGCCGGTGCACGCAAACACGGGGTCCTTCGACTACGCTGAATCATTCGCTATGCGAACGATTCAGCTCCGCTCAGGATGACAGTTTTGTTTATGGACAAACACAAAACCAAATCACCGCGTGCGACAGGATCGTGCCGGCCACGCGTCTATCCCATGCCTAGTTCTTCCGCCGCTTCCAGCGGCGTGCCGCAACGCCGGCAGATTACCGCGCCGCAATCGCCGCAGGTGAGCGGGTCTGAGACTTCTACTGCACACGTGGGACAGTAAAGAAGTTCAGGGTTGGGGGATTCTGCCGACATCAGAAGTGAAATGTAACACAGAAGAAAACGGCGGCTCCATGCATCGGGGTTTGGGCTTTAGCCCCGAGTTCTTGAAAAATTCTGGAATTCCCCGAAGCCTAAAGCCCAGAGCCTAAAGCCTAAAGCCCAGAGCCCAGAGCCCAGAGCCTAGAGCCTAAATGTGAAGTTTCAATAGGTTGTTGTCCATTCGATCGAGAACTGGGATGCTGATGTTGCGAAGCAACAACAAACCAGGAGATCGAATGGACTACCACCATCATGCTCGACTTACGATTTATCGTCG
>JAOAPV010000036.1 GCA_025463055.1 Candidatus Acidiferrum typicum
TTCGATTCTTAGGGTCGAGCCAGTATGTTGGCGCGGTCTGGAAGCTGCCACCAAGCGAGATTAAAACGTTTTGCGCGACGGCGTTGCCATTGTAGCCAATCTCTTGCGCCTTGGTGCGGTCCATCCAGAGGTGGATGTAGGGTTCATCGAACGGCTGCTGGATACGCGCGTCGGCTATCCCCGATACGTATTTCACTTGCTCAAGCAAGGCATTCGCGAAGACTTGGTTCCCCTGTAGATTCTGACCGACCACTTGAATGTCGATCGGTGCGGGCAAGCCAAAATTCAGGATTTGGGTGACCATGTCGGAAGGCAGGAAAGAAAAGGTCACGCCGGGAAATTCTTTTGCCAGGCTGATCCGCAGATCGTGAACGTACTTCGCTGTCTGGTGATTGTTGACGCCGAACGTCACCAAAATATCCGCGTCCGAGGTCCCCACCGTTCCAGTATTCAGGTAGGACGTGTTGATGCCGCTGTAGGGAAGTCCGATATTGTCGATAATGTTGGAAATTTCGCCGGGCGGAAGGTGTTGCCGGATTGATCGCTCGACGAGATCACACAGGCGCGCGGTCTCTTCTATCCGTAAACCAGTTGGAGCTCGCATGTGAAGATTGAACGAGCCGCTGTCGATAGTGGGGAAGAAATCTCGTCCCAGCCAGGGAATGATCACAACCAAGGAAGCCACGCAAGCGGTGAAGAATGCGACAAGGAAGGCACGGCGATGATGAAGGCAACGTTCCAGCACTCCGTGATAACGCTCGCGGAGACGCTCAAACGCTTCCTCAAAGCGAACCTGCATGCGAACGAAGGGATTGCGGGACTCCTTAGTATTCGGCGTGTCGTAGCGCAAGAGATACTTGGCCATCATCGGAACAACGGTGCGCGAGAGTAGATAGGACGCCAGCATGGCAAAGATCACGGCCTCACCGAGCGGAACGAACAGATATTTCGCAACGCCCGAGAGCAGGAACATCGGAGTAAACACGATGCAGATCGAAATCGTGGCCACAAAGGCGGGCGTAGCGATTTGCGCGGCGCTGTCTATGACAACCTCATCCATGTCCTTGTCTGGTTCCAACTGACGGTTGCGATTGATGTTCTCGATCTCGACCGTCGCGTCATCCACCAGAATTCCGACCGCCAGGGCCAGGCCACCTAACGTCATGATGTTGATCGTTTCTCCAAGCGCACTGAAAGTGATGATTGAGGTCAGAATGGCGAGAGGAATCGAAACAACAATGATGGTCGTACTCCGCCAGCTGCCGAGAAACACGAGAATCATTATTCCGGTGAGGCAGGCGGCAATCGACGCTTCGGTCACCACGCCCTTAATCGCGCCGTTCACGAAAATGGATTGGTCCGCTAAAGTTTTAATATCCAGCTGCGGCGGCACGGTCGTCTTGATAAACGGCAACAGAGCCTTGATTCCTGCAATGATGGTTAGAGTCGACGTATCGCCGCTCTTTTGCACGGTCAACAGCGAGGAGCGTTGCCCGTTCACGCGCACAATGTTCGTTTGCGGCGGAAAGCCGTCGCGCACCCAAGCGACGTCACTGATATAGATGGTCGTGTTGCCAATCGTCTTCACCGGGATGCGGTTGAGCTGTGCGATTGTCTGCGGAGCCGCATTAGCGATGTCGACGTCGTATTCCTTCAAACCGATTTTGGATGTTCCCGTGGGGAGAATTAGATTCTGAGCGGCGATGGCATTGACCACGTCCAACGGGGAAAGCCCCTTGGCCTGCAACGCCTGGGTGTTTAGGTCCACTTGTACCTGGCGCTGCTTCCCCCCATACGGATACGGGACGGCGACACCCTGCACCGTGACCAGCTGGGGGCGGATGGTATTCAGACCATAATCGTTGAGGGCCTGCTCCGATATCCCCTGGCCGGAGAGCCCGAGTTCGAGGATCGGAACTGTCGAGGCGCTGTAGCTAATGATCAACGGCGGCGTGGTGCCCGCGGGCAACTGTCTGAGTTGCGTTTGGGAATTTGCCGTGATCTGGGCGATGGCCTTGTCGATACTCACCGTGGGTTGAAAAAATACTTTCACCACGGCAATGCCATAAAGCGACTGCGACTCTAGGTGCTCGATGTTATCGACGGTGGTTGTCAGGTTTCGCTCTGTGATGGTCACGATCCTATCGGCCAGATCCTGTGGTTCGAGGCTGTTGTAGGTCCAGACAATGCTGACGACTGGGATGTTGATGTTCGGAAAGATGTCGGTGGGCGTCCGAACGATCGAGAGACCCCCAAACAGGAAGATCAAGATAGCGAGCACCACGATTGTGTACGGCTGCTTTAGCGCGAGCCTGACAATCCACATCATGATTCACCCCTTGTAATCGTTCGACTCGGCCAGCCCGAACTGCATTTACAAACTGACTTCACGATTTGAGTTCCGGGCATCCAATGTTGATATAAATTGCGTCGCACTTGAACGATGCACCCAAGTTGCCATTGCCAAGTGAATCGAAGATTTCGGGAAATGGTTGAAAATACGAGCGATTAGGTCAGGTTGGTTCATCTGGCTGTCTCTGAAGAGTCCAGCAAATGGAGCGGGTGTCAGCACGCTGACATAGTGTCGCAATCATGAGATCGACCCCGGAATATAAAACTGAATTCTGGTGATGGAGGGGTTGTCGCGAAGCGACTCACGCTACATGAGTCTTGCCTTGAGACTTTTTCCGTCAGAATCGCGGGGGCCTGTCTGTCGCAAAGCGAAGCGCAGCCTGTCGGTCACTCAAATAGAATTTTCGCCATCATTCCTTTGTCTTCGTGATTGAGCAGATGGCAGTGAAATACCGACATGCCCCTGATTACGGGGTCGGTGAAGTCCATGATGACGTCGACTGTACCGCCGTACGGAACATTCACAGTGTCCAGCCATACTGGATCGGCAATCGGCTTATCGTTTTCGGCGTACGGCAAAAAATGAACCTGGTGAATGTGCATAGGATGCAGTTCCCCTGTGGCATTAACGATTTTCCAATGCTGATAGGAGCCGACCTTCGCCCGCACCATAGGAGCCGCATCTACCGCGAATTTTTCTCCGTTAATGTAAAAGCCGTTCTTGTCTTCCGTAAATATCACGGTGAATCGAGGAGGCGCTTTTTCTTCCGCAGCGACGTCCAGGCTTTTGAATTCAGGCTTGAGCGAGTTCCTGGCAGCCTTGGCGGGTGAATCTGCCGTAGACTGCGGAACGATATCAGCCAATACCATAGCGGGATTCGGATCGCCGTCTGGCCCGGTGTCCACACAATGGGAGATCAGACGATGAGCGCCGGTGGATGGACCGGTGACAATCGCTTCCAGCCTGCCCGCTGGCGGCAACGAAACATGATTCGCGGTGCGCGTTCTGTGATCAGGGTCGTGCCGCGCGATAGGCATTCCATCCATCGCAACGATTTCAAACGTTTGCCCCTCAACCTGCAGGTCCACGTAGCGGTCGGCGGAAGCGTTCACGATCCTCCAGAACTGACGTTCGCCCGGTGCGATCTCAATTTGCGGCCGGACGAATCCATTCACGGTCATCACCTCTTCTGGCGGCTCGTGCTCGCCACCGCAAACCTCCGAACTGAGGTCTACGCGCTGTTTCAATTCAGCAGACTGCGCATCCTTCCCGACGGAACGGCCGCGCACAACCAGCACGCGCTCGGGCAGGCCGGCGAGCGCAGGAAAATAAGATTCTATTCCCTCAATCACGATCGCGCCCGACATACCATCCAACACTTGCCGGTAGCTCTCGCCATGGGGGTGCGTGTGATACCAATACAATCCCGGCGGATGATCTTTCGGAATCGGCACGGTATAGCCGAGTTTTTTTCCCGGCATGGCCAACATGGTCAAGACGTCGTCTTGCGGAGCGTCGGGAGATACCGTCAGCCCATGAAAGTGCAAATTGGTCATGTCCATGCACGGACCAGCCAAACACTTTTCTGGTGGCTTAGCGGGAAGATCGTTTACATATGTGATTTTTAGTTGATCGCCAGGCGAGAGCCGCAATGTCGGAGCGTTTGGTTCACCGTTAAAGTAGAAGGAATTCTTTCCGTCACTTGCGATGGCTGCGTGCAGAGTTAGGGAGAGTGTATGGTTCTTCGCGCGAAGTTCAGGGGGATTTGAATGGTGGACTGGCGGCCTGCCCCCTAACTCGAGAATACAGAGGGCCGCCGCTGCCACAATGGCAGCGGCGAAAATAGCTGACCGTAGAACAATTGCATTTCGTGCCATCGGCAACTCCGAAGCTTTTGCTCATTCGGCCTCGTGCCAGGTGGAGTCCGGATCGTAGGCGTTCATCGAGTCTGCAATCTTTGCTGTGTCGGCCCCCAGATCCTTCTCATAAATGACTCCCGATTCATCGACAATGAACGTCATCACCCCTGACGCACGGTATTCGGCCGGATAGGCGATGAACGCGAATCCTCCGGTCATCTCACCATTGACGATATAGCTCTTCGCGCCGCCCGTTGCATGAGGCCCTTGTCTCGTGAGGATCCGGAAGAAATATCCATTATATGGGACAGGATCGCCAACCTTGTCCGTTGAGTTTGTTCCGTATGCATACGCGATTAGAGCGTTGATTGGGCTATAGAACTCGTCAGAAGCACCGTGCCAGTACAGGCCATCGTGGCGGCCTTCCGTGCTGACCAACTTCTGCGCGAATTGGTTTGGGAGGCTGGCCGGAGGGTTCGCGAAATATTCCTTTTGCGCTTCGACCAGGTTTTGGCACGCATCCTGGGCAGCGAGTTCGTTTTTGCCGATCCGCCGGAATAGGATCTCGTCTTTGCCTGCGTCTGTGTCGAAATACCACTTACCGTGATTATTCACCATCGGAATCGGAAAGGGCCAATTCTCGGCCCCCACGACCAGGCTTACCGACCCGTTCGGCTCTGTTACGAACCGATGCATCGCCTGGTATCGGACCACGAAGCCGGCACGAGCATCCGAATCCTCTGTTGGATCGCCGGACGAGAGCACTTCCTTAGCGGCTGGTCCCAGGACACGCAAGGGCGATTGCTCATCTTGTGACTCCATCGCCACGAAGAGAGCGTGCGCGGCGTCTTGGGGCGAGGCAAAGGTCTGCTGTCCAGCCTGCTGCGCGAACGTCGGCGCAAACGAACATCCTAATGAAAGTGCCACTATGAGGGCTGCTGCAAATCCAGCAGCCCTCTTGCCTGCACCTTGGGGAAAATTTGAAATTCTCTGCAGCATGATATTGTTCTCCATTCTTGAATTCCTGATACGTTCCATACGAAATCACCTAATGGTGTCCGCCACCGCCATGGCCGCCACCGCCATGGAAGCCGCCGCCGCCAACGCTCGAATGACCGCGCGCAGAGAAGCCTCGGGCGTCGCCGCCGTGGTTAAAGCCGCCGAACCCGCCAGAGTGCGTTCCTGACTGAGCGTGAAAGTTAGATCCGCCGTGAGAGCCCGAGCCACCGTGAAAACCCGAAGATCCGTGAAATCCGCCGCCATGATCGCCGCCATGGGCGAAGCCGCCATGACCGAAATCACCGTGATGGAATCCCCCGTGACCGAAGTCCCGGCTGTGCGATTCCCAAGCATGATGGTCGAAGGATCCTCGACCGCCGTGCCAGTCGTACCCCCAGTGGCCCCAGCCCCAGCCAAATCCTCCGAAGAAGCCGATACCAAATCCGATACCGAAGGAAAGTCCGACGCCGCCCCAAAAAATCCCGGGCTCCGCATACCAGCCAGGGTAAGCAACGATAGGCGCGCCGTACACGAGCCACGGATCATAGGCAGGGACGTAGACCACCTCAGGGGTGGCCGGTTCGATGACGATCGTGTTGCCTTGCGTCGTTACCTTCTCCTGTTCGTTGCTATTCAGGTGGCCCTCCTTGCGCGCGTCCTCACGCAGCGTCTGCACCGCGTCCGTTACATCCTGCGGCTGGCTCACATAGGCCTCGCCAAGCGATGATGTCCAGGAGAGGTTCTTGTCCATGTTTTCGAGAACCGAGGGAAATTGCGCCATGGCCTTTACGCTGGGATCCCAGTCTTGTTTGTCGACTTGTTTGGCCAAATCGTCGCCCTTCAGATGGGAATGCCCTTGCATCCAGCGTTCCGCCTCGACAATCTGAGTTGGATACGTGGAAGCGGCAAGGATCTGCGCCACCAAAGCGTCCGGATACAAGGCGATGGGAGCAACGAGTTGCTGTACTTGCTGAGGGGTCTGCTTCGGCGCAGATTCCTGCGACGACTGCGGCGCTGGTGCCTGGTCGCTGGATTGGCCGGGTAGTTCAAAGGATTCGGCTTGCGCACTGAACTGCACCAGCAAACCGCAAAGAAGTAAGATCAAAACTTGCTTAAATACTTTCATAGGATTCTCCACTAATTCGTTTCTTGCCTTCCCTCGCTGCGCGCGGCCTACTGGCTGCGCGCGAAGGAACCCGCCGCAACGAGCGTCGGCAAAGGCCGACGCATCGGCGGGAGTCATACGCGACATCTACTTCGAAGAGCCTGGAGGGAATTTCTTAAACATTTTCTCCACGCCCTTATCTAGATTCTTGATGTTCTTGTTGGAGTTGTTGGAGAGGGTGTCGATCGAGCTACCCCTCCAGAGGAGAGTCTTCGTCTTCGTGTCGAACAGATCGACGACCAGCGTGCCTACCTTATATGTTTCTGTTGTGGTCGTTGCGTCTCCAAAACCTCCGCCTCCAAATCCTCTCCAACCCCAGCCTCCCCCAAACCCGTCATAGAACGTATTCAAGGTCTGCTGATTCTGCGTGGTCTCCAGAGCAACGATCGAGACATCGCCGCCTGAATCTACCTGGGTCCAACCTTTTGCGGCCAAAGCGGCATTAACCGCGGACTTGATTCGATCGATATCCAAGGCATCCTTAGTCTTGACCTGCTCCCACGAGTAGGTCTTGTATTGGCCGAAGTTAGCGCTCCGATCGTAATCGGTCTTCACCTGCTGTGCCGAAGACTTGCCCACGAACAAAAACATTGTTCCGATCAAAACAATTGCTGCTCTTTGTAATTTCATATTCCCTTGTAACTTCATATTTCCTCCTTTTCTGAGTCCCGAAGAACTCTAAGCGCTAGAAAGCACGACGCATTGCAAGCAGGCGTCGTGCCATTTCAACGAGCCGTTACTGTATGCGCGTGCCTGCCGGCACATGTTCCTGGGCCATCGCGGTCCCTTGACTGACCTTTTTTTCGTAATTGGACTCGATAACTTTGCTTCCGCTTGCGTCGCCTTCGTCAAACAATTCCGCAAGGAAGTATTGATCGCCGTACTTGTTGAAGATCAACTCGCTCTTGGCGGGTGTGGAGTCAGCCTCTGATTCTTGGACCTGGAATAGAGCGGAACGAGATCCGTCCAAGCTGCTGATCTCCATCAATGTCAAATTGGAATCCTCCAGCATGCGGATACGGTATGTGCCCGCAGGCAGATTCGCCGCCCCTGCATGGAACTGGAATGGGATGTTGGCTTGAATCCCTCCAATGATCTGCGCGTTTGCTTCGCCCGGATACATTGCTGCTACGAAGAGCAAAGCAATGGACAACACCAGCAGGTGGCGTGATCCCGGCTTTGTAGGTACGTGACCATTCGTGGTCCGCTTAATTGACATTTTGTTTCTTCTCTTTTCTGTCGTCACGAAAGTTCAGGTTCATCGAGCGACACAACTGGGATAAGCAATGCTGGGGCCAACACGTAAGTCACGGAAAATACAGACAATTGCAAACCACAGAGGAAGCGCCATGCCCGTCCGCTAAACATGAGTCCACATTTCGACACTCGCTGATATTCCTTCTCTTCGTCGAAAATGAAATGGGATTGCAGAACCATGGCACACGCAGGAGGATATTTTGGGAGGTCACTGTCAACTGCTACTTGATGGTCCGCACTTCTTCAAACAGCCGCTGGATCTTCCGGTCTGAAATTCTCGCCATTGTGATTGTGGTGATTCTTGTTTACACGTGAGATGCCGAGCTTCTGCATTCGAAAATAAAGTGTAGACCTCTTAATTCCTAAACGGGCAGCGGCGCCGTTGGGGCCAGCAACCACCCAATGAGTTTGCTCGAGAGTCTTGCGGATGTGATCTCGTTCCACTTCTTCCAACGTAACAGCCGACGACGATGCAGGTTCGGGGGAACGCTTTAATTCTCCGAGAGGAGGAGACAGAACGGTCCCCGCACTCAGGATTACGCTCCGCTCGATGAAATTCTGCAGCTCCCGTATATTTCCCGGCCACGGATGCGAAGCAAACGCAGACATCACCTGAGGAGGAATTTCGTCGATCTGCTTACCCATGCGCCGGCTGAGTATGTCGACGAAATGCTCGACCAGTGCCGGAATGTCTTCGCGGCGCTCGCGCAACGGCGGTAATTGAATCGGAAACACATTCAGACGATAGTAGAGGTCACTACGAAATCCATTGCGCTTCACCATCTCGGTCAAATCTCGGTTCGTCGCAGCCACCAGCCGAACGTCCACCTGGTGAGTCCGTGTGCCTCCCAGGCGCTCGAACTCCTGCTCCTGCAAAACGCGCAGCAGTTTGGGCTGCAGAGCCAGCGGAATATCGCCCACCTCATCCAGGAACAGCGTGCCTTTGTCGGCCGTTTCGAAACGACCTAGCTTCTGCGCGATGGCGCCCGTAAATGCGCCCTTCTCATGGCCAAAAAGCTCACTTTCCAAGAGATCGAGCGGAATGGCAGCACAATTTAGCTTTACAAACGGGCGCCCGCATCGCGAGCTGATATTGTGAATGGCACGCGCAATCAGCTCTTTGCCGGTCCCGGTTTCTCCCTGGATAAGAACGGTGGAATCAGTGGGCGCGACACACTCGACTTGTTCGAGCACTGTCTCAAGAGCAGGACTTTTGCCTATCACCTGCTCGAATCTGCGCTCATCATTGACCTGATCAACGGACCCGAGTCTTTCAAAAGCTCCCACAGAGAACCTCCTGGCGCACCCACTTACATGCTCCCCTAAGCGCTCAGCTCTCGAGCGCCGCCCTTACACTCTCGAGCAGGGCTTCGTCATTGAACGGCTTGGCCAGGAACTCCACGGCCCCTGCTCGCAACGCTTGCATGCGCATTTTTTCGTCGCCGTGTGCCGTGATGAAAATGATAGGAATCCTGCATCGTTCGATGTTTAGTTTTGCCTGAAGGTCGAGGCCGGACATTCCCGGCATGCGAATGTCCGCGATCAGACATGCAACTTGGTGCCTTTGGCCGGATGTCAAAAATTCCTCTGCTGATGCAAAGGCCGCTGTCGGCAATCCAACCGCCTTGAGCAGGCCCTGTAATGCGCTGCGGATCAAATCGTCGTCGTCCACGACGGCTACTAATTTATTGTTCATCTGCGTTCCCATGACGCGAATTTACCAGTGCGACCGAAGGCCGCGCAATTATGCTTTGGTATAAGGCCGCTAATGCTTGCCGATCAAGGGACAGTGACCATCGCCAAAGGCGAAATTGAGGCAGATTGGCCAAAACTGGTATGGCTTCCAGATGGCGAAGTGCTCTTGTGAACGGCGGAGCTCTTTCCTACTTCTTGACGGGCGGAAGGTCTAGCTTCGTGCCCATCCTAACCAGTTCTGCTAGCGATTCGGCCTGCATCTTCCGCATCACGTGGCCGCGATGGATTTTAACGGTAATTTCGCTCGTTCCGAGCTCGGAGGCAATTTGCTTGTTGAGCATACCCGAGACAACCAGGCTCATGACCTCGCGTTCGCGTGCGGTGAGCACCTCATAATGCTTGCGCAGTTCGGCGAGGTCACCCTGTTGCTGTCGGGTCACGCGGTCGCGATTCAATGCCTGCTGGATCGCGTCCAGCAAGTCTTGGTCGCGGAAGGGCTTGGTCAGGAACTCCACTGCACCGGATTTCATCGCTTTCACCGTCATGGGAATGTCCCCATGCCCGGTGATAAAAATGATCGGAATCAGGAGGCGCTTGTCGGCCAACTCGCGCTGAAACTCCAAGCCATTAATGCCAGGGAGTCTTACGTCCAAGACGAGGCAACTCGGGCCGTCCGGCCGCTTGCTGCCCAAGAACTCTTGTGCCGTCGCGAAGGACTCGGACCGCAAGCCCACCGACTTCAGCAAACCCTGGATGGCTGCGCGGACGTGGGCGTCGTCATCAATGACGAAAACGATAGGGGAATCTGCGGCAGTCATTCATGCGCCTCAACTTTAATCGGTAGGGCCAAGAAAAAGATTGCGCCACGCGGAGGGTTGTCGGCAAACCACAACCGTCCGCCGTGCGATTCAACGATTGAGCGGCTGATGGACAATCCCATGCCGGTGCCATGAGACTTCGTGGTAAAAAACGCATTAAAGATCTGGTTTGTCTGGTTATGTGGCAGTCCCACGCCAGTGTCGCTGACGGACACTACAATCTGCCCGTTATCCGATCGCCGCGATCTTATGATTAGCTCGCGCGCCCCATCCACATTCTTTATCGCATCAACGCTGTTAAGCATGAGATTCATCATGACCTGCTGCAATTGCACCCGGTCTGCCAGGACCTGGGGCAGGTCTACGGCCAAGTCTGCCCCTACCGATATGTTGTATCGGACTGTCTCGCTGCGCAGAAGCAAAATCATTTCCCGAATGACTTCGTTTAGGTCCACCAACTCGCGCTGTGGAGCACCTTTCTGAAAGAGAAGGCGGACCCGGGTGATGATTTCTGCCGCACGCGTTCCGTCTTTCACGATTCTCATGGCAGCCGCCCGCGCCTCTTCTAAATCGGGGGAATCGCGGGTAAGCCAGCGCAAGCAAGTATTTGCGTTAGTGACAGCGGCGGCGATCGGTTGATTCACTTCATGAGCCAGCGAGGCTGTGAGCTCGCCCATGGTGGTGACCCGGCTGACGCGCGCGAGATCTGCCTGTGACTGCTGGAGTTTCTCCTCGGCATGCTTGCGTTCCGAACTCTCCGCTTGTAACGCTTCATTGGTTCTCCGGAGTTCTTTAACTACTCCCTTTAGGTGATCGTGTGCGCGCCTTAGGGATTCCGTAGCGCTCCTTTGCGCCGCGGTCAGCAGTCCGACAATCAGCAGCGAAAGCGAAAAAGCGATAAACCGTGGTAACCCGGAATTCACACCGAACGAATGTATTGGAGAGAGGGAGTGATGATAATAGAACGCCAGAATGGAAAGGGACGTTGCAAGCAATCCCGGCCCAACTCCGCCGACCCAAGCGGTCAACATGACGGCGAAAACGCAGAGGGAAAGCGGAGCCTCTTCCAGATGCAGTGCCGGCCACTGTGTAAGAATCACCGCGGTGGCGACAGCTAAAACAGCAATTCCATATCCCCAAATCTGAGGCAGCTTCGGCCAAAGGAGCGGATTGGACCTGACCATGCCACTACTTCTGACTAGGGCGACCATATTTTCGGTGCACTCGGAGGCAGAATCACCGGGTGCGGACATCTCCTTAGAGACCGCGACGCGATTCTGGGCTGATGCGAGGACATTTTGCAACAAGGTTATTGCCTGCAACAAGCTGTCTGAACTCGCAATTACCCGTCCCGTTTGAGTCGTTGCGCTTGCATGTAGTTACAGCCGACACTGGTACTTGAACTGCCCTTTTCAGGTTTACCCCCTTTCCTCAAAGCCAGCGGAATAGACGCTATGCCGACATTCCGACAGATTTCGTCACGGTTGTCACCGACAAAACCCGACGGCAATTGATGCATCCCCCGTCGCGCCAATAACTTCCACTTGGTCTTGGTGAAGTGCCACCTCTGGCCCAGCTATTGCTTCGTCTACGGTTGGCTGGTGTTCAACGAAATCGCAAGGAGTTACGGGATCATGGAAACGTTTCATGCAAACGATGTGGTTACAGACAAAGACCCCGATGCCTCGCTGGTAGGCGCCACAAAGAGTGGAGATACGCACGCTTTCGAGACATTGGTTTCTCGTTACAAACGGCGCGCTCTCGCTATGGCGCAACGCATAACGAACAACCGTGAGGATGCCGAAGATGTCGTGCAGGAGAGTTTTCACAAAGCTTTCCTGCATCTCGGTGCGTTTCAAGAAAAATCGCGTTTTTCTACCTGGCTAACCCGCATTGTTATGAATGAAGCCTTTATGTTGCTGCGTAGAAGGCGGGGGATCCCTGAAGTCTTGCCAGAGAGCCCAGATGATCGCCCTAACTCCGATTCGTTGGCATTCGTTGACCAGAGTCCCAGTCCAGAGGAGTCCTGCTGGCTGCGCGAGCGCTCAGAACTTTTGAATAAGGCCATCAATCGCCTGGGTCCACGAACTCGGAAGACAGTCTTGCTGCGCGACATGGAGGGCCGCTCTTTGGAAGAAACAGCTCAGATTCTAGGCACCTCGGTCGGCGCCGTTAAATCACGACTTTTTCACGGACGCCAGAAGTTACGTGGAACGGTGAACCCCGGAGCTCTGTGGGGACTCTACACAGAGGCCCGAATGGAAGCTCAGCGCGGCTGAGATCTGATCAGCCCGAAGCCCACGAGAACGGCGGCCTGCCTCATTGCCGCAAGGTCTTGCGATGAGGAAAGCCTGCACGGTAAATGCTATATTTAGCAATATGAGAGAAATGCGAGCTGACTTCGCGACGGTCGAAGAGGCCGTCGAGGATATCCGGCAAGGCCGGATGATTGTGCTTGTTGACGATGAAGACCGCGAAAACGAGGGCGATTTGGCTATGGCGGCGGAGAAGATTACGCCGGAAGCCATCAACTTCATGGCGAAGTATGCGCGCGGCCTGATTTGCTTGCCACTGACCGAGGACCGCTGCGAGGAACTCCACCTGCCACTGATGTCGCCGATCAATACGTCCGTGCATGGCACGGCGTTTTGCGAGGCGATTGATGGGCGGCTCGGTGTGACTACCGGAATTAGCGCGTCCGACCGCGCCATCACGATTTTGACGGCAGTGGACCCGAAGACAAAACCGCAGGATTTGGCGCGGCCGGGGCATATTTTTCCGCTTCGTGCGCGAAACGGCGGCGTGCTGGTGCGAGCGGGCCAAACCGAGGCGAGCGTAGACTTGGCGCGGATTGCGGGGCTTACTCCGGCGGGCGTGATTTGCGAAATTATGAATGAAGACGGCACGATGTCGCGCGTGCCGCAACTCGTGGAGTTTTGCAAGCAGCATAACTTGAAAATGCTGACGGTGGCGGACCTGATTCGCTATCGAATGCAACACGAACGCTACGTTCGGCGCGTCGCTGAGGCTGTGCTGCCGACTCGTTATGGCGTGTTTCGGATGATCGCGTATTCAAGCGATGTGGACCATGACCAGCATGTTGCGCTGGTGCGTGGAGATCTCGAAAACGGAGGCGCTCCGCTGGTGCGTGTGCATTCGCATTGCTTGACGGGCGATGTTTTTGGGTCGATCACGTGCGACTGCGCGGAGTTGGTTGCGCGATCGCTGGATGCGATTGCAAAAGAGGACCGCGGCGTTTTTTTGTATTTACATCACACCGGGCGCGGGTTTGGCATTGAGCAGTCGAGCGAGCCGGGGGCTCTGCCGCAGATCCATGTGCACTCGCGCGGACAGCTGGACCATGAGCCGGCGCGGCAACGCATGGTGCAGCATGAAAGCGGGATTGGCGCACAGATTTTGATCGATCTGGGACTCAAGGATATTCGCGTACTGACCAATCATCCGAAAAAGGTTGTGGCGCTGGAAGGGTACGGCATTTGCATTGCGGACCAGGTACCGCTGCGCGTGGAAGCGCGGCGCGAGACGCATCAACGGTTGTAGCGCTTGCGTTCCTCGGCCGGCGGATCCACCAGATACAACCGAAGGGCGTTCCCAAGATACTTCCGCCAAAGGCAATAATGAAGACGCCCGTGCGCTAGTTCGGTGGCTCTTCCGCTTCGGCTGGCGACGAAACTACACCTGACGGCTCCGGCTTTTTCAGAGGAGACACTGAGACCGCTGGCCGAGACACTTTGTTTGCGACTGTGGATTTGGTGACCGTTAGGTACTTGCGCATTTTTTCCAGGCGCTTTTTACCGATACCTTTGATTGAAAGTAGGTCATCGACGCTCTTGAACGAGCCGTAGGACTTTCGCATCTGCAGGATTTTTTCGGCGGTGGCGGGGCCAATTCCGGGAACTTGTTGTAGCTCTTCGGAATTGGCGGCGTTGATGTTGACGGGTTTGGGCGGCGGCTTTTTGGTCGCAACCGAAATTGCTGCGAGAGTGAAGCACAACGCTAGAACGGATAATGAGATCCGGACCTGCAGTTTACCTTGCCGCATGGCCTAGAATACTAGCAGAGATAGTTACTCAAGTAAATAACAGACAAGCTTCAACTTAGGCGCTTGCCATGAGCGTCGTAGACGTCCAAGTCTCCGAAGAGGGCGGCTTGAGGCTCGATTTGAGTGCGGTCGCCGACCACAACGATTTGCATGTTGGCGGAGTCGAAATATTTGCGCGCGGTTGCCAACAAATCGTCGGGCGTGAGAGCGCGAACTTTGTCGCGATACGTTTCGAGATAGTCGTCTGGGAGCTCGTTTAACGCGACGGTCGCCAATTGCGACAGCAGGCCGTCTTGTGTCGCGAGGCCAAGAGAGAAAACGCCACTGACATAATTGCGAGCGTCGGCCAGCTCGGGCTCAGGCACGGGGAGAGCACGAAGTTTGTCTAGCTCATAAAAGATTTCGGTTAGCGAAGCGGCGACTACTTCGTTTCGAACGGCAGCGGAAACGGAAAAATAGCCGTAATCGCGTAACGCATTGACGCCGCTGCGCGGGCTGTAAGTGTAGCCTTTGTCTTCGCGGATGTTCATCACTAGGCGCGAATTGAAAGCGCCCCCATAGAGGCTATTGGTCAGGCCGAGCTTGATCCAGTCGGGATGTTTACGAGTGATTGCATGGCAGCCGGCGAGAATTTGTGCTTGTACGGCACCGGGAACGTGCACGAGATGGACGCGGCGACCATGGGGTTTCGACGGTTCTGGAGACGGTGCAATCAATGGCTTGTTACCGCTCCATGCGCCAAAAACGTTCTCGATGGTCTCGAGCATTGCGGCAGAATCAAAATCGCCAACCATTAGCAATAGCGCATTTTCGGGCGTATAGAAATCGCGATAGATGGAGATAAGATCGTCACGCCTGTAGGCGGCGACTTGTTGTTCAGTAGGCGCGACTTGCGCGTAGGGGTGAGCGCCGAAGAGAACTTTGCGGAGACGCTCGCTAGCGAGGAAGCCGGGCTGGGTGCGGTCGAGCTTTACTTCTTCGACCTTTTGGCGGCGCTCGCGTTCGAATTCGGGTTCGGGGAACGCGGCTTCGCGCGCAAGCTCGTTCACCAGTTGCAAGAGAGGCTCGGCGAGTTCGGACAGACCTGCAAAGCCGATGGCGCTGTTGTCCGCGCCGGCATGGGAAGAAAGGTCGGCGCCGAGGCGGCGGAGGTCCTCTTCGATTTGGCGGCTTACGCGTTTTGCGGTTCCGGTGCGCACCACCGTGGCGGTCATCTCGGCGAGGCCGGGCGCGCGATTTGCAACGGCGGCGTTGCCGGAGCGAAGGAATAATTCACCGTGAAATTTGGGAACTGTGTGAGATTCGGCGAGAACCACTTCGAGTCCGTTAGCGAGGCGCGTTCTGGTGCGCTTGGGCCATGTGACTTGGCGCTCTGGGGAAAGTGGCGGAACGCTGGTATGCACTTCGGCGGCGCGGGTGGCCATTATGCGGCCTCCTTGGCGAGAGCGACGGGACGACGAAACACGACGGCACGTTTGTCGTTGCGCAGATACTTTTTCGCGACGGCCTGAATGTCCTCACGCTTTACAGCGAGGAAGCCGTCGAGGATCGAATTAACGAGCTGCGGCTCATTGTCGAAAAGCGAGAAGCAAGCGAGCAGATGCATCAGCCCATAGCGAGGCATGCCGCCGCGGCCGCCTTCAAGCGTGGAGTAATAGTCCGAGCGGAATTTCACTTTGAGTTGATCCAGCTCGTCCTGGGAGATGCCGTTTTGCTGGACTTCGCGAATGACCGAATCAAATTCGGTCATTGTAGCGTCGCTGGAATATTCGGGCTTGTGTAGAATTTTGGTGACCATTTGTGTCGGGCCGTTGTAGCCGAACACATCTTCGATGCCGCCGTCGACTTCGACGGCGACCTGCTTTTCGAGAACCAGATGGCGATACATACGCCCGGCGCGGCCACCGTGTAGAGCTTGGTCTAGCAGGGTCATGGCGTGCCAGTCGGTAGTGCGTCGCGGTGGGACCGTGTAACCGATCGCCATGGCCGGCAGGGTGCCAAATTTTTCTTCGACTTCGCCGCGGCGTTCTTCTGTTTGCTCGGGTTCGCGAGGATCGGCGAACGGCGGCGGGGCGCCGGCGGGGATATCCCCGAAATACTTTTTAGCCAACGCAAGACCTTCTTCGGGTTTCACGTCGCCAAGAATAAGAAGCACGGCGTTGTTTGGCGCGTAGTACGTTTTGAAGAAGGATTGCACGTCGGCGAGGCTGGCGGCATCGAGATCGGCAAAATCTCCATAAAAATTGTGAGCGTTGGCCCAATTGCGAAAAGCGACGGGAGGAAGATCGAGCCAGGGAAAGCCGCCGTAGGGCTGATTCAAAACATTTACGCGGACCTCTTCTTTGACTACGTCGCGCTGGTTGCGAAGATTTTCGTCGTCTACCTTGAGGGCGCGCATGCGATCGGCTTCGAGCCAAAGGACACGCTCAAGCGCGTTGGAAGGCACGGACTCGAAATAATTCGTTACGTCGTAATGGGTGGAACCGTTGAGCGTGCCGCCGCTGGAATTGATGAGCTTGATGTGCTGCATCTTGGGAGCATGAGCCGAGCCCTGGAACATCATGTGCTCGAAAAGATGCGCAAAGCCGCTGCGGCCTTGCGGCTCAAGGCGGAAACCAATTTTATAGTAGACGCCTACGGTGACGACGGGGGCGGTCGTGTCTGGCGCAACAACTACTTTGAGTCCATTGGCGAGCGTCGTTGTCTCGATGGGTATCTTCACTACGGTGGCTCCGTGAATCGCGCAAAACGCGGCGTTATTTTTATGCAATGCTAGGATAACCGAGGCGAGCGCTTGATACCAATTCTGACGGGAAAAATCGAGCACACCGTGGGTGTGGCGCTATTTGGATTGACTGCGTTCTTCTGGGTTTTTCACGGGTTGCGTGTGGCGTACGGCGCGCTGCATTTGCCATTTATCAAGGATTTTGCTCCCGCTTCCGATGCCGATTGTCCCCGCATTTCGCTGATTTTTGCGGCGCGTGATGAAGAGGAGAAGCTCCCCGCGGCTATCGCGACGCTTGCGAACATCGACTATCCGCGGCTTGAAATCATCGCTGTGAATGACCGGTCGGAAGATTCCACAGGAAGAATTTTGAATGAATTTGCGCGCAGGCACGAACGCGCTCGGGTCGAGCACGTCGAAACGTTGCCAGCAGGCTGGCTTGGGAAAACGCACGCTTTACAGAAAGGCTACGAGCGCTCGACAGGAGAATGGCTGCTGTTCACCGATGCGGACGTGCGGTTCGCGCCGGCGGCCCTGCGGCGCGCCGTTACATTGGTGAAGCAGCGCAATCTGGACCATTTGACGCTGTTTGGTGACGTGGAGATGGTGGGCTTCTGGGAAAAAGTGCTCATCACATTTTTTGGAATGGCGTTTCATATTGCGACCGATCCTCACCGGGTGAGCGATCCTGGGTCGTGGACCTATGTTGGGGTCGGAGCGTTCCAACTTCTCAAGCGGTCAGCTTATGAGGCGGCGGGCACGCATCGGGGGCTGGCAATGGAAGTTGTGGACGACATGAAGCTCGGAAAAATCGTGAAACAAGCGGGATTCCGGAGTTCTGTGAGCCTTGCGCAGGATGAGGTGGTTATCCGTTGGCATGCAGGTTTGGGAAATTTGGTACGGGGCGTGACTAAGAATTTCTTTGCGGCGTTGGGCTACAACGTAGGCCTTGTGCTGGTGGCAGCCATCGCAATGGTGTTAACAGACGTAGTGCCGTTTGTTGCAATGTTTATCGGACACGGATGGATTCGCGTGCTGGCCGTGATTTCGGTCGTGATCGCGGTGGGCTTTCACCTCGGGGTGAACATCGTGATGCGTGTCTCGCCGCTTTATGCGCTCACGCATCCGATTGGGGCCGTGCTGTTTTGCTACATGTTGCTGCGCTCAACGGTGGTTACGTTGTGGCGCGGTGGTGTGACTTGGCGGGATACGTTTTATCCGCTAGAGGAGCTCAAGCGCGGCGTCGTATGAGTCGTTCAAAGCGTTCGGCTTGCGTCAGGATGCTGCCGAGGCCTTTTCGGTGGAAAAGAGTCCCGAAAGGTCGCGTTGCTTTAGGCCGCGAATGCGGTCGCGGAGCTGAGCGGCTTTCTCAAACTCAAATTTCTTGGCGGCTTCGCGCATTTGACCTTCGAGCTGCTTCAGCAATTCCGCGAGCTGTTGTTCGCTCTTGACGTTAGCGGTAGCGGTGTCGAGCGCGGCTTCATCGATCGGTATTGTGACGTAGTCAGCTTCGACAATACGGGCAAGCTCCATATCCACGGACTTTACGATAGATTCGGGCGTGATGTTGTTTTCCGTGTTGTAAGCGATCTGCTTGTCGCGACGGCGATTCGTTTCACTGATGGCCTGATTCATCGAACCAGTGCGCGTATCGGCGTAAAGAATGGCGCGGCCGGATATGTGGCGCGCGCAGCGGCCCATCGTTTGGATGAGCGACGTGGCGCTGCGCAAATACCCTTCCTTGTCAGCATCTAAAATTGCGACAAGAGACACTTCCGGCAGGTCCAAGCCTTCGCGCAGAAGATTGATGCCGATTAGGACGTCGAACTCGCCGCGGCGAAGGTCGCGCAGGATTTTGATGCGGTCGAGGGTTTCGACTTCGGAATGCAAATAGCGGCAACGGACGCCGATTTCTGTGAAATATTCAGAGAGATCCTCGGCCATGCGCTTGGTGAGCGTGGTAACGAGCACGCGCTCGCGACGCTCGGCTCGCAGGCGAATTTCTTCGAGTAAGTCGTCGACCTGCCCTTTTACAGGGCGAATTTCCACTTCTGGATCGACGAGACCTGTGGGGCGAATCACTTGCTCGACGAAACCGCCGCCCGATTTAGTCAGCTCATAGGGTCCAGGCGTGGCGGAGACATACAGAACCTGATTCACGCGGTGCTCGAACTCTTCAAAGGTGAGCGGGCGATTATCGAGCGCGGAGGGCATGCGAAAACCGTAGTTCACGAGAGTTTCTTTGCGCGACCGATCCCCGGCGTGCATTCCGCGAACCTGCGGAATCGTTTGGTGCGATTCGTCAACGAAAAGCAAATAATCCTGCGGGACGTAATCAAGCAATGTTGGCGGAGCTTCGCCTGGCAGGCGACCGCTGAGGTGGCGCGAATAATTCTCTACGCCATGGCAGTAGCCAATGGTGCGCATCATTTCGATGTCAAAAAGGGTGCGTTGGGTTAAGCGCTGGGCTTCCACAAATTTCCCAGCGCGTTCAAGTTCCTTTTTCCACCATTCGAGCTCTTCATAGATGGTGACAATGGCGCGCTCGCGCTGCTCGGTGGGCATCACGTAGTGCGTCTTGGGATAGATGGGGACGCGGGTGAGATCTTCCTGGCCAGCGCGGACTTCGCCCGTTAGGGGATCGATTTGGCGCAGCGCGTCGATCTGCTCGCCCCACATCTCGATGCGGTAGGCATTGTCCTCGTAGGTCGGGTAGATTTCGATCATGTCGCCGCGAACGCGAAACGTGCCGCGGCGCAAATCTTCGGAGCGGTCGTACTGAATATCGACGAAGCGGCGCAGCAGAGCTTCGCGCGATGTGTGCTGGCCTTTTTCGAGCATGACGAGCATGCCGTAATAGGCTTCCGGCGAGCCGAGGCCGTAGATGCAGGAAACCGAGGCGACAATGATTACGTCTCGGCGCTCGAAAAGGGAGCGCGTGGCGCTCATGCGCAGCTTATCGAGCTCATCGTTAATGGTGGATTCTTTTTCGATGTACACGTCGGCGGAGGGAACGTAGGCCTCGGGCTGGTAGAAGTCATAGTAGCTGACGAAATATTCGACGGCATTCTCTGGGAAAAAATTCTTGAATTCGTGATAGAGCTGCGCGGCCAGAGTCTTGTTGTGCGCGAGGACGAGCGCGGGACGATTTACAGCTTCGATGACCTTGGCCATCGTGAAGGTCTTGCCCGAGCCGGTAACACCGAGAAGGACTTGGTGCTTATCGCCGGCTTCCACGCCGCGGACGAGCTGGTCGATCGCCGCGGGTTGGTCACCGCGCGGTTGGTAGCTGCTGCGCAGTCGAAATTGCACGGAAGGGTCTCCTGCCGGCTCTCTGGGGTGAGCCGAAACCTTCATTATACCCCGGAGGGCAAGCGTCCCGGGCACAGTCCCGAAATCACTGAGAATTGTTGGGATTCAATGCAGTCTGCACAACGCGAACTACTTCGGAGTGGCTCTTCGCGTTTACGTCGTAGTGTACACGATTGGAACCATCGGCTTTTGCCACTGTCACATTCATTTGTTGAGTGGCTTCTTCCGTGGCGCGCATGAGCAGGCCCGTTTTCAGAGAAATATAAGTGATGATGCGATTGGCGCCGCGGGCCGTGCCTGCGGTGCGCAATTCGTGGAGCTTGAAGTCCTGCGGCGTGGCATTTTTCTCACTGGAGTCCTGGTTCAGGATGGCGGTGGTGAGAATGACGGCACAGGTTTCAGGTTCAGCATCTGCTGCATCGACGCTGCCTTGCGCGGTCAACTGCAGAGCGTGGCAAGGCTCATCGCGGACGTACGTGGATTGGCGCGTCCAACGAAGGCCGGCTATGGGAGCTGGAGATTTCTCCGCTTCTGCGGAACTCCATCTCTGGGAGATCCGCACGCTCGACGAGGGAAGCTCAGCACCGAGCAAAAACCGCGAAACCCATTCTTGCCAAGCTTGCTGTTGCTCGGGGAAAAGTGCGTCGAGGCCAGTGACTTTGTCGAGGCGGCCGTCGGGACGGATCGTAAACTCGATGAACTTTTCCTTCTCATCTTGTCTTTGCAGCTGAGGAGACGGCGGCTTGAAGCCCGGAGTCTTGAAGTTGGAATCGGAAGCCAGGACCTCAAATTTTGTGCGCGCGCGAATGATCGCACGGTCACCCTGAGCCTGAACGCCGAGAATTTCGAGGTGCAGCAAGGCGTTCACATCAATTTTGGCGGAATCGGCCGGAGTCGCAACGATTACCGAACTTTTCGTCTTGACCTGCTTATCGCTGTG
>JAOAPV010000043.1 GCA_025463055.1 Candidatus Acidiferrum typicum
AATGGTGATGCCCGGCGATAACGTAAGCTGCGAAGTGTCGCTGATCACCCCGGTCGCATTGGAGAAGGGCTTGCGTTTCGCGATTCGCGAAGGCGGCCACACCGTGGGCGCCGGCGCAGTCACGGACCTCATCGAGTAACGGTTAGCAGGGAATCGGGAAGAGAGACAAGGCATGCGGGAAACCATTACGTTGCAGTGCGGGGATTGCAAAAACCGCAACTACACGACGACGAAAAACAAGAAGAAGCACTCCGACCGTTTGGAGACCAAGAAGTTTTGCAATTCGTGCCGCAAGCACACGGCGCACAAGGAAGTGAAGTAACGCCTTAGGCCGGAGGCAATGTGGCAGACGGGACGATTTGGTTCTGCTACATGGTGCGATGTAACGACGGGTCTCTTTATGTGGGAGTCGCAAGCAACGTGGAGGAACGGGTCAAGAGACATAACCGCGGCTTTGGAGCGACGTTCACTTCGAAACGACGGCCCGTTCAATTGATTTGGTGGCAGGAATTTCCGGAGCAGAAAGCGGCGAGACATCGGGAACGGGAATTGAAGGGTTGGAGGCGGGAGAAGAAACTGAAGCTCCTGTTGGATTTTGGTGATGGGATTACCCTTCAGCCGCAGAAGGCGCGGCTTCAGGGTGAATCGCCAAAAGTCGGCGATTCAGGGGAGTCGTCCAACGGCTAGGACTCCGGTCTCCAAAACCGGGTATGGGGGTTCGAGTCCCTCCTCCCCTGCCAGAGTTTGGCGCCTGAGAAGGGCGCGCAGAAAGAACGCCTGACCAGCGGGCGCGCGGAATCGAGAAGGACGGAGCGGGTAACAGGTTGCTCCGGGAAGTGAAGAGGGTTTCATGGCCACGCAGGCGGTAAAAGTGAAGAACGAAGAGTCGGGCAGCAACGCCATTACCGGAGCGGCCGCAGGAATCGGCCAGCGGGTTTCCGGAACGGTGGCGGACACGCGCGAATTCATGCACGACGTGCGCGTGGAAATGAAGCAAGTAACGTGGCCGAGCAAGGACGATGTGATTTCGACCACAACGGTCGTGATTGCAACGGTTTTTTTCTTCGGGGTTTTTCTAGCAGTCGTTGACTGGCTGGTGCAACGAGGGGTGGCTTACGTCTTCAAAATCTTTGGTGTCTGAAGGGAATCCGACTGCGATGGCGATGCAGTGGTACATCATCCATACCTACTCGGGCTTTGAGAAGAAAGTTAAAGAGAGCCTGGAGAGCCGCGTGGCCGCGTTCAATTTGCAGGACAAGATTGGGCGCGTGCTGATTCCGATGGAAGACACCGTGGAAGTGCGCGGTGGGAAGAAAGTGGTTTCGTCGCGCATGTCCTATCCGGGCTATGTGCTGGTGGAAATGGACCTGGACGAAAACACCTGGCACATCGTGCGTTCCACACCGCGTGTCACTGGATTTGTCGGCTCGGCGACATCGCCCTCGCCGCTGTCCGAGGCAGAAGTGGACGCGATCATCAACCGCGTGCATGTGCCGACGGATCGGCCGAAGCCGAAAGTGGTATTCGAGCGCAACGAGCAGGTGCGCATCGTGGACGGCCCATTTGCGAATTTCAACGGCACGGTCGAGGAAATTGATGGGGACCACAGCCGCTTGAAAGTTTCGGTAACAATCTTCGGGCGTTCAACGCCGGTGGAACTGGATTTTGCGAGTGTCGAGAAGCTCGGCTGAGGCAGCGCTCTCGAAAAAAGGACATTTGAGGCAAGGACATGGCTAAGAAAGTACAAACAACGATCAAGTTGCAGTTACCGGCGGGCAAGGCCACTCCGGCGCCGCCGGTTGGAACCGCGCTCGGCCCACATGGCTTGAACATCATGGATTTTTGCAAGCAGTTCAATGCCAAGACGGCCAAAGAGCCGGACGGAATGATCTTCCCGGTGCTCGTGACGGTTTATACCGATCGCACCTTCACCTTTATTTTAAAGACTCCGCCCGCTTCCATTTTGCTGCTGCGCGCCGCCGGAATCGTGAAAGGTTCCGCGGAGCCGAATCGCAACAAGGTCGGCAAGGTCACAAAGAAGCAGGTCGAAGAGATTGCCAAGCTCAAGCTGGTCGACCTGAATACAACGAATATGGAATCGGCGGTACGCACCGTGATGGGCACGGCGCGAAACATGGGTTTGGAAGTCACGGCGTAAAAAGGATTACGAGGGCAGCGATGAAGAAATCGGGTAAGAACGTCGAGAATGCGCGCAAGAAGGTGGAAGCGCGGCCGTACAAGCTCGCGGAAGCGACGGAGCTGATCAAGAAGACGCATCACACCAAGTTCAATGAAACGGTGGAGCTGGCCGTCAATCTGGGCGTCGACCCGAAGCATTCGGACCAAGTAGTACGCGGCACGGTGGTTCTGCCGCACGGGCTCGGTAAAGCGGTGCGCGTCCTGGTGATTGCCAGCGGCGAAAAAGTTCGCGAAGCCACTGACGCTGGCGCCGATTTTGTCGGCGGCGAAGACATGGTTACGAAAATCATGGGCGGCTGGACCGATTACGATGCAGTGATCGCGACGCCAGACATGATGAAGTCCGCCGGAAAGCTCGGCAAGGTCCTGGGGCCTCGCGGGTTGATGCCTAACCCGAAGACCGGGACAGTGACCTTCGACGTGGCCAAGGCGATCAGGGAAACCAAGGCTGGCAAAGTGGAATTTCGTGTCGACAAAGCCGGTATTGTGCATTGCCCGATCGGAAAGATTCAGTTCGACGGCGCGAAGCTGGCCGAAAACGGCCATGCGGTGATCAACGCAATTGTGAAAGCGAAGCCAGCGGCAGCCAAAGGTAAGTACGTGAAGCGAATTACTTTGACTTCCACGATGGGCCCGGGCATCACGGTTGATTTGCTCGAAGCGGAAACGCTCGCAGCGGCGGCGTAAAAGGGAAGAAAGAGACACATGAAAAAGCGCAGCGAAAAACAGGCAGATTTGGACAAGCTGAAGGGCGAACTGGCGAAAGTATCGACCGTGATTCTCACGACCTTTCAGGGCATCACCGTTCAGGACGACACCAAGCTCCGTCGTTCCGTGCAAGCAGCCGGCGGCAACTACAAAGTGGTGAAGAATACGATCGCGGAGCGCGCAGCCAACGGCACGCCCGCGGAGAAGTTGCTGTCCAATCTCAAGGGCACCAATTCCATCGCGTTCACCAACACCGATCCCGTCGCGCTGGCCAAAGCGCTGACCAAAATCGCGAAGGACGTTCCGGCATTTCAATTTCGGGCTGGCCTGGTTGAAGGCCGCGTCATTTCGATTGCAGAAATTCAGCAACTCGCGAACCTGCCTTCCAAGGAAGAGCTGATCAGCAAGATCATGTTCCTGCTGAATGCGCCGGCGCAGCGCATTGCAACCGCTCTTAATGCTTTGCCGCGCAACCTGGCGGTCACGGTTAGTGAAGCTATTAAGGCCAACAAATTTGGGTCTGGCGAAGGGGCACCTGCAGCAAGCCCTGAAGCGGCCCAGTGAAATTCTAAAACTTGAGAGGAGAAGAACGAATCATGTCGAAAGTGGATACGATCCTGGATGAAATCAAGGGGCTGACGCTGCTGGAGGCGTCGGATCTGGTTAAAAAGATGGAAGAAGCGTTCGGTGTATCCGCAGCAGCGGCCTCGGTAGTAGCAGGTGGTGGCGGCGGAGCAGCGGCGGGCGCAGCTCCTGCGGTAGAGAAGACGGAATTCACCGTTGTTCTTACCGATGTGGGCGGCAACAAGATCAACGTCATTAAGGCGGTTCGCGAAGTTACCAGCCTGGGCTTGAAGGAAGCCAAGGATTTGGTGGACGGCGCGCCGAAGACCGTCAAAGAGGGCGTGAACAAGGACGAAGCGGCGTCGATCAAGAAGAAGTTCGAAGACGCCGGCGCCAAAGTCGAAATCAAGTAGTTATGTCGGCCGCCATCCGGCGCGGCTGACGGTAATTTACGGGCTCCGATAAGGCGGCGCGGCTAAGTAAGCGGACCACCGCGCCAAAGGAATTCACCACGCAAGTTGAGGCTGGGTATTTTCACAAGTCTACGGGCCGTCGAATGGCCTTCCGCAGCCGTGTGCGCGTTATCTTCGGGCGAGAAACGCAGCAGCACGGCTCGGTGTCTTTCCCTGTTTTGTCCGCGCTTTGCCCGAAAGGGATGAGGAATATTCATGTCTAACAATCAGCATGTCCGGGAGCGTCAGCGTCTGGATTTCGCGAAAATCCAGGGCTCGATTCAGATTCCCAACCTGATTGAAGTCCAGATGAAGTCGTATCAACGCTTCTTGCAGATGGATCTTCTGCCGAGCGAGCGCGACGACGCTGGACTTCAGTCGGTGTTTACTTCGGTGTTTCCGATCAAGGATTTCCGCGAAATGTCGCAGTTGGAATTCGTGGACTACGCGATCGGCAACTGGGAGTGTAAGTGCGGCAACCTCAAGGGCCTGCACCACCTCCGTGCGACTTGCCGCAATTGCGGCGCGTCGGTGGTCACCAATCCATATCAGACCGGCGACGTCATTTGTCATAAGTGCGGCACGTTCAACAAGAACACGCCGACATTTTGCAACAAGTGCGGCGACCCAGTCGCGATGCAACTCAAGTACGACGTGAATGAGTGCCAGGAGCGCGGCATGACTTACTCTGCGCCCCTAAAAGTTACGATCCGTCTGACTATTTACGACAAAGATCCGGACAGCGGCGCGAAAACCATTCGCGACATTAAAGAGCAGGAAGTTTTCTACGGCGATATTCCGCTGATGACCGAGAACGGCACGTTCATCATCAACGGCACCGAGCGCGTTATCGTCAGCCAGTTGCATCGCTCCCCGGGCGTGTTTTTCGAGAGCGCCAACAATCGCAGCTATTTCCTCGGGAAGATTATTCCTTACCGCGGCTCTTGGGTGGAGTTTGAGTACGACACCAAGAACATTCTCTACGTGCGCATCGATCGCAAGCGCAAATTCCTCGGCTCGATTTTCCTGCGCGCGTTGGGCATGAAGACCAATGAAGATATCCTGCGTACCTTTTACCAGGTGGAGCGCATTTCCCTGCGCGACAAAGACCTGTTCTGGAACGTATCGCCGGGAATCGTGGACCGCAAGCTCACGCACGAGATCAAGAACCCGCGCACGGAAGAAGTGGTTGTCGGCGCGCACAAGCGCATCACCGAAAACCTTTTCAAAGAGCTGATCAAGGCCAAGATTTCGCAAGTTCGCGCGGCATTGGCGGACCTCGAAGGCGCCTACAGCGTTGCCGACGTGGTCAATCGTCAGACCGGCGAAGTTCTCCTCGAAGCCAACAAGCCGATCACTGCAGACGTCTGGCAGGCGTTTGCAGAAGCGGGCATCACCGAAGTCGACGTGTTCTTTCCGGAGCGCGACGACATTGGCTTGGTGCTCTCGCGCACGCTTGATAAGGACGGTATCCGTTCTTCCAAGGAAGCGCTGATCGAGATCTATCGCAAGCTGCGTCCGGGCGATCCCCCGACACTCGAAACGGCTACGAATCTTTTCCGCGGAATGTTCTTCGATCCGCGCAAATACGATTTCAGTCGCGTCGGCCGCCTGAAGTTCAACATCAAGATGGGAATGGATACGCCGCTAGACAACCGCACGCTGGATAGTCCGGACTTCGTGGCGGCCATCAAGTACCTGCTGAAGTTGCGCAAGAACATCGGCGTTGTCGACGACATCGATCACCTCGGTAACCGCCGCGTTCGCGCGGTTGGCGAATTGCTCGAAAATCAGTTCCGCATCGGCTTGGTTCGCATGGAACGCGCCATCAAGGAAAAGATGAGCGTGTACCAGGAAATGTCGACGGCCATGCCGCACGATTTGGTCAACGCCAAGCCGGTAATGGCTGCGATCCGCGAATTCTTCGGCAGCTCGCAGCTTAGCCAGTTCATGGACCAGACCAACCCGCTCAGCGAAATCACCCACAAGCGGCGCCTGTCGGCCCTTGGACCCGGCGGTCTCTCACGCGAGCGCGCGGGGTTCGAAGTTCGCGACGTGCACCCGACGCACTATGGCCGCATTTGCCCGATTGAAACGCCGGAAGGCCCGAACATCGGGTTGATCAGCTCGCTTTCTTGCTTTGCGCGCATCAATGACTACGGATTCATCGAGTCGCCATACCGCAAGGTAAAGGGCGGCCGCATCATCGACTACGTGCACATCGTCAACGCCGGCGATAGCGAATTCAAGGCCGGCGAAATCGTGGAACGCGACCGCGTCGAAGAGCTGAACGAAGAGCTCAAGCGCCGCAAGGTCGTTTACGAACCGTACTGCTTCTACCTGTCGGCATGGGAAGAGGACAAGTACGTGGTTGCGCAGGCCAACGTGTCACTTGATGAGCGCTTGAAGATTACTTCAGAGCTCGTCAACTGCCGCCAAGCCGGTAACTTCGTGCTCAAGAGCCGCGAAGAAGTGGACTACGTGGACGTTTCGCCGAAGCAGCTCGTCTCCGTAGCCGCCAGCCTCATCCCGTTCCTCGAGAACGACGACGCGAACCGTGCGTTGATGGGTTCGAACATGCAGCGCCAGGCCGTGCCGCTTATTCGCGGCGAGGCTCCGCTGGTCGGTACCGGTATGGAGCGCGTGACTGCGCGCGACTCTGGCGCCGTTGTACTCTGCAAGCGCGAAGGCATCGTCGACCAGGTAGACTCCGAGCGCATCATCGTGCGCGTGGAGTCCGATCACTCCGGCGTACTCAGCCGCGAGGTCGGTGCGGACATCTATCAGCTAATCAAGTTCAAGCGTTCGAACCAGAACACTTGCATCAGCCAGAAGCCGTTGGTTCGCGTTGGCGACCGCGTTAAGAAGGGCCAAGTCCTCGCGGACGGTCCTTGCACCGATCGCGGCGAGCTAGCACTTGGGCGTAACGTCCTCGTGGCGTTCCTCCCGTGGCGCGGCTACAACTTCGAAGACGCTATCCTGGTCAGCGATAAGCTGGACAAGGACGATTACTACACCTCGATTCACATCGAGGAGTATGAAATCGAAGCGCGCGACACGAAGCTCGGGCCGGAGGAAGTCACTCGCGACATTCCCAACATAAGCGAGTCGTTCCTGCGCAACCTCGACGAAAGCGGCGTAATCCGCATCGGCGCGGTGGTTAAGCCTGGCGACATTCTGGTTGGCAAGGTCACACCGAAGGGCGAGACCACGCTTACACCGGAAGAGAAACTGTTGCGCGCGATCTTCGGCGAAAAAGCCGGAGACGTTCGCGATGCTTCGCTCTACTGCCCGCCGGGCATCGAGGGCACCATCGTCGACGTCAAGATCTTCACCCGCAAGGGCGGAGAAAAGGACGAGCGGCACAAGGCCATCGAAGCCACGCAAGTCTTCAAGCTGGAGAAGAACCTCGCTGACGAAATCCGCATCCTCACGGATGAGCGCCTCAAGCGCCTCTCGGATCTCCTCGGCGGCAAAATTCTCCAAGCCGACTTGCACGACGAGAAGACCAACAAGCGCCTGTTGACCAAGGGTGTCGAGCTCACGCGCGACATTATCGAGAAGATCTCCACGCGCAACCTCAAACGATTGAAGCTCAACGAAAAGGATCCGTTGCTCATCGAGAAGATCGAAGAGATCGAGGAGATGACTTCGCGGCAGATCGACGTGCTCCGCAAGATCACCGAAGAGCGCAAAGAGAAGCTCAAAAAGGGCGACGAACTGCCTCCGGGCGTGATCAAACTGGTTAAGGTCTACATCGCCATGAAGCGCAAGCTCTCCATCGGCGACAAGATGGCCGGCCGTCACGGAAACAAGGGCGTCATCGCACGCATCGTGCCGCAGGAAGACATGCCGTACCTTCCCGATGGCACTCCTGTCGAGATCGTTCTAAATCCGCTGGGCGTTCCGTCTCGTATGAACGTCGGGCAGGTTCTGGAAACGCATCTCGGCTGGGCAGCCAAGGAGTTGGGAAACAGCCTCAAGCGCCTGCTCAGCAAGGAAGTTCGTGCCGAAGCTCTGCGCCGTTGGTTCCGCGAAGTTTTTACGGACACCGCGATCTGGAAGATGCTCTCAAAGCTAAGCGACGACGAGCTGCTTGAAGTCGCCGAAGGCTTCCGCGAAGGCATTCCGTTCGCCACGCCGGTATTCGACGGCGCGCGCGAAGCGGAAATCCGTCACTTGCTCGAAGTTGCGGGCCTGCCGCACGCCGGCAAGATCAACCTGTTCGACGGCATGACCGGCGATCAGTTCGATCAGCCTGTAACGGTCGGCTACATCTACATGCTGAAGCTTTCGCATCTTGTCGACGACAAGATCCACGCGCGCTCCATCGGTCCTTACTCGCTTATCACCCAGCAGCCGCTGGGCGGCAAGGCGCAGTTCGGTGGTCAACGCTTTGGCGAAATGGAAGTGTGGGCGCTCGAGGCGTACGGTGCCGCGCACATCTTGCAGGAGTTGCTCACGGCGAAGTCTGATGACGTTTATGGCCGCGCCAAGATTTACGAGGCCATCGTCAAGGGCGAGCCGGGCATCGAGCCGGGTGTGCCGGAATCGTTCAACGTGCTCGTTCGCGAACTGCAGTCGCTCTGTCTCGACGTCGAACTGATGAAGCGGCAAAAGCCGCCAGCGGAGAAGGCGGCCGATTAGAAACATTCGCCGGTAGGGGCGCGGCGCTGCTGCGCCCCATCTCAGCGAAGACGAAATTTATAGCAATCCGTAGTTAGGTTCTCAGCCGGTCCAATGCAGCATCGGACCGCAACCCGCAGCCGCAAGGCGGCGGGAGGGAGGAAACAACCTTGTATCGCAGCAGCCCTTATGATCGCGCCAGTTTGATCGCAGATTTTGATTCCATTCGCATCAGCTTGGCGAGTCCTGAAAAAATTCGTTCATGGTCGCACGGCGAAGTCACCAAGCCGGAGACGATCAATTACCGCACCTTCAAGCCGGAGCGCGACGGACTTTTTTGCGCCAAAATCTTTGGCCCCGTCACCGACTGGGAGTGCCTGTGCGGCAAATACAAGCGCATGAAGCACCGCGGCGTGATTTGCGACAAGTGCGGCGTGGAAGTCACGCTTAGCAAGGTTCGCCGCGAACGCCTCGGGCACATCGAGCTGGCATCGCCCTGTTCGCACGTCTGGTTCTTCAAGGGCCTTCCCAGCCGCATCGGCTACTTGCTGGACATTTCCATGCGCGACCTCGAGCGCATTCTGTACTTCGAGGCGTTCGTGGTCGTCGACCCCAATGAAGTCGCCGTTCTGCGCGAGCGCCAGGTTCTGCCCGAAGAGGAGTATCGCAAGCTGACCCAGGAATATCCCGGTCAGTTCGTCGCCAAGATGGGCGCGGAAGCCATCAAGGAACTGCTCCGCCGCGTCGAAGTCGACAAGCTCTCCGAAGAGCTGCGCGAGAAAATGAAGACGGACCCTTCGCTGCAGAAGCGCATCAAGTTCGCCAAGCGCCTCAAAGTGCTTGAAGCGTTCCGCAAGAGCGGCAACAAACCGGAGTGGATGATTCTCGACGTGATCCCGGTGCTTCCGCCGGAGTTGCGTCCGCTTGTGCCTCTGGATGGCGGCCGTTTCGCCACGTCCGATCTCAATGACCTTTATCGCCGCGTCATCAACCGCAACAATCGCTTGAAGAAGCTGATGGAGCTTCGTGCGCCAGACGTTATCGTGCGCAATGAAAAGCGTATGTTGCAGGAAGCGGTCGACGCTCTATTCGACAACGGCCGCCGCGGCCGCGTTCTCCGCGGAACCAACAACCGCCCGCTGAAGTCCTTGTCCGATACGCTCAAGGGCAAGCAGGGCCGGTTCCGCCAGAACCTTCTCGGCAAGCGCGTGGACTATTCCGGCCGCTCCGTTATCGTGGTCGGCCCGGAGCTGAAGCTCAATCAGTGCGGTTTGCCGAAGAAAATGGCGCTCGAGCTCTTCAAGCCGTTTATCTATCACAAGCTTGAGGCGCAAGGTCACTGCACGACCATCAAGCAAGCCAAGGAAATGGTCGAGCAGCAAGAGCCGGTGGTTTGGGACATTCTCGAAGACGTCATTCGCGAACATCCTGTGCTGCTGAACCGCGCTCCTACGCTGCACCGCCTCGGCATTCAGGCGTTCGAGCCCGTGCTCGTGGAAGGCAAGGCCATTCGCATCCATCCGCTGGTCTGCACGGCGTTCAACGCGGACTTTGACGGCGACCAGATGGCTGTGCACATCCCGTTGTCTCCGGAATCGCAGGTTGAAGCGTCCGTGCTGATGCTCAGCTCGCGCAACATCCTGTCTCCAGCTCACGGCTTGCCTCTAGCCGTGCCGTCGCAGGACATGGTGCTCGGCATCTACTACTTGACCAAGGCTAAGCCTGGAGCGAAGGGCGAAGGCCGCGTCTTCGGCATGCCGGAGGAAGTCATCCTCGCGCTCGAAGCCGGGGAAGTGGAGTTGCTCACTCCGATTCGCCTGCGCTACACCGGGGAAGTCATTGACCTGACCACAGCGTACGACGATCAGGATATAACGCACACTGTTCCAGTCAGAATGGAGCGCCAGTTCATCCAGACCACCGTCGGACGCGTCATTCTCAACACGCACCTGGCGGACAATTTCCCGTTCGTTAACGGTTTGCTCAAGAAGAAGGGCGTCCAGCAGTTGGTCTATTACGCCTACTTACGCTATGGGCTCGAGAGCACCGTCGTTCTGCTCGACAACATGAAGGAGCTCGGCTTCGCGTACGCTACGAAGTCCGGCATCTCGATCGGCATCGACGACATGGTCATCCCGGGAGACAAGAGCAAGCTCGTGGATGCTGCTGAGCGCGAAGTCGTCAAGGTGCAGCAGCAATACCTCGACGGCGCCATCACTCACGGCGAGCGCTACAACAAGATCATTTCGCTTTGGGGCGATGTGACCGAACGAGTTGCCGACGAAATGTTCAAGGCGCTGGAAAATCAGGATAAAGAGGGGAACATCAACCCGGTCTACGTCATGGCGGACTCCGGCGCTCGCGGATCGAAGCAACAGATTCGCCAGCTCTCCGGCATGCGCGGACTGATGGCCAAGCCTTCCGGCGAGGTTATGGAAACTCCTATTACCTCTAACTTCCGCGAAGGCCTCAACGTGCTCGAGTACTTCATCTCCACGCACGGCGCGCGCAAGGGTTTGGCGGATACGGCGCTGAAAACGGCCGATTCTGGCTACCTGACCCGCCGCCTCGTGGACGTGGCGCAAGACGTGATCATCAACGAGCGCGATTGCGGCACCAGCGACGGCATTTACGTGGAACCCATCATCGAAGCCGGCGTCGAAGTCGAGCCGCTGCGTGACCGCATCGTTGGCCGCGTTTCGCTCGACAAGATCAAGGACTTCGAGGGCCACGTCATTGTCGACGTGAACCAGGAAATCACCGAAGAGCTAGCTAACTCCGTGCAGGCAGCGGGTATCGAGCGCGTGCGCATTCGCTCCGTGCTCACCTGCGAATCCCGTCGCGGGGTTTGCGCTCTGTGCTACGGACGCAACCTTGCTTCCGGCCGAATGGTCGAGCTTGGGGAAGCCGTCGGAGTTATCGCCGCGCAGTCCATCGGCGAGCCCGGCACACAGCTCACTATGCGTACGTTCCACATCGGCGGAACCGCTACGCGCGTTTCCGAGCGTTCCACACTTGAAGCGCGCAATCACGGCGTGATCAAGTTCGTGGACCTCAAATATGTTCAGGGCCGCGGCGGTATCGCCATCGCCATGAACCGTGCGGGCTTGATCGCCATCGTTGATGAGAAGGGCCGTGAAAAAGAACGCTACCACGTCGTTTACGGCGCGCGTCTGCGCGTGATCGAAGGCGAAAGCGTTACGCATGGACAGATCCTGGCTGAATGGGATCCGTTCACCTTCTCCATCCTCACCGAAACCGCTGGCTCCGTGAAGTTTGACGACCTGCGGCCGGGCTTGACGATCGAAGAGCAAGTGGACGAAGTCACTGGCCTCTCGCAGGACGTCGTTACGCTGCCGCCGGGCGATGAAAAGCATCAGCCTGCGATTCTTGTCCGCGATTCCGCGGGCAAGGTCCGCAAGAAGTACCTGATGCCTTCGCGCGCTCACTTGATGGTCAGGGACGGCGACGAAGTGCAAGCCGGCGACGTGCTCGCGAAAATCCCGCGTGAGACCACAAAGACCAAGGACATCACCGGAGGACTCCCGCGTGTCGTGGAGCTCTTCGAGACCCGCAAGCCCAAGGATCCAGCCGTCATCAGCGAAGTGGATGGCGTGGTTCGCTACGGCGAAATCGCCAAGGGCATGCGCAAAATCTACGTGGAAAGCGAAGACCGCAAGACCACGAAGGAATACTCGATTCCCCGCGGCGTGCACATCAACGTCCAAGAAGGCGATCACGTCAAGGCTGGCGAGGCCCTGATCGACGGTCCGCTCAACCTGCACGACTTGTTGGCCGTCCTCGGCGAAAAGTTCACGCAATCGTACTTGGTCAACGCCATTCAGGAGGTTTACCGCCTCCAGGGCGTCAACATCAATGACAAGCACATCGAGACCATCTCCCGGCAGATGATGCGATGGGTCAAGGTCGAAGACGTCGGCGATACGCAGTTCCTTCTCGAGGAGCAGGTGGATAAGTTCCGCTTCCGCGAAGAGAACGATCGCATAATCGCTTCCGGGGGCCGCCCCGCAACGGGTCGCCCGCTGCTCCTTGGTATCACCAAGGCGTCGCTCTCGACGGACTCGTTCATCTCGGCAGCCAGCTTCCAGGAGACCACACGCGTCCTCACAGAAGCGGCCGTCGCCGGCAAGGTGGATTACCTGCGCGGCCTCAAGGAAAACGTCATCATGGGCCGCCTCATCCCCGCTGGCACGGGTCTCGAGCACTACCGCAGCATTCAATTGCTAACGGAAATGCCCGCTCCCGCTCCGGTCGAGGAAATTCCCGAAGTCGCCGAGCTTACCGCCGAAGAGGCTGCCGCGCTCGACTTCCTCCAGAAAGACACGGAAGCCGACGCCGCTACCGAAGGCTAACCCTGGTACAACCCGCGGTGCTGTCGCGCCGCTAAACCGATTTCCCGGCGTCCCCGAAATCTCTTGGGGACGCCGGTTTCGTTTTAGGCACTAATGAGCGGTTAGAGGTATCCATCAGGAACTGCACGCGATTGCTTGTATTGCTGGTGGTGAGAACCGTTCCTACAATGTTAGATACTGAATAGACGCTCGGCCGATGGTCGGCCGCTAAGACATCCATGAGCCAACTCCAGAAAAGCGCTTCGGACCCGTCTAAGCCCTCGTCACCGGGCGCGGGGGGTCGCACGGCTGTTTCAGATCGCCTGGAGCAGTTCGAGCGGCGCCAAAGCGAGCTGTGGCGTCTCACCTTTTTCTTGTTGCTCGTTCTCGCCGTTGTTTTTGCTCTGGTTTCCTGGGACACGATCCGGTCGCTCACCCATCGCTATGAGGCCCTCCCCATCGGGTTGGTCGTTCTCGTCGTGCTCTTTGGGCTTTACGCGTGGAAGCGTACGCAGGAAATTTCTGAGCTACGCGGGCTGGTTCGTGGCATTGAGCAGCGCGACTCCGTTCCTCCCAACGAGAAGCAGCTCGATCAGCTTTTCGATGTCATCTCGCGTTCCCAGCAAGGGTATCGCGACCTCATTGATTCTTTCGATGACATCCTCCTTGCTGTCTCGCTTGACGGCCAGATTCGTGCCGCCAATCGCAGCTTCGCCGATCTCGTCGGGGCCACCTTTCCTCAAATCATCGGTCATCCTTTGAGCGAGTTCGTCCAAGAGGGAACTGGTGATGACGGCGAGCTCGCTAAACGCGCCATGCCCCGTTTTCTTGAGCGCCGCGTGTGGAACGGCATCGTTCAAATTCGCTTGAAGGGCCGCAATTCCATCAACTATTTCGACTGTGTTGCGCATGCCATGCTTCGCGGCGATGAAGTTCACGGTATTACCGTCCTTGCGCGAGACATTACGGCTTTGCGGAAGAACGAAGCGCGCTTTACCGAACTATTTGAGTCCCTACATGAAGGCATTTACATCGCAACGCCGGACGACCGCTTAATCGATGCGAACCCGGCGTTGGCGCGCATGCTCGGTTATGACTCCAAGGAAGAGCTGCTTTCGCGCACGTTCGCTGATTTGCTTCCGGATGCGGAGCAGCGTCGGGCCCTCCGCGAGCAAGTCGATAATCAAGCCGTGGTCCAGGGACGCGAAATTACGCTCACGCGCAAGGACGGCCAGCCGCTCGTGTGTCTGAATACCGCCGGCGCCGTGCGTGACACCAGCGGCCGCGTGGTTCGGTATCACGGCGCGTTGATGGACATTACCGAGCGACGAGAGATGGAGCGGCGCCTCTATCAACAGCAGGAATTTGCCCGTCGGTTGATTGACAGTTTCCCAGACCTGATCTTTGTCGTCGATAGCACTGGCCATTACACGTTTGTCAGCCCGCGTGTGAAAGATATCCTCGGGTACGAGCCGGAAGAAATGCAGAATCTCGAGTTTGGCGGACGCACGCACATGGAAGACCGCCCGGCTTTGCTTTCCCTCTTTGGGGAAATGCTGGCCGGTCGGCAGACATTTGCATCACTCGAGGTTCGCGTGCGAAACAAACAAGGGGAGTGGCGCCGGTTACGCTGCCATTTCAGCCCTCTCTTCAGCGAAAGCGGCAAAATCGATGGCGTCGTGATTTCCGGCCGCGACGTTACGGAACTGAAGCGTCTGGAAGAACAGCTCATCCAAGCCGAAAAACTCGCCGCCATGGGCCAGATGCTCGCGGGCGTGGCGCACGAGCTAAACAATCCTCTGACCGCCATACTCGGCGTTACGGAGCTCCTACGCGACAGCGAAGGTCTCCAGGACAACACTAAGCGGCAGCTCGAGCTTACGCACCGGCAAGCCCGTCGCGCTGCGCGCATCGTTCAGAATTTGCTTGAATTTTCCCGGCCTGCCGCGCCCCAAAAAAAGCCGATCGACGTCAACACTATTATCGAGCGCACACTCCAACTGCAGGATCATTCGCTTCGCCGCAACAATGTTCAGGTGGATTTTCAGCCGCAGCCCGATTTGCCGGCCGTAATCGGCGACGCCAATCAGTTGATCCAAGTTTTTCTGAATTTGATCAGTAACGCCGAGCACGCTATTCGCGAAGTTCGCGAAACCGGTCGCATTCAAATTCGCATCGGACGCATTGGCGCGCACATTTCCGTTACCGTCCAAGATGATGGTGTAGGCGTCGCGCAGGAAGCGCTTCCCAAGCTTTTCGACCCCTTTTACACGACCAAACGTCCCGGCGGCGGCACCGGTCTTGGGTTAAGTATCTGCATGTCCATTGTTCGCGAGCACGGCGGTTCCGTTGACGTCGAAACTCTGCCGGCCGGGGGCTCGGCATTCACAGTTTACTTGCCCGCCGCGCCCGACGAAGTTTCGGGTGCGCCGGTCGATGGTGCAGCACCTGCCGCCGAACCAACGCCGGCCGCCGACATTCTGAAAGGCCGCTCCATTCTGGTTCTAGACGACGAGGAAAGCATTCGTATGTTGCTGGAAGAAGGCCTCTCCGCTTACGGCATGCGTGTCGATTGTGCGGCAAACTCCCGCGAGGCGCTCGAGTTGATCCGCAACGGCGCATACGATGTCGCTCTTTGCGACGTGAATCTCTCCCCGGGCGGTCAGGGGCCGAGTGGCCGCGAAACTGCGCAGCAAATCGCCGCCTATTCACGCGGCGCTGCAAAGCCGGAAGTCATTTTCATGACCGGAGATCTTGTGGAAGATAACGGCGGCGGTGACCACATACGCCAATTGCAGAAGCCGTTCCGCATTTCCGATGTGCTAGTGGTGCTCCGCGAAGTCCTTGCTGCCAGACCCGTCGAAAAATTGCGATAATTGCGAAAAAGTCCAGGATTACGGAGCAGTATAGGATATCGCTGCCTCGCTCCGCTTGGGAGTACCTCGGCCTTCCGGTATGATTTGAGGTTGTGAACCTCGTCCTAAATGCAGTCGAAGTCCGAGTCATTGCTGCGCTTTGGGAAAAAGAAATCACCACTCCGGATTACTATCCGCTGTCCCTGAACGCGCTCGTCAACGCCTGCAACCAAAAATCCAATCGCGAGCCCGCCATGAATCTGGACGAAGCGGCGGTTCGCGGTGCGCTGCGCACGCTGGACGATAATTCTCTGGCGCGCTCTGTCAGCGCTGCGGACAGTCGCGTTACCAAGTATGAGCACCGCTTGCAGGAAGGTTTCAACTTCGATCGCCGGGAAGCCGCGATCTTTTGCGAGCTGCTGCTCCGTGGCCCGCAGACTCCCGGCGAGCTGCGCAGCCGCGCCGAGCGCATGCATCACTTTGATGATTTGAGCGAAGTGCAATCCGCGCTGCAGCACTTGATGAGCCGTGAGCCACCGCTAGTCAAGGTGCTTCCGAGGCAGCCTGGCACAAAAGAATCCCGCTACATGCATCTTTTGTCAGGAGAGCCGGAGGCCGCGATAGCGTTAGATGTGCATGAACCCTCGCCCATCGCAAGTCGACAAACGGATGACAAGCATGCTCGCTTGGAGTCTGAAGTGGCGGAATTACGGAAGGATATTGCGGAGGTGAAGCAGCAATTCGCCGCCTTCCGAAAGCAATTCGAGTAGCGTCGTCCTACTGCGCCGGCCCACTCGACGCCGCAAGCACGTCCAACCCCGCCAGTTCCGCGCGCAAACGTGCCGCTTCCGCGCGGTACTTGTCTGCTTCCTTACGCAATCTCTGGACGCCAATCGCGGGAAAACTTGCCTCAGCCGTGCCCGGCTCGGTCAAACTCTCTTCGAGCCGCGCATCCATTTCCAAATCCACAATCTGCCGCTGTAAATTTGCAATACGCACGCGCCGCGCTGCCTGCGCGTCTGCCGCCTGCTGAGCTGCTGCGTTTGCTGCCTGCCACAGCTCCGGGTCCACTCCCTGCAGCCGGTCCGACAGCGCTTTCAAATTCTCCATCGCTGTCTTGTTTCCTTGGTCGGCCGCTGTGCGATACCACGCAAGCGCCTGCGCGGAATCCGGAGGAATCCCTAGCCCGTATTGATTTATGTAACCGAGCTGATTCTCTGCGTTGGAATTTCCTTGTCCCGCCGCCTTGTAATACCACGTTTCCGCTTGCGCGTAATCCGTATCGACACCAAGCCCATGCTGATACAAATACCCGATGTTTTCCTGTGCGTTAGGATTTCCTTGCGCAGCCGCTTTGTAGTACCAGTCCAACGCCTGCACGTAATCTTGTTCCTCGCCTAACCCTAGCTGCGCCATGTAGCCCAACTGGTTTTGCGCGTTCGAGCACCCATGCTCCGCAGCGCGCTTGTACCACTCGCGCGCCTTTTCGTAATCCCGGGAGCCTAAGAATCCGCGCTGATAGAAATAGCCGACCTCTTCCTCTGCATCCGGCTCGCCCTGTTCCGCCGCTTTGCGAAACAAATCCAGCGCCTGCGAATAATCCTGCCGGCCGCCTTTACCGGTTTCGTACAACATTCCCAGGTTGTACTGCGCCAGTGAGTTGCCCTGCGCAGCGGCCCTGCGGTACAAAGTCATCGCGCGTCCATAAGACTGCGGGACGCCCAGCCCCTTTTCATACATCATGCCGAGCCGATTTTCTGCCGCTGCAAGACCCTGGTCCGCAGCCTTCCCGTAAAGCGCCAGCGCCTTTTCATAGTCCTGGTGCACGCCTAACCCGCGATAGTAGTGGTTTGCCAGGGTGAACTGCGCTGCACCGTCGCCCTCGTCCGCTGCCCCGCGCAGCAGTGCCAGTTCGCTGTCTCGGTCCTGCGCCCGCCCTGTCAAGACGCAGCCGATCAGCGTCGCCATCCCGGCCACAGCAATGCCTCGCAACAGTCTGTTCCGCTTCAAGGTTGATCCCCCAGACTTCCAGGACAGTAATCGAGCACGGGCCGACGTTCAGTCGGCGTAAACACCAGCAATGTCAGCTACTTACGGGATAGACCTGCCCGCGCCCAACCCACACCGTTGCGCAGCGTATCGAGCCTGAAAGTGGCTGGCTATAGGCCGCCAGTACCTATGTGGACCTCGTGTGCTCAAACCCGCAATTTTGTGGGAGCGGTGTCCGCTTGCTGTGCATCGCAATTGACCCGCGCCAAAACAGAGCCCATAATTCACGCCATCAGCGTGCGGCAGCGAATCCACTGTTTGGTTGCCACTCTTCTCTGTTGTGCTGCTACATCGGCGCAAGTCGAGCGGCTGCCCTCAAAAATAAAAATCTCCGACACGGATCTGGCGAGTTGCTACGAAGAAGCAACCGGCAAGTTCTTGGGCTCGCAGCTCGTGCGCACTCATTTTTTCGTCTCACCGGGCGGCCGCTACCGCGCATATGTCGACGTGGAGGCTGTAGCCTCTAAATCGAAGACGTCATCTGACGGGGACTGCTCCAGCACTTCGCGTCTCTTTGTAGCTGCCGTGGATCAGCCGTTTCGCGAAGTGCTCGTTGTGGTGCCAACGTCGGACGCCATGGGGAATAGTCTCGGCATTGTCGATTGGTCGCCAGACGGCCGCACACTGCTGGTCGCCCAAGGCGTCTTTCAATGGGGTTCTGATTTTGGAACGAGCTTTGTGCGCTTTTACAACGCTGAAAGTGGCGCGATATCGGACCCGAAGCTCGTTGACGCAGCCTTTAGCGCCCGCGCGGGTACGACCTGCGCGGTGGTTCCTCGCCCATCATAAAAAATGGCGACGCTTCTAGCACGAACTGGCCATACTCAGAAAATCCCCGAGGCTCGATACGCGACACAAAAACTAGTTCCGTTGCGAGAAGACTATAAGGTGCAGCGCTACGGCAAATTTGAATCGCTGAGCCTCAAATGACGTTTGGAGCAGGAGCGCTCACTCGGAGCGAATCCACCCATCCTGCTCCATGCGGTGCAAAGCCGGATACAAAGAGCCTTCTTTCACGCGCAGCACCTCATTGGTAACGCGCTGTATATGCAGCGTAATGCCGTACCCGTGCATCGTCCCCCGTGCGAGGGTCTTCAGCACCAAGAGATCCAGCGTTCCGGACAGAACATCGCTCCTACTTTGGCCCATACGTTCTTCTTGCGTTCGCAAGCTTCTCCTAGACGTCTATAGGTAGAGTACGCTCCTGGACGCGAAACGTTTTCTTTATATGTGAGGATATTTGAGCGACGCATGATGGGTTTATCTCTCGTTTATCCCCCTCGAGCTACAGTGGGCTGTCTGTTCGGGAGACTGACTAGACGTTATAAGGGAGCTAAACCGTGGACACACGAAACAGCAGGGCTATCCTTCTCGCATCCGTTCTTCTATTCGCAGGCTTAGCCGTCGCGCAAGAAAAGAAAATTAAGCGCGCCGATCTTCCTCCTGCGGTGGAAAAAACCGTCGCAGCACAAAGCGCCGGCGCCACCGTCAAGGGTTTCTCCAAGGAAATCGAAAAAGGGCAAACGTATTACGAAGCGGAAATGATCGTGAACGGACACACGAAAGACATACTGATCGACACCAATGGGGCGATCGTCGAAGTGGAAGAAGAGGTCGCAATGGATGCCCTCCCCGCGGAAGTAAAGGCCGGTCTGCAAGCAAAAGCTGGCGAAGGCAAGCTCGTCAAGGTTGAAACCCTCACTAAGCAAGACAAGCTCGTTGCTTACGAAGCCCAAGTAACACAAGCCGGTAAGAAATCAGAAGTCCAGGTTGGTCCAGACGGCAAGCCGCTCGACCATGAGGAATAAGGGTAAAGAAAAAGGCTGAAAGGAGCACGGGCGTCAGCCTGTGCTCCTCACAGCGAGCGGCTGCAAAATTTGGAATATCGCTCAGTGCTGCGCGGCGGCCACCGGCTGCGCAAATGTGACGTAGTGACCGCCTGGTTCCTGGAAGCCGACTTCGCGCATGCCGTAGAACGCGGTACGCTCTGGTTGCACGATCTTTGAATTCTTCAATGCGCTCAGAACTGCGTCGAGATTGTCCACCTCGATATACAAAAACGTTGGCCCTTTGCGAGTCTCCGTAATCAGTGGCATGTCGTCCGCGACGCTTGCGTAGCTCTGATACATCACTTCGGTGTTTCCCTTTTGCAGCGCCACAAAGCCGATGTTATTGCCGTGCGGAACTTCGATAGTCTTTGTGAACCCCAGCTTCTCCACCCAAAATGGCAACACCGGCTCGATTTCCTTCACGAATAAGACTGGCGTGATGCGTTTTACATTCGCGTTCATGGCTCTCTTTCCTCCGCGTGATTTAGCTTCTGCAAGCTCAGAAATGCGATTAACACCGTGGCAGCTGCCAGAATCGCTCTGCGCATTTGCATTGTTCTTGGCATCCTCTCCCCTTTTCGGGTGTATGTGGTTACAGTGGAGGTCGGTCGCCGAATATCTCGGTCGGTCACGCGCAGGCCCTTACCCTTCAAGGCGTTTATAGTTTGCGAGGTCAGCCTTTATGGCGAGGCGGGCAAACACTTCCTGCGGAGTGAACTTCATTTCCCGGTGGAGCGTCACAACCGCGGCGCGCGCATTCTCGACAGCCTCCTGGCTCGCCCACTCCACGATCGTGACGAAGTTGAATTCGCCGGGACCCGAAGATTGCTCCAGGACGAAATCCTGGAGGAAACCCGGTTGCGTCTTGAGGAGCTCGTGGGTCCGTCGTGCCTTCTCGAGAAATTCTTCCCGCGCGCCCCTGGGAACGATGAACTTGTCCACGCGATAGACTCTTTCTGACATGTGATCCTCCTTTTTCTTCTTGCTTCTTGGACTAGTCTAAATTAGACTATATGAATGTAGACGGGCAAAAGATACATGTCAAGGAGATCCTCGATGCGCTCTGATCCTCGCGAACTCTCGGATTTGATCTCAGTAGGTCCCGCCATGCTTCGCGATTTTGAAATTCTTGGCGTGTGCAGTGTTTCTCAGCTCGCCCGTCGAAATCCGGAGCGGCTGTATGAATCGCTTTGCCGCGTTGCCCCACAACATCAGGACATCTGCTGTTTAGACGTGTTTCGGGCCGCTGTGGCCCAGGCCAAGGACCCACACCTTTCGGCCGACCAATGCCAATGGTGGTATTGGAGCCGCAATCGCAAACGATTGGACAAAACCGTCCAGAACGCGGGTGGCAAAAGATAGCTGTGCGACAAAAGAAAAAATCCACGTTGACCATTCCAGACCTAGTGCTGCTCAGTCTGCTAGCCGAGCGCCCTATGCACGGCTACGAAGCCAACCTGGAGCTTGAGCGCCGCTGCATCCGCGATTGGGCGAATATTTCTCGCCCGCAGGTCTACTATTCGCTGGAAAAGCTTGCCGCCGCCAGTTTCATTAATAAAAAGTCGAGCAGCGAACCTGCATCAGGACCGGAGCGCGCCGTCTTTGCGACAACGCAACGTGGCCGTGCCGCGACTGCCAGCGCCCTGGAGCGCGAAGACTGGACCAATCAGCGCGACCACCCAGTTTTCCCTACTTGGATCGCGCTTTCCTGGCTCGCGCGCCCAGGTGTTTTCAAAGAGCAACTTCGGCGGCGACGCAAGTTCGTCGAACAAGAACTGGCTCGCGAGAAGGAAACGTTGCGTTCAATTTTGGACGAAGTCGGCCACCCTCACCACGAGGCGGTGTGGATGGTCAGTCTGGCGATTGAGCAGTTTCGGACCGAGCTGAAGTGGCTGCACAAGGTTGACCGTGAATTGCCTCGCCGCGCGCCGGCACAGCATCCCGCGTATGCGCAGGACTCCCACGAAGATCCCGGCAAAGCGGGCGCAGTCTAGCGGCCCTCCATCTGCGACACGCAAAATGAGCGCCCGGTGCTTGGCAAGCAGCCCGCCATTGTGTTCTCCTAAATAGAGGCGCGATGACCCTATCTTTTCAGAAGCAACGCTCGCGACGGCCGTCGATTGCTGGCCTAAGCCTCCTCATTGCAGCCCTTTTGCCAATCGCATGTGCAGCTTCCCCCAGGTCACAGCAGCAGGGGAACGTCATTCGCTTGGTGCGCAACCCCGAAGCCGCTCCCGACTTCAAGCTGACGGGGCTCGATGGTAAAGCCTTAACTCTCGCGGCCTCGCGTGGCAAAGTGATCTTGCTGAATTTCTGGGCCACGTGGTGCGGTCCCTGCCAAGCAGAAATCCCGGATCTGATTGTGCTGCAGCAAAAATATAAGGATCAGCTCCAGATTATGGGGCTAATCGTTGACGAGGATGACGCCTCCGTAGTCAAAAATGTCGTCGCTGAAACACAGATCAACTACCCCGTGGCGATGACCTCTCCGGAAGTACGTAGCCAATACGGCGGCATCAGCGCGCTGCCCACCTCGTTTGTTCTGGATACGCAAGGCCGCATTGTCCAGAAGCACGAGGGTTTGCGCGATCCTGCCCTCTATGAAACAGAGATCCGCGCCCTGCTCGGCCTGCCCATCGACGCGCGTGTGGAGACGTTTGACGACACCGGCCAAATCTTCATCGCGCACGCCGATCGCGCCAGCGAGCTTCCTGGTGTGGACCTTTCCCCGCTCAATCCGCAGCAAAAGCAAGTCGCTCTGCACAAATTCAATGCCGAAGGATGCACGTGCGGGTGCAAATTCACTTTGGCGCAGTGTCGCATCTATGATCGCAATTGCGCCGTAAGCAAAGCGCGCACCGCAAAGATTGTCACCGACCTTTCCCAGACTACGTCGGGTAAGGGCACGAAGGAGAAATCTGCAGCGCCGGCGAGCGCCGCATCTCCGTGACTTGCTCTCTTGCATCCTGCCTGAGCACGGAATACACTCGCGCCCTCACTACGCCGGTATAGTCAAATGGCACCGGATCTACGGAGGAGACAATGCAAAGCAATAGCAAGTCCGCGCTGAATCGAAGAGCAGGTTTTGCATTTCTGGTGCTTGCTGCCGCGGGATTGTTTACCGTTCGCGGCGCATTCTCGCAGGCTCCCACGCAGCCGACCCGGCGCGCCATCCACCTTCCCGATGCCAATCCGCAGCTGCCGTTCAGTGACGGTATTCTGGCCGGTAATACGCTGTACCTCGCGGGCCGCATCGGTCTGGATAAATCAGGCAAGCCGCCGGCCGAAATCACGGACGAAATCAAGATACTGCTGGACCAGATCAAAGCCACTCTCGAGCAGGCCGGTATGACGATGGACGATCTGGTCTATGTGCAAATCGCCTGCACCGACCTCTCCCTCTTCGACAAATTTAACGGCATCTATCGGACGTATTTTACGACCAAGGACCTGCCCGCGCGCGAGTTCATCGGCGTAGCGGCACTTCTCCGCGGCGGCCACTTCGAGCTCCAAGCCATTGCCGTCCGCCGCTAAACCGGCGTCACCCCCGCTCTGCTGATCCTGGGCACGGAACCCCGGTGGATAAAGGTGCGCCTGTAGGAACTCTTTAGGCCGCCACCCGCCGACTTTTCCATGCCCATTTTGCCAAACCCTTTGGTCCGGCGCTGACTTAGTGACCGTATATGGTCACTTATGATTGCCAAATCCTCGCTACAATGACGTTATATGGGCATATCGCGCGGTCCGATTTTAAGCTTTGATACGTCATAAACCACTGTAAACGTGAACGTTAACGGGATTAGCAAAAATTAGCATTGCGTGGCGACTGAAGTGCATCAAACCCAGCCGGATCCCCACATCGACATGTTTAGAGTAACCACTCAGAAGAAACGCTGCAAGGTTCTCCTCACCATCGAGGGTCGCTTGGCCGGAGAATCCGTCTCTACGCTCGAGCACTGCTGGCGTGAATTGCGCGCGGCTTCCCCAACGGAAAAGTTCAATGTCGACCTTTGCGGGGTCAGCTTTATTGATACCGCCGGCAAAACGCTCCTGAAAGAGATCCACCGCCAGGGGGGGCATTTAGTGGCCCAGGGATGCCTGAATCAGGAGACGGTTAAAGAAATCACCGGAGAGGCGGAGCGACAGGCCGAGCAGGATAAGAAGCATACCAAGAAATCGCACATTATCTTTTATATCGCTCTTTTCAGCTTGCTGATCGTTCCGGCGCTAACGCCGGCCCAAAGTCAGCCGCAGTCTCAACAGAGGCGAACCACTCTTCCTGCGCAGGCGCCCACTGGTGTAGTGCGCTTGACGCTGGATCAGGCCGTAGGCCTCGCGCTGAAGCAAAATACCACCGCGCGCATTGCGGTTCTCACCGCGGCGCAAAGCGAACAGGACCAAAAGATCGCGTTATCGGCATTGTTGCCGCAAGCGGACCTTGGAGTTAGTGAGCAGTATGAGCGTATCAACATTGTGGCGCAGTTCGGCGGCAACCGGATATTTCCGGGTGTACCTCAGCATGTTGGTCCGTTCCCCATTTTCTCCGCGGGACCTTCGTTTAATGGGCCTCTATTCGATTTAACGCTGTTCCGGCGCTACCAGGCGTCGCGCAGCTCGGCAAAGGCCAGCAGGGAAGACAGCCTTTCGACTCGCGAGCAGGTAATTCTGCTGGTCGTCTCGCAATACATCGGGACGCTGCGCTCCATGGCGGACGTCCAGGCTTCGCAATCGCGCGTGGACTTGGCCCAGGCGCTATATAACCAGGCCGCGGATTTGCAAAAGGAAGGCGTCGGCACGGGCATCGACACGCTCCGCGCCAATGTCGAACTGCAGAACGAAAGTCAGCGCCTGCTCGAAGCCCAAGCGACGCGCGAGACGTCGCTGTTCGGTCTGAGCCGCCTCTTGAACCTTGATCCCCGTCAGCAAATCGAGCTTGCCGATTCGCTGAGTTTCTTTGACACACCGCAGCCCGATGTGGAAACCAGCATTGAAGAGGGTTTGTCCGCTCGCCCCGAATGGAAATCGGTGCAAGAGCAATTGCGCGCCGCGGAACTCCAGAGGAAGGCGGCATTTGCGTCGCGCCTGCCCGCGCTGCACTTCAGCGGAAATTGGACGCAACTCGGTACGGATCCTTCGTCGGTGATCCCCACGTATACCTACGCGGGCACGGTCAGCATGCCGCTATTCACCGGCGGCCGCATCCGTGCGGAAACGGTTCGAGCGGATCTCGATATTCAGAAATTGCAACAGCAGCAAGCCGATTTGCGCAATTCAATCGCGCTCGACGTAAAAACAGCGCTGATCAATCTCGATTCCGCGCGAAGCCAAGTTCGCGTTGCCAATCTCGGCGTGCAGCTTTCCAAGGAAGAGGTGGATCAGGCCCGCGACCGTTTTAATGCCGGCGTGGCCAACAACATTGAAGTCATCCAAGCCCAGGATTCGCTGGCTCGCGCCAACGATAACCAGATCGCGGCGCTGTATCGATTCAATCAGGCACGTGCTGACTTGGCCCGCTCCATCGGCCAGATGGAAAGGGTTTACTCGAAGTAACAGGGGGACGAAGTAACAGAGGAGAAGAATGAGCGTTGAGATCGAGGTGGGACTCGAAAATGCAGCGAAGGTGAAGCCGGCTGTTCAGGAGGAAATCTTCCTGGAGGAGCCGCCGAAGGGACTAAAGAACCCTAAGGTTCGGGGCTTGCTTGTGGTTGGCGGATTGGTGCTCCTCGCAGTGGCGGCCGGACTTCTTGTGTACTACCACAATCGCGAGACGACCGATGACGCCCAAGTCGATGGGCACATCACTCCTATCGCTTCCAAAATCTACGGGCGCGTCGCTGAAGTCTTGATTACCGACAATCAGCCCGTGAAGGCTGGCCAGGTGCTTGTGAGAATTGACCCGCGCGACTATCAGGCCAGCGTGGACCAAGCCAAAGCTGCCGTGGCGCTGGCGGAAAGCGATGCGGCATCGGCCGGAGTGGATGTCCCGCGCACCCGAGAGAACGTCGCCAGCGGCACCTCCAGCGCCGACGCGCAATTGGCCGGCGCGGTAGCTGCTCTCGAGAGCGCTCAAGTCACCTATGACCAGGCGCGCACCTCCGATCTCGCGTGGGCGCAGGCGAATATCGAGAAAAGTAAAGCCAACGCCGAGTTGGCGCAGGCGGATTTGGCGCGCTACAAGCCGCTGCTAGACAAAGGCGAAATTTCGAAGCAGCAGTACGACGGCGCGAAGGCCAATGCGGACGCAACAGCCAGCGCGCTGAGAGCGGATCAGGAAAAACTGGCGCAGGCACAACGCGCGGTTGATATCGCCAGAGCGCAGCTGGTGGCGGCTGGCGCACGCGTTGAGCAGGCCAAAGCCGGCGTTTCTTCAGCCCATGCCGATGTACGGCAGATCAGCATGCGCACATCGGACGCGCAGGGCAAAATCGCCAAGGTGCAGCAAGCCCGCGCTGTTCTGGCGGCGGCTGATTTGAATCTCAGCTACACCGAAATTGTCGCACCGGTGGATGGAGTGGCGACGCATAAGCAAGTCGAGCCCGGCCAAATCGTGCAGCAGGGCCAAGGATTACTCGTTGTCGTGCCGCTGCAGGACGTCTGGGTGACCGCTAACTTCAAGGAAACGCAGCTTCGGAAAATGCGCGCGGGGCAAAAGGCCTATGTGGACGTGGATACCTACGGAAAAACGTTTTCCGGCCACCTGGACTCCATTGCCGGCGCGACCGGAGCTGTATTGAGTTTGCTGCCGCCGGAAAATGCCACTGGCAATTACGTCAAGGTGGTGCAACGCATTCCCGTGAAGATTGTGCTGGACCCGATCTCTCCGGATAAAGCGATTCTGCGGCCGGGAATGAATGTGAATGCAACCATCATTACAGAATAAAACGAATCCTTGCATTTGCACTGGAATCAAACGGTAGCGTTGAACGTAGTAAGTATAGAAAGAAGAGCTCAACAGGGGCCATGCTGAACAGGATCTTAGCCAAATTGCGGACGCCGGACGGGAAGATCAATCCCTGGGTGATCGCGATTACCGTGACCTTGGCTACGTTCATGGAGGTACTGGACACGTCCATTGCCAACGTCGCGCTGCCCCATATTTCCGGCAATTTGTCGGCGGGCGCGGACGAGTCCACTTGGGTGCTCACATCCTATCTAGTCTCTAACGCGATTGTTCTGCCGCTATCTGGTTGGATGTCGTCGCTGGTAGGGCGCAAACGCTTTTACATGTCTTGCGTGGCATTGTTCACGGTCAGTTCGTTCCTGTGCGGTTTGGCTCCGAGCCTGGGCGTGCTGGTCTTTTTTCGCATTTTGCAAGGTGTCGGCGGCGGAGGTTTGCAGCCCAGCGAGCAGGCTATTTTGAACGATACGTTTTCTCTGGAAAAGCGCGGCATGGCCTTCGCTGTGTACGGGATCGCGGTTGTCGTGGCGCCCACCATCGGCCCTTGGCTCGGCGGGTGGATCACCGACAATTTTTCTTGGCGCTGGATTTTCTATATCAACGTGCCCGTAGGAATCATTTCGCTTTTGCTGACGTCCGTGCTGATTAGCGATCCGCCGTACATGAAGCGCCCCAGCATCAAGAGCGGATTCCGCATCGATTATATCGGCATCGGACTGATCAGCCTGGGCCTCGGCAGCATGCAGATCATCCTGGATAAAGGCCAGCGCGACGATTGGCTGTCCTCCGGTTTCATCCGTGTGTTTTTTGTGCTGATGCTTATCGGAATCATTGCCGGAATTTTCTGGGAGCTGCGGCAAGAACACCCTGTGATCGATTTGCGTATGCTGAAGAACGGCAATTTCGCGATCGCGACAATCGCCATGTTTTTCCTCGGATTCGTGATGTATGCCAGCACCGTGCTGATCCCCCAATTCCTGCAACAGATGATGGGCTATACGGCCGAGCTGGCCGGACTCGCGCTCTCGCCGGGTGGTGCGGTGATTATGTGCATGATGCCAGTTGTGGGCATGTTGGTATCCAAGGTGGACACGCGGTTCCTAATTACATTCGGTTCCATCGTCGTGGCTTCCTCACTTTTTGTGATGGCTGGATGGAATCTGCAGTTGGATTACCACCACGCGGTAACCGCGCGCATGTTGCAGGGGCTCGGTTTGGCATTCTTGTTTATTCCCATCAACGTTTCTGCCTTTGCATACGTGCCGCGGGAAAAGACCAACATGGGCACCGGCATCATCAACCTTGCGCGCAATATCGGCGCTAGCGTGGGTATTGCCACTGTCACGACCATGTTGGAGCGGCGCACGCAAGCGCACCAGGTGCGGTTGGTTGAGCACATTAACACGTACAGCGCGGCGTACCACAACATGCTGAACGGCACGCAGACGAAACTTGTTTCCGCGGGCTCTAGCCTGTCGCACGCAACGACGCAGGCGCAGCAAATGATTTACGGCACGGTGCAGCGGCAAGCGACCATGCTGGCGTTTATCGACAATTTCAAGATGCTCGGCGTTGTGCTCTTCGCCGTAATTCCAGTGTTTTGGCTGCTGAAGAAGCCGAACAAACAATCCGGCACTGTGCCGGTGCATTGAGATAAGTACGCGCACCACGCGTCTAAACAGTTTTGCAAGTGAATGGGGGAACTAACATGGCAACGCAAGTGGCAGTGGGACTGCAATTCAACGAAGAAAAGCTGATCCGCGCCGGCCAGCGTGGCGACTCGCAAGCGGTGGAGGCGTTGTTTCGCCGCTACCATCGCCCGCTGTTCCAGACCGCCCTGCGCGTGCTCGGCAATGCCGAGGATGCGGAAGACGCCTTGCAAGACGGCTTGCTCTCCGCATATCGCAACTTGAAGCGGTTTGAGGGGCGCTCGCAATTCTCCACTTGGCTGACGCGCATTGTGATCAACGCAGCGTTGATGCGCAGGCGCAGCGCCAAGGCGCGTCCAGCCGTTTCGCTGGATGAGGCGCCGCGCGAAGACGAGTTGCCCGCCACGGAACGCTTCGCCGCCAAAGGACCGAATCCGGAGCAAGTGTTTGAGGGGACGGAGCTGCGCGAGATCATCAGCGCAAACCTGGACGAGCTTTCTCCGCTGCTGCGCACAGCATTCGTGTTGCGCGAAGTGGAAGGCTACTCCACCGGTGAAGCCGCGAAAAAACTCGGCGTCACGGAAAATACGCTAAAGGCTCGCCTCTGGCGTGCGAGGCATCAGCTTGCGGAACGGCTCGGGCGCCGCCTGCGCCGCATCAGCGACGATGTCACCGGCGGCAACGGCAACGGCGCCGGCATGATGGGCGAAGAAGCCTGCAGCTACTGCTGAGCTAATGAACTCAGCGGCGTACAGAATCAATAAAAGAACGAGAGGCTGGCGCGCGCCGGCTTCTCGTGCTTCAGGACCGATTCTGCGCGGCTGGATATAACCCTAAGACACGGACTTCGTGGGCGGCTTCGCGCAATTCGGCCAGCGCTTTTTCAAGTTGGCTAACCGCATCGGCTTCCACATCGATGAAAAACTGATATTCCCAGGGGCGACCGTGAATCGGGCGGCTCTCAATTTTTAACAGATTTACACCATTACGGGAGAACGGCTCGAGTGAGGAGAGCAGCGAGCCTGGCCGATGTGCAAGGCGCATGGCAATAGACATTTTCCGCGCTTCCGGACGACTAGCGCTAGCTGCATGTTTCGCAGGCTGTAGCAGTAAAAACCGCGTAAAGTTTTCGGCATTGTCCTGAATTCGTTCCGCGATGATTTCGCCGCGATAGCGATCCGCCGCGTATTTGCCTGCGATGGCCGCGTGAGTTTTGTCTCCGCGCACTAACATCTCGCGCACGCTTCCCGCCGTGTCCTCCGCAGGCAGGCGCTTGACGCTGGGGTGCTGGCCGAAGAAGCGCTCGCATTGTGCCAGGGCCATGGGGTGCGAGGAAACGGAGCGTATCTCGCTGAGTGAAGCGCCCGGGCAGCCAATCAGGTTCATCTCAATGGGTAGAATTGTTTCCGCCGTTATGGTGAGTTCGCTCTCCAGAAGCAAATCGTAGACGCGCACCACGGAACCGGCGAGCGAATTCTCTACCGGGACCAGCAGCGCGTCGGCATGGCCATCGGTGATGGCGCGAAACGTGGCGTCAAATGTAGGGCGAGGGACAGTGATGATCCCATCGCCATAGAGTTGTACGGCCGCGGCTTCGCTGAAGGCGCCGGCTTCGCCCTGAAATGCAACGCGAATTTTTTCGACCTGCAAAATGAGCGCTCCGTCTTTACGTCGCAGCCTTGTCAGCGGCTGCATTCCGCGCCTACTCACGCTGCATCCAACCGTTTGACAGTGGGCGGCCATCAAGTATGATTCGCGCAGCTTCCTGAAACAAAGTGGAATTTGAAGGCAGGGCACTCGGAGAGACCGAAATGGGCTACGTCGATAGAAATCTCGTGCCGGGAGAGACTCTGCTCTATCGGACGCGGCACCATTGGTTGGTGCTGCTCGGCCCGTTGATCGCCGGTTCGTCGCTGCTGGTGCCGGGCCTCGCGCTTCTGGCGGAAGCGATTAGCAAGCGAGATACCGCCGGGCTCGTTGTCGGTAGCTCGACGATCAGCCCCAAAGTGATGGCTATTGCCGGGGCCGTCCTCGTAGTGGCGGCCATCATCACGTTCACCTACGGAGTTGCCAAGCGTAACGCCACGGAAATGGCGGTGACGAATCGGCGCGTGCTGATCAAGTCCGGCATGGGCAGCAGGCGCACGCTGGACCTAATGCTTTCGCGCGTGGAGAGCATCGGCGTCGAAGAAAGCGCCGTGGGTAGAATGCTGGGATATGGGTCAGTGATTGTGCGAGGGACCGGCGGCACGCCGGAGCCGTTTTTAATGATCGCGCATCCGCAGGAGTTTCGCCGCGCTGTGCAAGAGCAAATCGCTACTAGCTGACACGCTCGATTTCAATCTCAACTCGCAAAGAGCGAATTCTTTACTGGTTGCATACAGCCGCGCAGTGTTTCCGTGCGATCTTTATCGGCGCTGCGATAAGTTGATAAAGGTGCTCCTGCAAGAAGCAAGCGGATTTGATTTCGCGATATGAGTTTCCAGGTTCCGATGCCATGAAGTTGTCCATGCCCGTAAAAATCGCTATCAGCTTGGGAATGCTGGCTGCCGCAATGTGGGCCGCAACCAACAAGCACTTGTACGATATTGCGGTATTCAATGTACTTGTAAGCTGCGGATTGACCGGGATCATGGTGTTGCACCTGCGGCTGAAGCCATCGTGGAGCGATGTGGTAGGTATATTCGCAGGGACGGGAACCCTGGCATTAATTGATTTCAAGCTTTTGCATTACAACTTTAACGTTTTTGGCCTGCTGTCCTTCATGGGCCTGTCGAGCTTGGTGGCGCTTGCGATCCGCGCAGCCTGGACTCGCGATGAAGAAAGCACGCGGATGAGGCTGGCCTTCCTGTTCGCATTGCTTTCCATGATCGTGGATGCGGTGGCGGTGCCGTTTCACGCCTGGGTGTCAAAGCTGAATCCACGGGTTCTCGATCTTTACTTATATTCTTTCGACGCCAGCCTGCACGTGCAATTTTCCTTCCTGATGGGACAGGCGTATGCCACTTGGCACCGTTTCGGCGACGCTGGAATGTTCATTTACATCGGATTGCCAGTAGTTTTGGCAATGGTAGTTGCGGGGCACTTGCTTCACGGAAGTAAAAAGGCAATCCCCGCGATCGTGGCGTTCTTGGTCACGGCGCCGCTCGGAATTATTTTCTATAATCTGTACCCCGCCCTGGGCCCAAGGTACATTTTTGGTCCACGGTTCCCTTGGAATCCACTCACTATTGAGCAAGCAGCGCATCTGCGCCTCGAGCCTATTCTAGCGGCGGGCTACCGCAACGCGATGCCATCTTTGCACATTGCGTGGGTTCTCTTGGCCTGGTGGTTTTCGCGAGGGCTGTCCGTGTGGGAACGAGCCATTGCCATGGTTTTTGTGGTATTCACCGTATTCGCCACACTCGGGAGCGGGGAGCACTACTTTATTGATCTTGTGGTGGGTTTTCCCTTTGCGTTGTTCGTCTACGGTTTATGCGCGTTTCCGCTGGGATGGACGCGCAAACGCAAAGTAACTTTCTGGCTGGGGCTCGGGCTTACGCTGGGGTGGCTTGTGGCGCTGCGCGTAGGCATCAAGCTGTTTTGGATCTCGCCGACTTTACCGTGGTTTGCGTGCTTGGCTACCGTCGCTGGCGTTGTAATTTTTCAGCAGTGGCTTGAGCAGGCAAGCGCCACGAATGACTCGCAAGAGAACGCGCAAGAGGCGGTGGCCGTTTCCGCTTCCTGATTTGGGAGGGAAGCCGGGCTCATCTCCGGCAGCCTTGAATCGGGGGTGGCGAGCGGGGCTATACTATGTAAATGGAACCGAAACGAGCCGTAGCAGCCCGGCCCGAACCGGGCGAGTACGCACCCTTCTACGAAACCTACATCTCCAAAGTCAAAGGCAACAATATTCTGGCCATCCTCGAAGCGCAACGATTGCAGATGGCGCAGCTATTTGCCGCGCACACTGAGCGCGATGGAAATTTTCGCTACGCGACGGACAAATGGACGGTAAAGGAAGTATTGGGTCACGTAACTGATTCTGAGCGAATTTTTGCATATCGTGCTCTGCGGATCGCGCGCGGCGACCAGACGCCGCTTCAGGGATTCGAGCAGGACGACTATGTGCGCGGAGGAAATTTTGGAGAACGCACGCTTGTGGACTTGGCCGAAGAGTTCGTGCTGGTGCGCGCGGCCACGATTGCATTCTTCAAGTCTCTGCAGAAAGACGCCTGGCCGCGGCGAGGCGTAGCCAACAAGAACGAGGTCACTGTACGGGCGCTGGCGTTCATTGTGGCTGGGCATGAACTACATCACCGGCAGATTCTCGAGGAGCGTTACTTTCCGGCGATTCCTCGCGCCTGATTTCTGCTTAGCGCTGGATGCGAATGCACGCCCGGTCCACGTAGCGGTCGCGCAGTGTCTTGTCCCTGGCCTGTCTGCTCCGCGGTGCTGACCTGGCAATGCCAAGATCCTCCCTTTCCAAAGAAACCGCGGGGGCGCGCCACGCGGCGATGCCGTGCTGTAATTTCCTGGAGGAATGTAGCAGGCAATACAACAATGCTATAGCTGTAGCGATTAACAGCGCGGCAACCGGCAGTGCTAAAGACTGAGCGTCAATGGGATTCGCGAATTGCTGCTCGATTAGATACCCGCCTAGGGCAAGCAGCGAGAACGCAAGAGAGAAACCGATTCCTCCGAACGTGTTCAGGCGTTGACCACGAGCGGATAGCGATCGTTGTGAGCCAAGCCGCAATGGAAGGCCGAAGAAATGAAGCTCCATTTACTTCTCGCGGGCGGCAACGTTTGCTATTTTTTCAATACGAAGAAATTCTAGATAGGTGAGCACGGGCGACACGTACCGCTTTTTCATCGCGCCGCCGCACGAGCAGCGCGGATTGTTTCCATTCTCGCTTCCGCTGCCCTGGACCAGCACTTCGCATCCGCAAACGGGATTGGTGCAATGCCAGCGATCATCTGATTTCATGTGCATGGCCACTCCTTACTGCTCCACCGCTTCCTGGGCGCCACACCAAGAGAGGCTAACTATACCCCATCAGTAAACACAAGTAAAGTATACTATGTTGTTTTCTTTTTTAAAAATACGCAGGCCGTCGAAGGTATTTCGACCAAGCGTGCCGGCTCCGGGGCCGTGAGGGATGTCTTTTTAATCGCGACGGCATCCGATCCCGTTGTCTGCAGAAGGGTGGGTAAGGTTATTGCAAGCAAGGGCGTTGCAAAAGAGTTCCTGAGTTAGGCAATGCCGAGGCTAGGGGGAGATCGGATCCGGCGCGTTTTTACCCATTACACCTGCGACACAAAGAGACATCGCGGTTCAAGCGAAAAGGCTCGTCGACCCCAGACGGGACCATGCCCCACTGTAAATTGCCGGGCGAACAGCTATAAGAGCGGCTCGCTCCAGTTTTCCAGCGTTTCCTTGACCTTGTGCAGGAACTGATGGGCGATGGCGCCGTCAACGACGCGATGGTCATAGCTTAGCGTCACATAGCACATGGAGCGGATGGCGATGGAGTCGTTGATAACCACGGGCCGCTTTTCAATGGCGCCGAGGCCTAGGATGCCGACGTTGGGCTGGCTGATCACCGGCAAACCGAAGAGGCCGCCGAAGACGCCGGGATTGGTGATGGAAAAGGTACCTTCCTGAACTTCTTCCGGTTTGAGCTTCTTGGTGCGAGCGCGCTCAGCTAGATCGTTCAGGTTGCGCTGTATGCCTAAGATATTTTTCTCGTCGGCGTTCTTGATGATCGGAACGATCAAGCCCCAATCGAGGGCTACGGCGATGCCGATGTTGATTTCTTTGTGGAGGATGACGTTCGTGCCGTCGAGTGACGCGTTCATGGTCGGGAAGGCGCGCAGACCGGCGACGGCAGCTTTGACGAAGAAGGGCATGAATGTCAGCTTGGTCTCGTAGCGCTTCTCAAATTCGTCCCTGGATTTGGCGCGCAGGGACGCGACCTTGGTCATATCAATTTCATCGACGGAGTATACGTGCGGGGAGACGTGCTTGGAGGCGATCATGTGTTCGGCGATGCGCTGGCGCATGATGCTCATCGGCTGCACTTCGTAGTTGCCAAAGTACATTTTTTCGCGTGGGACTGCGGACTCGAAGGCCACCTGGGCTTGACCGCCGGAAGTAGCGGGCGGCGGAGGAGGTGGCGGGGCAGCAGCGCGTTGTGGAGCGGCCGCGGACGGCGCGTAGGCCGCCGCTTCGACCGCGGATTCCTCGGCTTCGCCGGAGGGCTGAGCGCCGCCAGCAATGTAGGCTTCGATGTCTTGCTTGCTGATGCGGCCGCCTGCGCCGGTGCCGGGAATGGTGGCGAGGTCGATGCCGTGTTCCTTGGCCATGCGGCGGACCAGCGGCGAGCTGTGAATGCGTTCGCCTGCGGGCCGCGATGGCGCGGCGGTTGAAGCGGGTCCTGAGGCAGCAGCGGGTGCAGGCGCGACGGCGGCAGGTCTGGCACCTTGCACGGGCGGCACGATTTGGGGCCGCGCGGCAGGCGCTGGTGCTCTCGCGGGTTCCGCAGCCTTCGGTGCCGGGGTCGGAGCAGGTGCTTGCGCGGGAGCCGCGGATTTGGCCGCGCCTGCGCCGTCACCCGCGGCGTCAATCACGCCGACAACGGTCTGAATCGGCACAGTCTTGCCTTCGCCTACCTTGATTTCCTTCAGCACGCCTGCTGAGGGCGAGGGGATTTCGGCGTCGACCTTGTCGGTCGAGATCTCGAACAGAGGCTCATCGCGCTCGACTTTGTCGCCGGGCTTCTTGAGCCACTTGGTAATGGTGCCTTCAAAAATGCTTTCGCCCATTTGGGGCATTACGATGTCGACTGCCATTTTGCGTTTCTCCTCTGAACCTACTGAAGCTAAGAGCACAGCCAAGAGTGGGTGTGCTACTAAATCTTAGTAACGAGCCAACTCCTTTGCGGCGGCGAAAACCTTTTTTGCGTTGGGCAGAAAATAATCTTCTAGCGTCGGCGCGTACGGCACGGGGGTATCTAGGGAGGCCACGCGCATGAGCGGGCCATCGAGGTCGCCGAACGCTTTCTCGCATAGGATCGCGGCGATTTCGCCGGCGATGCCGCCGGTCTTGGTGTCTTCGTGGACGACCAGGACCTTGTTGGTCTTTTTCACGGACTTCAAAATCGTTTCCTCGTCGAGCGGGAGCAATGTGCGCAGGTCGATGACTTCGGCTTCGATGCCTTCTTTGGCGAGAGCTTCGGCGGCTTCGAGCGAGGTGTGCATCATCGCGGCGTAAGAAAGAATGGTAAGGTGGCGGCCTTCGCGGCGTACCGCTGCTTTGCCAATCGGCACTGTGTAGTCTTCCGTCGGCAGCTCTTCCTTGATGCGGCGATAGAGGAATTTGTGTTCGAAAAAGAGCACAGGATTATTATCGCGCACCGCGGCTTTGAGTAAACCTTTCGCGTCATACGGCGTTGAGGGATAGATGACCTTGAGCCCCGGCGTATGCACGAAATACATTTCGGGGTTTGCGGAGTGGAACGGCCCGCCATGCACGCCGCCACCGGAAGGGCCGCGCACCACGATCGGCGCGGGCGCGTTCCAGAGATAGTGGCCCTTGGCGACGAAGTTGGTGAGCTGGTTGAAGCAGCAGGCGATGAAGTCGATGAACTGCATCTCGCATATGGGGCGCAGGCCGAGATAACTCATGCCACAGGCCGCGCCGATGATAGCGCTTTCACTGATGGGCGTGTCGATTACACGCTCCCAACCAAAGCGCTCGAGCAAGCCTTCGCTGGTCTTGAAGGCGCCGCCGTAGACGCCCACGTCTTCGCCGATGACCACGACGGCGGGGTCGCGCTCCATCTCCTCGAACATGGCTTGCTTGATCGC
>JAOAPV010000049.1 GCA_025463055.1 Candidatus Acidiferrum typicum
CGCGCCGCGTTCCTCGCGTTTTCCGTGGGCTGCCCCTCAGTTGCATCGGTGAAATCAGCCGCGGGCAACGGTTAGTGCTCGTCGGACGGGGAGGGCGAGAAGAAGCGCTTGTTCCGCGCGGATGGGATCCGTTCTGATGGCTTTCATTTAATACCTCGTGACTCGCAAATGTAAGCGTCTCCGGGGATTTCTGAAAATTTGCGTGAACTTAGTTGTTGGGCGGTGGAGCGCCCGGGGTACTGAGCGTCACAGTTTTGGTTGGCGGCACGACAACTGCGGGTTTTGCTCGCGGTGCAGGCTCATCTTCGGTGGGAGCGGTGTCCGGCGTATCGACGGTGATGTGATGGTCGCGCGCTTCCTGTTCTAGCGGGACGACATTCGCGAAATCAAGGGGGGGCATTCGGGCTAACGCCCCCTGCATGAATTCCAACCAAATAGGCAGCGCGGCGCGCGCGCCGGTTTCCTTTTTGCCCAGCGAAATCTGCTTATCGTCAAAGCCGACCCAGACTCCGCTTGTGATTTGCGGCGTGAAGCCGATGAACCACGCGTCGGTGTAATCCTGCGTTGTGCCGGTTTTACCCGCCGCCGGACGGCCCAGCGATCGGGCTTGTGTTCCGGTGCCGAACCGTATGACTTCCTCCAGCATGGCGGTCATGGTGCGCGCGACCTCCGGTGAAACAACGTCGTGCACTTCCGGATGCGCCTCTTCCAATAGCGCGCCTTCATAACTGGTCACTCGGCGAATCATGTGCGGGTCGATGCGGATGCCGTCATTGGGAAAGACGGTGAACGCGGAAACATGTTCGAGCAGTTTCATGTCCGCGGCGCCAAGCGCGAGAGGCAGGTAAGGAGGAAGCGGCGTGGTAATGCCGAAGCGGCGCGTGACATCCACGACGGAAGAAATTCCCACCTTCTCCGCCAACTTTACGGCGGGCACGTTGCGCGAACCGGCGAGCGCGCGCCGCAGAGTTATCATGCCCTCGAACTTTTCGTCATAATTCTTCGGTGAGTACGCCTGGCCGCCGCTTATCGCGGTGAACGGCGCATCGAGAATCGTATCGAAGGGTGTGGAACCTTTTTCGAGCGCGTCCGCATAGACATAAACTTTGTAGGAACTCCCTACCTGACGGAAAGCCTGCGTGGCGCGATTGAACTTGGAATCTTCAAAACTATAGCCGCCCACCATAGCTTTGATTTCGCCGGTGGGATTGTCGATTGCCAGCATCGCTGCCTGCGGAGCAGGCTGCTGCTCGAGCTGAACGCGTGCGGTGGTTTCGCGCAGTTCTTGTATAGAGAACTGCGGCAAGTCGCCGACTTTCAGCAGCTCCGCCGGTTTTTTACGGCCGGTCCAGGAAAAATCGGAGGGCGAGAGAATCGCGCGATATTGGCCTATTTTGATCGTAGCGTTTTTTTCTTCCACGGAAAGAACCAAGCCGGTGACGTAGCTTCCCTTCTCAATTGGGTGGCGCCAGTCTTCGTCTTCGTAAGCGGCCAGCGTGCCCAAATTATCTCGCAGGATGTTGGGCAAATCGCCGCGCCAGCTGTGGCGGCGATCGTAGCTGTGCAAACCGTCGCGAATGGATTGGTTCGCGGCGCGCTGCATGCTGATATTCAGCGTGGTATATACGCGCAAGCCGCGCTCGTGTACGGCTTCCGTGCCGTAGGTGGATTCGAGATATTTGCGAATCTCTTCAAAGAAATACGGGGCGAGATCGTTGCGCGGGTACTGAATGTGTAGTGCGAGGGGTGTCTTCTTTGCGGCAACTTCCTCGGAGGCGGGGATTTTCCCTTCGTCTTCCATGCGGTGCAGGACCAGGTTGCGGCGGGTCAGCGCTCCCTCGGGATTCGTGAGCGGCGAAAACTTCGGGCCATTGACCATTCCCGCGAGCAGCGCGGCTTCTTGCAATTTCAAATCCGTGACGGGTTTTCCGAAATAAAATTCGGCGGCCGCGGCAAACCCGTAATTTCCGTGCGCCAAGTAAACCTGGTTGGCATACATCGTGAAGATTTGGGGCTTGGTATAGCGGCGCTCGATTTGCAGCGCAAGTAACATCTCTTGCATCTTGCGGCGAAAGCTGCGGTCGCTGCGGTCCAGGAAAAGATTGCCGGCGAGTTGCATACTGATGGTGCTGGCACCGCCGGTGATGCGGCGCTTCGCAAGGTTGCGATACGCTGCGCTGGCGATGCGGGGGAAGTCTATGCCCCAATGTTCCTCGAAGTGCTGATCCTCGATTGAGGTCACCGCGTTATAGAGCACCCTGGGACATTGCTCGTACGTCATCAAGATTCGGCGCTGCAAAGCGAAGCTACCGACGAGCTGACCATCATCCGCGTAAATTTCCGTTACGACGTTAGGGCGATAGGTTTCGAGCGCGCGAATCTCCGGCAAGTCGCTCGCGTAAACAAAGAGCAACCCGCAGGCTGCGCCCAACGCGATCGAGCACAGCAGCAAAAAAGCCAGCGCGACGCGGTCGATCAGTTTCCAGCCGCGCAGGCGCAGCGTTATCGGGGGGAGACTCAACATGGAAGGTTTGATTTTACCGCATATTGGCGGGCGCCAGAACTGAACCGTGTGACTGTTTCCGCAGGACGTTCACTGAGAACAAATCGCAAGGATGAAAGTCTCGGCTATGTTTCCCGGTAATACTTCTCGCCTCCACAGGACCGGCACAGGGTACGGCCATTCTGGACGATTTCGCGTTTGAAATTTATGCCTTCGCCGCATTCGGCGCAGACTACGCGCGGGCCTTTGAAGCCGGGCAAATCTTCCGGTTGCACATCCACCTTCACCCATTTTTTGTCGAAGAGGATTCCATCGGAGAGTTCCGCATAGGCTTTCTGCTGGCCGGCTTCCTTGTCCATCTCCGGGAACATTTCCCGGGCGGCTTGCTTGGAGGATTCCTTGGCGGCGATGCGGACCGCGCGGCCGGTTTTCAGGTCCACGAAGGTGGCGGCGACTTTGCCCCAATCACGAAATTTCAGAGCGCGCTTGCCTAGACGGCAATTGGCCACCAACGCTACGGCGTCCGTGACGCAGCGATCGATTTCAACGTAGGTGACCAAACGCTTGCGTTCGGCGACGGGATCATCGATGCCGAGTTCGCGCAGCCCCAGCATGGCCAGGCGGACCCCGAGGACCTGTCCGGCACAGAGGTGACCGTGGGTTTCGGCAGCGAGATCGAGGTATTCAGGTAGAGACTTCATAGCGCAAGTATCAAGTATTCGGTAGACCTCGACCTAGGTTCTGATGTGCGAAGTTGCAGAGAAGGAGCCCCCTCCCCCCGGTTTTTTTGTAAATGCGCATTCTACAAGGCTTAGGGAGTGTAATCCTTGTAAGTGCGGATTACAAAAGAGTTATGCGGCCGTGATTTCGGCTAAAAACCGGCAAAACGCGGCGTTGGCTTGTAAGTGCGCATTCTAAAGGGCTTAGGGAGACGGAATATGAGCCTATCCGTCCGGGCGTGCACGCGAACGGGACGGACAAGAGCCTCAGATCGAAAAGACGGACCTGAGGTACAGTTCTCGTCGTTTGGTTGTGTATTTAATGGCATTGGATTCACTAGGCGAAGCAAACGGAGGGAACAGAAAAAGGACGCTAAGATACCCAGTTGCAATACTATCGCAGGTGTACCATTTTGTCAACAAAAAATATCTTTTGCACGCAAACAGGCTAAGTGGGTTGTGGGGCGGACCAGGGGTGGGGCTTGCGGGCTTCGACGAAGGCGAAATATGTGGTTAGCAACGCTAGCGCGGAGAGCCCGGCATCTTCCAGGATCTTTCTGAGGCCGATCGGTTCGGGCGTTGCGAAGCAGCCGCAATTTATGTCCATGTGCAGAAGATAGGCGCGCAAAACCACCACGAAGAATCCCAACATGATCACCGTGAGGAACGAAACCCAGATGCGCAGGCGCCAGCCTATCAGCACCAGGAGCCCGAGAATAATCTCTGTAAACGGCAAAGTATGCGCTACGAATTGGACTCCCCAGGGCGGCAGCATCTTAAAAGCTTCGACCTGGAGAGCGAAATTGGCCAGGTTGGTGGAAATGGAAAACTTCAGAAAGAAAAGGGGCCACAGAGTGTGGTTGGGAAGAAAGGCCTTGGAATAGCCAGCGTAGATGAAGATGCCGCCGAGGACTAAGCGTCCGATCCAAATGATTGCGCGGCGGAAGTTCAATGGGCTGGATTGCATCATATAGACGCTATTGCGGATAAGCGCCGCTATTTGCCGAGCTGGTCCAGGAAATTGCGCAGGATTTCGTAGTTCATTACGCCGGCGTACGGAAACGTCTGGCCCTTAGCGTGAAATACAGTGGTGGGCGTCTGATTCACGTTGTAGAGTTTGCCCAACGCCACATCTTTTTGAATCAATGGATTCAGAGTGCCGCCTTTCACCAGCGCGCGCACCTTTGTCATTTCGGCCGGCGACAGCGCAGCGGCTACCGTGCCATCGACGTCGCCATTCTGCTCCCACTTTTCCTGGTTATCAAACAACGCTTGTTCGACGATCTCGAACTTTCCGATGTGTGCCGCAGCGCGGCTGTAAAGCGCGGCGACCTGTGAATGCGCGTGCATCGGCAGTGGGAAGTCTCGGTGGATAAAGTAGACCTTGCCGGTGCTGACGTAATTTTCCATTACTTGACGATTGGTGGTCGTGAACAGCGTCTTGCAGGCTGGACATTGGAAGTCGCTGAAAACTTCCATCACGATTGGGGCATTCTTGGAACCGAAGGCCACGTGCGGATCGATGTCTGGAACTGCGGAAGACTGGCCGGCCCTTACGCCCAGCGCTGACATAAGCACCACCGCAAGCAAAACAGCCAGCCCCAGCGCACTCATTCTTTGGAAACGATCCACGCAGTCCTCCTCGATCTTCTATAACGGCGGGGCATAACCCCAGGGCATATAACCCAGGCACCTATATAACCCCAAGCCGAACGAAAATATTACCTGTGATTCGCAAGGAAATGAAGCTTTGGCCGCCGCCCATGTGCTCGGTGGCTGCATCTGCTGTATTAGATAAGATGCGCGTTGGTTTGCAGGGGCGGGTTGAGAGCGATGCCCACAGCGGCAGGGCTGCGGACTCCGGCCTGCGGAACACGTGTCCGATGTGAAATGGAGAGCGGGGGGAGGCGAAAGAAGCTAGGTTAAGTGATTGCAAGAAGGAAGGTTATAAGGAGCATCAACAAACTTGACAAGAACACACTCAACCTGTATACTGCCCCTCGAGTTTACGGTTAGCTAGAACCAGGCGCGGCGTCCCCCGGGCGCTCCACCCGAGGATGGCAATCAGGAAGCAGTCTAGTTCCAGGGAGGAAGAGGAGTTATGAGTAAAATTATTGGGATCGATTTGGGAACCACCAACTCGGTCGTCTCCGTAATGCAAGGCGGCGAACCGGTGGTCATTCCCAACCAAGAGGGGGCGCGCACGACGCCATCTGTCGTCGCCATCACCAAAGGTGGCGAGCGCCTGGTAGGGCAAGTAGCGAAACGGCAAGCGGTGACCAACCCGGAAAACACGATTTATTCCATCAAGCGTTTCATGGGCCGCCGATACGACGAAGTGCAAGAGGAAATGAAGCGGGTGCCCTACAAAGTGGTAAAGGGTCCGCACGACGACGCTCGCATTGAAATTTTCGGAAAGGTCTACAGCCCACCGGAAATCTCCGCGATGATTTTGGGCAAGCTCAAGGCAGCTGCGGAAGACTTTCTGGGCGAGAAGGTGACCAAAGCCGTCATTACGGTGCCGGCATACTTCAACGACTCGCAACGGCAAGCCACGAAGCAGGCGGGTGAAATCGCCGCAATGGAAGTGGTTCGCATCATCAACGAACCGACTGCTGCGGCTTTGGCGTACGGGTTGGACAAGAAGAGCGATGAAACGATTTCGGTCTACGACTTCGGCGGAGGCACGTTTGATATCTCCGTGCTGGAAGTCGGGGCCGGCGTGGTCGAAGTAAAGTCGACCAACGGCGACACGCACCTTGGTGGCGACGACATCGACCAAAAAATCGTCGATTGGCTCATCACCGAGTTCAAGAAAGAGAACAATATCGATTTAGGCAAAGACCGCATGGCCCTGCAACGGCTCAGGGAAGCCGCGGAAAAGGCCAAGATCGAGCTTTCGCAGATGATGGAGACGGAGATCAATCTTCCGTTCATCACCGCGGGCCCGTCTGGCCCCATCCACATGCAGGTGAAGCTGACACGCATGCGACTGGAACAACTGATGAGCGATCTGCTGGACCGCACGATGAAGCCGGTTCAGCTCGCACTGGAAGATGCCAAGCTTTCCCCGGCCGACATTCAGGAAGTCGTGCTGGTCGGCGGATCTACACGCATCCCCAAAGTGCAGCAATTGGTCCGCAACTTTTTTGCTGGTAAAGAGCCCCACAAGGGCGTCAACCCGGACGAAGTTGTGGCAGTCGGCGCTGCAGTGCAGGGCGCAGTGCTGGGCGGAGAAGTAAAGGACATCCTGCTGCTGGACGTTACGCCGCTCTCGCTGGGAGTGGAAACGCTCGGCGGAGTGATGACGCCACAGATTCCGCGCAACACCACGATACCGACGCGCAAAGTGGAAACCTACTCGACCGCTTCGGATAATCAGCCGGGCGTGGAGATTCACGTCCTGCAAGGCGAGCGCAAATTCGCGAAGGACAACCGCTCACTCGGCACCTTCAAGCTGGACGGGATTCCACCGGCTCCGCGCGGGACTCCGCAGATCGAAGTAACCTTTGACATCGACGCGAACGGCATCTTAAACGTGAGCGCGAAGGACAAGGCCACCAACAAGGAACAGAAGATCACCATCCAGGCTTCGAGCGGCTTGACCAAGGAAGAAGCCGAGAAGATGCGCACGGAAGCCGAATCCCACGCCGAGGAAGATCGCCGGCGCATGGAGGAGGTCGAGTCGCGCAATCGTCTGGACGGCATCGTCTATCAGGCGGAGAAGATGGTCCGCGAGAACCGCGACAAAATCGCGGAGGCGGATGCCAAGTCCCTGGAAGAAGCGATCGAGGACGCCAAGAAGGCCATGAGCGAAGGCGGCACGGCGCGACTGCGCTCGGCTACGGAAAACATCGAGCGGCAACTGCAGAAGGTTGCTGAGGTGCTGTACCGGGCTAGTCAGACGGCAGGCGCCGCGCAGGCCGGAGCGGCGGGAGCGGGAGCTGGCGCAGGCGCAGGAGCTGGCGGCGCGTCGAGCGCTGGCGGACCACAACAGAAGAAACCGGATGATGTTATCGACGCCGAATACGTCGACGTGGACGAAAGCAAGCGTCCTAACTAGCACAACAAACGGCAGGGGTGCAGCCGCCTGATAAGGCTGGCTGTGCCCCTTTGATTTTTCAGGTTGTAGATGGCAACGACTACCAAACAGGATTACTACGAGCTGCTCGGCGTTCCGCGCAAAGCGGGCGCGAAGGACATTCGCGCCGCATTTCGCAAGCTCGCTCGGAAATATCACCCTGACCTGAATCCGGGTGACAAATCCGCTGAGGAAAAATTCAAGCACCTGCAGGAAGCCTACGACGTTCTTTCCGATCCGAAGAAGCGGCAGATGTACGACGAGCGCGGCTTCTACAGCGACAATTTCAATCCTGGCGCCGCACCACCGCGCGGAGGGGGAGGCGGCGAGTCCGACGTGAATTTCGACTTCGGCGGATTCGACTTTGGAGGAGGCGGAGCCGAAGGGGCTGGGGGAGGAAACTTCCGCGATCTCTTCAGCCAATTCTTCCGTGGCGGCCGCGGCACGGCCATGGAACCGGAGCAGGAAGTCGGCGGCGACCTTGAGTATCAGATCGAAATCGACTTTTGGGACGCTGTGCGCGGCGCGGTAAAAAAGCTGCAGATCACGCGGCTGGACATTTGCGAAACCTGCCACGGCACGGGCGCAATCGGTTCACCGCAGACTTGCCCGGTTTGCAACGGCAGCGGAACGATCCAACAGGCCGCGGGCAAGATGCGCTTTAACGTTCCATGTACGCGCTGCGGCGGCACGGGAAAAACCCGAACGCCATGCCGCACCTGCGGCGGCGAAGGCCGCGTGCGTAAGACGGAAACGATCGAGGTGAGGATCCCCCCCGGGGTCGCGAGTGGAGCGAGGTTGCGCGTTCCCGCCAAAGGGAACGCCGGAACGATGGGCGCACCGGCAGGCGACCTCTATTTGCGCGTTGAGGTGCGGCCGCATCCGTTTTTCGAGCGCCGCGGCAACGACCTTTACACCAAAGTCCCGGTGACGGTGAGCGAAGCTACGCTGGGCGCGAAAATCGAAGTGCCGACGATTGACGGCCGCTCGCTGGTGCGGATTCCGCCGGGAACAAATTGCGGCAGCACATTGCGCCTGCGGGAAAAGGGCGTGCCCGATACGCGGACCGGCACGCGCGGCGATCAGTACGCGGAAATCCAAGTGGTCGTGCCAAAGCCGACAGACGAGCGCGTGCGCAAATTGATGAAGGAGCTCGAAGCAGTGGAGCCGGGCGATCCGCGGAAGGATCTATTTACCAAGGCTGGCGTTTAAACATGCCAACGCGAACAAAGAAGCGAGCCAAAGCGGGATACATGATCAGCGCGGTAGCGGAGCTTTACAAACTGCATCCGCAGACTCTGCGCTTGTATGAACGCGTTGGGTTGCTAAAGCCGTCGCGCTCGCTGGGCAATACGCGTCTTTACACGGACAGCGATCTGGAGCGATTGGACGTTATTTTGACGCTCGCGCGTGACATGGGCGTGAATCTGGCGGGCATCGAAATCATCCTGAATATGCGCGAGAAGATGATTGAGATGGAGCACCAGATGGAGGAGTTTGCGCACGTGGTGCAGCAAGAGTTGTCGCGTGTCGCTTCGCGCACGGACGATCATCCACCGCGGCACGCCATCGTGCGCGCCACGCCGCGAGTGATACGTGTCCCGATAAGAGAAGGCTAACAACTGCCAGATCTGGTTGTTTTGCTGCTTAGCGCCAGCATCTTGCCGCCGCTTTTTATTTTTGCGACGAGTTGCGGCCAGCCCTTCCACAGTTTTCCCAATGATCGGCGCTTGCCGCCCAAAGCACGCGAACGTATGCTTGGACACTCCGGGTGAAGCCCGGCTCCTACAACATGGCCCTTGAAAATTGCTCTCTTTGCAGAGGAACCGGATGGAAGCTAGTGCCGCGAACCGACGGCCTGCGTGGCAACGTCGCGGTGGCCTGCGACTGCGGGATGGAAGAGCGCGCCGTTCGCGTGATGGAGCGCGCACGAGTGCCGAAACGCTACGAGCATTGCGACTTTCAGAGTTATGTCACGGATTTGGTCGACGGCAAGATATGGACCGCGCAACATTCGCAATCGCTTAAGAATGCGAACCTGCTCACGCAAGGATTTGTTCGCGACTATCCGGGTTCGGCAGAAAAGGGATTGCTGTTGATGGGGCCCTCAGGCGTGGGAAAGACGCACCTTGCGGTGGCTGCGCTGAAAGAATTGATTCAGCGCGGACACGCCGGGCTTTTCTGCGACTACCGCGAGTTGCTCAAAGAAATCCAAGCCAGCTACAACCCCGCGAGCGAGTCCACGGAAATGAGGATTCTGGAACCGATTCGCACCGTGGAAGTTTTGGTGCTCGACGATTTGGGGGCCAGCAAGCCCTCGGCTTGGGTTCTGGACATCATCGGCCTGGTTCTGAACGCGCGCTATAACGAGCGGCGCGTCACGATCCTGACCACGAACTATTTTGACGAAACGCCAAACCCAGAGCCTGCGCCACGTTCGCCGGCCGGGCAACGTGTGGTTGTGCGCGAGGACGCGCTGGCGGATCGCATCGGCGCCCGTATGCGTTCACGACTCTACGAAATGTGTCGGACCGTCGAACTGTCCGCTCCGGACTTTCGCCGTGAAGTTCGCCAGAACGGGCGGGCGCGAGCCTGAATAGAATTCTCGCGATTCATTGACACAGGGCAAAGGCGACGCGTATCATTTTCAAGTTGCAGCGTTTTCGACGCCCGCAGCATTTTGTCCTCGGTGACCGCTCGGCGGTTAACCTCCTTGCACAAACCCCTAAATGGGCAATCGCAAGGAACTTTATTCGACATAAGGATGCCATCTCCCGGAGGCCATCAACCATGTTTCCTGACCACGATAACCAGTCAACCGCGGCCGCAGCCGCTCCCGCACAAGACGCTGAATCAGAAAAAGCCAAGGCAGCGAACGACGGAAATCCCGCAAGCACCGGCGCAAGCGAAGTCGTAGCGGACGTCAACGCGGCTAGGGAAGAAGCTACGGCTACTCCCGTTCCGCAGGCCGACGGTGACTCGCGCCCGGAGGCTGCCGCTACACCCGCGGCTCCAGGCGCAGGGCAGGAAGGGCACGGAAAAGAGGCTGCAGCTCCCGTCGATGCGGAAGCCGCCGCGGCCGCCGAAGAAGCCGCCGGCTCCGAAGAGATGAGCAAGTTGATGGAGCAGTATGGCGAGCCGCAGGAGACGGCCTCGTCAAACGAAATTATCGAAGTAAAGGTTGTCGCTTATACCGAACAGGGCGTCGTCGTTGACCTGGGGCAGAAAACGGAAGGCTTGATTCCCGCAGTGGAGTTTTCTGAGACGGACATCCCGCGTCCGGAACCCAACGCCACAATTGAAGTGCAGCGCACCAGCGAGAGCAAAGAAGGCTACATCATTGTCTCGTATCAAAAGGTGCTGCGGCGCCGCACTTGGGAACGCATTGACGCAGCGTTTAAGGCCAAAGATACGGTTACCGGGAAAGTGGTCGACCGCATCAAAGGCGGCCTAGTCGTGGACGTCGGCGTGCGCGCTTTCCTCCCGGGATCACAATACGATCTGCGCCCGACGCAAAATCTGGACAATCTTCTCGGCCAGGAAATTCAGGTTCGCATTACCAAGCTGAATCGGCGCCGCGGCAACGTGGTTGTCAGCCGGCGCGCACTGCTGGAAGAAGAGCTGCATGCCAAGAGGGCCGCGTTGATGGAAACGTTGACGGAAGGCCAAACTGTGCATGGGCACGTGAAGAACGTCACCGAGTACGGCGCCTTTGTCGATCTCGGCGGAATCGATGGCCTGCTGCACCTCACCGACCTGAGTTGGGGACGCGTCAAGCACCCTTCCGACGTTGTGAAGCCGGAGCAAGAGCTGGACGTCATCATTCTGAAGTTTGATAAGGAAAAACAACGCGTTTCGCTTGGTCTGAAACAGCTGGCGGCTGACCCGTGGGTGAATGCCGCGGAAAAATATCCGGCGGGCGGCAAAGTCAGGGGCAAAGTTGTTGGCGTAGTGGATTACGGGGTCTTCGTCGAGCTCGAGCAGGGCGTCGAAGGCCTGGTGCATGTCTCCGAAATGAGCTGGAACAAGAAGGTCACGCATCCTTCCAAGCTCGTAAAGGTCGGCGAGGAAGTCGACGTCGTCGTCCTGGACATCAAGCCCAGCGACCGTCGCGTTTCTCTTGGCATGAAGCAGGCGCTGCCTGATCCGTGGCTGCAGACCGCGGAGAAGTATCCGGTCGGCACGGTGGTTACCGGCAAGGTGCGCAACATCGCCGAATTCGGCGCGTTTATCGAAATCGAGGACGGCTTTGACGGACTCGTGCACGTCGGCGATGTCAGTTGGACTGGGCGCGTCAAGAATCCGCACGAAGTGTTTCGTAAGGGCGAGCCCATCACCGCCAAGGTGCTCAAGATTGATCCGGAGAATCGCCGCGTGTCGCTCGGCATCAAGCAGGTGAACGATATCTGGGGCGACTGGTTCAAGGCTCACAAGGTCGGTCAGCTTGTGAAAGGCAAGGTTTCGCGAATCGCCACCTTCGGCGCCTTTGTGGAGCTTGGCGAAAATATCGAGGCGCTCTGCCACAACACCGAAATCGAAGACCGCCGCCGGCGGGATGAAGGCGCGTCCATGCATCGGCCTACTACAGGGCCGCTAAAGAGCGCTGGACCGCTCGAGCCCGGTAAGGAATACGATTTCAAGATCATCAAGATCAGCCCGGAAACGCGCCGGATCGGGCTCAGTTATCGCGCTGCCGTCAAACAGGTAGAACGCCGCGAAATCGACCAGTACAAATCGGCCACGAAGTCGTCATCGACGGCCACTATCGGTGACGCCATTCAGTCCAAGCTTTCGGCGCGCTAAAGTTCGGTTCCAAAGCAGCAAGGTCGGCCAGGGGCAAGCGGCATAATTTCATTTACCTACGGGCCGTTTTAGTGATAGGAAGAGGGGCACATCAGGCAGTGCTGCTCTTCTAAGCCGTTTGGCATCATGGGCTAGGGCGACCACAGGCAGTGCTAGGCGATCCATTTAAAGTAAGGTGACGAGGCGACGGGACGATGACCAAGCAACCCACACTGACCAAGGCCGACCTCATTGAAGAGGTGTTGCGCGTAACAGAGCTGCCGCGCAAGGAATCCGAAACGATCGTCGAAACCATTTTTGAGAGCATTATCGGCGCCCTCCAAAAAGGGGAGAAAATTGAGATTCGCGGCTTTGGCAGCTTCCGCACACGCGAGCGCCGCGGCAGAGTAGGCCGCAACCCCAAAACCGGGGAAAAGGTGGAAGTGCCGGCGAAGAAGATCCCCTTCTTCAAGCCGAGCAAAGAGCTGAAAGATTTCGTTAACACTGCGGACGGCGAAAGCGCCTCCGTCTCCGCACCCTCCTCCTAGTTAACACTGCCTAGAGCGTTTTAGGTACGAGCCGAACGCTTTCGAGGCACAAGCAACCTCATGGACTATCTCTGGACTCCCTGGCGCTACCAATACATGAAAGAGGCGGCAAGCGGCGTACAGCCGGGCTGCATCTTCTGCGACGCGGTTGCCCGCAAAGACGATGCCGAAACACTGGTCGTTTATCGCGGTGCGAAAGCATTCGTCATCCTCAATCGTTATCCGTACACTTCCGGACATGTGATGATCGTTCCGTATGCTCACGTTGCGGAACTCAGCGCTTGTGAACCAGACGCTCTGAGCGAAATCATGCGCCTGGCGCAGCGCGTCGAGACCGTCTATCGAACGAATTACAAGCCGGACGGCGTGAATCTAGGCATGAATCTGGGACGCGCGGCGGGCGCTGGCGTTGCCGGCCACATCCATCTGCACGTGCTGCCGCGCTGGTTCGGCGACTCCAACTTCATGACTGTTACCGGGGAGACTCGCGTGCACCCTGAAGATCTGAAGACAACGTATCAACGGTTGCGCGCGGCACTATCTTCGTAGCGTTCTGCGGGACAAATACGATGAACCTCGAACTCACCGAAGAACAAAAGCTGCTCCAAAAGACGGTCCGCGAATTCGCCGAATCTGAAGTGAAGCCTCTTGCCAAAGAGCTTGATGAGACGGGGCGCTTTCCGCGCGAAACGTTTAAGAAAGCCGCTGAGCTTGGCCTAACCGGTATTGCATTGCCGGAAGACGAAGGCGGCGCAGGATTCGATCACGTCGCTTACAGTATCGTCATCGAAGAGATTTCCCGCTGTTGCGCTTCCACCGGCGTAATTCTTTCCGTACAGAACTCGCTCTACTGCGACCCGATTCATCGCTTTGGCAGCGAAGAGCAAAAAGAGAGATTCCTACTTCCCTTTGCGCGCGGAGAAAAGATCGGCTGCTATGCGCTGACCGAACCGCAAGCCGGTTCGAACGCCGCCGCGCTGCAAACCAAAGCCGTGAGAAAGGGCGAGACGTATGTGATCAACGGAACGAAAGCGTGGATCACCAACGGGGGGGCCGCCGACGCAGCGATCGTCTACGTCAATACCGATCCGCCGAAAGGTGAAAAAGGAATCACCGCTATCGTGGTCGAGAAAGGCACGCCTGGTTTTAAGGTTGGGAAGGAAGAAAAAAAACTGGGGATCAACGCTACCGCCTGCTGCGAGCTAGTCTTTACAGAGTGCGAAGTACCCACCGCGAACCGCATTGGTAACGAGGGCGAAGGCTACAAAGTTGCGCTCTCCACTCTCGATGGCGGACGTATCGGAATCGCCGCCCAAGCTACCGGCATTGCGCAAGGGGCCTTTGAAGCCGCGCTCACCTGGTCGCAGCAGCGCATGGCTTTCGGCCATCCCATTTCGCAATTCCAGGCGATTCAATTCATGCTTGCCGACATGTCCACGGAAATCGACGCTGCGCGTCTGCTTGTGCGCAAAGCCGCATGGAAGCAAGATACCGGCGCACGATTTAGCATGGACGCCGCCATCGCCAAACTGTTTGCCAGCGAAATGGCTACACGCGTCACGCACAAGGCCATTCAGGTTCATGGCGGCTATGGCTACAGTCGCGAATATCCTGTCGAACGCGCCTATCGCGACGCCCGCATCACGGAAATCTATGAAGGCACCAGCGAAATCCAGCGTCTCGTCATCTCCTCCTGGGTTCTGAAGTCGTAGGCCGCGTAGTATCCTGAAGTGGTGCTGAAACTGGACTGCGGCCTTCCGTTCGATCTTGCTAACTCCGACGATTTCTTCTCGATGTTGCCGCCGCACCCGGCAGTGTGTCTGATCGAATTGCGGGAGGAAACCGCGGAGCCACTGCTGATCCGCACACAAGATTTGCGCCGGCGTTTAGAGCGCCTGCTAGGCCCGGCCGATCCGGCCAGCAAGCGCCTGAACTTGCGCGAGGTGGCGCGCGGCATTCGCTACCGGCTGACAGGCTCGCGGTTCGAACAAATCTTCACTTACTATCAACACGCGAAACAACTTTTTCCCAGCCGCTACCAGAAATTAATGCGGCTGCGGCCTCCCGCTGTGCTAAAGGTGAGCTTGCGCAACGCCTACCCGCGTTGTTATGCCACGCGCCGCATCCCGGTCGACCCAACCGGCGCACCCACCGCCGGCGCGTACTACGGACCTTTCGCTTCGCGACGCTCCGCGGAGGCCTTCGCCGGAAGTGCGCTTGATTTTTTCAAAGTGCGCCGCTGCCAGATCAAAATCCGCCGCGATCCTTCCTTCCCGGGGTGCATCTATTCCGAAATGAAAATGTGCCTGGCTCCGTGTTTCGCGGGCTGCACAAAAGAAGAACACGATGCCGAAGTGCAGAAGCTGGTCCAGTTCCTCGACACCAGCGGAGGCTCGCTGCACAATTCGCTGGAGCAAGAAAGAGAAAGCGCCAGTGAGCAACTCGATTTCGAACGTGCCGCCGCCTTGCACAAGAAAATTGAGAAGCTCGACGACGCTCTCCGCGGCTCTCCGGAGCTGCCTCGCCGCATTCAAGATTTGAATGCGGTGATTCTCCAGCGAAGCGCTGAAGAGCAAACCATTTCGGTGTACGCGGTGCTCAGCGGCTGGCTCGCGGAACCCACCTTTATCCGCTTCGCCGAAATCGCCGGCCAACCGCGCTCCGCCGAACACATTTTCCGCGAATACCTGGAAGGCGCTGCATCGCAGGCGTCAGGAGGCTCTGCCAGCGCAATCGCGCCAAGCAAGAACACGCTTAGCGAGCATTTGTGGCTGCTAGGCCGCTGGTACTACAGCAATCCCCGCGAAGGCGAAATTTTATTTCGTGACAAGGATTGGCCGTACCGCAGAATCCTGCGCGGATGCTCGCGCCTGCTTTCGCCACCGCAGGCAGCGCCACCGAAATAATTCACTGCCGCCGTTCTGACTGAGGCGAGATAACTTTCGATGGATAGACCGAGGGATGCTCTCCCGTGCTAAGTTCGAGCATGGCCTTGCGGGCAACCTCGTTCCTGGGATCCAATTCCAAGACTGCGCGGTACTCTTTGGCAGCCTCGGCGCGGCGTCCGCTCGCCAGGTAAGCGCTGCCCAGCGATTCATGAGCATGAGCGTCGAACGGATCTAGGTTAACAACTTTGCGCCATGACTCTTCCGCTTGTGCGTGGAGTCCTTCCCTCTCATAAATGTCGCCTAATCGATTCCACGCTTCCGCATTGGGTAAAGCTTCTAGCGAGCCACGGAATTGCGCCTCGGCATCCGGCCACTTGCCTTGATCGAAATAAAATTTACCGAGGGCGTTGCGCGCCTCAACGCTAAGCGGATAGATCTCCACGGCGCGGCGAAACTCTGATTCCGCCGCGCTAATTTGCCCCTCCGCAACGTATACGCGACCCAAATGAATATGAGGCGCCGCAAAGCGAGGACGCATGTCAATAACCTGCTGCAGATATTTCTTGGCGTCCTCGTAGCGTTTTTTCTCGAGCATGGCCAAGCCGAGATTCGAAAGCGCGACGGCGTTGTCTGGTTTGTCGATAAGCGCTAGACGCCATTGGCGCTCTGCTTCCTCCTTGTGATGGGAGTCCCATTCCAACACTCCCAAATCCGACCGTATGTATGAGGCATGCGGCTCAATCGCCAGGGTCCGGCTTAGAAGCGTGAAATCGTCGCGCCAATCGCGATTGCGGGCAACGATCTCGCCTGTTGCCAGGCTCAAAAGAACGATTGTGGCGGCTGATATCGATCGCAAGACCATAATTCGGCCAGTAAATCTACGAAGCACAAATACAAGTCCGCCCGCGATTAATGCGCAGAATCCTACCGATGGCAAATAGAGGTAGCGCTCTGTAAACACATTCGTGGCCATCCATCGGGCGTTCAAAACGGGGGCGAGCGTAACTGCGACCCACATGACCGCGAAGGAATAATTTCGCGCGCGTTTCCACAGATACACGAAGAGCAGCACGGCCAATAACCCAACACCCATTCCCGCCAAGACTCGCGTATCCGCAAGCGCCGTGCTCTTCCGAAACACGTAGAAGGCTAGCAATGGATATGGCCAAAAGAGCTTTGCGACGTATTGCCCTGCTAACGCGAACGCGGACAGGACCGCTTGCGGCCAATTGACATCGGCGTGTTGTCGCACAGGCGCGAGACCGCCCAAGACGGTAACGCGAAACACCAGATATACGGCCACCATGATCCAGAATCCGCCATACCGAAAAGCTTTTGTTTGCCAGGTTGTGGTTTCACGGTCCGAACGATAAAAGTGCTCGTAGATCGTCGCGATTATGGCGAGTGTTACGGCCTGCTCCTTCGAAAGGAGAGCCAGAATAAAGCAGGCACACATCCAAATTTGGGTCGAGGTCTTCTCTTTGGCCGGCACGGAACCGAGCCGAAGAAAAAGAATGAAGGCTGCGAGATAAAAGACTGCCAATTCAAGCTCAGTCACTGCGGCAATCCAATTGACAACTTCCGTGTGAATGGGGTGCAAAGCGAAAAGCACAGCGGCACCCAGCGCGACAGTGTCGTCCCGTAACAGCATCGAACACGCCAAAAACGCGAGCCAAACCACTACGCAGTTCAGTAGAACGTTCACAACATGAAAGCCGGAGGGAAACGCCTGGAACACTTTGTTGCAAATCAAAAATCCGAACGTCATGAGCGGCCGGTAGTAATTTGTCTGCCCTTCCAATCCTTGAAAAGACCACACCGTACCGGTGAAGATTTTGCCCACGTACTTAAAGTTTTGAACGTATGGGTTTCCTTCGACCTGATGGTGATCATCGTAGACAAAGCCGTTCAGCAGCGTGTTTCCGTAAACCAGCAAGGCGACAAATAGCACGCCGCCAAGCGCGGTCGAACGCCAGCCGCTGCCTAACATGGGTTTAATCCGCTCATCGTCTTCGATAGTTTGATCATACGGGATAAGGACTTGCCCTCCCGGACTGCTGGGCAGGCTTGTGCCCGGAGACAAAATGAGGCTCCCACCAGCAGTCGCGAGGAAACCTTCTGCTATACTCACGCTTCATAAAACAAGCGAGCTACACACGAATGAATTCGCACGCCACCGCTGAGAGCACCAAACGCTACGCCGATCGTTTTAATGGTGTGGCAGCTGCCGGTCATTTTCGCGAAGTGCAGTCGCTGGCGCTTTCCTCACTGGGCATCGGTACTTATCTGGGCCAGCCCGACGACAAAACCGACGGAGGCTACGTCGCTTCGGTCATCGCGGCCGTCGAAAACGGCATCAATGTAATCGACACCGCTATCAACTATCGCTTCCAGCGCAGCGAGCGTAGCATCGGCTCTGCTCTCAAGCAGCTTACGAAAAACGGATTCTCGCGCGAGGAATTCGTTCTTTGCACCAAGGGCGGCTATCTTTCGCCTGACGGCTCCATGCCCTCTGAACCAAACGAATACTTTTACCGCGAGTACATCCAGCCAGGTATCTTCAAGCCAGAGGAAATCGTGCAGGGCAGCCACTGCATGACGCCGCGCTTTCTCGAGAATCAGCTCGGCCGCAGCCTGCGTAATCTAGGTGTTGATTCGATAGACGTCTATTACCTGCACAATCCAGAGACGCAATTAACCGAGGTGTCGCGCCCGGATTTTATGGAACGCGTGCGGGACGCCTTCATTTATCTCGAATCGGCAGCGGCGGCGGGCAAAATTCAGTTCTACGGCATGGCCACCTGGAACGGCTTTCGGCAGGAAGCCACCGCGCGCGAATCCCTGCAGCTCGGCGAGCTTGAACAACTGGCCCGCGACATTGCCGGAGATAAGCACCGCTTCCGCTTCGTCCAACTTCCGTTTAATCTCGGAATGACGGAAGCTCTGACACTCGGGAGCCAAAGGATTGCTGACGAATCGAAAACGGTTATGGAAGCCGCCAGCGAATTAGGAATAACGCTCATCGCCAGCGCTTCTCTTTTGCAAGGGCAGGTCGCGCGAAACTTGCCGCCATTCGTTGCCCAGGCATTGGGATTGCAAACGGACGCGGAGCGCGCTCTGCAATTCGTCCGCTCCTCGCCCGGAATCACCACCGCACTCGTTGGAATGTCGCACCCAGAGCACGTGCAAGCCAACGCGCGGCTTGTAGGCATTCCCCCAGCCACGGTCGACGAATTCACCAAACTTTTCAATCGCGAATCCGCGTAACACTTCCACCTGTAGCCAATGTTGATGGCTCTGTGTGTTATTCCGCCGCCTGCGCCGATGCGGCGACCTCCGGATGCCGCGTCGTCACCCAATTCCGAATCGCCGCATCCGCCTGATCCAGCTTCCCCACGAAAAAATGATCCGCTTCCCCAACCACCACCAGCCGATTCTCGCCGGGCAATGATTCCACCAACGCCTCCACTTTCCCGATCTCCCCATGTTCGTCATTCGCGCCGTGCACAAACAGCTTCGGCTTCTCACAATTTTGCAAGTAAGAGAAATCCGAGCTGTTCACCGGCGTGCCCATCCCAATCAATTCGTTCACACGTTGATCTGCACATCCCACACGCAAGCCCACCCAGCAACCAAAGCTAAAACCAGCCAAGAGCAGCCGTACGCCTGGAAACTCCTCGGCCAGGAAATCCACCGCGGCTTTGACGTCTCCCTGCTCCCCGCGCCCGCGGTCATGCGCCCCGCCGCTCAGTCCCGCGCCGCGAAAATTAAACCGCAGTACCGGCAACCCAAGCGAATCCAAAGTCTTCGCTGCCTGATACACGACCTTGTTGTGCATGGTCCCGCCAAACAGCGGATGCGGATGACAAACCAGCGCCGCTAATGGAGGTCGACCCTGTCCAACCGGCTTCCACAGAATCGCTTCCAGCCGTCCAGCCGGACCTTCAAGAAAAAGGTTACGCGACTCGTGAGCCGCTTTACTGTTGGTCATTGTTTTTTCGGGACAAAGGAAGGTTAGCGTATCGCAGTGGAAATTACGATTCGCGAACGATCGCGACCGCCAACACCGCGCTTTCCGGCACCGCCTCAATTCGCGAAACGCGAGCGGCTGTCTCCGCATTAGTTGGCCACGGAGCCAAAACCGTCGGTTCAAACGAAATCAGTAGTCGCGCGCCTTCCTGATATTCGCGGTTGCTCAGAAAGCGCAAGCCGTGCGCGGAAACATCAATAGTCATCGCCTCTTCAAACCACGGAACGTGCTCGGGCCGTACACGAACCGGGAGCGCTAGGGCACGCCGCGGACTGCCGCGCCGCTCCCGTTCCTTCGCGTGACCATTCCCGTTGCTCTCCCCACGAAATGACGATGCAAAGTGCAATGCCACAGCTCGCTCATGCGGCACGCCATTGCCAGAAGTGTTTCCATTGACGTTCCGCACGGGCATCACACGGACCACTCGCGCTGCCATTTCCGGCTGGCCTTCGCCCATCGAACTGTCGTAAGGAAACGTCACCCACAGCGGCACGCCCGGCGCATGCGTCTCTTGGCATGGTGCTAAGAGGCCGCCGCGGGAGATATCCAGCGTCTTGCAAATCTCGGTTTTTTGTCCAAAGGGAGTGTTCCAGCGAATCCGCACTGGCAGACGGAGTTGCGCGCGATGATGCTCGCGTCGGTCCATAAGTCTAGTACTGACCCCAACTTAGGCGGGGCAGTAAAAGTATACGCCTAAACGGCCCAACACCGCGTACTAGGACATAATTGTTAATATTTCAGATTGCGGTTTGCAAAAGCGGGTGTTAGCGTCAGACCGATTACACGCGCTGAGGTCTTGATGCCGGATGGAGCTGATCGCCGCGAAGCGCGGCGCTTTTCGATGAGCCTGCCCATGCGCGTTCTTCCGCGCGAAGCGCACAGCAAGGAAATACACGCCAACACTCGCGACGTCAGTTATCGCGGTTTGTATTTTCTCTCCGAAACGAAGTTTGAAGTGGGCAACCAAATCGACTTCGTGCTCACCCTGCCGCAGAAAATTTCGCAGTCGGGCGAGGTTGATATTCGCTGCTGCGGCAAGGTCTTGCGCGTCGAAGCCGGCACTAACGGCACCACGGGCGTTGCGGCCAAGATTGAGCGTTACGAGTTTCTTCCCGTCAGCGCCACCGCCGCCTAACCATACCGCATCCTATTAGCCTCTCTCAAACGGCCCGGGCCTCTACAACCGTTGATTTTGGCAATCCTCGCGCCCGCTTCTATCCGCTAGTACAATGATTCCTTCGCGCGAGCGCCTCGGCACGCCAGCGATCCGCTCTGAGGAAACTATGTATCACTACGACGCCAAAACCGCTCTCGAAGAACTCCAAGAAGACGCCCTCCTTCCTCATCCCGTCAAGCTTCGCGACATGATCTTGCGTGTCCAGCTCGGTCCGCAAGAAGCACAGCTCATGAACGCCGAATTTCAAGACTACCTGACCCGTTTTGGCGAATTGCAGCGAGTCGCGCGCGGCATTCTCGAAAAACTCGCCGTTGGCAAGGCTAAAAGCTGATTCCATGTGTTCCCGCAGAAATAAGCCGCGCGCATGAAGAACAAGCCTCGCGTGCTGCTCTTATCCGCATCCTCGGGAGCGGGACATCTCCGCGCCGCGCAGGCCCTGGAAAAAGCGTTGGGCGCTCGCGGCGATTGCATTGTCGAGCACATCGACGCCATGAAATACGCCAGCAAACTCTTCCAGAGCCTTTACCACAAAACTTACATCTCTCTCGCTAACCGCGCCCCAGACCTGTTAGGAGTTCTATACAACCGCACCGATCAGCCCTGGAATCATCCGCGCCCTCGCCTAGCGATGGATCGCCTCAATGTCCACCCCATGATTCGCATGCTGAAGCGCGTCCAGCCCGATCTCTGCATCGCTACGCACTTTTTACCGGGCGAGATCCTCGCTTGGCTCATTGGCAAGAAGAAGCTGCGTGCCCGCAACGCGATCGTGATCACGGACTATGACGTCCACGCGCTCTGGCTTTGCCGCACCGTGGACCGCTATTACGTCGCGCTTCCGGAATCCGCCGAGTACCTGGCTGCCATCGGAGTCCCACGCGAGAAGCTTTGCATCACCGGTATACCGGTCGATCCGCTCTTTGCGAAAGCCGTGGAGCGCAACGACGCGCGCAAACATCTCCAGCTCGATCTCCGCTACCCCATGGTGCTCGCGGCGGCCGGAGGCGAAGGCGTTGGGCCTGTCGAGCAACTCGTGCGCGGTCTACTCGATTTCCGTCGGCGCTGGCAGATCGTTGCCGTGGCGGGGAAGTCTGAAAAGATGCGGAAGCGCCTCGAAGAATTGTCTCGGGAAGCCGGATCGCTGCCGGGCGGTGCGCCGCGGCTTCAGCCTGTCGGCTTCACCATGGAAATGGATCAATACATGGCCGCCGCGGATCTTCTGGTCGGCAAGGCCGGCGGACTTACGACCTCCGAAGCGCTTGCTCGGGCGCTGCCGATGGTCTTGATCGAGCCAATCCCGGGGCAGGAAGAGCGCAACGCCGACCATCTCCTCGAAGCCGGCGCCGCCATCCGCTGCAATAATCTGCCGGTTGCCGCATGGAAAGTCGCGGCGCTGCTCGACGATCCGGTGCGTCTCAAACAGATGCGTGAAGCCGCCCGCCGCATGGCACGGCCCAACGCCGCGGCAGACATCGCGCAAGATGCGTTGGCGCTGGTAAACTGAGCAATGCTTTCCAAAAGGACTGATTAGAAAAAGCATGCGCCGAAATACCCTGCTCATCGACGCCGACGACACGCTCTGGGAAAACAACGTCTTCTTCGAGAATCTGATCGAAGATTTCATTACGCTCGTCGAGACCTGCGGCTTCACCCGCGCCTACGTCCGCCACATCCTCAACGAAACCGAACGCAAAAATATCCGCCAGTACGGTTATGGCGTCCGCAGCTTTGGCCGCTCTCTCGAAGAGACCTATATGAAACTTGCGGAGCATTTGGCCAAGCGCGAAGTCCTCGCCCAGATTCACACACGCGTCATGGACCTCGAGCGAACCCCTCCGAAAATTTTAGATGGTGTGCCTGAAACTCTCGCCTATCTTACCGAGCGTCACCGCTTGATTCTGTTCACCAAAGGCGAGCCCGCCGAGCAAGCCGCGAAAGTCGAGCGCTCCGGCCTGCAAGGCTTTTTCGAGTTCATCGAAATTGTTTCCGAAAAAAGTCCCGAAACTTACGGGGAGCTTGTCCGCAAACACAAAATCGTGAAAGCGCACGGCTGGATGATCGGCAACAGCCCGCGCAGCGACATCAACCCCGCCATGCAGATCGGTCTGAACGCGGTCTATATCCCCCACGAACACACCTGGCAGTTAGAGCACGAGCCAGTCGTCTCCGGCTCCGGCAAGCTGGTAATTCTCCCGGCATTCCGCGAACTCCGCGCCCACTTCTAAGCGCGAAGATACAATGGGAAGACTTCTTTATCTCGCCGACGCTGATCGCCCCGCTGCCGCGTGTCTGCTCAGGCCGTGCTTGATTCCGTCGATCATCTCGTGGAGACGCGCGGCGGCCCGCTCGACGTCGAAATGCTTGTATTGCCCCGCTCGGCTTTCCGCAGTCAGCACTCCGCAGCGGTGTACCTTCTTGAAGTCCCCATAAGGGAACTTATAGTGTTTCTTAGTCTCCGGGTCCTGCTCATCGTCAATCGCCAAATGCCATTTCGCATACTCACGGAAACCGTGTAACCGGATAAACTCATTCTCCATCGCGGTGGAGGGCTGATCCTCGCTCCAGGCATCTCGGTCATCGCGCACAACCCTCCCCTTTTCGATGAGCTGCTTAGCATGGTCATACGCCGCTCTGTTTAATTTCACTGACATGAATGCATGCCTCCGTTATTTTCCGCCGTTCCTAAGCCGCAATGCCTTGCATGCGAGCTTGAATGGCCTCCAACATCGTTTCAAAGTCGAACGATCCTTCATGACGCACGCCATTGATGAAAAACGTAGGCGTACCGTTCACACCGCTCCGTATTCCGCTGATGAAGTCTTCTCGAACACGCGGCGCATAAACCTGGTTCTCCAGCTCCGTCGCGAAGCGCTCGACATCAAGTCCCAGTTCTTCCGCGTACCCGACCAAGCTCTCGAAGTCGAGCGCCGGCTGGTTTTCGAACAGCGTGTCGTGCATCTGCCAGAATTTTCCTTGCGCCCCAGCAGCTTCGGCCGCTTCCGCCGCGCCTTCCGCGTACTCGTGGATGGTGGCCAGCGGAAAATGCCGGAAAGCAAAACGCAGATTGTCGCCAAGGTAGCGCTGTAGAGCTTTTACGATCGGGTGCGCCGCCCCGCAATAGGGACACTGATAATCGCCGTACTCCAGCAGTGTGACCGGCGCGTCCGCCCTTCCTTGCACGTGATCGCCCGGCCCCACGTCCTTTACCAGAGTGCCTTGTCTCCTGACTCTCATGCTGCCGCTCCTTTCTGCGGCGCCTTTTGGCTATCGAGCTCTTCCAGCGCATCAAAGACACCGTCAGCGCCGGGATTCACTCCGATCGGCGACACGTAACTCCACCGAATCGTTCCCTGCTCGTCGATCAGGAAGAGCGCGCGCTCGCTAACGCCATCCTTTTTCCGGTATACCCCGTAGCTTCGAGCCACCTCGCCTTTCGGCTCGAAATCGGACAGCAAAGGCATATGCAGTTTGTTGTATTTGGCGTACGCGATGTGGCACCAAACTCCATCAACCGAGATGCCCACCACCTCGGCATTGTGCTTGCGAAGCTCGGGCAGCACTTCGTTGTACACGGCCAGCTCATCTCCACAGACCGGGCTCCAGTCGGCCGGATAGAAGACCAAAACAACACGCTTGCCCCGGAAGTCGCTCAGCGACACCTCTTGGTCGGGAGTGGTGTGCAAGGTGAAGTCAGGGGCCTTCGTCCCCGCAGGAAGCGCCGTCGACTCCTGCGTCTCCCCTTCCGTATTTGCCCCTCCCTGAGGCCCACGGCGCTCCATCCGTTGATTGCCGGTTAGCTGCGTCGAACTGCCGCCCTGCGTCGCGGTCTTCGTACGTTCTGGCGGGGCATTGGTACCTTGCTCTTTGGAACTGCTAGTTTGTGGCGTGGCATCGTCGCTTCGCATCAACTCACCTCCTCATTACAGGTAAAAAATACCCCGCGTAACGCGAGATCGAGACCGGCTCGCCTGCTTAATTTTGGGGATTCGCGGTTCTTAGTTGGAATGGATTCGGTTGACTCTCTCGGGAGGGAGAATCAGATAAATTTCGTTCTCAAATCCAAGTCTCGGCCCTCAGTGGCGCCGTTCAGCCAGACCTTCGCCCCACACTCCGCTATAACAACATCCCAAGGGCGCTTGCAATACAGTCTAATAGGCAAGTCCCCCTATCAGCTGTCAGCCGTTACTCACCTTGCTAATTATTCTCGGCTCGCCACGCCCTTTACTGCGTCCGCTCCTGCTCGTCCAAGCCAAAATTCCAGTTCCTGCCTGAGTACCTTGAAATCGACAGGTTTCGACACGATGCACTTGCATCCGCTATTGACGATACGTTCCTGCTCGGAAACCATGGCCTGCGCCGTTACAGCGATTACCGGAATCTGGCACAGCCCCGGCTGCTCTCGCATCCAAGATGCCAGCGTTAAGCCGTCCTCCGAGCCGAGTTGGATATCCAGCAACACCGCCTGCGGCGCATTACTCTCCAGCGCGGCGAACCCCGCCTTTAAGTTCGACGCAATCACCGCCTCATAACCTTCCATTTCCAACCAGTCCCCCAGCAACTCGCTGTTCAGCGGATTATCTTCCACAACGAGAATGCGCCGCTTCATGCCTTCGCGACCTGTGGCTTGCCCACTGCCCTTTGCAGTTGCTTCACCAACGATTCTTGCCAGGACTCCCGCTTTTGCAGAATAGATTGTGCGTGACCGTGAAGGTAACCCTTCTCTTCGTTGGTCAAAACCTTGCTCGTCAGCACGAATATCGGGAGTTCGACCGTCCGCGAGTTTGCCCGCCATTCGGCGAGCAGTTCGAATCCGTTCACCTTCGGAAGCAATAAATCGAGAATCACCAACGCGGGCAGCGAAGCAGCCACCTGAGCGCGCGCCGTCTCGCCATCCGCGGCGGCATTAACGGCGTAGCCTCTTTTCTTGAGCAATTCGACAATAATCTCCCGCGTGCCCGTATCGTCTTCCACCACCAGAATGGGCCGCACCGCTGCCGAACCTTTTCTCTCTCCAATACACCTTTGCACCGCATCCAGCAGCGTCAGCTTATCCACCGGTTTGACCAGATATTCATCCGCACCCAGCGTTGCTCCGATCGATGGATGATCTACAATCGTCACCACGATCACCGGAATGTCTGCTGTCCGCGCATCCTTTTTCAATTGCAGCAGGATTTCCCAGCCGCTGGTCGGTTTCATTAGCAGGTCCAGCGTAATCGCGTCCGGCTGCAATTCCGCCGCTTTTTCCAGGGCCTGCTCCGGCGCAACGCAGGAATACGCCTCATATCCGGACGAGGTGAGCTGCGATTCGATGAGATGTAGGGTTGTGGGATCGTCCTCGATGATCAGGATCTTTGCGCGTTCGCCCGCTTTCTTCGTGCCTTGCGACGTCACCACACGCCGCTCTATGACCTGGGAAGCGATAGGTAAGCTGAAGTAAAAGCAACTTCCATTCCCCCGCGTACTTTCCAAGACTAGTGTCCCACCCTGTAATTTCACGAGGCTACTCGTGATTGTCAGACCTAGGCCGGTGCCTTCCACGCCGTCGCCCGATTTTCGTATCCTGTAAAAAGCATCAAAAATGCGCTTCTGCTCCTCCGGCGGGATCCCCGGGCCGTTATCCCGCACTTCCACCCGAATCTGGCCATCCGCCGCTAGCGCAGCCAAGTCGATGCGCCCACCTTCCGGAGTAAACTTGATGGCGTTAGCGACCAAATTCGTCAGTATTTGTTTGATTCTTGTCGGGTCAGCGCGAACAGCCAGATCCCGGTTTGCGCTGGAAGTCAGCGTTTGCGCTTTTTTCTCACCGAGTGGCCGCAACGCGCTGGTCACCTCTGCGAAAATATTCGCCACTGATAAGTCTTCACAAGATAGCTCCATCCGGCCGGCTTCAATTTTGGAGAAATCAAGGATGTCGCTGATGAGCTTGAGCAGGTGCTTTCCGCCTGAGGTGATGTGGCTAACGTATCGTTGCTGGCGCTCATTCAATTCCCCGCACCGCTTATCCGCTAAAAGGTCCGAAAATCCCAGCACCGCGTTAAGCGGAGTGCGCAACTCATGGCTCATGGTCGACAAAAACTGGTCTTTGAATTTACTGGCGCGCTCGGCTTCTTCTTTTGCTTGTATCAGCGCTTTTTCCGCGCGCCGGCGCTTGCGAACCTCGTGCGTCAAAATGACGCTGTACACCGGCAGGACCACGAAAACCATCAGCGCCAACAAAATGAGGATTGCACCAAGCGATTTCGAGGTGATATTCACATAGATCTTATTCCTACTAAAATATTCGTAAGCAAGTCCCCACACGACCGCCACTACTACAGCCAAGCCAATTGCAGCCCAGGCTCTCCGCCTAATCGTAGTTTTCATGATCGTTTGCCAAGGGCCGGCCGCACTACGGCACAAAGACAGGCCGCCATAAGAAGGATTCTTCAGGGAGGGGTAAAACCAGAAGTTCCAGCCTCGATACTAAGCGAGAATTTCGTCGATACGACGAATTCGCCCAGCGCTTTTCCCTACTAGTTACTCGCCTAGCGGCCCGTTCAAAAGGGCTAGATCACCAAACACGAGTGCACCGTTTCACGATTTCGATGATCGCTGAGTGCGGAAAACCGGCGGGACAAAATCGAGATCGGTCGCTTCCTTAGCCGCAAGCTGAATTTGGAAAGCCATCACTTCAGAGGCGATCGGATTTTGGTACTCGGATAGGCATGAGGACAGAACAGCATCGAGCTGCGAAGATCCCGTACGAACCTCACGATAGATTTTCACAGCAAGAGCCTCGGCGGCACCCGGTGTGAGCAACCGCGCCACACACGGTTCAAGCGCCGCAAATGACGACTCCTCGACTTTCAGCCCGCGCTTGCCGCATTCTATAGGTTCCTTCAATGGTTCACTAGCGGCCATCATCGGTACGCTTCGTAACTTGAACTAGATCTCAAAGGACAATCCAATTTACTCGTGTCGCAAGGAAACCATGGGATCCACCAGCGACGCCCGCCTCGCCGGCAAATAACCCGCCAGCGCGGCAACTGCCGACAGCACACCAATACTCGCGAACATAGTTATTGGGTCGCTCGCCCGTAGCCTGTAAAGCATGCTCGAAATCAGCCGGCTTCCAGTAAACGCTACGGGTACTCCAATCGCTATGCCCAGAGTAACTAGCCAAAGGCTCTCCCGCATTACCGACCACAGAACCTGACTCCGTTCCGCACCGAGCGCCATGCGTACACCGATTTCATTCGTGCGGCGGCTCACAACGTACGACATAAGCCCATAGATCCCAATGCACGAAAGAAATACCGCCAAGAGTCCGAAAAATGCGGAAAGCTCCGCGACCAAATGTTGATTAGTCGTCGATCGCTCAACTTGCTCATTTAGGGTCATCACATCGGAAATCGGTAGAGTCCGGTGCGCCTCATGAATCGCCTGCCGAATAGCAGCTATGGCCGCGTCGGAGTCTCCGGTGTACCGGACTTCGAAATCATTCAAGTACCGCACATTTTGCGTGTACGGCAGATAGTCACACAGCTGCGTCTCTTCGTCCAAGCTGTGGATCTTCACGTCTTTCACCACGCCGATTACTTCGATATCGCCGGCGTGCTCAGGTCCTCCGCGGCCATATCGCTGGCCAATCGGCGAACCTTTTGGAAACAGCGTGCGTGCCATCGTCTCGCTAATAACGCCCACTCTCGGCGACGTTGCCGTATCCTGCGGCCCAAATGTGCGCCCCGCCAGGAGAGGAATGCCCATAGCCGCAAAATAACCGTTGCCTACTCCGTTGTGATGTACGTCGGTTTCGCTGTGGCCCGAAAAATAACCTTGCACCCAGATCCGGTTGTTCCACGTCCCCTCGTTAAACGTGAAAATAGAAAAACTCGCCGCCACCACGCCAGGAAGCTGGCTTACTCTCTCGTCGATCTGCTCATACATTCCAATAAGTCGGGCATCTTCTCCATAACCAACCGAGCTCGGATCAACGCGCAAACGGATTACATTCTCCCGGTTGAATCCGGTATCGACATTTGTGAGATTCACCAGACTTCGCACAAACAACCCGGCGCCAACGAGTAACACCAGGGAAAGCGCCACTTGCGAGATCACCAGAGCCTTTGCCAATCGGCCCTTCGCCGCCGCGCCAGACAAACTTCGCCCGGCTTTTAGCGAATCCGTAAGATTTACTCGCGTGGCGCGAAATGCCGGAATCGTCCCGAACAGCAGTGCCGTTGCCAGTGTCACGCCGAGTGTGAACACCAGCAGGCGCACATCCACCGGAACGCCCAATTGCAGAGCTTCGCGCCCGTCGGACACCATACGCACCAATAGGCCGCTTGCGCCGGATGCGAATGCTATTCCGATCGTGCCGCCCGCGATGGCCAGCACCAGGCTTTCTGTCAACAATTGCCGAATGAGCCGAGAACGCCCCGCACCAAGTGCTTGCCGGACGGAAAGCTCGCGAGCCCTCGCAATCGACCTCGCCAGCAGCAGATTCGCGATATTGGCGCACGCGATCAACAGCACCAGCCCTACAACCGCCATCAGAACCTTCAAGGGCTCGGAGAACTGCCAACGCAGACGCGAAAAGCCGGTCGCCATCGAGTTCAACTCGACGCGCGTTTTGTCGAGTTTTTGCAGATTCTCCCTAGTGCGCGGTGCGCTGGCAAAGCCGCGAAGAATCTGCTGAAACAGCAGGTTTGCATTGGCGTTTCCCTCCGCCATGCTGACGTCTGGTTTTAGACGCGCCATCAAGTGCAGCGACTCGAACATCTCGTCGTTGTAGCCATTCCAGCCCGGGGGAATCTCCTTCTGCATCGACAGCGGAACCCAAATGTCCGGCGATTCCCCCACTTTCGTTCCAAAAAACTCTCGCGGAGCGACTCCCACGATAGAAAAAGCGGTCGATCCAATCGTCAATCTCTTCCCTAGAACCGAAGGGTCTCGGCCCAGGTTCCCCGCCCACCACGCATAGCTGACCACCGCGACTGAATGTCCGCCCTGCGTTCGATCATCGTCTTCGGAAAGTGTCCGCCCCAGCGCGGTCTGCACACCCAACATGGGAAAGTATGTGCCCGATACGAGTTGAATGTTCATCGGTTCGGCTTCGCTGCGCCCCTCGACAAACCCGTGGATGCGATCTGTCATGCTGAACGCCGCCGCTACATCGGAGAACACCTGATTTTTGTTCTGCATCTCTCGATAGAAGGGGTAGGAGTAGAGCGAGGGGTTCGGAAATCCGTCACTAATTCCCTGATCGAGCCCGTCGCCGAACAGAACCAGTCGCACCGGCTCCTTCACCGGCAAAGACTTCAGCATCACCGCATCCATCAAGCTGAAAATCGCGGTGTTTGCGCCAATTCCAAGAGCGAGCGACAGCAGCGCAATCAGCGTGACCCCTGGACTGCGCCGCATCGCGCGTACGCCGTAGCTGGCGTCCTGCACCAGGTTCTCGAGCCATTCCCATCCCCAGGTCATGTGGCTTTTCTCCTTAAGCACAGTCGAATTGCCAAATCGGCGACGAGCCGCGGCACGCGCATCATCCGCGTTCATGCCGGAATCGACGTTTTCTCGCTCGCGCAGCTCCACGTGCAGTCGCATCTCCTCTTCGAGGTCCGAGTCAAACTGACGACGACGCGCCAGCATTTTCACTCGTCTCGCAATTTCCATTAGCCACTTCATCGCGCACTCCTCATACCGCCTCAATCACACGCGTGATGGCCCCAATCACGCGCTCGAATTGCGACATCTCGATGCTCAATTGTTTCCGGCCTGCCGCGGTCAATTGGTAGTAGCGCGCGCGGCGATTTCCCGCCGTCGTGCCCCATTTTGCTGTAACCCATCCCTTGATGAGCATTCGCTGCAAAGCGGGATACAGTGAACCCTCTTCCACTTGAAGAACGTCTTCCGAAATCCGCTGAATAGAATTGGCGATCTCATATCCATGCATCTCGCCCGAGCGCGCCAAAGTCTTCAGGATCAGAAGGTAGAGTGTTCCGGGAGGAATCTCGTCGCGTTGCAATGTACCACCCCTTGCCATAGTTAGACTACGCAAGTTCGAAAAAGTTAGCAATTCCCTTGCGTTTACCTCTCCTATTCATCCAATTTGGGTCTTGCGCCGATCGTTACTTCTCCAGAACAATCGTAACGCTTGAAATGTAAGCAGGAGAACTTCATGGCTACTGCAACTACTTCCCCAATAAC
>JAOAPV010000136.1 GCA_025463055.1 Candidatus Acidiferrum typicum
CATTTCGCATAACGATCGCTCTTAATTTATCGACGAATGGCTCGCGATCTTTAGGTCGACCGCATTGTCTCGCAGGAGCATGGTCGGCCTCGATACATGCCTTACAATATCGGCGTGGCCAGACCAGTCTCAGGCTCAAGCTCAGGTTCAACGCCCGGCACAAAGCGGGGAAAGTCTGACAAAGCGCCCGCGCCACACAGATGGTTCGAGAATATCGGCCTCATCGTAATCATTATTCTCATTCTCGCTATCACCATCACGCGCTATTGGCATAACATTCACTGGAGCGCGCGCTAAATTGTCTCGCGATCCCCTGCTGGTTGTTATCCTTGGTCCTACCGCCAGCGGCAAGACTTTGCTTTCGCTGGAGCTCGCAACCGCATTTCATGGCGAAATCGTGAATTGCGATTCGGTCACCATGTATCGCGAGTTTCGCATTGGCACCGCCAAGCCAACTCCAGAAGAACAACGGCGCGCACCACATCATTTATTTGATGTGATCGACCCAACCGCATACACCACTGCCGGCGAGTATGCCCGCACTGCGCGAGAAATTCTGCGTGCGATTCAGAATCGCGGAGCGCTGCCGATTGTCGTCGGCGGAACTGGGCTTTATTTGCGGGCTTTGCTCGAAGGATTATTCCCGGGGCCGCAGCGCTCGGAAGAACTACGCGATAGGCTGCGACAGCGGGCGAACCAAAAAGGCCCGGAGTATTTGCATCGCATACTTCGAACAATAGATGCGGACGCCGCTGCCCGGATTCACGAGAATGACGTTCCCAAAATCATTCGGGCCATTGAAGTTTGCCTCAGCGCGAAGCAGCCCATGAGCGAGCAATGGAAGGCCGGACGCGATGCGCTTGCCGGCTTCAACATATTGCGCATTGGACTCGATCCTGACCGCGCCAAACTGTACGAGCGCATTAATCACCGCGTGCTGCGGATGTTTGATTCCGGCTTGGTCGACGAAACTGAGCAAATCCTACAAACGTATGGCGAAGCGGCTCGGCCATTGACTTCGATCGGCTACAAGCAAGCGGTGCAACTGCTCAGGGGAGAACTCGATCGCGAAGCTGCGATTGATGCGGTACAGCAGGCCCATCGCAACTACGCCAAACGACAAATGACCTGGTTTCGCCGCGAGCCGCAGATGACTTGGATCCACGGATTTGGCGATGAGGCGGAAGTGATCGCGCAAGCAGTTGCCGTAGTCAGAAACAATCTTCAGCCCACGTCGTGATATCTTCCTTCTCGATGATCCGATTCATGACCCGATCAATGACCAGATCAACAATCCGCCGCGCATTATTTGTCCTAACACTCTCATTCATGGCCATTTCGGCTTCCGCCAAAACCAAATACCAACCGCTGCCAGTTCGTCTCGACCATGATGGCGAAAAATGGGCCGAAAAAACCCTGCGCAAAATGTCGGTGGAAGAAAAGGTCGGCCAACTGTTCATGATTTGGACGCGGGCCGAATTTCTGAATGTGAACAGCCCGGCGTATCTCCAGCTCCGCGACACCATGAACAAGTATCACGTGGGGTCATTTGCTATGACGGTGCGCTATGAGCCGCCGTTCATCTACAAGAACGAACCTTACGAAGCGGCTGAACTTCTGAATAGGTTGCAAAGCGACTCCAAGCTTCCTCTGCTGATCGCCGCTGATTTTGAAGTGGGCGTGAGCAATCGCCTGCACGGAACCACCGGCTTCCCGAACGCGATGGCCATTGGCGCCAGCGGGCACCCGCAATTCGCCGAGGATTTCGGACGAATCACTGGTGAGGAGGCTCGTGCCATCGGCGTGCATTGGAATTTTTTCCCTGTGGCCGACGTCAATTCCAATCCCGATAATCCCATCATCAACACCCGTTCCTTTGGCGAAGACCCGCAGGAAGTTGGCGACTTCGTTTCGGCCTACATTCGCGGCGCGCACTCCGCTGGAATGCTGGTGACTGCCAAGCATTTTCCCGGACACGGCGATACCGCAACCGATTCGCATCTTGGGGTTGCGCAAGTTTCTGGCAATCACGCGCGTCTCGATTCGGTGGAACTGCCTCCGTTCCGCAAGGCCATTGAAGCAGGTGTAGATTCGATCATGATCGCGCACGTCACGGTGCCGGCTCTCGATCCCAATCCGAATGCGGTTGCGAGCGTTTCGCCTGCGATTGTTACAGGACTGCTGCGACAACAACTTCGTTACTCGGGGCTCATCGTTACCGACGCCCTGGACATGGGAGCACTCACGCGTCTGTACTCCACAAACATTGGCCAGGAGGCGGTCGATGCGTTTAAGGCCGGCAATGACGTGCTGTTAATTCCTCCCGATCTCGATGCCGCCGACCGCGCCATGATTGCCGCCGTGCGCAGCGGTGAAATTTCAGAATCGCGTCTGGATGAGTCAGTCCTAAAGATTCTTAAGACCAAAGCTTCCCTGGGATTGCACAAGGCCAGGCTGGTCGATATTTCAGCTTTGGATCGGACCGTAGGAAGCCCCGAGCACGTTGCGGTAGGTCAGCAAATCGCGGATGCAGGTATCACGCTGGTCCGGCAGAACGGAACGGTGCTACCGCTGAAGAAGACCGGAACAATTTCCGCCGGGCTTCCGTATCAAAGCGGTG
>JAOAPV010000091.1 GCA_025463055.1 Candidatus Acidiferrum typicum
ACACCCGTAGGCTCGAAAGTAGTCAGAAAGAGGGCCTTGAAACTCGAGCCGAAACGCTTCAGCGCTGCGGTACGACCGTCATTTCGCGCAGGGCCGCGATACGGTCTTCCAATGGAGGGTGCGTGCCAAACAAAGACGATAAAGTGTCGGAGCCGAACATGGGCTTCACGATACAGAGTGCCGCAGTCGTCGGAGGCAGCGTCGTTGTAGGGATTCGCTTGTTGTAGGCGCCAAGTTTCTGCAAGGCGCTGATCAAGCCATACGGCTGGCCGACCATTCGGGCCCCGGTCGCGTCAGCTGAGTATTCCCGCTGCCTGGATATGCCGAGCTGCAAAAGAAACGCCGCGAAGGGCGCGAGAATCAGCATTAGAATTCCTACCAAGCCGCCGCCTTCCCGATCGTCGTCGCGACCACCGGAGCCGAACCAAAACCCCATGCGAGCTAGGTAGGTGATTGCGCCGGCGATTGTCGCCGCGATGGAGCTAATCAAGATATCGTAATTGCGCACGTGCGAGAGCTCATGCGCGATGACGCCTTCGAGTTCGTCGTCGTTCATTACCTGGAGAAGGCCTTCTGTGACGGCGACGGAGGCGTGGCGCGGGTTACGTCCGGTGGCGAATGCGTTGGGGGCTACTTCGGGCACGACGTACAGCTTGGGCACGGGCAAGTTAGCCTTGGCGGCCAGCCGCTCCATCACTTCGTAAAGCCTGGGCAGTTGCTCGCGGGTCACTGGCTGCGCGCCGCTGGACCACAGCGCGATTTTATCCGAAAAAAAGTAGGCGATCGCGTTGCCGACCGCAGCAAAAAGCAACGCTATGGTCATCCCGTTGCGGCCGCCGAAATATGCGCCGATGGTGATGAGCACCAGCGTCAGGGCGGTCAATAACAAGGTGGTCCGCAGAATTCTCATAAGATTTCCTTGCAACTATATACGTAAACCCCGTTTGCAGGGTCGCGCTCAGGCTGCGGCCTGCTTTTTCGACTCCACGCGCTCGAAATGCATGGAGTCGCTCTTGCCATCGCGGTCCACGCGAATGTGGTCGCCCGGCAGCACCTTGCCCTCGAGAATTTGCAGCGCCAGCGGATCCTGCACCAGTCGCTGAATCGTGCGGCGCAGCGGCCTGGCGCCGTATGCCGGGTCGTAGCCTTCGCGCACCAGCAACTCCTTCGCCGCGGGCGTTAGTTCGAGCGTGATCTTCCGCTCCGCCAGCAACTGTTCCACTCCGCGCAGCAGGAAGTCCACGATGCGCTCAAGCTGCTGTTTGCCGAGCGGATTGAAGATCACGATTTCGTCGATGCGGTTGATGAATTCCGGCCGAAACGAGGCACGCAACGCATCCATGGCTTCTGCTCTTGCGCGCTCGGGATCGCGATTCGCGAGCTCGAAAATCGCGGTCGAGCCCACGTTGCTGGTCATCACCAGGACGGTGTTGCGGAAATCCACGGTGCGGCCTTTGCCGTCCGTGAGGCGGCCATCTTCCAGGATTTGCAACAGCACGTTGAAGACGTCCGGATGTGCCTTCTCGATTTCGTCGAACAAAATCACTGAATATGGATGACGGCGCACCTGCTCGGTGAGCTGCCCACCCTCTTCGTAGCCGACATAGCCCGGAGGGGCGCCGATCAAGCGCGAAACGCTGTGCTTTTCCATGTACTCGGACATGTCGATGCGGATCATTAGTTTTTCGTCGTCGAACAGAAACTCCGCAAGCGCACGCGCGAGTTCCGTCTTGCCCACGCCGGTAGGTCCGAGAAAAATGAATGAGCCGATGGGACGCTTCGGATCGGACAGTCCGGCGCGACTGCGGCGCACGGCGTTGGCGACGCGCACCAGAGCATCGTCCTGCCCGACAACGCGCTGCCGCAAGCGCTCTTCCATGTGCACGAGCTTCTGCGCTTCACCTTCGAGCAGGCGTCCGACAGGAATGCCGGTCCACTTGCTCACCAGCTTGGCGATGTCTTCCTCGTCAACCTCTTCCTTGAGCATCGGCGCTTCTTTTTGCACGGCGCGGAATCGTTCTTCCGCTTCCTTGAGCTCGCGCTCTACTGCTGCGATTCTGCCGTAGCGAATCTCCGCCACCTTGGCCAGTTCACCCGCACGTTCGTAGCGCTCCGCTTCGGCTTTCAGTTGATCGATTTGCTCCCTGAGCTTCCGGACCTTATTGAGGGCATCCTTCTCGGCTTGCCAACGTGCCTTCCGCGCGCTCGAATCTTCGCGCAGCCTGGCGAGCTCCTTTTCGATTTGTTCCCGGCGTTCCTTGGAGTGCGGGTCCTTTTCCTTGAGCAGCGCCTGGCGCTCGATTTCGAGCTGCATAATGCGGCGCTCGACCTCATCAATCTCTACGGGCAATGAATCAATCTGCATGCGCAAGCTGGCGGCAGCTTCATCGATCAAGTCGATGGCCTTATCGGGCAAGAAGCGATCGGAAATATAGCGGTGCGAAAGCGTGGCGGCGGCGATGATCGCAGCGTCCTTGATGCGCACGCCATGGTGTACTTCATAGCGCTCCTTCAAGCCGCGCAAAATCGCAATGGTGTCTTCCACGGTCGGCTCTTCCACCATGACCGGTTGAAAGCGGCGCTCCAGCGCAGGATCCTTCTCGATGTATTTCTTGTACTCGTTCAGCGTGGTGGCGCCGATCGCGCGCAATTCGCCGCGGGCCAGCGCAGGCTTCAACATGTTGGAAGCGTCCATAGCCCCTTCGGCAGCGCCGGCTCCCACTAGGGTGTGCAGCTCGTCGATGAACAGAATAATCTGCCCTTCGGCGTTGGTGATCTCCATCAGCACCGCTTTCAAGCGGTCTTCAAACTCGCCGCGGAATTTAGCGCCAGCCACCAACGAAGCCAAATCGAGCGCCATGAGGCGCTTGGTTTTCAGCACGTCCGGCACGTCACCGGAAACGATTCTTTGCGCGAGGCCTTCCACGATGGCCGTTTTGCCGACACCAGGTTCGCCGATCAACACCGGATTGTTTTTCGTGCGGCGAGCCAGAATCTGCATCACGCGGCGGATTTCTTCATCGCGGCCGATAACCGGATCAAGCTTCGAACGCCGCGCGAGATCGGTTAGGTCGCGCGCGTACTTCTCCAGCGCTTCGTATGTTGCTTCCGGATTTTGCGAAGTCACGCGTTGCGTGCCGCGCACACTGGTGAGCGCCTGCAAAATCGCCTCGTGAGTAGCTCCCTGCTTCTTCAGCAACTGGCCGGCGGGGTCGCGATCCTGCCCCGCGATGGCGAGGAACATGTGCTCGGTCGAGACATATTCGTCTTTAAATCTTTGCGCTTCGTCGAACGCGCGCTCCAGCACGTCATTCAGCGGCTTGCCCATGTGCTGCTGCGCAAAGCCAGTAACGCGCGGCAGTCGGCCAATCTCGCGCTCGATCTCTTGCGTAAGTGCCTCCGAGCGAATTCCAAGGCGCGCCAGTAGCGGCGGCACAACGCCATCAGGTTGTTGAACCAGCGTAGCGAGCAGGTGAACCGGCTCAATCTGTTGGTTCTCGTGGCTAGCAGCGATTTCCTGCGCCTTCTGCAGCGCTTCCTGCGCCTTCACCGTCATTTTTTCGAATCGCACCATGACAACACCTCGCATCAATTCATAACAGAAGAGGTATAACAATAGGGCTGGCGTCACGTCAGCCCCTCTACACTCCAGAATCGGTACCGCCCAACTCGAGGTGCCGCTTACCTCGCGCCGACCGCAGCAGCCATCGCCGGTTTCCCGACTGGCCGGCAACAGAAGCTGGTCTATGACTGCCATAAAAGCATATAATCTGCGTGTCTCATTGTCAACTGCCAGCTAGAGATCAACTCGCCTACCCGTAAGTTATTAACAAATCGACTATTTGCTCGTCCCAACGAGACGTCAATCGGGTCTATCCATTAGCGGGTTTAGACATGGAAAATGACCATGATGGATGCAAGTCTCTGGTTTTCATCCGCTTAGCTGGATTTGCTAGACTGTCCACGCCATGCGCCTCGACGAACTCGACTACGAGCTTCCGGCCACCCAAATCGCGCAACGTCCACTCGAGCAGCGTGACAGCTCGCGCCTCCTGGCCATGGATCGTGCCACCGACAAGCTGGCTGACCGGGTGTTCGCCGAACTTCCTGGGCTGCTGCGCGGCGACGAACTGATTGTCCTGAACAACGCGCGCGTGATACCGGCGCGGCTCTTCGGCCGCCGAGTTGGGGTGTTCTCGGATGCGCCGTCGCGCGCCACACGCCGAGAGCACTTGAGCGGCACGGTGGAGGTTTTTCTGGCGCGCCAAATCGCTCCAGACGTATGGGAGGCGCTGGTGCGACCCGGACGCAAGATGAAAACCGGGGAGCGCGTTGTGTTCGGCGAAGGTGAACTGGAAGCCGAGATTACGGCGCGAGGCGAATTTGGATTGCGCACCGTGCGATTCAGCTCGCGCGCACCCGGTGGAATCACGGCTCAAATCGAGCGGCTCGGCCGCGTGCCGCTTCCACCTTACATCGACCGCGAAGATGAATCGGCGGACCGCGAAAGATACCAAACGGTGTTTGCCAGCAGGCCTGGAGCCGTTGCCGCGCCTACCGCTGGGCTGCATTTTACGCCGGAGATTCTCTCAGCGATTCGCGCGCGCGGCGTGGAACTATGCGAGTTAACGCTTGACGTGGGCCTGGGCACATTCCAGCCCATCCACAGCGACACACTCGAAGGCCACACGATGCACGCGGAATCCTACGAGATTTCAGAGCAGGCCGCGCAGCAGATTCAAGCGGCGCAGGCCGCGCTGCGGCCGATCCTTGCCGTGGGAACGACGGTGGTGCGCGCGCTTGAGGATGCCGCGTTGCGCGCTGCGGCGGAGAGCGCGGACTCCGTGGTCCTCTCCGGCAAAGCCGAAGCGCGTTTGTTCATTACGCCTGGATTTTCATTTCGTGTGGTGAACGCGCTGCTGACAAATTTCCATCTCCCCAGGACCACGCTCCTCGCGCTGGTTTGCGCGTTTGCCGGGCGTGAGCACACACTGGCCGCGTACCGGCACGCCGTCGAAGCCGGCTACCGCTTTTACAGTTACGGAGATTGCATGCTGATTCGATAATCTCAGAAGGAATCGAGCAACGTGATCTCGGGTGATTTGGGCGGTGTGGCCTTGCGATCTTCGAACGTTGAATCCAGAAGACGAGCAAGGAGGCCGCCGAACGGCAGCCTCCTTCCCGCCTGATGACAGCATTTCATGACGGTCTATTATTGTTGTTGACGAAAACTATTCGCTAAAAACGAAAACGCGCTTTTGGCCGGAGAAGCGTACTTCCTTCACTTGCCCGTTTTCCCCGAGCAGCACGGCGTCGTAGTTGGATTTCGTATCGCGCTCTTCCCAGCGGCCTTCGCTTTCAGCCACTACGGATTTGCCCTTTTGTACTGTGGCCTTAGTGCCGTCGATCAGCAGGCGGTACTCACCGGCCTGCAGGTCGGCCTTGCCAACTTTGGCGGATTGCGTGATGTTGATTATTTTGCTCACGGGCTTGGCGAATACCGGAACGGCGAGCGCCGTCACTGCCAATAGCGCGAAACTTCGCAGGAGAGTTTTGGATTTCATGCGGGTCAACTTCCTTTCCATTGGAATCGAGTCAGCCGAACGAGCTAGGAACCGATGGAGTTGACACGCAGGCGAGGGAACGAGTAGATTTCCCCCAACGACACCTCCTCTTCCTGGACTAACGGCCGGAAAGATGCGTGTCACCGCCCCGCGGCTGCCACCGCGGGGTTTTTGATGTTTGTTCCCGAGAGACCTAGTGCCGTGTTGTTATCGGCCGCACTCGTATAGACGAAGCACCTGGGGTGAATGTTTCGCGAGGTTTGGTTAAATTCCCTTTTTAATTGTGTTGTTTTTGTAACTATGCGCAGCCACATTGGCCTGCAAATCGGCTGTTCACTGTTAACGTTTGCTAAATTTTAGAACCTGCGTATGCTTCCGGCGCTTCTTTGGCGCTTGCATTCCTTTCACTTCGCATCCACCTCGATGGCAATCCTTCTTTCTGTAAATTACCAACCACTTCATCTATACTCAGTTGCTCTTTTTGGATTTCCCCGACGATGCGGATTCTCGTTCTTAGTGATTTGCACGCTAATGCCACCGCTTTAGAAACGGCCCTCGCTGCGGCGAAAGGGCGATGGGAAGGCGTGGTGTGTTTGGGCGACGTCGTCGGCTATGGCCCGGATCCCAATGAAGTAACCTCTAAAATTCGCGAACTGGGCGCTCAAACGATTCGGGGAAATCACGACAAAGCAGCCGCGGAACTAATGGCGACCGATGATTTCAATCCGGTGGCAAAGGCGGCGGTGGACTGGACGCGTTCGCAACTCTCTGCCGAAAACGTGAAGTGGCTTGCGGAATTGCCGCACGGGCCGCTGGAGACCGGCGGGTTAGTTCTCGTACATGGCGCGCTGCAAGACGAGGACGAGTATGTCTTCACGCCCGCGCAGGCGCTGGAAGGGCTGCTGGACTCCGCCGCAGGAGTCACATTTTTCGGTCATACGCATCATCAAGGCGGATTTTCTTATTCGAACGCTAAGAACAATCTAGAGGTATTAAGTCTGCGTCCGAGGGCCTCGGAATCGTACGCGGCTTTGCGCATTGAGACGGGCACTCGCTATCTTCTGAATCCGGGATCGATTGGACAGCCGCGCGATGCCGATCCGCGAGCGGGATTTGCGATCGCCGACCTCGAACACGAGGTCGTGGAGTTCTGGCGGGTGCCTTACGACATCGCGGCGGTGCAATCGCGCATGCGCACGGCGCGCCTGCCAGAGGCGCTCGTGCAGCGGCTCAGCCTCGGCCGTTAACACGCAACCCGTCTCTGCTTCAAGATTTGGCGTGCGATTCCTAAAAGCACGCTTTACTCTGGATGGATGCACGAGCAGCCTCAAATCGAAATCCCCGGCCCGCAACCGCCGGAGCGCGGACCTTCTCGTTTTGCGCTAGTGGTAGCAGCGTTGGCTGTGGTGATCGTGTTAGCAGCATTTTACTTGTGGCCGGGGCGGCAATCGCCGTCTCGCGGCAGCGCGCAAGAGGTCCATCCGCCTTTCGGACCCGCGGAACGCGCGTACGCACCGAAAATCAAAATTGAAAATGTGGCTTTGAGCCGCGCGGAAAATTTTCTCAATCAACAGGTCACCATCATCGCCGGCGAACTTGTTAACGCGGGCGAGCGCACGTTGAGCGAAGTCGAACTGACCGTGGAGTTCGACGACGATATGAACCAGATCGCGTTGCGCGAGTCGCGGCTGGCGTTACATTCCGGCAATCCGCCTCTCGGCCCCGGGGAACGGCGAGCGTTCGATGTGTCGCTCGAGCACATCCCCAGCTCGTGGAACATGCAACAGCCTGCTGTCCGCGTGACCGGTTTGCTTTTCGCTCCATCCAAGTAATGATGCCCTGTAAGTAATACAAAGTCTAGTTAACTTGCTTTATAATCTCGCGCGTGGAGCTTGCTGCAGAATTGGAAGCCACTCTCCGCGAGTTCGCCGCGGGGGCGCCCGTCGAGGCTCGAATTCGTGCGGGTAAATTTTGACCGCTCGGCTCGTGAGCTGACGCGTCACGCGTTTTGCGAACAGCTTCGCCGTATTCTTGCCGAGCAGTTCCCGGATGAAGTTGTGGACTCGCTGACGATTTCATCCGACCTCGAGCACTCACTATCGGGAAACTACGCGCGGGGTATTCTTCGCCGAGGCTCCGCGGAGTGGGCCGTGCTGGGCGTGAACGATGGCGAGTCCGCGGATACCGTTGAAAATAGCCTGACGTTTGCCTTGTTGTGGCTGGGGCGTGCCCGGCAATCGAGCCGCCGCGGAACCATTGCAGGGTTACGGCTCATTTTACCGCGGGGCGGGGCGCGCGTTGTGGCACAACGTATCGGGGCGGTACGTCCGCAGTTGGCTCTGGAACTTTACGAACGCGATCCAGTGCGCGAGGTACTGGAAAAGTTGGACCCGCGCGCGGCGGGAAATATCGACAGTTGGATTGTGCCGCAGCGCGAAACGCAATCCTTGATGGACCGGGCGCGTGCGGCGCTTGAGCCGATCGTCGCGCTGGCGCCCCGTGCCATCCGCCTGCATCCTTCCGTCGCGTCTGGAGAAGTTTGGCTGCGATTTCGCGGACTGCCGATTGCCCGATGGGATGACGAACGCATATTTTTTGGAGCCGGCGAGCGGCGCGAGGAGCTGGGCGCTGCGTCTTGGCCGACGCTAAAGAATCTGCTGACTGAGCTTGAAATTCGCCGGCATCCGCTGGCCTCTGACACGCGGCATGCGCTGTATCGCGCGCAGCCGGAGCGCTGGCTGGAGGCCATCGTGCGAGAAGACGTCACGCGCATTGACGCACAGCTTGATGCGCGCTTTGTTTACACACAGGTCTTCGCCAATGCCGGCGGTGAACACGGCATCCTCGATCTGCTTGGCGTCACACGGAGCGGCCGCCTCGCGATTCTGGAATTGAAAGCGACGGAGCATATTCATCTGGCTTTGCAAGCCGCTGGCTACTGGCGGCACGTGCGGCATCACCTCGAGCGAGATGACCTGCCGCGCTATGGATATTTTCCCGGCGTCCAGCTGCAAGCGGCGCCTCCGCTCGTTTACCTGGTGGCGCCGGCCTTGCGTTTTCATCCGGCTACCGACGAATTGCTGCGCTACCTTGCACCGGAGGTTGAAATTGTGCGCGTGGGCCTTGCGGAAAGCTGGCGGCGCGGCGTGCGCGTAGTCATGCGCCAGTAACAATCGCGTAGCCTGAATTCCAAAATTATTTCCTATCACACGAATGTCTTTGGCCTCTCCCTGCCCACAAAGGTAGAATTGTGCTGTCCCAATCTAAAGAGGCTAACCGTGAATTTTTCGGCCACTATCCGGCAAGTCGGACAAGTTTCGGTAGTTGAGGTCAGCGGCAAACTAACTTCCTTCGAGAGTGGCGCGCTGCGCAGCAGCATCGCGAAATTGCTGAAGGAAGGGCGCAAGCAGATTCTCTTGAATTTGAGCGCTCTCACGTACTTGGACAGCTCCGGAATCGGTGAACTGGTGCAAACCTATATGAGCGTGATCAAGGGCGGCGGTGAGATGAAAGTTGTTGGACTGAGCGACAAAGTGGAGGAGATCCTGAAGATTACCCAGCTTTACCAGGTATTTCAGGAGTTTCAAGACGAGCAGGCGGCGCTCCGGAGCTTTCCGGACAATGGCGGCAAGCGCAAGGCGATGTTAGAGATTGTCCGACCGAACAAAAATTAGCGGCTCAAAAGAAGAGAAGCAGTTAAGGTTTTGGCCTTAACTGCTTCCCGGGGTGTGTCCTCGAAGTGGTTAGTTAATAGTTTAGATGTAGCCCAGCGAAAAAGGTTTCATCAGGGCCAAAATTTTCTGAGATTTTCAGATAACTGAAAAGCACTAGTCCTGAAACCCCTAATAAAAAAGATACTTACGCCACCGTTCGTCTCGATGGCCTATCAAGCGCATCAATTGTCTCGACGTATGTAGCGTAAAGGGCCGCGGACGCCGCGCGAGCTTCAATCCTGCTTCCTCAGGAGTGCGGTCGCCCTTGCTGTTATTACAACGGTAGCAGCAGGCCACCAAATTCTCCCAAGAAGAACGCCCGCCACGTGAACGCGGCACCACATGATCCAGTGTCAATTCTGAACTCGGAAAGATCGCGCCACAGAACTGGCAGGTATTCCGGTCGCGCAACAAAATATTCTTCCGCGAGAGGGCCCGGCTCTGCTGCGGAATATGCCGATACGCGAGGAGTCGAATAACTGACGGCACGCGATGCGCATGCGCCGCCGAGTGTACTTCTGAGTTGTGCATCTCCTCGGCCTGGGCAACGCCCTTCAGCAGCAGCACCATTGCGCGCCTTACTGCCGTTACATTGATCGGCTCATATGTCGCATTCAGGACCAGCACAGGGTCCTGCATCAGCGACGGGCGCCGCATCAAACCCGAGTTGTGGATCCTACTGCCGGCGGGACTCTCTGAACCAGCCGAGGCCTTCCCTGAAGATTCCGGGGCTCTGCGCCCCCGAGACTCAAACGATTCTGGCCGTCTTGCACTCACTGCGCGTCCTTCGGGTTAGACTCACCGGAGCCTACCGCAGGATGCCGCGCCGCCCGGGCTACTGTCAGCCCGATAACCGACTTGGCTCCCGCGCCCCGTAACGCCTTAGCACAAGCGTCGAGGGTGGCTCCCGTCGTCATTACATCATCTACCAGCAATACGCGTAGGTTGTCAACTTTGCTGCCCGGACGCGTAGCAAAAGCGCCACGTACCGAGTCCCAGCGCTCCTCCAAACTGAGGATGTGCTTGTCCGGGCGAGGCTTGGTCCGGGTGAGCAGCACTGCCCGGTAAGGCAAGCCAAGTTTGCGTGCCAGCGGCTTAGCAACCAGTTCGGCTTGGTTGTAGCCGCGCTCCCGCTGCCTTTGGCGGTGCAGGGGTACTGGCACCACGACGTCGGCGCTTATGGCTTCGCGCCTCGTAACCTCTACTAGGCGCTCAGCAAACCACCGCCCCAGCGGCTCGACGCTCTCAAACTTGAGCAACATAATCGCCGGGACAATGGCCCCCTTGTACAGAGCATAGCTGCGAGTCCGATCAAAACCATACGTCCTCGCCCGACACTCCGGGCAGAGTAAGCCTTCAGCCGTCCTCGCTTCCTCCGCACCGCTTAACGACCAAGTCGCCAGCGGCTGACCGCACCTCTCGCAGCCCGCGCCTCCCAAAGCGAAAGAGCCGAGGCATTCTTGGCAAATTGGCACAGGGCTGGCCCGAAGCAGCAAGCGCTCGCATAGCCTGCAGCCTCCGGGGAAGAACACGCTGACCAGAGCGTCACTCGCTCCAGACAGCCATCCGCCAACGCGTTTCTCAAAAGTGGATCGATCCGCCACGCGAGCGGAAGCCTACTCCGTTTCGTCAGATAAACAAACAGGGAATGTACCTGAAGGTAAGTACGCCTAGAAAGGGTGAAAACCGCGCAGAGGCCGCGAACTTACAGCAGACCCTGCTCGGCCTTTTCCTGGCAGTTGATGCAGTGCTTGGCCCAGGGCACCGCTTCGAGCCGTTTTTGTTGCATCTCTTCCTGACAGTTCGCGCACAAACCGAATTCGTTAGACTGGATGCGCTTCAGTGCCGCGTCAATCATGCTCAGGATCGTGCGGTCCGTGTTGGTCATGCCAAACAGGAACTCCTTCGTATAGGAGTTCGCCGCTTTGTCAGCCAAGTCCACAGTCTGGTCATCATCGGCCTGCCGGCCTTCTTCCTCGGTGCGCGCAATCGTCTTCATCAGCTCTTCGCGCCGCGATTGCAGCTTCTTCTTGTAGTAGTCGAGCCTCTTCTTGTCCATTTGCATTTCCTGGCCCTTCCCTGTCGATTTCATGGCCATCTAAAAACTCCATAGTTTAGGCCGCGTGTTTTTTAGTGTCAAGGCACGCGCCTAGGTGATCGAATTTAGTTCGGGCAATAAGATGCTGGATGGAGGCTAAGCGATTCATCCATCGTTTGCTGCGCTACGGAACGAGCGGAAGAACCAAAACCGAGGGGTGCGCTTTGTCGTGGTAAATCGAGTTGACCGCCTTGCTCATGCGCGTCCCGCTCGCTTGCTCTTCGCCCGTGTTTAGATTGCGATCGAACCTTGGAAAGTTGCTGCTGGAAATCTCCAGGCGCACCTTGTGCCCGGCAAGGAACAAGTTGCTGGTGGCCCAAAGATCCACGATGATGCGGTAAGTTTCCCCGGGCTTGGCGAGCTCCGGCTTTTCCTGCGAGTTGCGATACCTCAGCCGCAGGATTCCCTCAGTAAGATTTTGCGCAAACCCGTTCGGCCAAACGTCGACCAATTTGCCGGTGAAATCCGTGTCGGGCGTCGACGTGCTGACGTAAAGCTCCAGCGAAATAGGTCCGGTGACTTCCAGATCTTTGCTCAGCGCGGGCGAGGTGAAAACCAGCACGTCGCTACGCGCTTCCGCTTTGCTCTGGTCCTGCGGCCCCAGCCCCGCGGGAGGAAACGGACCGCAGCACAGCGGCCCTCCCAAAGTCGGCACCGCATCCGCTGGATCGTATGTGAATTGGTCGGGCTTCTCCGCACCGGGCACGGTCGTGCTAAGCGTTCCGTGTCCGCCCGCGGTGTTCGCCGCACCCGCCGAGTGCAGGTAATACTTCGAGCTCTTCGCGCGAGCCAACGGCCAATCGTCCTCCTCGCGCCACTCATTCTTGCCCATCACAAAAATTCTGACGGGTTTCTCGGCTGAAGCGGTTCGCTCGCCTTTAAGCAGAGCGTCATACCAGTTCAGCATGACCTCGTTGATGTCGAATGGCAGCTTGTCTCCGAAATCCACAGCGCCCACTTTCCTTTCGTTCCACCCTCCGGCATGTCCGCCGACGTACACCATCAGCCTTTGGCCGTGCCGCGACTCCTCCGTACCGGCTTCCTTCTTGAGCCGAACATAATTCCGCAGCGTTCCTCCCAGGAAAATGTCGTACCACGCGCCGAAGCTCAAAACCGGCACCTGGATTTGCGCGTAATGATCCTCGATCGACCACTGCTTCCAATAATCGTCATAATTCGGATGCGCAAGCCAGTCTGCAAAATAAGGAGCAAGACCCTCTGTAGGCGGCGCTTGCAGAACTGGATAGCTAGTCAGCGGCAGCTTCTGCGTCCATGCCACCGGATTCTGGCCGGCGTCCACGCGCCGATGCATTGTGTTCTCGGCCAGTCCCGTGGTCCACGACTCGTTAAACCATTGTTCGAACGCGCCGCCTTGATAAGTCCAACCGTCGTGGTAATTCGAGGCCGTATAGTTTGGGCAAATTCCTACAAGGTGCGGCGGCTTTGCGATCGCGGCCAGATATTGCGTCGCGCCCACGTATGACCCGCCGAACATCCCCACTTTGCCGTTCGCGTACGGGAGCGCAGCCGCCCACTCAACTGTGTCGTAACCATCCTGCGATTCATTCTTGAACGGGTACCATTCACCTTCGGATTGAAAGCGCCCGCGCACATCTTGCGCCACCACCACATAGCCGCGCGCCGCGGCTTTTGCGGCAAACTCCATCTCATTCGTCTTGTCGTACGGCGTGCGGATTAACAGCACCGGGAACTTCCCTTCGGTTTTGGGCCGATAGATGTCGGCGCGCAGTTTCGTGCCGTCGCGCATCGCCGCCGGGGCGTTGTGTTCTATGCTCACGACATTCGCTTGTGCAGAGGCGCATCTCGGAAGAAGCAGCAACAGTGGAAATAGAATCGCAACAGCGGTCCAACTCCAAGCAGTCACGTGCGCTATTCGTTTTTCACTCACAGCTCCCCCTGCCACTTACATTGCCCTCAAGAATCGAGGAGCCTAGGGCGCACGTGAAGCATTGTCAAGCCGCACGTACTCGCACGCCTCACATCAATCTGTCGCATCCAACCCGAGAGGTGCATGATGATCAAGAAGGTGGCTGGCGGCTATAAAGTTCTTTCGGAGAATAAGAAGAATCTCGGCGGTCCTTACAAAACCAAGAAGGAAGCCGAAAAGCGGCTCAAGCAAGTGGAATTTTTCAAGCATCGCAAAGGCTGATGAGGCTGGCAACCAAGGTCTCACCTGTGGCGCAGGCATTCTGGGCAGGGCGTGTGACGCTCCGGCGGCGCAGCAATCCCTGCATCTGCATTCGCGTATCGTCAAGTTGCTGCTCCTTCCGGCGCATTGCTACAATGGCAACGCAGAAGCCGCGACGGAACCGGACGCATCCCGCAAACCGCGCCCGCACACAAACAACCACCGCGCAGCACCAAGTGAGGAGCACGCATGGCCGGATACAGCGGCGTCGACTTCATCGACTTTGACTCGCAGCTGAATGACGAAGAAAAGCTGGTGCGCCAGACCTCGCGCCAATTCGTCGAAAACGAAGTGGTGCCCATCATCGAAAAACACAGCCGCGAAGGAACGTTTCCCCGGCACCTCGTTCCGCAGCTCGGCGAACTCGGATTTTTTGGCGCGAGCCTCCACGGCTACGGCTGCGCCGGCATGTCCAACGTAGCCTATGGCCTAGTGACGCAAGAATTAGAGCGGGGGGATTCCGGCCTACGGAGCTTCGTCTCCGTACAAAGCGCGCTGGTGATGTATCCCATCTACGCCTACGGCAGCGACGCGCAAAAAGATAAGTGGCTCCCGCAATTGCAGCAAGGCACCGCCATCGGCTGCTTCGGCTTGACTGAGCCGCAATTCGGTTCGAACCCAGGCGGCATGTTGACCCGCGCGGTAAAAAAAGGCAGCAAGTACGTGCTTAACGGCGAAAAAATGTGGATCACCAGCGGCTCTATCGCGGACGTCGCCGTAGTGTGGGCCAAATGCGAAGACGACAAAATTCGCGGCTTCCTGGTGGAAAAAGGCACGCCCGGATTTAAAGCCTGGGACGTGCACGGCAAATGGTCGCTGCGCGCTTCCGTAACCTCCGGCTTATCCTTTTCCGACTGCGAAATTCCCGCGGAAAATTTGCTCCCCAATGTCGTCGGACTGAAAGGACCGCTCGGCTGTCTCAATCAAGCGCGTTACGGTATTGGTTGGGGTGCGCTCGGCGCCGCCATGGCTTGCTATGACACCGCCCTGCAATACGCAAAAACGCGCAAGCAATTCGCGAACAAACCCATCGCCTCGCATCAGCTTGTGCAAGACAAACTCGCTTGGATGATCACCGAAATCAGCAAAGGCCAATTGCTCGCGCTGCACGTCGGCCGGCTGAAAGACCAAAACAAAGCCGATCACTCGCACATTTCCATGCTCAAAATGAACAACGTCGCCATCGCTCTTGAAACCGCGCGCAAAGCCCGCGACATTCTCGGCGCCAACGGCATCGTCGACGATTACCCCATCATGCGCCACATGAACAATCTCGAAAGCGTCTACACCTACGAAGGCACTAACGATATTCACAAGCTCGTAATCGGGGAACGCGTAACCGGCATCTCTGCCTTCGTTTAACGTTCTTTTTCTACCAAACAACACACCTTCAAATCCAAGCCGCACCAGCCATCAAATCCGGTATTGTGTAGGGGCGCAGCACGGCTGCGCCCCTTTTGGAGGTAAGCGATGCGTCTTGGCACGATCCGTCTTTCGTTTCTTCTTCTCTGCGTCGCGATCTTCTTCGTCGCAGGCCCCGCTCCCGCACAGCGCAAGGCCCCGCCCGATCCCGCGCGCCCCAAAATCCGCGCCATCACTGCCTTCGTGAATCTCGATCGCGCGCAGTATCAACAGCAAATCGCCGAGGCAATGACCTTGCTTAAGCGCGCCCGCACCGTCTTCGAATCGCGCGACTACGAAGTCGAAACCATTCGTATCTCCACGCAGCCCTTCGCCGAGTACACCAAGGGACTCACCACAGAACAGGCTCTGGCCTTCTTTAAGAGTTACGACGCGCTCGCCACGCAACAAAAGTTCGCAGCTTCCATCGGTCCGGCCATGCTCAATGCCGACGATCCCGCATCGCAAGCCGATCTCCTCGTCGACATCCTCAAAAACACACAATCGATCAACGCCAGCCTCGTCGTCGCTGATGAGAACGGCGTGCGCTGGCCCTCCGTAGGCGCCGCCGCTCGCTCCATGCAAAAGCTTGCCGCCACTGAGCACAGCCAGGGCAATTTCAAATTCTCCGCCATCGCGCTCGTTCCGCCGCTCACCCCATTCTTCCCCGGCTCGTACCACACCGGCTTCGGCCACCAGTTCGCCATCGCGCTCGAATCTGCAAACACGGTGGCCGCCGCTTTTCAGGGTGCACCCGATCTGGCCACCGCGCGCAAACGCTTGATAGACCGGCTAGGAAGCGAAGCCATGAACATCGAGGAACTTGCCGGCCGTGTTGACCGGGACACCGGCTGGACTTACATGGGCATCGATCTTTCTCCCGCACCCATGAAAAATATCTCGATCGCCGCCGCACTCGAAACTTTAACGGCGCAGCCCATCGGCTCCCCGGGCACGCTTACCGGCGCCGCAACAATCACCGCCGCCATCCGCGACATTCAAGTGAAGCAAACCGGCTACAACGGATTGATGCTGCCGGTCCTTGAAGATTCGCGCCTGGCGCAACGCTGGAGCGAAGGCCGCCTCTCGCTCGACTCCCTGCTTAGCTACAGCGCCGTCTGCGGCACCGGTCTCGATACCGTCCCGCTCCCCGGCGACGTCACCGAGCAGCAACTCGAGTTCATCATCGGAGATATGGCCAGCCTTGCCGTCAAATGGCACAAGCCGCTCTCCGCACGGCTGCTCCCCGTCACAGGAAAAAAGCCCGGTGACATGACGGAGTTTGACGACCCATATCTGGTGAACGCCACCCTACAGCCTATCGGCGGCAAGAACCAGTGAGGACGCAGAGGTAAATTTGCTTGTTCCGGGATTGCTGAGACTCAGTTCTTCTTTTGTTCCAGCTCCGCCCAGCGAGCGTACAAGTGGTCTATTGTTTTCTGGGCCGCGTCCATTTCGATGGAGGCAGCGTGTAAGCGCGTACCGTCGCTCATGATCGCGGGGTCTTGCAATAGGTCGTGTTTGGCCTGCAGTTCCTTCTCGGCATCGGCTATCCGCTGTTCAATGGTTTCTAATTCGCGCGCTTCTTTATAGGAGAACTTCTTTTTAGTCAGAGAAGACTTAGCCGCATTGGCTGTTCCGCTCGGGCTCTGCGTTTCGACAGAAGCGTTGGTCTTGCCCGCGGCCAGTTGTGACCGCTGCCAAGCCTCCCATTGCTGGTAGTCGGCAAATCGTTCTGCGCCACCTAGACCGTCAAGGCCCAAGACGACCGTCGAGACGCGGTCGAGCATGTAACGATCGTGCGTAACCAGCACCAAAGCGCCCCGGTATTCCAGAAGGCTTTCCTCCAGCACTTCCAACGTCGGAATATCGAGATCATTGGTCGGCTCGTCCAGAAGCAGGACGTCCGCGGGCTGCAGCATAAGCTGTGCGATCAATACGCGAGCGCGCTCCCCGCCAGAAAGCCGCCCGATGCGCTGATTCAGATTTTCTCCCGTGAACAAGAATCGTGCCGCCCAAGCGGCGACGTGAATCACTCGGTCTTGATAAATCACGGAATCGCTGTCTGGTGCTAGGGCACGCCGGAGCGTGATGTCTGGGTCCAGCTCCCGATTCTGGTCGAAATACACGATACGCAAGGATTCTGCTTGGCGCATGCTGCCTCCGGTAGGCTTCAGCTCGCCTTTCAGCAGCCGCAGCAGCGTAGTCTTCCCGCTGCCATTTGGACCCACGAGCCCCACGCGCATTCCAGAGGTGATAATGAAATGAATATCGCGAAATAACGTACGCTCGCCCACCTTGTAACTCAGGCCGTCGAGCGTAATCAATTGCTTCGTTTGCCGGTCAGAGGCGGAGAAATCGATTTTCGCGCTGGTGCTCCTCGTACGCGCGTTCATCTCCGCTAGCTCACCGATCATCTCGTGCGCTTTATCGATCCGCGCTTTGGACTTCGTGGTTCGCGCCTTCGGACCCCGTCGCAGCCAATCGATTTCCGTATGCACGCGGTTCTCCAGCGCTTCTTGCCGGTTGCGCTGCGCATGCAGATATAGTTCCTTGGCTTCCAGAAAGGCGCTGTAGTTTCCGGAAACGCGCAGCGCGCCATCTTCATAAGCGGGATTGAGCTCGACAACTTCGTTGGCTATATTTTCAAGAAAATAGCGGTCGTGGCTGACGATCACGCTCGCGAACGGCGCGCTCTGCAAAAGCGTTTCCAGCCACTTGATACCGGCAAGATCCAAATGATTGGTCGGCTCGTCCAAAAGCAGAATGTCCGGCTTCTGCACCAGCGCCTCGACGATTGCCAAACGCTTGCGCCAGCCGCCCGACAACGTTGCCGCGCCGGCATCGAGGTCCGTAAAACCCGCGCGACCCAGAATTTCCGCAATGCGCGTCAGTCTTTCACTTTCCGGGACCTTTGCTTGGTCCAGCGCTTTGTCGATTACCGTTCGAATCGTTTCGCCCGGCGCGAATTCCGATATCTGAAGCACGCAACTCAATCGCGTACCTTTGCGGACCGCTACATCTCCGCTATCCGGCGTTACGCCGCCATTGAGCATCCCGAGAAGCGTCGATTTGCCGGAGCCGTTCGGCCCGATGATGCCGATGCGCTCACCTTCCGATATCGTGAAAGAGATATCTCGAAAGAGAGGAGCGGCTCCGTATCGCTTGGATAATCCTTGTGCGCTGATGATTGGTGGCAAGTTGCTTAGCGTTCTCCTGGAGATAGTGGCTCGTTAAGAATACCAGCAGCTGTGATGGGATCCGAACCTGTCAAACCAGCACTGCGCACGCCTGAACGCTCCGCTGTGTTAAACTTTAGTTGCATGCACCCTGCAATTCCGCGCCTTCTCGAGCTGCAAACGGTCGATCTGCACATCGCCGCTTTGCGGGCCGAGCTGGAATCCTTTCCGAAACGTATCCAAGAAGCAGACCTGAAGCTTACCGGCGCCCGCAACGCCGTCGCCGCCGCTCGCGAAGCCCATACCCACAGCCTCACCGAGCGCAAAAAATTCGAGCTGGACGTGCAGCAGTGGAAAGACCGCGCCAAGAAGTACCGCGAACAGAGTGGCGCCGTGAAAACCAACGAAGCGTACAAGGCGCTGCAGCACGAAATCACCAACGCCGAAGCCGAAGTTGCCAAAGCCGAAGACCGCCAACTTGAAATTATGATGGGCAGCGAAGATTCCGAGCGCCGCGTGAAAAACACGGAAATCGCGCTAAAAACAGCCGAGCAATCCATCGCCGCGGAACGCAAGGAATTGCACGCGCAGTACACAGAAAAGAAAAAAGTTCTGGACGCTGCACTAGCCGAACGGGAGCGCGCCCTCGCGCCCATTTCCGAAGATTTGCGCGTTCTCTACGAGCGCATCGCCAAGCGCCACCATGGCGTCGCGCTCGCCGAAGCCCGCGATGGACAGTGCCGGGGCTGCGGCATGCGCGTGCTGCCGCACATCCTGCAACAGCTCCTGCAAGACGCCAACGGTGAACTGTTTCGCTGCGAAAGTTGCGGCTTGATCCTCTACTCGCTCGAGCCTATCCCCGCCCCCAATCCGGAAACCACATCGGGCAACGCCGCTTCCTCCGCCTCCAGCTCGTCGTGATCCCTAAGCGCCCACCAATCAACCGCCCGTCACTAAATCGTGGTGGCGGGCTTTTCGCCGATTCCGCACCTGAGCCGAATGCCGCACGCGGTTCAACTGCCGCTTATCGCGCGAATATTGACGGCGGCTCGCGCGGAAATCCTGGTCCCGCGTCCTACGGTGTCGTGATTCGCGATCCGCGCGGCCAGGTCGTCGCCAAACTGAAAAAATATATCGGGCGCAGCACGAACAACGTAGCCGAATATTACGGCCTGATCGCCGCGCTCGATTACGCCCAGCAACACAGCATCCGCGCTCTGCGCGTGGAAAGCGATTCGGAGCTGCTAGTTCGCCAGATGCTCGGCCAATATAAAGTAAAAAGTCCGGAGCTCCGCCCCCTGTTCGAACGCGCCAAAAAAATGGCCCAAAGCTTCGACTCCTTCAAAATCAGCCACGTCTACCGCGAGCAAAATGCCGACGCCGACGCCCTGGCGAACGAGGCCCTGGACGAAACCTCCGGCACGCCGCGCCGCAGTCCGCAGGACGCGCCTACACCAAATCCACAGCAGCCGCAACCCCGCAAAATCCGCGCGCGTTTCCGCAACGGCGCCCTAGTTCCGCTCGATCCCCTGGATTTACCCGAAGGCTCCGAAGTGGAAATTCTCGTCCGCCCAGTTCCCAAGAACTGACCTGCTATCCAAATCACTGCAATGCAATCTTGGACTATTCGTAGCGAAGTGCGTTCATCGGATCCACGCGGGAGGCGCGATACGCGGGAATGTAGCTGGCCGCCAACGCGACTACGGCCAAAAATCCTGCAGCGCTAAACAGCGTCAGCGGGTCAGTCGCCTGCAAACCATATAGCAGCGAGTTGGCGCCTCTTGCCGCAGCTAATGAAAGCACCAGCCCCGCTCCGAGACCCACGCCAAGAAGCATCAGCGTCTGCCGCACAATGATGCGGACAACGCTCCCGCGGCTCGCTCCCAGCGCGATGCGAATGCCAATCTCGTTTTTCCGCATCGCCACAATGTACGACATCACTCCGTACAACCCGATCATCGCCAGGAGCGCCGCCAACGCCCCGAAAAATCCGGAGAGCAGCGCCATCAGACGCTCGCGCCCCAGGCTGTTCTCAATGTCCGT
>JAOAPV010000109.1 GCA_025463055.1 Candidatus Acidiferrum typicum
GAAGACGGCCGGATGAAGAAGTCGGAGTACCGCAAATTCATTATTCGCGGCGACCAGGGGCAAGTAAACGGCACATCGGTTTCATCTGCCCTCCCGGTGCTCGGGCAAAACGACGATTTCGCCAGCATGCGCGAAGCGGTGACTCGCCGCTACCGTCGAGTCCTCGAAGAAAAGCGGCCAATGCCGAGCCTGATTTTAATCGACGGTGGCATCGGCCAGTTGCACGCCGCGGCGCAAGCTTTGGAATCGCTGCAAATCATCAACCAGCCGATGGCCAGCATCGCCAAAAAAGAAGAAATCTTGTACATCCTCGGCCAGGAAGATGATCCATGCATTCTGGACCGGCACTCGCCTGTCCTGCACCTGATTCAGCAGATTCGGGATGAGACGCACCGTTTCGCCGTCAGTTTCCATCGGCAGCGCCGGGGCAAGCGGCAGACCAAGACGGCCCTGAGCGACATTCCCGGCGTCGGCCCGCGCACCACTCAGAAGCTGCTTCGCGAATTCGGCAGCATCGCGAACTTGCGGCGCGCAGGCAAAGAAAAGCTGAGCCGCGTCGTTTCACCTAAAGTGGCCGAGGCCATTCTGACCCACCTGGAGGCGGAGGTTGCGGCCGGTAACCTGAGATAGCGGTCGATAGCGGTTAGCCCGTATTGCGCGCTGCACAGTGCTATGCTACGTTCTCGCTGGAGGTTTCTATGGCCGACAATGTGGGATCCAAAGTGACTTACTTCCTCGTAGGCCTCGGCGTAGGCGCGCTGGTCGGAATTTTGTTCGCTCCGAAGTCCGGCGAAGAGACGCGCGATCTGCTATCCAAGAAAGCGGATGAAGGGCGCGACTATGCGCAGCGCAAGGCACGCGAACTTCGCGAACGGGCGGATGAGCTGATCGAGCGGAGCAAGGATGTAGCGGTACGCAAGAAGGATTCGATTTCATCGGCCGTCGAAGCGGGTCGCGAAGCATACCTTCGTGAGTCGGCAAAATCCTAAGCGTTCAAGTCACAGCCGCGACAATTTTTGCGCCTCGGCATCTGTAGGCGTTGCATCGTACGCGTAAGGCGGCCCTGACAGGGCACTTGGAGTGACTATGGATACCTGGCTTCAAGTCTTCATTGTGGTCGCGTCGGTCGCCATTGTGGTTCAGGCCGCGATGCTCACGGCGATGTTTCTGCAAATAAAGCGTCTGTCGGAGCGGTTGGAACGCTTCACGGGCGATCTGGAATCCCGCCTGACCCCGATCCTCAGCCGAGTTCAGATTTTCCTCGATGATACACAGCCGAAAATTTCCGAAATGGTCGCCGATGCCGCGCATGTGGTGTACCTGGCGCGTGCGCAGGCCCAGAAGGTCGATCGTGTATTCACCGAGGCCTCCGATCGCTTGCGCGGACAGCTCGTGCGCGCGGATCGCATTCTGACCGGTGCCATGGAAGCGATGGAAGATGCAGGATCGAAGTTTACGCATAGTGTTTGGCGGCCGGTACAGAAGGTTTCAGCCCTGATGCAAGGCATCAAGGTTGGGATTGATTTGCTGCGCTCGCGCCGCGCGAAACGACCGGAAGAGCCGCTGGAGCAGGAAGAAGAGCTTTTTATCTAGCGGATTGTCTATGCTGCAGGAGTCATTGGGCAGGCGTATTGTGCGCCTGCCTTTTTCTTTTAGCGAATCCAGCCGCCACCCAGGACGCGTTCGCCATCATAGAACACCGCGCCTTGACCGGAGGTGATAGCGCGCTGCGGAGCGTCGAACGCAATCTGCGCGTGCGTGTCATCCACGGGCGTGATAGTGGCTTCCGCAGGAACATGCTTGTGGCGGATTTTCACGGCGGCGCGCACCGGCTCCGCCGAAACTTGGTGCGATATCCAGTTGACGTCTTGCACGTCACAGGTGGAGGTCCGCAACGATTCGTCATCTCCGACTACGACGCGATTATTCTCGCGGTCGATCGCAACTACATACAGCGGCTTGCCTGCGGCGAATCCCAGACCTTTGCGCTGGCCGATGGTGAAATTATGCACGCCGCTGTGCTGTCCAACAACGACACCGTCTTCGGAGACAATCTCACCCTCGTTGTTCGATAAAGCCGCGCCGCGTTCCCGCGAATACGCTTCGATGAACTGAACATAATTCCCGTTGGGAACGAAGCATAACTCCATGCTTTCGGGCTTATCGGCGACTGGCAAATTCGCCGCTCGCGCGGCGCCACGCACTTCGTCCTTGCTCAGTTCTCCGAGCGGAAATTCGCTGCGCGCAAGCTGCTCTTGCGTCAGCCCCCACAGAAAATAAGATTGATCCTTGCTGTCGTCGCGAGCGCGCCACAATTCCCACCGCCCGGTCTGCTCATTGCGGCGGATGCGCGCGTAATGGCCTGTAGCCAGCCGCTCCGCGCCGATCTGACGCGCCATGCGCAGCAATGGCTCAAACTTTACATCGGTGTTGCAGTTGGTACAGGCGATGGGCGTGCGCCCGGCAAGATACTGATCCACGAAGGGGCGAATGACTCGCGCTTCAAATTGCTGCTCGAAATTAACGACGTAATGCGGAAAATTCAGGTGCTGCGCCACGCGCTTCGCGTCGTAGACGTCGTCGAGCGAGCAGCAGCGATGCTGTGCCGGCCCGTCACCCTGCAATTCCGGCAGGCGGCGCTGGTTCCAAAGCTGCATGGTCAGTCCGATAATCGGATGGCCTTGCTGCTGCAGCAGGGCCGCGACGGTTGATGAATCGACGCCGCCGCTCATAGCGACGGCAATCAGGCCGCTCTGCGGCTCGGCGCTCGCGGGTGAGGTATCGAATTGGGTTGCGCTGCTCATGCACCATTCATTTTACGGGAAAACGAGTGTTTCCGCGCGGCAAGTCCTCGGCGCCCTGCGTTTCACAACGGTGGGACAGCCGTTTGTGGCGGTCCTGCGCAGGGTTACGATCGCGTTGCGGTTTCCTTGCGATAGGTTGGCGAGAGCTCGCGAAGCTGATCGACAGCGGCGGGCACGAGTTGCAGCGCGAAATTGATTTCAGCGGACGTCGTATGGCGGCCCAGACTAAAGCGCAAACTCGCTCGTGCTTCATCGGGTGAAAGACCAATCGCGGTCAGCACATGCGAAGGCTCTACTGCCCCCGAGGAGCAGGCGGCCCCTGTCGAGCAGGCCAGCCCCTTGAGATCGAGCGCGATTACGAGGGCTTCGCCTTCTATCCCGGGAAAAGTGATGTTCGTGGTGTTGGGGGTGCGGGACGCTCCCGCTCCATTCGCGTGTGAATGGGGCACGCGCGAAAGCAGGCCCTGCTCCAAGCGGTCACGCAACGCGGAAACGCGCGCTGCATCTTCCGAGAGCGACTTCCTCGCAAGCTCCGCGGCTTTGCCCAGACCAACAATTCCCGCTACGTTTTCCGTGCCTGGGCGGAAGCCTCGCTGGTGATGGCCGCCATAAAGCAGCTGCTGCAAGCGCGTGCCTCCGCGGATGTACAACGCACCGATACCCTTCGGAGCATAAAACTTATGGCCGGAGAGGGATAGCAAATCCAGGCGCAAAGCATTCACGTCGACGGGGAGCTTCCCCGCGGATTGCACTGCGTCTGTATGAAAGGAAACGTCGGCGTCCGCAGCGATGCGGCCAATCTCTTCCAGCGGTTGCACAGTGCCCAGCTCATTATTGGCGTGCATCACAGTAATCAGCACCGTCCCTTTGCGGATGGCTTGGCGCAGCTCGCTTGGGGAAATGAAGCCGTCGCGGTCAACGGGCAAATAAGTGACTTCCACGCCACGCTTCTCAAGCGCTTGGCACGTATTGAGCACCGCTTCATGTTCGATTGTGCTGGTGATGATGTGCTTGGAGGGAGTACTACCGATGCCATCGCGGAGCGCTGCCGTGACTGCCTGTGCCACGCCAAAAATCGCGTGATTATCCGCTTCCGTGCCACCGCTGGTAAAGACGATTTCTTGTGGCCGCGCACCGATCAGCGCTGCAACCTGCTCGCGCGCAGTTTCGACCGCAGCGCGCGCTCGCTGTCCAAAGGTGTGAATCGAAGCAGCGTTTCCAAATTCTCCGGAAAGAAAGGGAAGCATCGCGTCGAGCACATCCGGCTCAACAGCCGTGGTGGCATTGTGATCCAGATAGACGCGATTCATGGCCGTGCTATCAGCATAGACTCGACTCCTTCTGACAGCAAGCACTGCAGGGTTGACGTTTATGGCCGTAATTAGAAGGGTAGAACGTTAACTTCGACGAGCCGAGGCAAACCACTGAAGGGTGAGTTACAGGCGAAGAAAGCGCAGCTCTCAAACGAATAGCACCAACTGCGAACTGAACCTCTACATCGACCGGATTTTCATGTAACGGATAAGGTCCGGCAGAAAGGCCACCGCTCCAACTACTCCTAGAACCACGATAATGCTTGTGACGACCGTTTTTGTGCCCATAGCAGCGCTCCCGATATGACAGTTAGCCGTCGAGATCGGCCGACTTCCTTCTTCGCGGCTACCTCACAGCAAACCACATACCTGCGTAGGCCGACCATACAGAAAAGAATGTACTTTGGCGACGGGAAAGTCAGCTTCAAGTGCGATGAAATTAGTCTTTAGACGCGAAGGCTGCGGATGCTTTGGGGAGGCGCGAGGTTTTATACGTTGTGAAGGGTGCCGATGCGCGCCAATTCAGCGGGCAAGCGTCAGCAACACGCTATTCAGTTCCATCAGGTCGGCGTCCACGCGATAGAAGCCTTGGCGCCATTTCGTGTTCGCTTCCTCAGCGTCCACCTTCAGAACGGCAAAGTCGCGCTCCTGCCGCTCGCAATTGGCAAGGCTGGGGAATTCCTCCCCGACATAGGTGATGGCTCCGGGGGCAGCCAGATGCTGGCAATCTTCACGATTTAGAACTGCCCTCAGCATTCCCTGATTTTGGGTGTGGGGCTGGCAAAAGTAGAGGCTCGCCATACCTAGTGATTATCGGCATTACCCTGGGAGGTTTGAATGGTACGAGAGTTCTACCTAGTGGCGTATCAGGCACACAGAAGAAGGGCGAAAGAGTGCCGGCGAGGGGCGCTCTTTTTGTCTTGCTGCGTGTATAGTCAAATTTTTCTATGGCTTACAGCGAAATTACGCATGTTACCTGTCTGCAGGCTTCGCATCCTACCCAGTGGGTCAAAAAATCCTTTCAAAGGAGCTGGGAGAATTCTTCCCCTCTTTGGATGGAAAATCAAAGGGAGCTGACATGAAATTGTCGAGGAACCTGTTTAGCGTAGCACTTGCGTCGTTGCTGCTGGGGGCCAGTGCCTTTGCGGCGCCAACGACCAAGGGGACCCTGAAATTGTTTGAGCCGGTCACCGTGCAAGGCAAGCAGTTGGCACCGGGACAGTACACGGTGGAATGGAATGGAGAAGGCCCGAACGTTCAATTAAGCATCGCGAGCGGCAAGAACGCAGTAGCCAATGTCCCTGCCCGCGTGGTACCTAGCGCAAAGAATGCAACCAGTGGGTATTCCTCCACAAAGCAGCAGGACGGCAGCAACAGCCTGACCAACGTATTCTTCCAGGGCAAGACGTTTGAGCTGCAAATCGCCGACCAGTCGGCCACGCAAGGAGCGCAACCGGGCGCCAGCGGCAGCAATCAGTAATACAACGATCTTGCGCCGTTAGCGAAAAAGGGCCGCTCTAAGCGGCCCTTTTTCTATTCTCGAACGCGTTTAGTCCGCAGATGCAGGCTACACGGCGGGGTTGCTCACCATCGGTTTCGTCGGATCGGGTGCGTCGTGACCGTGGAATTGTGCGGATTCGGTCGAGCCAGCCAGCGCCGTAGTCGAGGAGCTGCCGCTGGAGGCCAACTTAGCGATTTCGTCGAAATAGCCGGTGCCAACGAACCGCTGGTGCGTGACGGCCCGATAGCCAAGCTCCTGGGCCGCGAACTCTTCTTGTTGCAGCTTGGAATACGCGGTCATACCTGCCTGGGAATAGCCGCGTGCCAAGTGGAACATTCCCATGTTCAGCGAATGGAAGCCTGCCAGCGTGACGAACTGGAATTTGTAGCCCATCTTGCCCAGTTCTTGCTGAAAATTGGCGATAGTCACATCGTCGAGCTTCTTTTTCCAATTAAACGATGGCGAGCAGTTGTACGCGAGCAGCTTGCCGGGGAACTGCGCGTGGATAGCGTCGGCGAACTTCCGCGCTTCCGCAAGGTCCGGCGTCGAAGTCTCGCACCAAAGCATGTCGGCATAGGGCGCGTACGCCAAGCCGCGAGCAATAGCCGCGTCAATGCCACCGTGAAACTGGAAAAAGCCTTCCGCGGTGCGCTCGCCATGGATGAACTCGGTCACGCGGGTCCGCGTCGGATAGGAGCAGCCCGGCGGAGTTGGCGTCCGTGCGCGCAATCAGGAGCGTGGGCACGCCGCAAACGTCGGCGGCCAGCCGCGCAGCGGTAAGCTTCTCGATGAATTCGCGAATAGGCACAACGACTTTCCCGCCCAAATGGCCGCACTTCTTGGCCGAAGAAAGCTGGTCCTCGAAGTGCACTCCAGCCGCGCCTGCCTCGATCATCGATTTCATCAGTTCATAGGCGTTGAGCGCGCCGCCGAAGCCGGCCTCGGCATCCGCCACAATCGGCGCGAACCAGTACACGCCGCTCCGCTTGCCCTCCGTTGACTCGATCTGATCGGCACGCATCAGCGCGCGGTTGATGCGCTTTACCAACGCCGGCGCGCTGTCGCAGGGATACAGGCTCTGATCGGGGTAAACGTCTCCGGCGGTGTTGCTGTCCGCAGCCACTTGCCAGCCGCTGCCGTAAATCGCCTTCAGGCCCGCTTGCACCATCTCAATGGCCTGATTGCCGGTAACCGCGCCCAGCGCGGCCACGTATGGGTCGCTGTGCATCAGGTTCCACAGGCGTTCCGCACCAAGGCGTGCCAGCGTGTACTCAATCTGGATTGTGCCGCGCAAGCGGAGCACGTCGGCGTAGGAATACGGCCGCGTGATCTCCGACCAGCGCGGATTGGCGGTCCAATCGGAATGGTCGCTGTGGACTTCGTGTCTATCGTTACCGTTGCCGTTTACTGCCATGGAGTCTCCTTCATTCGACCGATAAATATTGAATCGAAACTCCGGCCTTAAGCCGGATTAAACTCGCCGCGAATAATCATTTGTTCGCTGAGGCGCCGCGCCTCGCGAAGTCTGGACGTTTGCTCTTCAGCAGCTTCGGAAGCCTTGTCGCCTTCTTGCAGCAACCGCTCTAACTCTTGGTCAAAGAGCTGGTGTATCAATTCTGGTGTGTGACGAATCGCCTGCCCGTTCTCATCCAGAACTTCGACCTTATCCGCGTGCTTCATGCGTTGCGCGATCATCAGCCGGTAAATGCGATCGGTAGCCAGATCTTCCATGTAACCGTCCAGCAGGCTCGCGCCCCGGCCGTTTAACACGCCGTTGCGATAGCGAATTACGGTGCGAATCGCTGCGCGTGTCCCCGCCAGGGTCCGCTTGCCGACGCCTGTGGGCAGCGGCCGCAGGTCCGGATGGGCATCGGCATTCTTCGGGCGAGCATTGAGCTGATTCGGAGCAGGGAACTGGGTGACCGCGATTTCGTTTTGGTCTGGGTGGCCGGTCCACGCGCCATCCATCAAGCACGACGCTTCATTCTTCTTGTCCTCGGCGAGAACCGCCAGGGCTCGCGCGTTGAGCTCCGGATTGTCGCGGCTCGGATAGAGGGCGGTCATGCCACCGATCGCCAGCATTCCGTGCTTGTGGCAAATCTCGGGCATCAGCGTGCGCAAATTCTGGAAGAAGGCCACATTGTGGGGGATAGTGTTGCGGTCTGGCAAAACCCATTCAGGATTTTCCAGGTTGAAGTGAATCAGGCTGGCCATGTAATCCCACCGGCCCAGGTTCAAGCCCAGCATGTGCTCCCGCAGATTCCACGCAAACTCTTCCATCTGAAATGCCAGCGGATGCGCTTCCACGAGCGCCATGCATTTAATGGAATCGGCCGGAAGGCCTTTGGCGCGCGCAATCATTTGAAAGAGATCGCGCCACCAGAGCGCTTCGTCCGCGGATTCCGATTTGGGGATGTAGAAGCAAAGCGGATGCGTCAGCGCGGAAAAATCGACCTGATACGCAATCATCGCGACGTCGAACAGTGAAGCCGGCAGCAGCTCGTCAGGAAGAACTCCGGCTTGGTGCAGGTGCAACCCGCGCGGGCGCGTGAAAAGCACCGTTTTGCTGGGCTGAATCTGCACCGTGCGGTTCCGCTTCTTATCGAAAAACGTTAGCCGGCCGGCGAGCGCCTCCAAAATATTGCGGATTCCGGTGGTCAGGTGCTCCCAGGTGTTGGCGTTGGAGTCTTCCAGGTCCAGCATCACGCCTGGCGCGCCCGAATTCAGCATTTTCACTACAAGCTCGGCATCGTCCGCAGGACCAGTCATTTGATTCCGCTGGTCGAAGGACCATTGCGGCAGCTTGATCTGCCACGCTTGCATGGTCGCAACCGATAGCGGCAGATAATCCGGCAGCTTGCCGGCATGCGCTTCGTGGAGCGCCGTATCGCGCCGGGCAATCAGCGCCCGCTGGCGCAGGGTGAGCGCCGCGTGGAGAGGCGCTAGAAACTCCAGGAAGCCCGCTGGAAGCTCGCGCACGGCGTCAAAGCCCGGCGGCGCCGTATTTACGGGCATGAGCCGGTCAGAGACCGCGACAGGGGTGATCGAAAGGCCCGCTTTCGTGCTCGTCGTCGCCATCAATCCGTCCTCAAGCTCGTGATAAGCCTCGTGATAAGCATGGGTGGGCCGGGTAGGGCCGGTGGAAAGTTATTGGCAATTGAGAGGCCAAATCTAGGGCTTTCCGATCCTGCTAAGTTGCTCATAGAAGCGGACATATTTCGCATCTCGATAGCAAGCTGTCCAATCATCGACAATCCGGTGACCAACGCCACAGACTTACTCTCCCAGACCCAGGAACTTCCCGGACCAAGCGCTATGCCTCATTCTGAAAAAGAGGGTTGTAAAACAGCTCTTTTTTGGCACCGGGCCACTGAGGAGGGCAATACACTTTGCTATAGCCGTTAGGACGATGCTATACGCTGGATTGTGTACGAAGTTTGTCTACGAAAGGTAGATGTTTAGCACAGCTGCAGCGCCTCGATGGAAGTGAAGCAGCTGCGCTCGCTAGAAAAGGAAACAGGGCCTCGCTGCGAGGCCCTGCCCTATGGGAAGCAACTGCTGGCTATTAGCGATTACTCTTCACCACCAGATTGTTTTTCACCTCAAAAACATTGGGGACGCTATTGGCGCGCAAGCCAGCCAGGTTCTTATCTGCTTCGCTATCGACGACGCCCTCCAGAAAAACGTGCCCATTTTTCACAATGATGTGGATCGAGGGCATGGACGACCATCCATACTTCGATAGCGTTGGGTCGCCGTAGATTGCGCGATAAAGCGCGCGACGCAACTGGTCGTCCATCGGAGCTGGGGGAAGCACTTCGATATTGTTCGTGACGCCAGAGATGCCCTCGATACTCTTCACGGCCGCTTCGGCGTCATGCTTGAGCGTAGGATTCGTGACTTGGCCCTCGAGCGTGACGTGATCGCCGTCCACTTTGAAAGCGAGATTGTCGAAAACCGTGTAGTACGGAAGCAAAAGAAGCTGGTGCCGTACTTCGCGGACTATATTTTGACTAGACTTTGTTTCCTGACTGAGGGCTGAGGCGCTCGTTACCGTTATAACGGCGACGCTAAGCAGTAATGTAAGCAGGGCCGTGCCGAACCGAACCCGGTTCTTCAGCATGAATCTCTCCTTACGCAGAATTTGGTGTGGTGCTGTTGTTTAGACTCAAGACCCGTTAGAAAGGACTGCAAGAGGTGGTCTTGCGGCGGGTGCTAGCATAGTCGAAGGGCCGTTCCATCCAATTCCGCAAACCGACGTGGGCGAGGGCATTGTGCTGGTGATTGCGCATCGTGGGGCTTCGGGTCACGCGCCGGAAAATACTCTGGCGGCATTTCGCAAAGCGGTCGCGCAGGGTGCGACGTTCATCGAGACGGACCTGCAACTTACGCGCGATGCACGATTCGTGGCCATACACGATGCCACCGTTGACAGAACAACCGGTGGCCGCGGCGCAGTGCACGACCTTACGCTTGCGGACTTGCGTCGCCTGGACGCGGGATCATGGTTCGGCAGCGAATTCGCCGGCGAGCGTATACCCACGCTGGAAGAAATTCTCGAATTTTCCAAGAAACACGATGTGGTGTTTTATCTGGAGTTAAAGCCCAGTGGCTCCTGGGGCGGCGAGCACGCGCTCATCGGTTCATTGCGCGAATCCGGCGAGATCCCCCGTTCGGTGGTGATTTCGTTCGATGCGGAAATTCTGGATGCGCTGCGCAAGATCGAGCCCACGCTGATGACCGGATTCTTGTACGACGGGCAAATCGAAAAACCCGTCGAGCGCGCGATCGAGATCGGCGCGCGACAGTTAGCCGTGCGAGGCGATTTGGTAACGCCGGCGCTGCTGGCCCAAGCGCGAAAGAAAGATTTGCAAGTGGTGTGTTGGACGGTAAATCATCCGGCCCACATGCGCATGCTCATCGATGCTGGCGTGGACGGCATTATGAGCGACTATCCCGATCTTCTCGTCGCGGCGAAGAAGTTGAATAGTTCCAGCCAACGGTGTAGTGCACCAACGAGAGAACGCTTAGGCTAGATGCAACTGCTGGTAAAGAGCCGCTAAATTTGAGACCGAAAGCTGCTCCGCGCGAGCGTCTGCGCGCAAATTCAGGTTCGCGAGCGCCTCTCTGATCAACTCTGGCTTCACGCGCAACTTCAAATTGTTCACCACTGTCTTGCGCTTCTGCGAGAAACACAATTTTACGAATTCCAAGAATGTAGCCGCGTTGATTTGCGGCAACTTCGCGCGCTCCCCCGGCAAACGCAAAGTGACCAGGGCGGAGCTGACTTCGGGTGGCGGGCGGAACGCGGTGCGCGGAATTTCCAGCACAAGTTCAGGCCGCGCATAATATTGCGTCAGTACGGAGAGATAGCCGTAATCGCGCGTCCCCGGCTGCGCAACGAGGCGTAGTGCCACTTCGTGCTGGATGACAACGTGAATCTCGTCGATGAGTTCAGCGCTGGCAAAAAGATGATGCAAGATCGGCGAAGTGATGTAGTACGGCAAGTTACCGTAAATGCGCGCGCGCCGGCCGCCGGTGAGTGCCGCAATATCCGTTTCGAGGACGTCCGCAGAGACAACGCTTACATTTGGAAAGCGTTTGGCAAACCGCTGTAGCGCAGCGGCGAGCGGCGCATCGAATTCGATGGCGTAAACAGGCGCGCCAGTGGAAGCGAGGTGCTCGGTCATTTCCCCATGCCCGGCGCCGACCTCGATCCAACAGGAATCTGATGAATCTCCTCGCGGGATAGGCGAAATGGACTGTTGAGAAACACGGATGGCCTGCGCGATCTCCTCACGCCACCCAGCGTCAGCTAGGAAATGCTGCCCTAAGCGTTGACGAGCCACTCTTCTCTGCGACCTCGGTGTCCTCTGCACTAAAAATCTGCTTAGCGCTGCTCCCAAGTAGTGCTTTTTCCAAGTTCCCCAAGGCCGCATTCCTTGGCAATTTGAAGCGCTGCGCTCTTAGGATCGAATTTGCCCGTATCCACTACTACGGATGCCTCGGGAAGTTTCGGCGCGGAAAATGCCCCGGCAGCCTTTAACTCTTCGTATTTCGCCCACGACGTCAATTTTGTGTATTGCCGGCGGGAAGGCGTATCCATACGCCGCCGGAGTTCTTCGTCATCGCAAATCAACTCCACAAACTGCATTGTTCCGCCGTTTGCGCGTATGGTTCCTTGCATTTTCGTGACAAACGCCTGGCGAACAGTGTTCTCTGCATTGAACGTGAAGATCAGTCCAGGCATTCCCGCCCGGCTGGCCTGATCAAAAACAGAAAGCCATATCGATTCGCGCAGCTCGACAAATTGCGGGCTACCGAATGGAAATACCGAGAGCAACAAGTCCACCACGAGATGATTATGAAATAGTTTGCAGCCCGTAAGCACAGAGAGCTCTTTTGCAACCGTCAGCTTTCCGACTCCCGGCAAACCGGACATGAAAATCAGTTTCATCAATCAGCTCCCATTCCGTGGGGGCACATTATACGTGCAAGCTCGCTTGACGATAGTCATAGCGTCGGATAGCGTTAAACCTTCTCAATTTTCTTGGGAGCATCGTGCGAATCCTTTTCGTGGCATCGGAAGGCCTGCCCTTTTCCAAGACTGGCGGTCTCGCGGACGTTGTCGAGGCCTTGCCGAAAGCATTGGTCGGTCTCGGGCATGAAGTCGCCGTGGTGCTGCCGCGCTACCGCGGTACGAAAGCGAGCTCGGTGGTAGTGCCCAGTGTGACGATTCCCATGGGCGGCACACGGCTCCGTTTTCCATCCGTGGCCGACGGTACCGTAATTAATGGAGTCCGCTATTTTTTCGTCGACGACCCCGCCTACTTTGATCGCGACGGACTTTACGGCGGCGCCGGCGGCGATTATCCGGACAACGCCGAGCGCTACAGCGAGTTCTGCCGCACCGCCATTGAAATCGCCAAGCACGTCTGGCGGCCAGACGTAATCCATTGCCATGACTGGCAGTCCGCTCTTATGCCCGTGCTGCTGCGAACCTCGTACGGCGATGATCCGTTAGTGCGAGACATCCCCGTGGTTTTCACCATTCACAACATGGGCTATCACGGCCTGTTTGGCAGGGATGCGCTCGATCGCGCCGGCATTCCCGCGGGCATCTTTCATCCCACTGGCATCGAATTTTTCGGCAGCGTCAATTTTCTCAAAGGCGGGCTGGTCTTCTCTGATTACCTCACCACGGTCAGCCGCAAATACGCACAGGAAATTCAAACCCGGGAATACGGCTACGGACTCGACGGCGTCGTTCGCGGCCGCGCCGACCGGCTCGTGGGCATCATCAACGGCGTTGACTACTCAGTCTGGAGTCCGGAGAAGGACAAATTCATCGCCGCGAAGTATTCAGCAAAAGACTTGAGCGGCAAGCACGCCTGCAAGCAAGACTTGCTGGAACTGTTCGAGCTACCCTCCGAGAATTTGGCAAAGCCAGTGATCGGCATCGTCTCGCGTTTCGCCGACCAAAAAGGTTTCGACCTGATCGCGGAAAGAGCGCACGAGCTAATGCACGAAGATTTGCTTCTGGTCGTGCTCGGCACCGGCGACCGCAAGTACGAGGAGCTCTTCCGCGCGCTCGCCGCAGCGTACCCCGGGCGTGTCGGCGTAAAGATCGCGTACGACAACGCTATCGCGCACAAAATCGAAGCCGGCGCTGATATGTTCCTGATGCCTTCGCGCTACGAGCCGTGCGGCTTGAATCAGATCTATAGTCTGAAGTATGGTACCGTGCCGATTGTGAGAGCCACCGGCGGGCTTGATGATACGATTGAAGCGTTTGACATCGAACACGGCACCGGAACCGGTTTCAAGTTTGTGGACTATTCCGGCGCCGCGATGCTGCGCAGTGTGCGCCAGGCGCTGCATCTTTTCATGGATGAGCGCATCTGGCGGCGCATTCAACTGAACGGCATGGCGAAAGATTTTTCCTGGAAGGGCTCCGCGGCCGAATATGCCAAAGTTTACGCCGCGGCGCGCACGGCGCGGGGCTTGCCGGCTATAACCGAAGCGGCTCCGGCGCCAAGAAACCAAAAGCCTGTTGCAACATCTAATTAAACTGGTTCAAGAGAGGGAAAGGCGCTTGCCTCCGCAAGCCCTTGAGGACAAAGAACATGGCTGACAATAGCATTCTGGCAGTAAACGACGGAAACTTCGAACTCGAGGTTTTGACGGCGAGCAACGCGCAGCCCGTCATGGTCGATTTTTGGGCGGAATGGTGCCGCCCGTGTCACATGCTGGCGCCCACGGTCGCGGAAATTGCGCACGACTACGCAGGAAAACTCAAAGTGACCAAGCTCAACGTCGATGAGGCGATGAATTCCGCGGGCCGCTACAACATCCGCGGCATCCCGACGCTGCTTGTTTTCAAGAATGGGCAAGTGGTCGAGCAGATCGTTGGCGCCGTGCCGAAAGAACAGATTACCAAAGCGCTCGAGCGCCACTGCGCACAACCGACGCCATCACAGCCCGCTCAATAAGATATTCGTTGCTGACCGCTCGCAAGGAAGACTGCAGAACTTAAACGACGTGTCGCTATGCGGCACGCCGTTTCTTTTTCGAAGCGGTGTCGACATTTAGTCGGGATCACACGGAGCAACGATTTCTGGTATAAATCGCAAATGCCTCCCGCCGCCGAAAGTCTCGTCCGCTGCCGCTGGGCCAGCAACGAGTGGAATATCCCGTATCACGATGAGGAATGGGGCGTGCCGCTCCACGACGACCGAAAATGGTTTGAGCTGCTCATTCTGGAAGGCGCACAAGCGGGTCTGAGTTGGGACACCGTGCTGCGCAAGCGCGCACGCTATCGAGAAGTGTTCGACGGCTTCGATCCCGAGAAAGTCGCCGGCTACGGCGCGAAAAAGGTCAAACAGTTGCTCGCCGATCCCGGCATCATCCGCAATCGCTTGAAAGTTGCAGCCACCATCAGCAACGCTCGCGAATTCCTGAAAATCCAGCACGAATTCGGCAGCTTCGACACGTACGTCTGGCGCTTCGTCGACGGTAAACCGAAACAAAACGCCTGGAAGCACAAGGTGCCGGCGCGAACAAAGGAGTCCGACGCGCTAAGCAAAGATCTAGCCAAGCGCGGCTTCCGTTTCGTCGGCTCCACAATTTGTTACGCATTAATGCAAGCCACGGGCATGGTCAACGATCACGCCGTAACCTGCTATCGTTATCAGCAACTTGGTGGCAATACACGCTGAACCGTCCGTCTGCCCGCGCTTGCGCGAAAAGCCACCACAGCGTACGATGTTTGTTCAGTAGTTTTCTTGCAACTCCCACCTGAAACTTCCTTCTTAGAATCGCTGAGGGAAGGGTGCGGGTGACCGGCCAGGCAAGCAGCAAGACGCGTGCAAGTGAGGACGCTGCATGAAATCAGTCGTTGTAGTCGGCGCGCAATGGGGTGATGAAGGCAAAGGCAAAGTCGTCGACTATCTCGCCGGCGCTTTCGACTACATCGCTCGCGTCGCCGGCGGGCACAACGCCGGCCACACCGTCATCATCGGCAAAGATCGCTTCGTACTGCAGCTCATCCCCTGTGGGATCCTGCGTCCCAAGCAGCAAGCTGTAATTGGCGCTGGCGTCGTTGTCGATCCCGCTGCTCTCGTCGCCGAAATCGAAACGCTCGCAAAAACTGGTGTCGACGTGACGGGGCGCCTCCACCTAAGCAACCGCGCGCACCTGATTTTTCCGTACCATCGCGAACTTGACCGCGCCGCCGAAACCGCACGCGGCGCAAACAAGATTGGCACTACTTCGCGCGGCATCGGTCCCGCCTACGAAGACAAGATGGCGCGCCGCGGATTGCGCGCCTGCGACCTGCTCGATCCCGTGCTATTCCGCGAAAAAGCCGCGCGCGTTGTCGCCGAGAAAAATCGCCTGGCCAAAGGAGCCTACGGCGCGGACATCGATTTTTCCCACGAAGTGGAAGAAACGCTACGCCTGGGCCAAAAGATTCGCGCCTACATCTGCGACACCGCCGAACTAGTGAACCGCGCGCTCGACGAAGGCAAATCCGTGCTCTTCGAGGGCGCGCAAGGAACCATGCTGGACATCGACCATGGCACATATCCCTACGTCACGTCCTCGAGCGCAATCTCTGGCGGTGCCACCACCGGTGTCGGGGTTCCGCCAACGAAGATCAAGCACGTGCTTGGCGTTTCCAAGGCGTACACCACGCGCGTCGGCGGTGGGCCCTTTCCCACTGAGATGCCCGACCTCGATGCGCGCGAAGTTCGCGAGCGCGGCAAAGAATTTGGCGCCGTCACCGGACGCCCGCGGCGCTGCGGCTGGCTCGATCTCGCCGTCCTGCGCTACGCCAAAATGATCAATGGCATCGATTCGCTGGTGGTCACGAAACTGGACGTCTTCGATACCCAGCGCGAAATTCAAGTCTGCGTCGGCTACAAATACAAGGGCTCGCCGTTGCGTGAAATGCCCGCGCTCGCCGAAGAGTACGAGCACGTCACGCCGGAGTACAAAACTTTCCCGGGCTGGTGCCAATCCACTTACGGAGTGAAGGACAACGCTAAATTGCCGAAAGCCGCGAGGGATTACATGCGCTTCATCAGCGATTTCCTGCAAGTGGAAATCGGCATGATCTCCACAGGCCCCGAGCGCGACGCCACCATCGTGCCGCAAGGCACCGAGCTCGCGCGCTGGCTCGAGTAAACCGCAGGCGCCTGAATCCGCACATGCTCACCTACGAGCAAGCTCGCCGCACCGTGATTGACCAAGTAGAAAAGGCGAAAGGTCCGCGTGCCACGGCCACGCTCAGCGTGTGGGACGCGCTAGGTTTTGTGCTGGCAGAAGAAATCAAGACGGATCGCGAGTATCCGCCGTTCAACCGTTCCACACGCGATGGTTACGCCGTGCGCGTGAGTGAAATCGCCGCAGGCGCAACATTGCGATGCATAGCGGAAATCAAGGCAGGCGACACGGTGACGCAGCCGCTCGCTCCTCGCACTTGCGTCCAGATCATGACCGGCGCCGCGGTTCCACCTGGCGCCGATGCGGTTGTGATGATCGAGCACACAAACCGCGATGGCGAGTCCGTCCGATTCGATCGCGCCGCGCAGTCGGGACAAAACATCGTGCCACGCGGCAGCGAAGCCAAGCGTGGCGAGCCGATTCTGTCCCCGGGCATGCGCCTGGGCTATGCGGAGCTCGCGCTGGCCGCGCAGGTCGGCGCGGCCCAACTGCGCTGCGCCAGCAAGCCGCGCGTGGCAATTCTTTCCACTGGCGACGAAGTAGTTGCCATCGATCAGGAGCCCGGCCCATTTCAGATTCGCAATAGCAACAGCGTTTCCCTCGCCGCGCAAGTGCGCCTCGCCGGCGGCGAACCCGTCCTGCTGGGAAACGCGGCCGATAACACCGACGATCTTCGCGAGAAAATATCGCGCGGCTTGCGAGAAGACGCGCTGGTTCTCTCCGGCGGCGTATCGATGGGGAAGTACGACCTGGTGGAGACCGTTCTGAAGGAATTAGGCGCGGAGTTTTACTTTGACGCCGTCGCTATCCGCCCTGGAAAGCCCGCCGTATTCGGAAAGTGCGGAAACACATTTTTCTTCGGTCTGCCCGGCAATCCGGTATCGACCATGGTAACGTTCGAGCTGTTTGCAGTCCCCGCGATTGACTTGCTCGGCGGCGCCCCGCCGCGCGATCTGCCGATAGTAGAAGCCCATCTGGGTGCCACACTAAACGAAAAGCAAGGCCTAACGCACTTTCTTCCCGGCAGGGTCGAATGGCGCGGCGCAATACCCGAAGTAAAGGCGTTACCCTGGCAGGGTTCCGGGGATATAGCAGCCTTGGCTCGCGCAAACTGTTTCCTGGTGGTCGCAGCGGACCGCACTAGGGTCGATGTTGGAGAAACCGTTCCGATCCTGCTGCGAAAGGACGTAATTTGAAACCTCTTCTCTGCGAGTTTTGTGCTCTCAGTGAACTGTGCGTTAATTCCTTTAGTCTTGCTGAGAACTAGGCGATGCCAAAACTCTCTCACTACGGAAAACGCGGCGAAGTGCAAATGGTCGACGTCTCCGCCAAGCAAGTAACCACGCGCACCGGCAAAGCCCATGCCTTCGTAAAAATGATCCCGCGCGTAGTCGCCGCCGTGCGCCACCTCAAGAATCCCAAGGGCAATCCCCTCGAAGTCGCGCGCATCGCCGGAATTGCCGCCGCAAAACGCACCGCCGAGTGGATACCTCTTTGTCATCCTCTCCCTCTCACGCACATTGATGTGACTGCGGCGCTATGTGAAAATGGCGTTGAACTTCAATCCACGGTAGTCGCGACCGCGCAAACCGGCGTGGAAATGGAAGCTCTGGTGGCGGTTACTGCCGCAGCCCTCACGGTCTACGACATGTGCAAAGCCTTGGATAAAGGCATGGAGATCACCGACGTCTACCTGGTTGAAAAAACCGGCGGAAAGAGCGGGGATTTTCGTCGCGAAGCGCGACCTAAGAAACGCGCGCCACGGGGCCCCAAGCGATGACCGGAGCGGCAGGGAAGACCACCGTCAAGCTGCTGCTCGTGGAAGACAATCCACTTGTTCTAGAGCTGGTCTTTCGCGGCATTGAACACGTCTGCGACGTAATGGTCGCGCACGATGGCGGAGACGCGCTGCTGAAAACCGTGGATGATCCTCCCGACGTAATCCTCTGCGACTACAAAATGCCCGGGCTCGACGGACGCCAGCTTTTTGACAAGCTGCGCAGCCGCGAGAAGACCAGGCACATTCCGTTTTTATTCATGGCCAGCCGCGCGGATATCGAAGAGCGCCTGCGTCCTCTTGTCGATGGCGTGGAAGAGTTCATCGCCAAGCCATTCCTCGTAAAAGATCTTGTGCGCATCACCAAAAAAGTAGTGGACCGCCTGCATCTCGAAAAAATGCAGAAGCAGGCCTCGCGCCCCGGCATTATTCAGGGCCGCCTGGAAGAAATGAGCATGACCGACCTGTTGCAGTCGCTCGAAATGGGACAGAAATCGTGCCGTCTCGTTGTTCGAAAAAACGGCGAACAGGGCGAGCTGTACTTTACCTCCGGCCAGTGCCACGACGCTAAGATGGGTAAAATCGAGGGCGACGACGCCGTCTACAAGGTGATTTTGTGGACCGAAGGCGAGTTTGAGATTGATTTCAACGCAGCTAATGCTTCTACACGGACAACCACCACGAAGAACACCACCGGCCTGCTCATGGAAGCGATGCGGCTGATGGATGAATCCAGCCGCGACGCCGTCGAGACGCAGTAATCCCGCCTATGCGCGTCGCAGTGCTCACCATTAGTGATTCTGTCTCGCGAGGGGAACGCGAGGACTTTTCGGGCCCGGCCGTGGTTGCATTTTGCCGCGGTCTCAATTGGGAGATCGTGGAAACGGTGCGAGTATCGGACGATCTCGCCGCAGTTCGCGACCAATTGCGCGGGCTCGCCGATTCCGGGCGCCTCGATCTGATTCTCACCACCGGAGGAACGGGAATCGGCCCACGTGACAACGCCCCGGAAGCGACGCAAGCCGTTGCGGAGCGTGTGATTCCTGGAATCGCAGAAGAAATGCGCCGCAAAGGCTTGGAGGAGACGCCGACGGCAGTTCTGTCGCGCGGCCTGGCCGCCACTCGCGGCAAAACTCTAATCGTAAATCTGCCGGGAAGCCCCAAGGGCGCGACAGAGTCGATCGAAGCCGTAGCGCATCTGCTCCCGCACGCCGTTCACGTTTTGCACGGCGCCCGTCACGATTAATTTTTGGAGTGCGGCGGACTGTTTACCCCGATCTTCGAGGGCCGCCGCTTTACGGCCGTAGCGCTAGGACCATCCGGCTTATGAGCAAAATCCTAGAGTATGTCGTCGACCGCGATGAGCTCTCGCTCATCCTGCGTCGACCACTGCGGAACAGAAACGAGCGTCATCTTGTAGTGCAGCCGGATAATGGCAAGCCCAAGAAAAAAGACGCTGTGGTCGGTGCGCAGCACGCCTTCCGCATCCACGTATACGTGGAAAAGTTCGCGTAGCGAGCGAACGTGTCGCACGATGTAATGATCGGGCCCGCCGTCAATCATGCGATAAAAGCCGGTGCGGCCAAACGCCGACCCGGAAGAGACAAGCCCAAACGAACCATCCTCATGCGCTACGGGATTCAGATAAACATTCGCGCTGCCACGGCAGGGAAACGTGACCTTAACGCACGGCCCCGTTTCGTCTGGCAGTTGCGTGGCGGAATAAAGACCGGCGTAAATCACGCGACCGGAAGATTTCAGGCGCCGTAGCCAGCCAGTGTTCACAATGCGGTCCGATATCGGCTCCACGAGCTGCACCACTTCGCTGGTCATTCCCTTGGCTACTTCCAGCGACGAAATTGGAAAATTCAACTGGTCCATGCGACGGCTGATGAACTCCACCAGGAGCCATAGAAAGAAGCGGCCGGTCAGCGAGACTTCGCTCCATACGTCGAGCTGGTACTCCGCGGCATGCTCGTAGAAATGGCGGATGTCCGGATGCACGCCATCGGGATTGAAATTCGGCCCGCGCAGAAGATTAAAGTTTTCGAGGAGTCCGGCGTGCGGCGGGGTGCGGATGAGCAGACCTTCGGCCCGTGCCACGCGCTCGTAAATGCCCGTGCCGATGCGCTCTCTGCCGCCCAGTGGACCTGCAAGCCAGGGAGCGTCGCCCTTGCGCACCAGCTTGCCGGTGAGCTGCACCCAAAGGTGAATTCCGCCTTCGAGGCAAAACGAAATCAATCCGTGCAGGGCACCGGCCAATCCTGAGGGAGGCGAGGCGCAGTCGTCCACCGCGGTTAACGTCGAATTTTGGAGCTGGGCCATTTCGCTTAATTCCCATTGTGTCACTCCAAAATGCCCACGGGGCAGGCCACGCAACAGCGTGTGTCGGCTGTATCAACTGGTTTTGCCGGCGGTGTTAGCGCTTCGTTTCAGTGGGTATTATGGGCAGTTCAATGCGCGAGCGATGATCTGGCTCGTGATAAATCCGGACATGTGCAGGGCACATTTTTGACGAAACGATTTCCGATTCGCCGCTCTGCAGATTGCGAGAGAAGTGCGGGGAGAAGGCGCCAGAAATCTGAATGCGAATCTGATGCCCGGCGCGAAAAACATTGCTGGTCAGCATGTGGTCGAGCGTGAGCTTGTAGATCTCGCCGGGTTTAAGCAATTCGGGTTGCGGCTTTTCATTGCGGTAGCTCGCCCGCAGCACGTCCAATCCGGGGCTCATGAGGTTGAATGCGGTACCGTCCGGCGCGACATCGAGGAGCCGCACCCACAAATCGACGTCGGGCACATCGGCGGAAATATAGATTTCAGCGCGAATCGGTCCGGTCACTTCTGTATCGGCCTGCAGTGGGTCGCTATCGTATACAAGAACGTCTTTGCGTCCGGCTAAAGCCCGATAATCATGAGCGCCGTATGCGGTGTGCGGATCGGTGACCGGGTGCGCAGGGTCGGAGTGGAATTCGTTGTAGCTCCCGGGTTTATCTGGTGCTGTTTGGTTTAACCGGGCGAACCGGGCGGAGTTCGATTCGCTCCGCAAGTAGTAGGTCTTCGCGTCAGCGTGCGGGATCGGCCACGCATTCTCGTCGCGCCATAAATTCCTTCCCATAACAAAGAGACGTACCGGCTTCTCGCGTTCAACGCCGTTCTCGATGCCGCGCACGTAGCGATCCATCCAGCGCAGGATGATCTCGTCGTAATCGATTGCGGAGCTCGCGCCAAATTCGCGCTCGCCCGCGCGCGTTTTTTCCTGGCCGCCGTGCGTCCAGGGACCAATGATCGTGCGCGTCCGCGGATCCTTCTCGCCTTTGCGGGTTGCGAGCAAGCCATTGAAATTTGTGGTCGCGCCATCAGGGCCGTACGCTTCGTCATACCAGCCGGAAAGATTCAGCACCGCGGCGTGCACGCGATCGTATTTCTTGCGCAGCTCCGCCCATTCCCACCATGAATCGGCGGGCGGATGCGCGAGCCATTCATAGTAAAAAGGCGCGACATCCTTCAAGTCCGGCAAGTCGCGCAGCGGTAAAAGCGATTGCAGGCGCACATGCTCGCGCTTCCATGTTTCCTCAGCTTCTTCGTAGCTCCGTGGACCGGCAAGATTCTTGTGCTTGCGAATATCCGGCGCGATGTTTACCGAAATCCATTCCAGCCACGAACCATCGAACACCCCGCCGGAATAAAAGAAATTGCGCGGCGTGGAAAAGGTCATGGCCGGCACCATGGCTTTCAGGTGCGGTGGATTTTCCACCGCGGCTAGCCATTGCACCGCGCCGGGGTAGGAGAGTCCGAAGGTGCCGACGTTGCCATCGCACCAGGGCTGCTTTGCGGTCCATTCGATGGTGTCATAGCCGTCGCGGCCCTCGTTCTGATATGCGACGAAGTCGCCATCGGAGGCGTAGCGTCCGCGCACGTCTTGCACGACTACTGCGTAACCGCGCGCGACCGCTTTCTCGAACGTTTTGTATTCCTTCAGCGCAGAGTGCTTGCCGTATGGCGTTCGGTAAATCAGGGCAGGGAACTTGCCTTCCGCGCTTGGAAGGAGGATGTCGGCGCGCAACATAACGCCATCGCGCATTGGCACGCTCACATTGGCTTTGTGTTGCGCACCGTTCGCGGGTGACTGCGTTTCCTGCGAGTCGAGCATCGGCGCGCTGAGTAGCAGTACGAATAGCGCAAAAAACGCTGAACTGTGAATTTTTGCGGAATTTGTCGTATCTAATGAACTTTTCATTGGTGGACTATTCTACTTGAACGGCCACCTCCAAACGGAGTTGACGCACCCGCTTGCGTCGTCAACAATGCTTGGTCTATGTCACAGAAACTTGCAGGCAAGAGGCTGGCGGTATTGGGGACGGGGAAGCTGGGCGGGATTCTGCTGCGCGCGTATCTGAAGCAGGGTCTGTTCGATGCTGCGCGGGTAACCGCGACGGTGAAGCACGCGGAAAAAGCGGCGACGTTGGCGAAGGAACTCGGCGTGGCGGTGACCACGGACAATCGCAAGGCCGTGCATGGCGCCGATATCGTCCTGCTGGGCGTGAAGCCGCAGGTTGTCGGCGACGTGCTGAAGGAGATTGCTTCGGAGTTGAGCGAGAAAACGCTCGTGATTTCCGTGGCGGCGTCGGTGCCGACCAACTACATCCAGCAGCATGCCGGAGGGAAAGTTCCCGTGATTCGCGCCATGCCGAATACTCCGAGCGCGGTCGGCTGCGGCATGACTGGGATTTGCCCCGGGTCGCACGCCGCGGCGCAACATTTGGAGATTGCGCAAACGATGTTCGATGCCGTCGGACGCACGGTGGTGGTCGACGAAAAAAATATGGACGCGGTTACCGGCCTTTCCGCCAGCGGGCCGGCGTTTGTGTACATCATCCTCGAATCGCTCGCCGAAGCCGGCGTGAAAGTAGGCCTGCCGCGCGATGTATCCACGTTGCTCGCAGCGCAAACAATGAAGGGCGCGGCCAGCGTCGTACTCGAAACCGGCGATCATCCTGCGCTGCTGAAAGACGCCGTGACCACGCCCGCAGGCTGTACGATCGACGGCATCCTCGAACTCGAAGAAGGGAAGCTGCGCGTCACGCTAATCAAGGCCGTAGTGAAGGCCACACACCGCGCAGGCGAACTGCTGTTCGAGAAATAAAAACCATCTGAGGCAAGATATTCCTATGGCTTTGGACGAAGCGCCGAAGAGCAGCGAGCCGAAAACGCCGGAGCTGGCGAAGGCGAAGAAGTATTCTTCGCAGACGGCGCTGGCGATGGAGTTGCCGTTTACGATTGTTGGGGCGGTGCTGTTGGGTGGGGTACTGGGATATTTTCTGGATCATTGGCTGCACACGAAAGTGATTTTCACGCTCGTGTTGGGCGGACTGGGATTTGCCGGCGGGTTGAAAGAAGTCTTGCGGCGTTTGGCGCAGAGCGACAGTTGAGTTGCGGCGCTCGTAAAGTCAAAAGCGCCCGCGAAAGTCCGCGGCCGCTACAGGTGCTAGTTCATCACGATTGCTCCCGATATAACGAATCGTTCCAATGTTGACGCTGCGTCTCGCACCGAGCGGCGGATTGCTTGGCTTACGCTGGCGTTCGGTGTTGCGGCCGGCGCGGCCGCGGCGATTGCTGTAAGCACGATGTGGGCTGCCGGCTTGCTGATTGGGGCAGTGCTCGCTTGGCTGAATTTTCGGTGGCTGCGGCGGGGGTTGGACGCGCTGGTGGCGGCTTCGACGGCGCAGGCTGGGGTGGAGAAGCCTCGCGTGCCGCTCGGATCGTATTTTGGCGCGGTGTTCCGCTACGGCTTGATAGCCCTGATTGTGTATGTTATTTTTAAACTTCTTAAGGTTCCCCTTGCTAGCATGGTAGTGGGAATGTGCGCTTTGGCAGCTGCGGCGGTTGCCGCAAGTGTGTATGAACTGTTTCAATCGGAATGATTTGCTGACGTGGTGGCAGTAAGAAATTCTCTTCAGGGGCTAAAGCCCGTTAAAGCAAGGGTGATGTCGGAGCTAAAGCCTGTCTGACGCAGGCAGGCTCCGACCGCCAACGTAGCGGAGAGTGAAAGCGGATGGGAGAGCACGCAAGCTGGATTACTGAGTTCGTGAATCGCTACCTGGGCGGGGCTACGCTGGCTCTGCTTTCTGCGTTGCACATTCGTCCCGATAATCCCAAACTGCCGATTCCGGAACACGTTGTGATGGCCTTAATGGTGCTCGTAGTCGGCACTTTGCTGGCACTTTGGGTACGGTCGCGCTTGTCGGTTGAGCGGCCGGGTGCCTCGCAGCAAGTTGCCGAGTTATTGCTTACCAATCCGCTGGGCTTCGGCATCACCGATGTTCTGGAAGAGAACGCGGGGCATCACTGGGAACGCTATGTGCCGATGGTAGGCAGCGTGGCGCTGTTCATCCTGATCGGCAATCTTTTTGGCGTCTTTCCGTTTCTCACCGCTCCCACGTCCGCAGTAACTGTGCCCTTGGCGTGCGCCATCATTGTTTTTCTGTACTTCAACTGGCAGGGCATTCGCCATCATGGCCCGTTGGGCTACGTGAAGACATTTACGGGTGGCCTAGATTGGTGGTTGGTTCCGCTGATCTTTCCCGTCGAAATCCTTAGCACGACAGCGCGTCTGCTCTCGCTCACTGTGCGTCTTTGGGCGAACATTTTTGCCAGCGATATGATTTACGGGTTGTTTCTGGGATTGTTCGCCGGGCCGGCTGTGTGGGGTTGGGAGAAGTCTCCGGTGTTAGGCGTGATTCTCGGCATTCTGCCAGCTCTGATTCCCATCGCGTTCATCGGACTGCACATTTTTGTGTCGGTGATACAGACCTACGTTTTTACCATCTTGCCGGCCGTTTACATCGGATTGGCGACGGCGGACGAGCATTAGGTAATTGCGAGCCGAAGATGAGTCATCGTCATGGCGATGGCCTTCTCGCTCCGCTCGCTGGGACGCGCTAAAGCACGCCCCTACAACGTCTTTGTTGGCCGTTTCAGTGTGAGCCCGGCTGCACGGTGTCCGGGAACCACCTCCTGGCGGCAATTCACGAGGAGGAAGTACATGAAGAAAGCAGCAGTTGTTGTACTAGCGCTGGTGGCGGTGATGATGATCGCTCCGGCGGCATTCGCGCAAGGCGGCGCAGATCAGGGCAAGGCGCCGATTAATCCAACCACGCTGGTGCTGGCGGTGGGCTTTGGCGTAGCCATCGCGGCGGTCGGCGGCGGACTGGGGCAGGGACGCATCGCGGCGGCGGCTTGCGAGGGTATCGCGCGCAATCCGGGAGCGGCGGGCGGCGTTCGCGCAGCCATGATCCTGGGCCTGGTGTTCGTTGAGACTCTGACCCTATTTACCTTTGCGCTGGGTTTCCTCCTGTACTTGAAACTGTAACGCCAGTCTTATCGGCCCGGGAGCTATTCGCTTCCGGGCTTTTTTTTTGTGCCTAGCGCGCTTCTCTGACACGCAATGGTCAAAGTGCTTGTAGTGTCAGGGATGCTCCCGGTCTATTCTGTCAGGGATGTGCCCGGTCCGTACCCCGACTGTGGCGACACCCCTCCCCCCGGTTTTGCGTAAGTGTTCATTCTAAAGGCAGTTAAAGTCCTTTGTTTTGATACACTTTTGCAAGTGTTGATTTTAAAGCTAGTTAGCGTTGGAGCGTTTCGGGCTCTTCACCAAACAAAAAAGCGGCTGCCTGATTGCCAAGCTAGCCGCCGAATTTCTGGACGCACCTTTAACCGACACTAACTATACACAGTTGGTTACTACTTGTCAATGAAAAAAGTGGTGGGGTTAGGCGACGACTGGGCGGACATCTTCAATTTGTGCGGTCGCATTCGACGCCGAGCACAAGCCTCCTAGTTCGCTTGCTGAAACGACTTGTACTTGGGGAGGGTTGGGAGACGCAGGGGTGAGTGGGTGGCTGTTCTGACCGCGCAAGAGCGGCGGCAAGTCCGCCGCAGTTCAAAATTAGCGGCCGAGGAGGTTGGATTGGAGGACGAAGTTCAGGATGCGGTTGGGGAATAGGCCGAAATAGATGGTGCCTAGGACGGTGATAGTTAGGACGAGGTATACGGATAGGGGAAAGCTGACCACTAACGGCTTAGCTTCGGCGCTGGGCTCGCGCATGTACATCACGACGATCAGGCGGAGGTAGTAGTAGGCGCCGATTACGCTGTTAATGGCCATGAGGACCGCGAGCCAGATTAGGTGCGAGTTTACGGCGGCTTTGAAGATGTAGAACTTCCCGAAGAAGCCGGCGGTAACGGGCAAACCGAGCAGGGACAGCAAGAACAGGGAGAGGATCGCGGCCGCGCCGGGTTGGCGCTGGCCCAAGCCGGCGTAATCTTCGAGGGAGAGGTGCTTTTCGCCCAGGCCGCCCAGTTCGGAGACGATGGTGAAGGCGCCGACTTTAACCAACGCGTAGCTGACCAGATAGAAGAGCACGGCGGCATAGGCCGCGGAGGCGCCGCCTTCCGGATTTCCGGCGAGATAAGTGACGGAGGCGAAGGCTACCAGGATGTAGCCGGCGTGGGCGATGGAACTGTACGCAAGCATGCGCTTGACGTTGGTCTGCACAAGCGCGCCAAGGTTGCCGGCAAACATCGTTAGCACCGCGAGGACCCAGAAGGCCCAGAACCAGAAATGCGTGGCGGCGGGAACGGTGGCGTAGATGCGCAGGAGCAGAGCAAAGGCGGCGGCTTTGGGTCAGGCGGAGAAGAGCGCCGTCACGGGGGTTGGTGCGCCTTCGTAGACGTCTGGCGTCCAGACCTGGAAGGGAGCGAGGGCGACTTTAAAGCCGAGACCGATGAGGATTAGCGCTAGACCCAGCTTCAGCAACGTGCTGTTGGGGTCGACGGCGGCCATATTGGGGAGAAGTGTGGTGCCGGTGACTCCGTAGACCAGGGCGATGCCGTAGAGGAAGAAGGCGGTGGCGAAGGAGCCGAGGAGGAAATACTTCATGGCGGATTCGCTGGCTTTGAGGGAATCGCGGCGGTATCCGGCGAGGACGTAGCTGGAGATGGAGCTCATCTCCAGGCCGATGAAGGCGGTCAACAGCTCCTGCGCGGAGGAGAGCACGCCCATACCGGCGGTAGCGAAGAGGACCAGGGCGTAGAACTCGGCGGGCTGCAGGCGCTCGCGCTCTAAATAGGGATCGGCGGCGAGCACTACCAGGAAAGCGACCAGGCCTACGAGGAGGTGGAAGAAGACGCTGAAGCCGTCCATCTGGATAAGGCCGAAGAAGGCGGGGCCGCCGGGATTGCCGGCGAAGATCGTGGCGGCGGTGCCCAGGCCGGTGCCTAGGATGGCGAAGAAGGTGAGGACCTGGCGGCTGCGCGTGAAGGGCTGGAGGAGCATTAGGAGGACGCCGAAGGCACACCAGATGGCTTCAGGGAGAACTCGGATCAGGTCGTTGGTCTGGGGAATCATGGGCGGGCGGCAGCCTTTGCTGGGGAATTGATTGAGGGATTGGGCTGTGCCGACGGCAGAATCACAAGCAGATCCCTCGCTTTGCTCGGGATGACAACTGGTGCGTTTACGGTAGAGGCTTGTGCGGGCGTTGACGCAAGGCGCCCGCCACGGTCGGCGGCCGCTACGGTTGCACGTTCAGGACGCTGTGCTAATGGATGCACCACAGTCGCTTCTTGGGGGAAATTGCGCTGCATTTGGTCTAGGACATTTTGGGAGGGGGCTGCGAAGCGGCGCGTGAAGTAGGGCGAGCCGATGCCCATCCATAGGGTGACAACGGCCATGGTGGCGAGAATCCATTTTTCGCGGGGTGAGGCGTCCGGCAGGGTGCGATTTTTCTCTACGGTGACTTCGCCGAAGAACACGCGCTGGTAGGACCAGAGCAAGTAACAGGCGGAGAGAATCACTCCGGTGGCGGCCCATGCGGACCAGTTCCAATGCACCTGGAAGGTGCCGAGAAGAATCAGGAACTCGCCGACGAAGCCGTTGAGCATGGGCAAGCCGAGCGACGAGAGCGCTACGAAGAGGAAGAAGGCCGCGAGCTTGGGCATCGGCGTGGCGAGGCCGCCGTACTCGGAAATTTCGAAGGTGTGGCGGCGGTCGTAGAGCATTCCGACAAGCAAGAAGAGCGCGCCGGTGGAAATGCCGTGCGCGAGCATCTGGAAGACGGCGCCCTGCATGGAGATATTTTCAAACGCGAAGATACCAAGCACTACGAAACCGAGGTGGCTGACGCTGGAATAGGCAACGAGCTTTTTGAGATTGGGCTGCACGAGAGCAACGAGCGCGCCATAGATGATGCCGATGATGGCCAGCGTGGCGACTATCGGGGCGGCGCGATGCGAGGCGTTGGGGAAAAGCGGCAAGCAGAAGCGAATCATGCCGTACGTGCCCATTTTCAAGAGTACGCCAGCCAGAATTACGGAGCCGGCCGTGGGCGCTTCCACGTGGGCGTCGGGCAGCCAGGTGTGGAACGGGAACAGCGGCACTTTGATGGCGAAGGCGAGGAAAAACGCGAGGAAGAGGTACATTTCCTCGAGCCCGGTCACGCGAATGGCGCCGGATTGCAGCATCTGCTGAATCGCGGGCAGGTCGAAGGTCCCGCCCGGGACTGCGGCCGTGCTGAGATTGTGCAGCCAGATGATGCCGACGAGCATGAGGATGGAGCCGGCCATCGTGTAAAGGACGAATTTGACGGCGGCGTAGATGCGGCGCTCGTGGCCCCAGATACCGATCAGGAAATACATGGGGATCAGCATCACTTCCCAGAAGAGGAAGAAGAGGAAGAGGTCGAGCGAGAGGAAGACGCCGACAACGCCGACTTCGAGCATCAGCAGCATTACGAAGAATTCTTTTACGCGGTGCTGGATGCTGTTCCAGGACGCCAACACGGAAATCGCAGTGAGGAACGTGGTCAGAATGACGAGGAACAGGTTGATGCCATCGAGACCGAGGTGATAGTTGATCGGCGGAACGTTGATCCACTTGGCGAATTCCTCGAGCTGATAGCCGGCGACGCCGATTTGGACTTTCGGGATCAGGAGCAGCGAGAAAAGGAATTCGACGGTGGCGATGGTGAGCGCTAGTCGGCGAATCCAGACGTGATCGTCGGCGCGGAGGAACAGCAGCGCCAGACTGGCTGCGGCGGGGAAGAAGATGACGATGGTGAGCAAGTAGCTGCCGTGAAGCATTAGCGCACCGCCCCGACGGTTGTGGGCCGGAGGTACGGCCAGAAGACAATGGCGATGATAACGAGCGCGCCGATCACGACCCAGACGGCGTAGCTGCGCGTGTTGCCGGATTGCGTGTGGCGCACGCCGTCACCGATGCCGGTGGCGCCTTCGGCGACGCCGTTGACGGTGGCGTCGATGATGCGAACGTCTACCGTTTGCCAGAGCACGCTGCGGGAAACCCAGAGCAGCGGCTTGACCACGAGCGCGTCGTAAATTTCATCGACGTAATATTTGTGGAGCAGGGTGTTGTAGATACCGCGCATGGATTTGGCGAGCTGTTCTGGCTTGCCGGGCTGCTTGAGGTAGAGCCACCACGCGAGGAGCAAGCCGAGGGCGGCGGTAATGACGGCGACGATAGCGAGCGGCGTTTCCAGCGCGTGTGCGGTGGCTTCCGCGGCTTCGGCGTTGACGACTGTGCCTTGCGCAAAGACCGGTTCGAGGAACTTGGCGAAATAATCGGGCTTGCCCAGGAACGCGGGCGCGGCCATCCATCCGCCGACGATGGAGAGCAGCGCGAGAATCATTAGCGGCACCAGCATGCTCTTGGGCGATTCATGCACGTGCACTTTCTTCTCGTCGTAGCGCGGCTTGCCGAAGAAGGTTAGGAAGATCAGGCGGAACATGTAGAACGAGGTGAGCAGCGCGGTCAGCAGACCGAAGGCGTAGAGGATGCGACCGCCGTGCTCGCTTTGATACGCGTTGAGCAGGATGGAATCTTTGCTGAAGAAACCGGCGAGTGGCGGGAAACCGGCGATTGCTAGCGTCGCGGTGAGCATGGTGAGATAAGTCCAGCGGATTTTTTTGCTGAGACCGCCCATGCGGGTCATATCTTGTTCGCCACCCATGGCGTGAATGACGCTGCCCGCGGCCAGGAAGAGCAGCGCTTTGAAGAAGGCGTGGGTCATCAGGTGGAAAATGCCGGCGGAGAAGGCGCCGACTCCGAGGGCGAGGAACATGTAGCCGAGCTGGCTGACGGTGGAGTAGGCGAGGACGCGCTTGATGTCCGTTTGCACGAGACCGATGGTGGCGGCGAAGAACGCGGTGGCGCAGCCTACGATGGCGACTACGAGCATCGCGGTCGGTGCGTGCATGAAGAGCACGTGCGAGCGGGCGACTACGTAGACGCCGGCGGTGACCATGGTCGCGGCGTGGATCAAGGCGCTGACGGGCGTGGGGCCTTCCATGGCGTCTGGCAGCCAGACATACAGGGGAAGCTGCGCGGATTTTCCGCATGCGCCCATGAAGAGCAGCAGGCACGCGACGGTGAAGGTACCGAGGTGGCCCATTGGGTCAGCGGGCTGCGGCGCCGCCTTGTCGAAGAGCGGAACGAAATCGAGCGTGCCGAACGCTTTGAAGAGCAAAAACATGCCGAGCATGAAGCCGAAATCACCGATGCGGTTGACGATGAAAGCTTTCTTGCCGGCATCGGCGGCGGATTTGCGGAGGAAATAAAAACCGATGAGCAAGTAGCTCGAAAGACCCACGCCTTCCCATCCGACAAAGAGCAGCACGTAATTTGCGGCGAGGACGAGAATGAGCATGAAGAACATGAACAGGTTGAGATACGAGAAGAAACGGTAGTAGCCACCCTCGTGGGCCATGTAGCCGGTGGAATAGATGTGAATGAGCCAGCCCACGCCGGTGACGACCAGCAGCATGACCACGGTGAGGTGATCGATCTGGAGGTCAAAGCCGGCGCGGAAATCGCCGGCGATGATCCAGGTGAAGTATTGCTTCACCCAGGGGATTTGCTCGGGCGAGAGCTGCGTGAATTCGCGGACGGCTTCTAGCGCGGCGAGGAAGGAGAGGCCTGTGGAGCCGACCGCGACCGTGTTGATGAGCTTGTTGGGCCACTTGCTGCCGAAAAGGCCGTTGATGGCCGAGCCGAGCAGCGGCAGCGCGGGCATGATCCAGAGATAGTTCAGTATAAGCATCAGAGTTTGAGCAAGTTGACGTCTTCGACGTTGAGCGTTTTGCGATTGCGCGTGATCATGATGATGATGCCGAGGCCCACCGCGGCTTCCGCGGCGGCGACTACGATCACGAATAGTACGAATACCTGACCGTCGAGCCTATGCCAGACTTGGCTGAACGCCACGAAGGCGAGATTGACGGCGTTGAGCATCAGCTCGATAGACATGAAAATGGTGATGATGTTGCGCTTGAAGATGAAAGCGATGACGCCGAGTCCGAACAGGATCGCGCTGAGAATCACGTAATAGTGCGTGGGGACCATTTCAGCTTTCACTCCGCGGGGCGGCGAGCACAATCGCGCCCAGAATGGCGACCAGAATCAGGAAGGACGTGAGCTCGAACGGGTAGACGAAATCCTGGAAGAGCAGATTGGCGAGCGCTTTGGTGGGCGCGGGTAGGCCTGTTTGCGTGGCGGCTTGTACGGCGTCTTCCGAGCGGGCGACGGCGGCGGCGAGCAGGCCAGTCAAGGCGACGGCGAGCGGGATGCCTGCGAAGCCAGCGAGCTTCGATACGTTGGTGCGCTCTTCGGCTCCGGCATTGAGGAGCATGATGACGAAGACGAAAAGCACCATGATGGCGCCGCCATAGACGATGATCTGCACGGCGGCGACGAATTCGGCACCCATGAGGAGATAGAGGCCGGCGAGGGCGACCATCACAACGATGAGCGAAAGCGCGCTGTGGATGGGGTGGCGCTGCAGGATCAGGCTAATTGCGCCAATGACGCACATGGCAGCGAGCACGAAGAAAATAATCACCGGCGCGTTCATTAGCGGCTGCTCCAGAGCAGGGCAGTCGCGGTTATGACAACGTTGGCCAGCGAGACGGGTAGAAGCAGCTTCCATCCGAAAGACATGAGCTGGTCATAGCGGAAGCGGGGAAGCGTGCCGCGCATCCAGACATAGATGAAAAGAAAAATGAAGATTTTGGAGAGCAGCCAGAATGGGCCTTGGGCGAATTCATTCACAGCGGGAAACGCGATGAAGAGGACGCCGAGAGCGGTGATTACCGTGCCCACGCCGGGCAAAATCAGTTTTCCGAACATCGTCTCGTAGCGCAGGCCGTCCCAGATCACCCAGAGGCCGAATGGAATCAGTAGCAACGATGGAAGATAGTGAGTGAAGGTCCAGCTTGCGGGGAAGGGGGAGAGCCAGCCGCCGAAGAAAAGAATTGAGCACAGGCACGACACCGTGATCATGCTGGTGTATTCGGCGATGAAGAACATCGCGAATTTAAAGCTGGCGTATTCGGTGTGAAACCCAGCGACTAGTTCGGATTCAGCTTCGGGAAGGTCGAAAGGGACGCGATTGGTCTCCGCAACGGCGGCAACAAAGAAACAGAGGAAGCCGAGGATTTGCGGGAACGGTCCGGCGAAAATATTCCAGCGAAAAATGCCGCCCAAGCCGAGAAGGCCGTGGCCGTTGGCTTGACCATCGATGATTTCGCGCAAGCTGAACGTGCCGGCCATGAGCAGCACGCCGACTACGGACATGGTTAGGGCGAGCTCGTAGCTGACCATTTGCGCGGAGCTGCGGAGTCCGCCGAGTAGCGGATACTTGCTATTGGACGACCACCCGGCGAGCGCGACGCCATACACGCCGAGGGCGGTAATGGCGAAAAGCGCGAGGATGCCGATGTTGAGGTCGGTAATGCCGAGATAAATGTCCTGACCCTTGAAGTGAATGGGATTCGGGCCGAAGGGAATGACGGCGATGGATGTAAGCGCTAGCGCCAAGGCCAGCAGAGGCGCGAGGTAATAGACAAACTTATCGACGCCCGCCGGAGTCGGATCTTCCTTGAAGAGAAACTTCAGCCCATCGGCCAGTGGCTGCAGCAAACCGTGCGGGCCGACGCGATGCGGTCCCCAGCGCGACTGAATGTGTGCGACGACTTTCCGCTCGAACCAGGTGAGATAGGCGTTGACCGTCAGCACCACGAAAAGAAGGATGAGTATCTTGGC
>JAOAPV010000117.1 GCA_025463055.1 Candidatus Acidiferrum typicum
GCAGCAAATCCAGGTCTCCGACCGTTTCTTTCCCGCGACGCAGCGATCCCGCAGGCGTCACCGATGCGACACCTTTCCCATATTTCTGAATATGATCGATGACACCATTCGCGGATGCCTCGGCAACATCCTGCCGAAACCGGCCGGTTGAGCGTTTGAACGCTTCAACAGCCTTTAAAATGTTCTGTTCACTCTTTTCGCCGAAGCCCGGCACGTCGCGCAGCTTGCCTTCCAGCGCAAGCTTTTCCACGTCTGCAACGGTTGCGGCCTGAAAATTGGTCCACAGAAATGCCACTTTCTTCGGCCCGAGCGATTGCAAATGCAAAATATCGAGCAACGTAACCGGATATTTCTTCAGCAGTTTTTGTCTCAAAGCGTAATCGCCGGTTTTCAAGATTTCTTGCAAATGTTCGGCCATGCGCTCGCCGATTCCCGGCAGCTCTTCCAGCTTGTCGGGATCTTTAGCCAACTCCTCAATCGATTCATACATTCCAGAAATTAGCTCGGCGGCTTTCTCGTAACTCCGGTACCTGCCAATGATGGCGCCGTCGATTTCCAGCAGTTGTGCGGTGTCGCGAAGTATGCGGGCGATAGTCTTGTTGTCCATGCGCCGATTATAAGGCTGGAACTAGCGGGACGGGAAAGGCCAGAAGGCTGGAGGCGGCACCCTAGACCGCCCCACGCGAACAACGCAACGCAAAATAAAAAACCGGCAAAGGGGGCGTCTTTGCCGGCGCGAAGAAATGCGGTGTGAAGGTTTAGCCGCCAGGTTTTTGCACGTTGGCAGCTTGCGGACCTTTCGGTCCCTGCACAATCTCGAACTCGACTGCATCTCCTTCCTGCAAAGTACGGTAACCCTCCCCAACGATGGCCGAATAGTGAACGAAAACATCCGGGCCATCGTCACGTCCAATAAAGCCGTAACCCTTCGTGTTATTGAACCATTTCACGATGCCACGCAAGCCGAGCCCTCCCTCAACAAATGTTTCTCTTTCCGGCTGCGGCCCTGCGCAAGCGCAAATCGACCTCGACCAGAAATTGCGCGGAGTCTAGCAGAACGAGAGTGCCAGTCAATAGACTGTGCAATCTGGCGACGACACAAGATGAACATTTCTTAAGGTATAAAACGATTTAAAGCCGCCCTCTGGCCCGATGGCGTCATTTTGCTGGTGGCTCAGCGCGGACTGCTCTGCTTGAATTTCACTGGCCGAAGGATTTGAAACAGATTGTTGAAATCGTCCGTCCACACACGCAGATTTGGTGGCACCGAAATTGGCTCTGTCATCACGGTGGAGTCGATCGAATCCAGAAATCGCCGGTTCCGCGTGACCAGCACCCAGTCGGAAGAATCAATCAGCTTGCGGTGATCATCTTCATTCGTAATCATTTGCGCGTCGCAGCCCGCGTCCGTAGCCAGAACTTGCACAACCGGAGGCAGATTTAAGTAGGTATTGGATGTATGAACAGCGAGCACTCCGTCCGGCTTCAGATGACGCAGGTACAATGCAAAAGCCTCGCGCGTCAGCAGGTGCACGGGAATTGCGTCACCAGAAAACGCATCGACGACCAGCACATCGAACTGTTGCGGCGCTTCGCTTTGCAGCGAAAGGCGCGCGTCTCCCAGAACTATATCGATCCGTGCGGGAGAATCGCGCAAGTAGCTGAAGGAAGTTTGCGCGATCTTTACAACCTGCGGATTGATTTCGTAGAAACGAAAGTAGTCGCTGCTCTTTCCGTACGCTGCCAGCGTGCCTGTTCCCAGGCCAATGGCCCCAACGCGCTTCGCATCGGCGCAGCAGCGCGTTAGCGCCAGTCCTACGCCGGAATCAGGTCCGTAGTACGTCGTGGGCAAAAGACTGGCGGGCGGGTTGACATACTGTGCGCCATGCTCGATCTTGCCGTTGTAGAGCGTGCGGTACGGCTCTTTAAGCCAATTGCTGAATTGCCGAACGCGCAGCGCTCCGTAGAAACTGCGCACGCGCACGATCGTATTCTGGTCGTACTCGCGCACATTGCGCACTAGCACGAAAACCATAGCCGCTGCTGCAGCCACCCAAAAAAGCCGTATCAGCCAGCCCAGCGGCCAAAGTGCGGCCACGGCCAATACAGCCGTGAAGACTAGCGCTAGCGGCAGTTCATAAATTGCGGTGAATAGGTGCGGAGCGGCAAGCCCCACAAAAATTGCACCCAGCGCTCCTCCGAGAGAAATCATCAGATAAAAGGCCGTTGCGTAGCGAGGCACCGGTCGCCGCAGCGCCAACTCGCCGTGGCAAAACCAGCAGCACAAGAATAGCCCGACACAAAAAACCGGCACGCTGACCTGCACCGATTCCGTATACATCGGCTCGTAAATGGCATAGCCCAGGCTGCCCAGAGCAACCGCGAGAAAACGAACCGAGAGCCAACGCCAATAAAAAATGCGCCGGCTGAACGCGAGCGCGAACGTCATGAGATACAGCGCTAGCGGCAGCACCCAAAGCAACGGAACCGGCGCGACGTCTTCCAGCAACTTGTTGGTAACGGAAAGCAGCAGCATGGAACTACAGGCGGCAAGCCCCAGCCAGAGTAGCTTTACGCGCAACTTCGGTACCGCCGCGGTCTCGCTTTGTTCCGTTTGCGTCGCGGCGACGGGAATGGAGCCGTGTCGCGCGAGCCATGCCACTGCGGCGCACAGCAGCACAAAAATGACAAAGAGGGCCGACCACAGCGTCGCTTGCTTGTGCGCGGCGATGTGCGGCTCGATCAGCAATGGATAGCTTAGAAGCGCGAGTAGGGAAGCGAGGTTCGACAACGCGAAAAGATGATACGGCTCGCGCAGCGGGCTGGCCCGCGCGTACCAGACTTGCGCGAGCGGGCTCGTAGCGCTCAGCAGCACAAATGGCAATCCGATGGAAGCCGTCAGCAATAGAAGAATGGTCGTTGCCGGATCACCGTTCGCGCGCTGCGCCTGCAAAAAACGCGGGGCGATGGGAAGAAAGAGCAGGCTTAAGACAAGCAGCACGATGTGCAACTGCGCCTGACGCTGCGACGTCAGCCGCCGTGAAGTCACGTCTGCGTATAAATAGCCCAGCAGCAGCGCGCATTGAAAAAACACCAGGCACGCCGCCCACACAGCGGCCGCCCCGCCAAAGCGCGGAAGAATCAGCTTGGCAAAGAGTGGCTCGATCAGAAAAAGAAGAAACGCGGCAAGGAACACGGTGAAAGGGAAGAGCAGTGCATGGAGACGGGTGATAGCGAGAACCGGCACCGCAGTTCTTCTCTGCGTACTCGGTTTACCCTGAGCCTCGAGAGGTGTTCCCGCCTGTGTGTCGCGTGTCTTAATTCTTTCTCTTTCTGCCTGCTAAGAAGCGGAAATAGTAAAGCAATCCTGCAATGGACTTCGCATCGCGCAGCACGTTTTTCTGGATCATGTGCTCGAGCGCCGTAGGCTCGAAAGCTTTTGCCGTAATCCGTTCGTCTTCTTCCGGCTGCGCCTCACCGGCCTTCAATTCTTCCGCGAATAAAACATACATCCGCTCTTCGAGAAATCCCGGAGTAGGGAACATGTCCAGAAACACCCGGAACCGCTTTGCGCGGTAACCCGTTTCCTCCATAAGCTCGCGTGCCGCTGCGTGTTTTATGCTTTCTCCATGATCGATGCGCCCGGCGACCAGTTCCCACAAATACTGTCGCGTCGCGTGCCGATATTGGCGTATCAACAAAATGCGGCCATCCGGCAGGACGGGAAGCACAACCACTGATCCAGGGTGAGTGATCACTTCGCGAATTGCGCGCACGCCGCCTGGCTCCAGCACCTCGTCGCGCCGCACGCCAAAGACCGGACCTTTGTAGATTATTTTGCTGCGCAAAATCTTTGCGACCGGACGGCCGACTTTACGTGACGGCATCGAAGTAGGTTGTCTCCGTTTGCATGATAACGCAGGCTTCGCCGAATCCTGTAGCTATGCCCGCCGTGCCGGAAGGTTTGTAGCTTACTTAGCTTCATCGAGCCTGGCTACACACTCAATTACAGAATTGCTGCGATTGCCTGCATTCGGGCCTTGCTATACTCAGCGTGCTCCGAAAATGCCTATCAACGTGATCATCGTCGACGACGAAAAGCCCGCACGCGACGAACTGACATTTTTGCTTAAGGGCTTCCCGGAAATCAGTGTGATCGGTCAGGGAAAGAACGGCGTCGAAGCGCTCGCCTTAATCAAGGAACATTCGCCGGATTTGGTGTTCCTCGACGTGCAAATGCCTGGGCTCGACGGCTTCGGCGTGCTCAAAAAACTCGTCGAGCGAAAAATGAAAATGCCGCACGTCGTGTTTGCCACTGCGTTTGATCAGTACGCTGTACAAGCCTTCGAGGTCAACGCGGTCGACTACGTGCTGAAGCCGTTCGACAAGTCGCGCATCGCAAAAGCCATTCAGCGCGCCCGCAAAATGATGGAGACGCAGACCACCGCGGCGGAGCGTCTCGAGCAGCTCGTCAGCCAGCTCGCCACCGCCAAACAGAATCCGCCATCACCCGCGGTGAAGGTATTGATTAGCACGCAGCAGCGGCTATTGCTGGTGGACGCGGAGGATCTGATTTTTGCGTCCATCGACGGCGGCATGATCACCGTGGTAGCGCGCGATCTCGAAGGCAGTTCGAACTACCGCACCCTTGAGGAAATGGAAGAAGCGCTGGCCTCCGACGTATTCTGGCGGCCGCACCGCTCCTTCCTGGTGAACATCCACCACATCAAGGAAGTCATTCCTTGGTTCAAGTCCACCTACATGCTGAAAATGGACGACAAGAAGCAAACGCAAGTCCCCGTAAGCCGCTCGCAAACCAAGCGCCTCCGCGAGTTATTCAAGGTTTAGTTCCGAGCGTCAGCCGATCCGGTGCCGTTTCGCCGTAATCAACAGGACGGCATTCCAGCCGTTGGTAGAGTCGAAAATGAGGGCGTCGTGGTCGCCGCGACCGTGATCGTCATCGTCGCCAACGGGTTTTTCAAGCCAAGGCGTGAAGAGAATGTCCGATCCGCTGGCTGTCGCGCAGCCCTTGCCTCCCGGTCCGGCGTGACATCCCCAAAAGTTCTCGGTCGCATCGATGCTACCGGTGCAGATCGTGGCGTGGTCGAAGGCGCAAACATCCGCGACACCGATTTTCTCGCCGAGCAAATCGTTGAGGTGAATATCCACCTCGGCCGGCGTGTTGATGGCAATGTCGACGTCCTCGTCGCGGATCACGTTGTGGGAAATGATCGTGCCACGAACTGGAGAGCCGCCATCCCCGCTATTGATGTTAATTCCCACCCGGCCGGGCGTGGCCGTGTCGAATGTATCCGCGTTATTTCCTGCGATGAAATTGCCGATGATCTGGTTCCCGTCCATGTTATCGGCGGGAAGGCCAAACGCCGGACCCACGTGCGTATGGAGGGCCACGCCACCAAGCCCATTGCCCGTCAGCTTGTTCCGGATGATTACGTTATTCGCCACGCGGCCGGGACCGTTGCCGTCGGAAAAGAGCCCGACTCCCGACCCACCGATGGCCACGCCGTTGGCCGTGGAGATGTTCTCGGCCACCGTGTTGTGGTCCACTCCGAAGTGTGGAGACCCAATCGCGCCGACCGGCGGATGCGACGCGAGAACGATGCCGCACTCCAGCGGATTGTTCAGAAACTTGTTGTGAATCACCAAGTTATCGTGGCTTTCGGCTGTTTCGTCACTGATCAGAAGGCCATCGGCGTTACCGGTCACGAGGTTGCCGGAGAGAATCGACTGCGCCGTTCCGATCAGATGAATTGCGCCGCCACAGTCACCCGTCTCGTCAGTTTCAAACGCGGGTTGGCCAGGGCAGCCCTGCGGCGCCCCCGTGAAATTCAACCCGGGGTTTTTGTCATTGTCGATGATGTGATTGTCGCGGATGGTGACGTCCGAAGCGCTGACGACCAGCACTCCTTCATTGAGCGCGTTCTTAATCGTGAATCCCGCGACGGTCACATTGTGGAGTCCCGCATGATCGAAGCCATCGACAAACACCCCATTCGAGAGACCGGTTGCATCAATGGTGGTCTCTTCGGCACCCGCGCCGATGACGGAAAGTGAAATGCCAATGACGACGTCCTCCTTGTAGGTACCCGCGCTCACTTTGATCGCGTCATTTGGGGATGCAGCGGCAATCGCCTTGGTGATCGCGTTAAAGCAACCGTGCGTGCCGCCGGGATTCACGCAGAGAGTTTTGGCTGTGATGGGTACGCTTGTCGCCAGGACCATTACACCGAGTCCCGTTATTGTGAGCAATGTTTTGCGAAGCACCTTCATGATTCTCTCCTTTGACGCGGACATTTCGTCAGCAAGACGCCGGCTCGGACAGATCTCCGCCTTTGGCGTTGCGCGCTAATGAATTTGTGAACGGAACGTTGTGACACGGCAGACCTGCGATTCCAGGCGGGGCAGCGTGGGACGTCATGGCTACCTGGAGGTGACGATGCAGATTTCCGGGTCTTTGCTGGACGCGAGTGTACACCCACTGGGCTATGCATGGGAATATGTTCGCGCGACTTCAACAGGGTCAACGCATCGATCCTACTCCGCAGAAACCGTCTGCAACACTGCCTAGTAACCGGCCCCGTGTGTTAGCATCGCCTGTACACTTCGAACAACGCTCGTGTACGCCGGACACGATGGATTTTTCGCTCAGCGACCACCAAAAACTGATTCGCGACACCGTTCGCCAGTTCATGGAGAACGAGGTGCGTCCGAGTGTGCGCCAGCGCGACCGCGAAGCTCGCTTTCCCGTCGAGGAAATCAAGAAAATTGCCGAGTTAGGCTGCTGCGGCATGATTACGCCGGAAGAATGGGGCGGCGGCGGACTCGACACCATTTCTTTCGTGTTGATGATGGAGGAAGTGGCGCGCGTGGACGCCGCCATGGCCACTTCGCTCAGTGTGACAAATTCCGCCGTGCAGCCGCCGCTGCTGCAGTTTGGCAGCGACGCGCAGAAGAAAAAATATTTGAGCAGGATGGCGACCGGCGAAATTCTCGGCGCTTTTTGCTTGACCGAGCCGCAAGCCGGTTCCGATGCCGCGGGCATTCAAACGCGCGCAGTAAAGTGCGAGTGCGGCTATCGCCTCAACGGAACAAAGACTTGGGTCACCAACGGCAGCGTCGCTGCTTGCTTCATTGTCTTTGCGAAGACGAATCCGGAAGCGGGCGGGAAGGGCATTACCGCATTCCTCGTCGAGCCGGGCTTCAAAGGGTTTCGCGTTGGCCGGCACGAAGAAAAAATGGGCCAGCTTTCTTCGCCGTCCGTGGAAATTATTCTCAACGATTGCGAAGTTCCGGCGGAAAATCGTCTCGGCGAAGAAGGGCAGGGACTGAAGATTGCCCTCAGCGCGCTCGACGGCGGCCGCATCGGCATCGGCGCGCTGGCGGTGGGACTGGCACAAGGCGCGCTCGAAGAATCCGTGAAGTATGCGAAGCAGCGCCGCGCCTTCGGCAAGAACATCAGCGAGTTTCAAGCTATCCAGTGGATGCTTGCCGACATGCAGACGGAGATCGAAGCCGCGCGCGCACTGGTGCACAATGCCGCATGGCTGAAAGACGCGCATCCTGGCAAAATGGGCGCGTCGGCCTCGAAAGCAAAACTGTACGCCAGCGAAATGGTGAATCGCGTAGTCTATAAAGCCGTGCAAATCCACGGCAGTGTAGGCTATTCGCGCGAAACCGACGTCGAGCGCATGTACCGCGACGCCCGCGTAATCTCCATCTACGAAGGCACAAGCGAGATTCAGCGCATGATCATCGCAAGAGATCTGGGTCTATGAATTGAGTTTCAGCGAGGGGTCTTGGCGCGATGTTGTAGGGGCGTGCTTTAGCGCGTCCCAGTAGCACGGGCCTCTGGCTGTGCAGTTGTAGCGCTGGCCTTCTGAGGCCGGCGGTTTTGACGTTGAGGGTTGAACGAAAGAGCCCGCCTCAGAAGGCGGGCGCTACGAGAAAAGGACATCAGGTTTGACAGCCGGCTCCGAAGTAAAAACAAAGCGCGTAGTCAGCGGAATGCGCCCCACGGGCCGCCTGCACATCGGCCACTACTTCGGCGCGCTGCAAAACTGGGTGCGCCTGCAAAACGATCCGTCCTACGATTGCTTCTACTTCATCGCCGACTGGCACGCGCTAACCAGCGACTACGCGGACACCAGCGCCGTCGCGCAAAACAGCGTCGAAATCATGATCGACTATCTCGCGGCCGGCCTCGATCCGCAGAAGAGCATCATTTTTCTGCAGTCGCAAGTCCCCGAACATGCCGAGCTGCACCTGCTGCTCTCCATGGTCACGCCGCTAGGCTGGCTGGAGCGCGTCCCCACCTACAAAGAAGCCCTCGAAAACGTGAAAGACAAAGACCTGCACACCTACGGCTTCCTCGGCTACCCAGTCCTGCAAACCGCCGACATCGTTATCTACAGCAAGGAAGGCATGCCGCTAGTCGTGCCAGTCGGCGAAGACCAAGTCTCCCACGTCGAACTAAGCCGCGAAATCGTGCGGCGCGTAAACTCCTTTTACGGAATGGACGTTAGTTTGGACCTTTTTGAGAAAGCGAATCAGGACGCACTGAGAACGCTGATGGGTGTATTTGCTCAGATTGGTCTTCCGGCGGAGTTCGCAGTCTCATATCCCATGACCGAGACTGCGAAGACGTATTGGCTAGGCAGGATTAAACAGAGAGCGACCATCGACGGTGTCGAGAACTTTGTTAAGAATTATCAGATGGCTAGAGCCTTCCTTAGGCCTTTCCATGTGCTAAGCGAACCGGATCACATGCTGACGCACACACCTCGCATTCCCGGGCTCGATGGCCGCAAAATGTCGAAAAGTTACGGCAACGCCATCACGCTGAGCGAAAGCGACGCCGACATTCGCGCTAAGACCAAGGTGATGGTCACCGACCCGGCGCGTAAGCGCCGCACCGATCCTGGAAATCCGGACGTGTGTCCGGTCTACGACTGGCATAAACTGTTCTCGCCTCCGGAGACGCTGAGGTGGTCGGCGGAGGGTTGCCGCACCGCGGGCATCGGTTGCATCGAGTGCAAGGCGGCGATGGCGGACAATTTGATCAAGTGGATCGCGCCCATTCGCGAGCGCCGCGTCGAGTACGAGAAGCATCCGTGCCGCGTTCTGGAGTTGATCGACGCCGGCTCGAAGCGCGCCCGCGTCGAAGCAGTGAAAACCATGGCGCGAGTCCGCGAAGCCGTTTTCGGTTGGGAGAAGAAGCGCAAAGAAATCGCCGGCGGAGGCAACGCCGCGAACGCAGATTGACTTTGTAGCGCTGGCCTTCTGAGGCCGGCGGTTTTGACGTTAAGGGTTAAAAGAAAGAGCCCGCCTAAGAAGGCGGGCGCTACAAATACAAATGGCATCGCCGTACAAAATAAACATTCCGCTGTACGAAGGTCCACTCGACCTGCTGCTTGATCTCATCAAGAAGCAGGAGATGAACATTCACGACATCCAGATAGCGAAGATCACGTCGCAATATCTCGATTACCTGCACAAACTCGAAGAACTAAACGTCGACGTCTCCGCCGATTTCGTCTACATGGCCGCCACGCTGATTTACATCAAATCGAAGATGCTGCTGCCCCCGGATCCGCTGGGCTCTCCCGAAGAGCAATCCTCCGACCCGCGCGCCGACCTTGTGCAGCGTCTGGTCGAGCACGAAAAATTCAAAAACGCCGCGCAGCTCCTCTACCAAAAGCAGCAAGTGGAAGAAAACGTCTGGTCTAAACCGGACAAATCGCTCTACCAAGACGAGGGCACCGAAGGCGACCTGGTCGTCTCGCTGGTCGACCTCGTCCGCGTTTTCCAGCAAGTGCTCGAGCGCCGCAAAGAAGTCTCGCGCATCGAGTTGCAGCATGAGCAGTTCACCGTCGCGCAGATGATGGCTCAGCTACGCGCGCAAATCCTCGCGAGCGACGATAACACGGTGAGCCTCATCCGCTTCTTCGAGGCCTGCCCCTCGCGCCACGCCATGATCGTAGCGTTTCTTGCCGTGCTGGAAATGGTAAAGATGCAAGCCATCGCCATGGTCCAGGAAAAACAGTTCGGCGAAATCGTGTTGCGCAAGTACAAAATGTTTGACACCGTGTTCGACGAGAATGGCGCCGTCCGGCAGGTCGATCAGGAGTATAAATAGAAACCATCAACACCATGACCAACGAAGAACGCAAAGCAGCCTTGGAAGCAATCATTTACGCCGCGGACGAACCGGCCACCATCGATCAACTCGCGTCCGCGCTGGGCGATGAAAAGCTCGCCGTGCAAGCCTCGCTCGATGAATTGGTGGCGAGCTACGCCGCCGAGGAGCGCGGGGTCGAAGTGCGCGCCGTCGCCGGCGGCTACAAGATGTATACCAAGCCGCAGCATCACGATGTGGTGCGCCGCTTCATTAAGAGTCTGCGTCCTCCGCTGCGCCTTACGATGCCCGCACTGGAGACGCTCGCGGTCATTGCCTACAAGCAGCCGGTCACCGCGCCCGAAATCGGCGAAATTCGCAACGTGAATACGTCCGGCGTGCTGAAAACGCTGCTCGACAAGCGCCTGATCACCACCGCGGGCCGCAAAGAAGTCATCGGCCGCCCCATTCTCTACAAAACCTCCAAAGAATTTCTGATGCGTTTTGGCCTGAGCGATCTCGAGGAGTTGCCGAGCTTGAAAGAATTCGAGGCCCTTGCTCGCGAAGCCCTCGGCAGCGACGAAGGTGTAGCCCCAAGCGAAACCAGCGACGAAAGCGTGTTGGACGCACCACGGGAGAGCGCAGCCGAGCCAGCAACCGCGGAGCTGAGCGAGCAACTTACCGAGACTGTGCCCGAGGACCTCGCTTCCGATTCGCAACCAGGCCAAGAAGTAAGATCAGAAGAGTCCGCACCCGAGAGCGACGAGCAAACGGACGAGCAAGCGCACAAGACCGCCGCAGCAGGCGAATAGATGCACAACTGGGACAGACATTTCTGCCTGTCCAGTTTAACGAGCACACGAAACCGCCTCCAATTCAAGCTGGATGTATCATTGCAGAGTGACAGGTAGAGTGCGGTCTAACGGAACCGACCCAAGATCATGCCCCAAGAACGCCTACAAAAAATAATCGCGCGCGCCGGCATTGCATCGCGCCGCCATGCCGAGCAACTAATCGTCAGCGGCCAAGTGCGCGTGAACGGCCACGTAATCACAGAGCTGGGCACCAAAGCCGACCCTGGCGCCGATCGCATCGAAGCTGCCGGCCGAGTGATCACCGCAGAAGAGCGCCGCGTGCATATCTTGCTGAACAAGCCGCCCGAAATCGTCGCCACCATGGCTGATCCCGAAGGTCGCAAGACCCTGCGCAATCTTCTGCGCGGCCTTCCCGAGCGCGTCTATCCGGTCGGACGCCTTGATTACAATGCGTCCGGGCTGGTTTTTCTCACCAACGATGGCGACCTTGCCGCCCAAATGCTGAAGCACTGGCAGAACCTTCCGCAGGTATATCACGTCAAAGTGAAGGGCCGGCTGACGCCAGAGCAGCTCGATCAGTTTGGCAGGGAAGCCAGCGCGCGGATGCGTCCCGTGCGGCAGCCGGATTCGGCGCGCGGCCACGCTGCGAATTTCTGGTACGAAGTCGAGATCAAGGATTCCAAGCGCGACGCATTGCGGCGCGTGCTGTTTGCTGCGCAACATCCCGTGGAGAAATTGAAGCGCATCGCCATCGGCCCATTAACATTGGAAGGTCTGCCGCCGGGTCACTATCGGGCGCTGCCGGAGCGCGAGGTCAGTCAATTGCGTCGCGCACTGACAACGCGAGCGAAACTCAAGAGTAAGAATCCACCGCAGCGGGCGCAGAGTACGCAGAGGGAAAAGAAGACCAAGGGCTGATGGCAAACACGATTGAAGATCTGATTCCGGAGTACATTCGCGGGCTCCCCGCCTATATCCCCGGCCGTCCTATCGAAGAAGTCGAGCGCGAGCTGAAAATTTATGCCATTAAGCTCGCCTCCAACGAAAATCCGATTGGGCCATCCCCGAAGGCTGTTGAAGCGGTCAAGCATGCCGTCGCGGACGCAAACCGCTACCCTGATGGCGGAACGCATCTGCTGCGCGCGAAGCTGGCACGTCAGCACGGCGTGACGATGGATCAAATCTTTGTCGGCCTCGGCTCAAGCGAAATCATCGACTTGACCGCGCGCATTTTGTTGAGCCGAGGAAAAACCGGCGTAACGTCGCATGGCAGCTATGCGCCGTTTTCGTTGGCGATTCGCGCGAGCGGTGCGGATCTGGTGCGTGTGCCGCAGCAAGATTTTGCATTTGACTTGCGCGCCATTGCAGACGCCGTGTTGGCGAATCGCGAAACGCGCCTCGTCTACCTCGCTAATCCAAACAACCCCACCGGCACCGCGTTTGGCGCCGCCGAATTTCAGGAATTTCTGCGCCGCGTTCCCGCCGACGTCCTGGTCGTGCTCGATGAAGCCTACATTCACTACGCCGATCGCCCCGATATGCCCGATTCTGTGGAGCTTTTCCGCGAGCACAAGAATTTATTGACCCTGCGCACATTTTCCAAAGCCTACGGCCTGGCCGGACTTCGCGTCGGCTACGGCATCGGAGACACGCCTATCCTCGAAGCTATGAACAAGTTGCGTACGCCTTTCAACCTCACCGGAGTGAGCCAGGCCGCGGCCATCGCGGCGCTCGACGACGACGAGCACGTGAACCGCTCGATCCGAGAGAACGCCGCGGAACGAACGCGGCTGACGCGAGGCTTGACGGAACTCGGGTTACGCCCGGTCCGCAGCCATGCAAATTTTATTTTCATCGACATCGGCCCTGACGCGCAGGAGCTGTACAACGAATTGCTGCACGAAGGCGTCATCGTCAGGCCGCTTGGCTGGATGGGCATGCCCGAAGCAATGCGCGTCTCCGTCGGCATCGCGGAGGAAAACGACAAGTTGCTCGCGGTGATGAGCCGCGTGCTCGCCAAGCGCGAAGGAAAAAGCGAGTTGACCACGCGATGAAGCTCTTACTCCCCGATGGCGCCCCGCCCAGCGCCGATCCTATCTTCGACATTTTGACGAAATACAAAACCATTGCGGTAGTGGGCTTATCTTCAAATCCTGCGCGGCCCAGCTACGGCGTAACGGAATACATGCAATCTTCGGGCTACCAGATCATTCCCGTGAATCCCAACGAAACAGATGTGCTCGGCGAGCCGAGCTACGCCAGCCTTGAGGAAGTCCCGCAGAAGCTCGAAATAGTCGACATCTTCCGCCGGACCGAGGAAGTTCCGCCAGTAGTGGACGCCGCAATTCGCGCAGGCGCAAAAGTAATCTGGATGCAACAAGGAATCGCCAACGAAGCCGCCGCCGAGAAGGCCCGAGCCGCGGGCCTAACCGTAGTAATGGACGCCTGCATTTTGGTAGAGCACAAAAGATGCCGCCAAAAACTGCCGTAGAAGTTCCGCGTTCTTCTCCGTGACGTCTGTGCTCCAATCTCCTCGCGCTGTGTGTTAATTCCTTCCTGTTCTTACCGAGGAAGAGGAAACACCATTAGGTTGCGCTTGCCGGGCGCGATCACGGCGAGCTTGCCGTCCGGTGTGATTGCGAAATCGCGAAACGTCAAACCGTGAAGAATCGAGGCGAGCGCCGGCTGTGTCACCGGCGGCTCTTTATCCTTCGGTGCGTAGGTCGTGAGCACAGGAATTTCAATCCAGGCAAGATCGCCGGATTTTTTCTCCGGCGCACGCTTCAGCAGGATTCGTGTTTCGTCGGGCGACCACTGAAACGTGCCTAATCCGATGCGCAGCCGCGCAATTTTGTTCAGGTCGCTGAGATCGCGGACTTCGAGAACTTCCTTGTCGATGTAATATGCGACTTTCTTCATGCTGGGCGAAACGGAAACGCCGCCTTCGTATCCGTCGAGCGTGGCGAGCTCGCGATCGTCTTGCGCGAGCAGTTCGAGACGCTGTAGCCGAGGCGGTCCGGTGAGGTTGTGGTCGCGCTCCACGCCAATCGCCAAATTCGTGCGCGGAATCGGGTCTGCGTCCAAAAACGTGCGGCCCTCGAATACGAAGCCGGGCGGGCCACCGGCGATGTTCACGTACTTGAACGAGAAGAGCACCTTCGGCTTCACAATTTCGGTGAGATAGACGATGGTGGCGTTGTCCATCAGCCAGGTAGCGTCGTACGCGTCCTTCAGCAGGCTGTCGTTTGCGCCGAGGCGGATTTCCTTGCCGTTGCCTTCCATTGCCAAGGTCATGATGGAATCTTGCGTGGCTCCGTGCTCGTCGACCACAGAGGTCGTGAAAAGTTGCGCGAGAATCATCCGGCCATTCGGCGACCAGCGAAACGAATCGATGACGTAGCTAAAGGGCGTATTGCCCCGCGAGAATTTCTCGCCTTGCAACAAGCGGCGGCGCTTGCCTCCGGTTTCCTGCAGCCAGATGTCGTCGCGCTCCAGATCGTATTGCTTGGTGTGAAAATGGTGGCGCGCCGAATAGACGATGCGGCCGTCGGGAGCGAAGGCGAACGCGGAGATGTCGTCATCAATGTTGAGCAGCGGCTTTTCGATGTCGGGGCTTTGTGCGCGCGCCGCGGGGAGCCCGCAGCAGCCGATCGCCACGCAAACCAGAGAGCAAAGATTCCGGATCCAACGATAACGATTAACGGAACAGGGGCAGGTCATGGAGTCGGGTGCGGCCCCGTATATGGATGACAGCACGGTTTCTGCGCTGGCGTGAACTCCGTGATTTCCACCCGTGTCTCGTCGGGGTCGTAAACGTTCAGCCCGCGTTTGCCATCGCGCCCGATTCCCGGGCCTGCAATCCTCTCCACTCCATTTTTGCGAAGCTGTTCGGCAGCGGCGTGGATTTCGTTTACACCAAACGAGAAATGATTTTGCGCGCCCAGTTGCTTGTGATCGGCAGAGGCGGGAACGTTCAGCATGTATTCGATCCAGTTGTCGCCGTCGGGAACCTGCAGCTCGTACCAGTCGACACCGTCATCTTTCACGCCGCCATACCAGTAGAGTTTGAAGCCGAGCAGATCGCCGTAGAAGCGATTCTCAGC
>JAOAPV010000123.1 GCA_025463055.1 Candidatus Acidiferrum typicum
GCATATGCCGGCGGTGGAGTTTGGATTGAAGGCTGCTGACGCAGGGCGGCAGATGCGGTATGTCGATCAGGATCTGACGCTGGTGGCTTGCGGATCGAGCGGTCCAGGGATGAGCACGTACCTGGAATGGGATCGCGCGGTGCTTGAGCAGTGCTATCCGTACGTGGATGCTATTTCGCTGCACCGGTACTTTACAAATGAAGGCGCGGAAACCGGAGGCGACAGCTCCAAATTTCTCGCTTTGAACTTGAGCATGGAGCGGCAGATCGCTGAGGTAGCCTCGGTTTGCGATTTCGTGCGTGGACGGCTGAAGTCGCCAAAAAAACTTTGGCTATCGTTTGACGAGTGGAATGTTTGGTATCGGGCGCGGAGTGGAGCAGCGGTGAATGGGAATCGGCAAGAGGCGCCGCATTTACTCGAGGAAGTGTACAACCTGGAGGACGCACTGCTGGTTGGCGGGTGCATCAATACGCTGCTGCGTTCGGCGGACCGCGTGCGCCTCGGCTGCCTGGCGCAGTTGGTCAACGTGATTGCGCCGCTGATGACGAATGCGAATGGACTGGTGCGGCAGACGATTTTGTATCCATATAGCTGGGCTTTGCGGTATGGCAGGGGCGAGGTGCTGGACCTGGCTGTCCAAAACGGAGCGGTGTATGAGGTTTCGGCTAAGGAGAAAGCGCCTTATCTGGATATCGCTGGAACTCGCCAACCGGAGAATGGAATCGTATCGCTCTTTATTTTGAACCGTGATCTGGTGAAGCCGCGGCAATTGGAGCTGAATTGGGAAGACAAGCCTGCTACGAAAATGCTTACTTCGCTGGTGCTGACAGGCGCGGATCTGAAGGCTAGCAACGATTTCGGCGCGCCGAATCGCGTCGTGCCTAAAGAGGCGGAGAAGCCCGTCGTAAGTGGAGACCGCACCATGATTGAGTTACCGCCGAGATCTTATTCCGTGTTTCAGTGGCAGGGTTAGGAGCACACGCAGGAGAGGATTAATGACCGCGAAACAAGTAGCGCGCAGGTTGCTCTATGCTTTAATACTCGTCGGCGAATTGACGCTTGCCGGCTCGCTGAGCTCGGAAGGAATGCGAGGAACCATTCGAAAACAATCGTTTGGCAAGACGAGTAGTGGAGAACCGATTGATCTGTATTCACTATCGAACAAAAAGGGGATGGAAGTTTCGATCACCAATTTTGGGGCTACTGTGGTCACTCTGCGCGTTCCTGATCGGGATGGGAAACCGGCAGACATTGTTCTGGGGTTTGACACATTGGAAGGCTACGAGAACGGAAAAAGTTATTTTGGTGCGACCGTCGGAAGATATGCGAATCGCATTGGGGGCGGGACATTCTCTATTGATGGAAAGATTTACACACTGCCGAAGAATAATGGCAATAACACGCTGCACGGCGGAATCGTGGGATTCAACAGAAAAGTCTGGAAGGCGCGCGAGATCGCCTCAAAGGACGGCGAATCACTGGAGTTGTCGTATTTGAGCGCCGACGGAGAAGAGGGATTTCCGGGAAATCTTTCGGTCAAGGTTGTGTTCACGGTGCCCGCGGATCGCAACGAATTGAAAATAGACTACGCGGCCACGACGGACAAGGACACCGTCCTCAATCTGAGTAATCATTCCTATTTCAATCTTGCGGGCGAAGGCAATGGCGACATCCTGGATCACGTAATAGCGATGCATGCGAAGCAATTCACGCCGGTGGATAAGACTTTGATCCCCACGGGTGAGTTGCGCGATGTGGCAGGCACGCCGATGGATTTCACGACTGCTACGCCGATTGGAAAGCGCATCAACGATAACTACGAGCAGCTCGTTTTCGGCAAAGGCTATGACCATAACTGGGTGATCGCGCGCTCTGGCGGCGGGACTGATTTGACGATCGCGGCGCAAGCGTCTGATCCGAAAAGCGGGCGCACGCTTGAGGTATTAACAACCGAACCGGGAGTCCAGTTCTACAGCGGAAATTTCCTCGACGGCTCCGCTAAGGGGAAAGGGGGCAAGGCTTACGGTCAACGGGCAGCTTTTTGCTTGGAAACACAGCACTTTCCGGATTCTCCCAACCATCCTAATTTCCCGAGCACACTTCTAAAACCGGGCGCGGCTTTTCATTCGGAGACGGTGTTTCGCTTTTCCGCAAAGTAGGCGCAAGCAAAAAACTTAATTGGCGGCAAGAGAGTGGCGCGCCCCGGGGAGATTCGAACTCCCGACCCTCTGCTTAGAATGCAGATCGTCAGATCGCTGAGCAACCATATTTATTTGCTAGAATTGGAGCAGACCCCGTAGCTCAATCGGATAGAGCGCCAGCCTTCTAAGCTGGATGTTGTCGGTTCAAGTCCGACCGGGGTCGCCATCGTTCCCGCTGAGCTACGGCCGCTCCGAGGCTACAAATACAGCGTGAGCCGGATGTGCTCGAGGCCTTTGGCTGGCTACGCTCTTTATAGTGGATCGCTAGGAGAACACTATGAAGACACCTCGCAAAGGCCCTTCGGACTCTGCCGCTGAGAGTTCACCTGCTCGCGGCAAAGGACGAACCGAGAGCTCCCAGCGCAGTAAGAAGAAAGCGACTTCTAGCGACGGCGGTCAGCGGCCCAACTCAAAAATACAAGACCTCCCTCCAAACGAGAATATTCGTAAGCGCGCCGACGAGGTTTACGGCGACACCGAAATTCCTGAGCGCAAACCGGGTACTTAGTCCAGTTCCGTCGCCCGCGTGGTGCTCTCCGGGCGCGATTGGGGAAAAGAACCTGCCAGCCTGCGGCAGAGTCTAAGAATTGGGCGCACGGCATGGTTCCAGTTGCAGCGACGAAAGGCCAAACGAGCACACGCTCTCGTCCGCGTGTGAAGAACCGAGCCGCGCCGGTTCAGATCCCTGAAAATGTGACGGACGCCGAAATCACGGTGGAGGGCGGCACCGTAAAGCTCACCAATCTGCAAAAGATTTTCTGGCCCAAGCTGCGGCTGACCAAGCGCGACCTCTTGCAATATTACGCAGATGTCTCACCTTGGCTGTTGCCACACGTAAGAGACCGCGCCATGGTGATGAAGCGCTATCCCAACGGGATTAACGGTCCATTTTTCTTTATGAAGCGCGCGCCCGCGCCGCGGCCTTCTTCGATTCCAATCTGTCCCATCGAGCACGCTTCGGGCAACGTCATCGGCTTCCCGGTGATTCAGCATCTTGCGTCCTTGCTCTGGCTGGTGAACCTCGGGTGCATCGATCTGAATCCGTGGTACGCGCGATGCGATGACGTTCACCGCCCGGACTATCTACATTTTGATCTCGACCCGGTGGAGGGGACTCCATTTCCGCGCGTGCTGGAGACGGCTCTGCTGGTCCGTGATGCGCTGGCCTCGATGGAAATCACCAGCTATGCGAAGACGACTGGCTCGCGGGGCGTCCACGTGTATGTTCCCATCGTGCGAGGACCGGATCAAAAGCAAGTCTGGAGCTTCGCCAAGAAATTCTCGAAGGAGCTAGAGAAACAGCATCCGAAAATTGTCACCGCAGAGTATCGCGTCGCCAAACGCCCCAAGGGGCGAGTTCTAGTCGACTACAACCAGAACGCGTGGAACCGCACGCTTGCCTCGGTCTATTCGGTTCGGCCAAAACCGCTGGCGACCGTTTCAACTCCGGTGACCTGGAAAGAAGTCGAACGCGGCGTGCGCATCGAGGACTTCACGATGATGAACGTGCCGCAACGACTTAAAAAGCTCGGCGATTTGTGGGAGCCGCTGCTCTGGGAAAAAGAGCGCGTGCGCCTTGAACGCTTCCTATGAGCCTGCCGATCAGCAAGAAATTTTTGCCAATGGAGGCGCAACCGGCAACCGAGCTTCCTGCCGGCCCCGAGTGGCACTACGAGCCAAAGTGGGACGGATTTCGCTGCTTGGCATTTCGCGACGACGGGAAAGTCGAACTCGTATCAAAATCACAAAAGCCTCTGACACGCTATTTTCCGGAACTCGTTGCCGAACTGAGCTCTCTCAAGGCTAAGAACTTCGTGCTGGATGGCGAAATTGTGATTCCCGTCGATGGCAAGCTTTCGTTCGACAATTTGCTGATGCGCATTCACCCTGCGGAAAGCCGCATTCGAAAGCTAAGCGCAGAAACTCCTTGTGTGTTTATCGTGTTTGATCTGCTTGTGGATGAGTACGGCAAGCCGCTGATCGGGCTGCCGCTTCACGAGCGCCGGCGTAAGTTGGAAGCTTTCGCGAAAAAGTATTTCAAGAAAGAGGGACTAATCCGCCTGTCGCCGATGACTCGCGATCTTTCGGTTGCGCGCAAATGGTTCCACATGGGCGTGGGCCTGGACGGTATTGTCGCTAAGCGCGAGGATCTGCCTTATCAGTCCGGTGAGCGCACTGGCATGCAGAAGATCAAGAAGCAGCGTACGGCAGACTGCGTGGTGGGAGGTTTTCGTTACCTGGAAAAGAAAAAGCTGGTCGGCTCATTGCTGCTAGGTCTTTACAATGACGAGGGTTTGCTCGATCACGTCGGCTTCACATCTTCGATTCGTAACGAAGACCGGCAGCAGTTGACGAAGAGATTGGAGAAAATGATTAAGCCTCCCGGCTTCACGGGAAAAGCTCCCGGCGGCTTGAGTCGCTGGAGCACGAAGCACTCCATGGAATGGCAGCCGCTTGAGCCGAAGCTCGTCGCCGAGGTGCAATTCGATCATTTCACCGGGGGCCGATTTCGGCACGGCACGAAGTTCCTGCGTTGGCGACCTGAGAAGGACCCACGGCAATGTACGATGGAGCAGGTTCAGCGAGAGGATCGTTCGGCGCTAGATTTGCTGTGATTTTGCATAGGCCGGCTGACAACTATCTTTGGAAGCTTTGCGGGCCTAGGGCCGTGCCGTTCACCAGTGGCAATTGCCACGTAATTTAATTCCACTTTCTCTCGCACGCACCGCAGCATCAGTCCGCCCCGGCTCATGTCGCCGCGCCCGGCGAATTCTGTAGGGAAAACTAGCTTGTCGCCGAAAATAGCCAGCAGTGGCTCCACATATTTTGGTGTCGCAACGCTGCCTAGTAGTACAACATCGCAATCATTGCCGAGCTGCTTGTGAAGACGGCGTGCGTCGCGCTCCAGCGGAATTCGGTAGCGTGGTTCAGACGCATCGACGGGCACGGCTGAAATTTCGCAAAGGTCGGACTGAGTAATGAGTGCGTCAGGGGACATTAGTCCGCCGCAGGCCGTGATGACCAGCACTCCGGGCGCACCATCGGGAGGAGCCGCGAACGTGCTCGCGTATGCCAGCTTGCCGCGAAAATAGAGCCCGCTGATGAAGCTAAACGCCTCGCCAAGCGCGAGTCCCCCATTCCTTAGCCGGAGCGCCAGCCCGAACATCGCGCCTTCCCGCAGGAGCAATTGTGCGCGCTTGCCGGCGGCGTTCGCCGGGGAGAGAAGGAACACCCGGTTTGGGCGCAGCGCAGCCCCTCGCTTTGATTTTGGCTTTATCGGATGATCCCGCACCTCTAAATAATATCCCATCGCAAAGAGCGGGCCTAACCGACTGAATTTTCCGTTTTCGAGCCGAACTGAAGACGCTTACCGGATGTTCCGCCCGCGCCTGCCGGAAAAGGTGGATGGAGCTGTGTGCACGCGGAGAGTTCAAGCGCAGACTAACTTCCGGCGCTGGGATCACCATAAAATTTACTGGATGCAACGAAGCAAAGAGTTCACACTGGGCAGCGCAAAAATTGCAAGCGTAATGCTAAAGCCGATGCCTAGATGACCCGAACCCTTCTGATTGATACCGACACAGCTTCCGACGATGCTGTGGCGCTCATTATGGCGCTGCGCTCACCCGACGTTCGGGTTGCCGCCATAACCGTGGTCGCCGGTAACGCACCCGTCGCGCAGGCCACCAGCAATGCTTTATTCACCGTGGAACTGTGCGGCGCGAATGTCCCGGTTTACTCTGGGGCGGAAGCTCCTCTCCTGCGAAAACTCGTAATCGCGGACTGGTTTCACGGGGCCGACGGCTTAGGTGATCATGGCTACAAGCCTGCCAAGCGCCGTGCGGAGCCCGGCCACGCCGTCGACGCGCTGATTCAAACCGTGCGCGATAATCCGGGCATAGAGATCGTCACTTTGGGTCCGCTCACGAATTTGGCGATGGCCTTGCTCCGCGAGCCGAAACTCGCCGCTTCCGTGAAGCGCTGCGTCGTAATGGGCGGCGCACCGTGCTGCGTAGGCAACGTGACGCCCGCCGCCGAGTTCAACCTTTGGGTGGACCCCGAGGCTGCGCGCATTGTCTTCCGCTCTGGGCTGCCTCTCGAAATGGTAGGCTGGCAATTGTGCTGCGGAGGCGCTGCTCTCGATGAGAAAGATGTGGCTCGAGCGCTTGCGCTCAAAAATCCGGTTGCGGAATTTGCGATACGTTGCAACAGCGCCGCGTCCGAGGCATTTTTCAAGCAGACGGGGCAAAGAGGCATCTCGTTGCCCGATCCGGTGACGATGGGCATTGCGCTAAATCCTGCGCTTTGCACTTCATGGAGCGCGCATTATGTCGAAATCGAAGTCTCGAGCGATCTCACCCGCGGTATGACCCTTGTCGATCGCCTGAACGTTGCCACGGATCCGAGGAATAGGGATGTCTGGGCGAATGCCATCGAACAAGATCGCAAGGTGCATTTGTGCTGGAGCCTTGACATCCCCAAGTGGAAGGAACTCCTATTTTCTGCGCTGACCTGACGCATACTCTTTTCAAAGTTCTCTTCTGATCGCTCATGAGCCTGCAATTCCGCACATTTGACGAAAACTGCGCGTTCTGTAAAGTCGTTCGAGACGACGACGGCTTTCGCGTTTTCGAGGATGAGCATACGATTGCATTCCTCGACCATCGCCCTCTCTTTCCGGGCCATTGCCTCCTGATCCCCAAGGCACATCTCGAAACAATCACGGACTTGCCGGATTCGCTGCTTACGCCACTGTTCGCCAACGTGCGCATGCTTTCGGCCGCCGTCGAACTGGCCATGCACGCACAAGGCACCTTCATCGCCGCCAACAATCGTGTCAGCCAGAGCGTTCCGCACTTCCACGTGCACATCGTCCCTCGAACGAAAGGCGACGGCCTAAAAGGGTTCTTCTGGCCGCGGCGCAAATACAAAAATCCCGAAGAGATCGCTTCGGTAATAAGCGAGCTGCATGCGGCCATTGCTCAGGTTCGACTTCCCAAAAGCGACTAGCGTCCCAACTCGAGCACCTGATTCCGGCCGCCCGCTGGCGCTCGCGCTCGATTCTTGATGTAATTCCTTGGGCCTTCGGACCGCACAAAAGTCTGACGTCGTCGCAAAGGGAAAAGCTAAATGGCCGATCGCGTTCTTGTTACTGGAGGAGCCGGATACATTGGCAGCGTCGTGACGTCGCAACTCCTCGCTAAAGGCTACGAGGTCATCGTTTGCGACAACCTTTCACACGGCACCAAGAAGGCTGTCCCCGCCGGCGCAAAGCTGATCATTGCCGACACCGCGGACCGAGGCGCGCTGGATAGGATCTTTCAGGAACATCATATTGATGCGGTGATGCACTTCGCGGCATTCATCGAAGCCGGCGAATCCATGCAAGTTCCCGAGAAGTATTTCCGCAATAATACGGTCAACTCCCTCACATTGCTGGAAGCCATGCTGGCGCACAAAGTGCAGCGCCTCGTGTTTTCTTCGACGGCTGCGCTCTACGGCACGCCCGATCGCACGCCTATCGAGGAAACCGCTCCGCTCCATCCCACGAACGCCTACGGCGAATCCAAATTGCTCGTTGAACAAATGCTCGCTTGGTTTCACCGCATCCACGGTTTGCGTTATGCGTGTCTTCGTTATTTCAACGCTGCGGGAGCCGCCGGCGATCTTGGTGAAGATCATGTGCCGGAGTCGCACTTAATTCCGCTCACGTTGCAGGTCGCGCTCGGGAAGCGCGAGTACGTATCAATCTTCGGCACCGACTATCCCACGCCCGACGGCACATGCGTCCGCGATTACATTCATGTCAGCGACCTCGCCAGCGCGCACATTCTGGTCCTCGATGCATTGCGTCAGAGCGGCAAGCTTATCTACAATCTCGGTACCGGTCGCGGCTTCAGCGTTCGCGAAGTCGTGGAAACTGTGCGCCGCGTAACTGGACATCCCATTCCTGCGCGCGAGGTGGCGCGGCGGCCTGGTGATCCGGCGGTTTTAGTGGCCGGCTCCGAAAGCATCAAGAATGATTTGCATTGGCAACCGCAGTTTCCAGAGGTCGAGTCCATCGTACGCAGCGCATGGGAATGGCGCCGCAAACACCCCGATGGCTACGCGTGATGTGTGACGTGCGCCCTCGGCGAAACGTCCAATGGATAAAGGAGAACGCATGACCCATCGCATGCCGCGACGCGAATTCCTCGGCGCAATGAGCGCGTTGGCAGCCGCCTCCGCATTTCCTTGCAAGACTCTTCTGGCACGCGACCTCCTCTATCCGCCCATGGACCTCTCGCACTTCGACACCCCCATAACTCCCGCGCCTTCCGAGATTCATTTCGGCTATGCGTCGATCACCTGGGGCGGCAATGATCGCCAAGCAATAGCGGACATCGCCGCCGTCGGATTTCGCGGGATACAACTGCGCTCCAACAGCATCGCGGAGTTCGGCGCTCCCGCAGCCGTGCGCGATCTGCTTAGCCAGCACGAGTTGAAATTTGTGGCGCTTTCCAGCGGCGACCTGCTCAGTGACTCTGCTTCCTCGAAAAAGAGCATCGCGGAGCACACCGCTCACGCCAAATTCTTGCGTGACGCCGGCGGCTTGTACCTCCAAATTTTGGACAATCCCCCAAAGGGCCGCATGGCAGTTCCTGATGACTACAAACAGTTGGGCAAAACCCTGACGGAACTTGGCAAACGCACGGCTGATCTTGGAATCCCTCTCGGATATCACAATCACGTGGGCTCATTAAGCGAGCGACCTGAAGGACTCGATCAAATCATGAGCGCCTCTGATCCGCGTTACGTCAAATTGGAACTAGATGTTGCGCATTATTTCCAGGGCGGAGGGGACCCTGTGAAAGCCATAGAGAAATATGGTGATCGACTGCTCTTCTTGCATATCAAAGATGTCGAGCGCGTCTCAAAGAGTGTCTATCGCTTCGTCGAGCTTGGGCGCGGCTTGGTGGACGTCCCGGCGGTTTTTGAGTCTCTGAGCAAAGTGGGTTTCCGCGGCTGGGCGGTCGTCGAGCTCGATGAAGTTCCTGAAAATGCTCACAGCCCTAAGGAAGCCGCTGCGGCTAACAAGGAATATCTTCAGGAAAAGCTGGGACTAACCGTATGAACTCGCGATTCCGGATTACGGTCATCACCGATGAGCTTGGACAAGATTTTGGCCGCGCTTGCGAAGTCGCGTCACGCGAATTTGGTATGGACTGGGTCGAGCTCCGCGGCATGTGGAACAAAAATATTCTCAAGCTCGATGCTACGGAAGTCGCCGAAGCCCGCCGTATTCTCGAAAAATACAAGCTTCGCGTGACCGATATCGCCAGCCCGCTCTTTAAGGTGGACTGGCCCGGAGCGCCCAAATCAAAGTTTAGCCCCACGGGCGCGCAATTTAACGCCGACTTCACGTACGACCAGCAAGGCGAGGTTCTTGAGCGTAGCATCGCCCTGGCGAAGGCGTTTCACACGGACCGGGTACGTTGTTTTGATTTCTGGCGCCTCGAAGATCCCGCACCGTACCGCGCCGCAATGAACGCGAGATTGCTCGAAGCGGCAAACATGGCAGGCAAGCAGGGAATCATCCTGATCATCGAAAACGAATTCGCATGCAACACCGCTACCGGCGCCGAAGCCGCGCAAACTCTAGCCGCCGTGCAGTCACCTTCTTTCATGCTCAATTGGGATCCCGGCAATGCCGCGGGACGCGGCGAAACGCCTTACCCTGGCGGATACAATCTCCTGCCGAAAGATCGCATTGGTCATTGCCACTGTAAGGACATTGCCAAAATCACCGATGCTAAAGAGCCGCCTTGGGCAGCCATGGGCAGAGGCGCGATTGATTGGGTGGGCCAATTCACTGCGCTAAAGCGCGAAGGCTATCACTACGCCGTGAGCCTGGAAACCCACTGGCGCGGCGCCGGCACTCCAGAAGAATCGTCTCGTCAGAGCTGGGCCGGAATGAAGGAACAGTTGCGCAAAGCCGGCGCTCTCACTTAGAAACCGCCTAAGCTACAGACAGCTCTTTCAGAAGGGTCTTGCCTTTGCGGAACCACGGCCGTTCCACTCTCTGCATGTAACGCGGCAGCGTCCGCTTTTTGGCCAGCAGCTTCTGCGTCCACTCTCTCGCTTCGTCACGGCGATTCTGCAGGCGCAGAAAATTCGCGTAATTGTAAAGCGTTTCGGGAGTCGTTGAAAACTGGGTGGCCTCGGCAAAGTATGGGGCGGCACGCTCAAGCTGCCCGGTTCGGGCGTATGCATCGGCCAACAAACTAGCCGCGCGGTAATAATCGAACTTGCCGTCAATCCTAACCACGTACTCGAGATCGGGGATCGCACCCGCAAAGTCGCCCTGGCCCAAATAGCATTTTGCGCGATTGTAAAACGCGTGAGGCGAATCGCTGCGCGCCGCGATCGCCTTGTCAAACGCGTCGCGCGCCTTCGCGAATTGTTTTTGCTCCAGGCAGAGCTCGCCCAGTTCCTCGTAATTTCCGGCCGAGGGATTGTCGATAATTTGCAATTCCAGAGCTTGGATGCGCGATCTACGTCCGAATCCCTGGAACACGCCGCGAAGAAGACCCGCGTCCGGCAGCACTTCCACTACGATGTACGCGCTGGCGCCCACGAAACCACCGAAGAGAATTACGTACAGCCAATAGCCCTCCGGACGGCGCCGCGCAAAGTGCACCAGCGCCACGATCTGCAGCAAAAAGCCCCAAGGATAAAAAAGTTGTCGGAGTCCGAACATGGCATGGCCACGCAGTTAACAGCATCTATTTTCTGCCCAATGGAATCAAACGGAACATTGCCGCCTTATACGCAGAAAGTTACGCCCTTCGAGATTGGCCACCGCTGCTACCATGTAGATTGTGAACCCGCTGCAAACCCTTGGTCTGGCCCTCGGTGCCGGATTCTCTTCCGGCCTCAATCTCTACGCCACGATCGCGACCCTTGGCCTTCTCCAGCGCTTTGGCGTCATCCACTTGCCGGCCTCGATGCAGGTGCTCTCGCATCCCTGGGTTCTCGGGATCGCGCTCGCCCTTTACGCCATTGAATTTCTCGCCGACAAAATTCCTTACGTCGATACCGTTTGGGATGCCGTCCACACATTAATCCGTCCGCCCGCCGCAGCTCTTCTTGCGTATAGCGCCACGGTTGCCGCTCCGCCGGAATGGCGTTGGAGCGCCGCGCTGCTAGCCGGTGGCGTGGCGCTGACCTCGCACAGCACGAAAGCGAGCACGCGCGCCGCCGTTAATACCAGTCCCGAACCTTTCAGTAATTGGCTGCTCAGCTTAGGAGAAGACGCGCTGGCAGTTTGGCTCACCTGGATGGCTACGGTCCATCCCACCGCAACGATCGTAGTCGTGGCGTTTCTAATCGCGCTTGCCGGATTCCTTCTGTTCCATCTCTTTCGATTCTTGCGCCGTTCCCTGCAGCGGCTGTTTGCTTAACATCCGCCGAGCGCTCCGATTGGCGCACTACTTCATCCATTGCGCGAGCCAATCAAAAAACGTCTTGTACCAAAACTGCGAATTCTGCGGCTTCAATACCCAGTGCCCCTCATCCGGAAATATCATCAACTTCGAAGGCACACCCTGCCTCTGCAGCGTGTTAAAAAATTCCAGTGACTGCGTGTACGGCACGCGATAGTCGCGCTCACCGCAAATCACGAGGGTCGGTGTCTTGAATTTTCCCAACTCCGCCGCATACGTCAGCGGCCCCCACTTTCGATAACTCTCCGGATTCGTCCACGGCGTGCCCTGCATGTCGTGCTCTTCGAACCACAGCTCTTCCGTCGCATACATCGAAAATTTGTCATAAATGCCCGCATGGCTGATGATTGCCTTGAAGCGCCCGCTATGCGTGGCGATCCAATCCGCCAGATACCCGCCGTAAGAGCCGCCCGCCGCCGCCATCCGTGATCCGTCAATGAACTTGAATTTCGCCAGCGCCGAGTCCACGCCCGTCATCACGTCTACATACGCCTTGCCGCCCCAATCGTTCGTAATTTCGTCCGTGAATTTCTGCCCGTATCCGGTTGATCCACGTCGATTGATCATCAGCGTCACATACCCACCCGCCGTGAATACCTGCGCGTTCCACCGGTATCCCCACGCGTTCGCCCACATCGTCTGTGGTCCCCCATGCAGCAGCACGAGCAGCGGATACTTCTTCGATGCATCAAAATGCGGCGGACGAATCATCATCGCCTGCACGCGCGTACCGTCCTTGCTTTCGAACCAAAACGTTTCGGGGGCATTCATCTCCAATTTCGCCAGGACCGCTTCATTTTGGTGAGTAAGCTGCCGCGCACCGGAGCCGTCAGCGCCCGCAACAAACACCTCCGCCGGCATCGTCAAACTTGTGCGCTCAAATGCCAGCGTCTTTCCGTCGCCGCTGATCGTCAAACCCGTGTTGAAGCTGTCCGCGACGACCTTCTTCGGTTCCGCTCCCGCTCGCGCCGCCATCGCATACACCGGTTGCAGCGTCTCGTTCTCCGCCGTAAAGAAAATTGTCTTGCTGTCGGCGGACCAATGCAATTCGTTCGCGCTGCGGTCAAATCCCTCGGAAAGATTCTCGATTTTCCCACTCTGCCGGTCGTACAACATCACCCGCCAACGATCTGACTCGTATCCCGGCGTCAGTTGCGCGTGATACGCGATTAACCGACCATCCGGCGAGTACGCCGGATTGCCATCGAAGGCAGGATTTGTAGTGATCTTTTTCGCGTCGCCTCCCGTGACCGGCACCAGAAATAAATCCCCGTTTGTGCTGATCGCTTCCACTTTGTCCGTCACCGCCGTGAAACAGATCTCCTTCGAATCCGGCGAAAAATTAATGTCATCAGGCCCGCCCCTCTGGTCCGGAGGCACGTCGTAATTTGCCCCCGCATTCAAATCCCGCGCCTCGCCGCTGCCGTCCGCGGGCTCCACAAACAAATGGCTGCGCTTGCCTTCAAACCAATGGTCCCAATGGCGGTACAAAAGCTGCTCGTACACGCGCGCCTTTACCTTGTTTTTCTCCTTCTCCTCGTCGCGCTTCTTGTTGCACGCATCGTCTTTGCAATCCGGGTAGACCGATGATGTAAACGCAATGGCCTTTCCATCCGGCGACCACTTCACCAAATCCGCTCCGGTAGAGAGATGCGTCACCGCATGCGCTTCGCCGCCCTCCATCGACAGCACATACACCTGCGAAGTTCCCTCGCGTGACGACAAAAACGCCAGCGTCTTCCCGTCCGGCGACCACGTCGGCGAAGAATCATGCCCGCTCTGCGTAAGTTGCATCGCCTCTCCGCCGCTCGTGGAAACAATCCAGATATTGCTGGCGTTGCGATTTGCGCTCATGTCCGGAGTGGCCACAACGTACGCCACCCATTTTCCGTCTGGCGAGATCTTCGGATCGCCCACGCGACGCATCTGGATCATGTCGTCAAACGTGATCGCATGTTTTGCCGAATCCTGCGCGAGCGTAGTCGCAGCACTACAGAAAACGAGCACCGCCGCCGCACTTGCGCTTCGCAGAGCTGTCCTAATCATTTTGTTCGTCCCCTCAATTTCAAAAGGTGAGTCGTTGCTGAGGATCGATTGTGAACTCGTGGATATTGTCACGATTCCGAGCGCTTTCCAAGCAGACTAGTGTAGTCGGTCGTCGCTGCTTGTGCCGTCCGTCGGCGAGCCCAAAACCAATTCGCCGCCGCAATCGCTAATGTCGCGAGCACCACGGCGCCTTCTTTCCAACGCGCCGTCGTAAGCAGCGAGCTTGTGAAGACCAGCGCTACCACCGCAAACGCAGTGCCTCCCGGCAACCGAAAAGCCGCTTCTCCCGGCCTTTTTCGCCGCAAAGCCGGCAAAGCTGCCGCTACCGCCCCGTACATGAACAGACGCGCTACAGCCGACAAAGTTGCATTCCACCGAAAATCTCCGAGCACGGAAAACACAATCAGCAACATTGCGAACGCCACGATCGAAATATACGGCGTTCGAAACCGCGGATGAATCGCCGCGAAAAAAGCCGGGAAATCCCCGCGCTCTCCCATCGCAAACGTCACCCGCGGCGTATGGAGCATGTTCGCGCTCAAATATCCGTACACGGAAACCAAGGTGCCCGCAGCCACCAGCGACACGCCTACCGGCCCCATAAACTGCCGCGCCGCATCCACGGCCGGCTTCGTCGTCGCCCCCGGATTCGCCAGCGTGTAAATCACTACGTACTGCACTGCAACGTACATCAGGGTAGCCGTCACGAGTGCAATCGCCAGCGCCACCGGGGCATCCTTCTTCGGATTGCTCGCCTCTCCCGATGCAAACAGCGCCGCCTCGAATCCTCCATACGCATAGACCATCAGCAGCACCGCCGCAAACCAATCCGCGGAATGGGCGGGCACCTCCGCCGGAGTGACGCGAATCTCCGGATGCAGCGACAATGCCGCCAGTCCCGCCGCCACGAAAAGGGTCAGCAGCAGCAGCTTCGTGATCGTAAAGAAGTTGCTCAACCATTTTCCATCCGTAACGCCGCGATAGTTCACCGCCGCCAAAAATCCGATCAGCACGGTTAAGATCCCGGCGCGAACCAGTGGCGCTCTCGCCGCCGGCACAAACGCAGTGAGATACGTAATGAAAAGGTTCGCCACCCCCGAGCAAGCCGAAATGCGCGACAACCAGGTAAGCCAACCAATCTGAATCCCCACAAATCGCCCGAACGCCTCGCGCGCGTAAAGATAAGGGCCGCCGGCCTCCTGAAAATACGACGCCACTTCCGCCAAACACGCCGCAATCACCGCCACTCCCGCAAACGCAACGAAGTAAGCGATGGGACTCAACCGCCCCAGTCGCGCCGCAATCAGCGAAGGCAATCCAAAAATGCTCGCCCCAATCATCGTGTTGAGCATCAGAGCCGCCAAGCTCCATCGCCCAATCGTCCGCACCAATCCGCGTTTTTGTTCCGCCACTCGCTGCACCTAAGGTCCGAAAAACGTGCGTCAGCCTATCACGCTTTGTTTGTTGTGTAGGGGCGCAGCACTGCCGCGCTGCCCCAGTTCGGCAAGATCGCAAATTCGTGCAGTCCATCCGAATCTTTTCCTCTGGTACAATTCGCCCATCGTCATGCCGTCAAACTCCGCGCTATTCCCCCGAAATTTCCGCAAAAACTATCCCGTCGCCGTGCGCGGCGAAGGCTGCTGGATAATCGATCAAAGTGGGCGCCGTTTCCTCGACGCGAGCGGCCAAGCCGCTGTTATCAGCATAGGTCACGGCGTCGCCGAAATTGGTCAAGCCATGGCCGAGCAGTCCGCCCAACTCGCCTTCGCTCACACCACGCAATTTCACTCCGACCCCGCCGAAAAACTAGCGCATCGCTTCCTCGCGCTCGCCCCGCCGAATTTCCGCTCCGGAGGCCGCGTCTATTTCACGTCGGGCGGCTCCGAAGCCACAGAAACCGCCATTAAGCTCGTCCGCCAATTTCATCTTGAAAGCGGCCAGCCCGCGCGCTATCGCGTTGTTTCGCGCCGTCAGAGCTATCACGGCAGCACCCTCGGCGCCATGACCGTCAGCGGCAACGTCGCCCGCCGCGCGCCGTATCATCCGCTACTCGCCGAGTGGGGCCATATCGCCCCGTGCTTCTGCTATCACTGCCCCTTCGATAAAAAATTCCCTGACTGTGCCATCGCCTGCGCAAACGATCTGGATAATTTTCTAGACGCGAATGACGCCCCGAGCGTAGCTGCCTTCCTCTTCGAACCGATAGTCGGCGCCACTCTCGGCGCCGCGGTCCCTCCCGAAGGCTACGTCCAGCGCATCGCAGAAATTTGCCGCAAGCACGGCATCCTCCTCATTGCCGACGAAATCATGAGCGGCATGGGCCGCACGGGAAAGCCCTTTGCAATCCAGCACTGGAATGTCGAGCCAGACATCATCTTGGTCGGGAAGGGAATCGCCAGCGGCTACGCTCCCCTCGGCGCAGTTCTGGTGGCGCCGCGCGTCGTCGAAGCATTCGAACGCGGCTCCGGCGCCTTCCAGCACGGGTTCACCTACCAGGCGCATCCCGTAACCACCGCCGCAGCGAACGCCGTTCTCGATTACATCGAATCGCACAAGCTATTCGAACGCGTGCAGCCTGCAGCAGAAATTCTTCGTGCCGAACTATCCGCGCTCAGCTCTCATCCCAACGTCGGCGAAATCCGAGGACTCGGCCTTCTCGTCGCTATCGAATTCGTAAAAAATAAATCCACCCGCGAGCCATTCCTCAAAGAACAGAATATTGCCGAGCGCATCCGCCAAGCCACCCTCGACCAAAACGTCCTCACCTACCCCACGCAAGGCTGCGTCGACGGCATCAACGGCGACCACATTCTGCTCGCTCCGCCCTTCATCATCTCTCAGTCAGAATCTGCGCAAATCGCCCGCGCTTTACATTCCGCTCTCCAGAAAGTTTTTCCCACTTGAACCTGCCGCTGCTTTCTGTGAACGTAGTTCGGTTCGGTCATGTCGCACGGATCTGTAGTGGCCGCCTTCTTCTTGCCCTGAACTCGAAGGAATGCGGCGCCTGTTGCTTAATTCATCTTGGGAGAACCGAAAATCATGCGGAAGGTTCTGTGCCGAAGCTTCGCTTTTATCTGCCTTGCGTCTTTCATTGCATCAGCAAATGCGCAGGACAAATCCGCCGTCAAGCCTCGCGCACGTGACCTTGGAGTGCCCTTCGATGGCACGCCCGGCCCGCTGAACGCGATCACAGACATCTCTGGCATTACCGTTGGCCACACCACTCTCGTTTCTGGCGAAGGCAAACTCCAAATCGGCAAAGGCCCCGTCCGCACCGGTATAACCGCAATCCTTCCGCGCGGCAAAGATTCCATGAGCAATCCGGTTTTCGCTGGCTGGTGGTCGCTAAACGGCAACGGCGAGATGACCGGCACAACCTGGGTGGAAGAGTCTGGCTTCCTCGAAGGCCCGGTGATGATCACCAACACGCACAGCGTCGGCGTAGTCCGCGACGCAGTCATTCAGTGGCGCGTAGCCCACGGTCAGCCCGATCCCACCGGCTACTGGTGGTCGCTACCCGTAGTCGCCGAAACCTGGGATGGCTGGCTCAATGACATCAACGGCTTCCACGTAAAGCCCGAGCACGCCTTCCACGCCATCGACTCCGCGAAATCCGGCCCAGTCGAAGAAGGCAATGTCGGCGGCGGCACCGGAATGATCTGCAATGAATTCAAAGGCGGCATCGGCACCTCATCCCGCAAAATCGATTCGAAAGCCGGCGCCTTCACAGTAGGCGTTCTCGTGCAATGCAATTATGGCTCGCGCGCCAATCTCCGCATCGCCGGCGTTCCTGTCGGCAAAGAGATTTCCGAAGACCGCGCCTACTCCTCCACGTCCTTCGCCGAAGCCGATCGCGGCTCCATCATCGTAGTCGTTGCGACGGACGCTCCACTCGTCGCGCATCAGCTCAAGCGCCTGGCCCGCCGCGTCTCTCTCGGCCTCGGCCGTGACGGCAGCATTTCCGGCAACGGTTCCGGCGACATCTTCATCGCCTTCTCCACCGCGAATTCCGGTGCAGCAGCCACCGATCACGTGGTCGATCTAAAAATGCTGCCCAACGACATGATCGAGCCCATCTTCGCCGCCACAGTCCAAGCCACCGAAGAAGCCGTAATCAACGCCATGGTCGCCGCCGAAACCATGACCGGCATCGAAAATCACAAAGTAATCGCCCTACCACACGACCGCCTTCGCGCCGTCCTAAAAAAATACAACCGACTAAATCAATAAACGTGGCACAGCTAATCGTGGCTATGCTTGCCGATCCGCAGACCACATCGCATCTGATAAGCAGCCTCATACAAAAAGTAGGGGCGCAGCACCGCTGCGGCCCATCTCGGCAGAATCTAAGATATTGAGGAAATTACTGCGTCACCTGGAAAAAGTTACGCCTCACACCACCGGCACCGCCGTCTTCCTCACCGGATTAAAAAATGGCATCGCCACCACCTTCGCAGAAACCGTCCGCCGCACCGCCTCGACCGTCATCTCGATCGCTAACATCGTCCCCACCGCCGAGTGCTCCCGCTTAACGCAAGCCAGCGCAATCATCTTCTTCAGCGTCGGCGACCACGTCGTAGAAGTCGCCTTTCCCACCTGCTTCCCAGCCCGATACACTGGCACCGCCACCCGCGACGCCATGCTCGGCACCTGCGGCGCCATTTCCATCTGCTCGTACAGCGCCTCGACTTCGTTCCAGTCGATCTCCAAGCCGACGAGCGCCCGCTCCGGACCCTTCTTCGCCTCCGCCGCTAGCGCCTCGCGGCCTACAAAATTATCTTTCTTCAAATCGACCAATTTCCCCAGCCCAATCTCCGATGGCGAATATTTCTGCGAGTCGATCAGCGCCTTCTTGCTCGACGTGTAATCCACCTCGATCAAGATCAGCCCTGCCTCGATTCGGGCCACGTCCAGCGCAATCATTCCCGCCGGATGAATATCAAACACCTCGCCCTCATTCACCAGCTTGTCCCAAACGCGCAGCGCATCCTTCCAGGGCATCCAAATCTCAAATCCCAAATCTCCCGTGTAACCCGTCCGCGAAATATCCACCGGCACGCCCGCAATCTTTCCGCGCGTAACGCGAAAATATTTCAGGTTTGCGATGTTTGCATCCGTCACCGCGCGCAACAGCTTCCCTGAAGTTGGCCCCTGGAGCGCCAGCGCCGCCACTTGCTCCGAAATATCCTCAATCTTCACGTCCAAGCCCAGCGCATTCTGCTGAAACCACCGCAAGCTAGGATCGGCCGCCGTCCACCGATACTCATTCTCGCCCAGCCGCGTGATCGTCCCGTCGTCAATCACTTTCCCCTCGGGATCGCACCAGCAGCAGTAAATCACCTGATCCACGGCCACTTTGTTGATGTCGCGTGAAATGACGCGGTTCACAAATTTCGTGGCATCGCCACCTGTTACTCGGTACTTAAATAATGGCGAAATATCGATCAGTGCCGCCGAATTCCGTATCGCGTTGTACTCATGCTCGTGGTGCATCTCATACACGCTGACCGTGTAGTAGCCCGACCACTCGCGATAACTCAAACTCTCGCAAAGCGCCAAAGTCCGCTCATGAAACGCAGTCCCAACCGGCACACTGCCTCCTTATTAATCCTGGGAAACGCGATTATAGAAGGTACACCAAACACGGACAAAGATTCCGGCACTCGTTGACACTACACAAAACAGTGTGTAGAATAGTGTGTAGATATGCCGACCAACCTCGCCATTGACGATCGCCTCATCGCAGAGGCCCAGAAACTGGGGCGCCACCGCACCAAGAAAGATGCGGTTAATGCCGCATTGGACGAATATGTCCGTCGCCGCAAGCAGCAAGAAATAATCTCGCTCTTTGGCACCATCGACTACGACAAAGACTATGATTACAAGCGCGCTCGCCGCATGAAACGCAGTTGAGTTGCCTGGTTGACACGTCGGTTTGGTCTCTGAGCCTGCGCCGTAACGCCTCCGATTTGAATTCGACACAGCGGTCAACAGTTGCTGAACTTACTGCATTGATCGGGGAAGACCGCGCTTGTCTGATTGGCCCAGTCCGTCAGGAAGTCTTGTCCGGCATTCGACATCAAGCTCAGTTCGAGAGGCTTCGTTCACTCCTCCGCACATTTCGAGACGTTGCTATAGAGTCCGCCGACTGTGAAGCCGCCGCTCAGGCGAGCAATCAATGCACAAGCAAAGGCATTACTATTTCAGTTGTGGACGCTCTGATTTGCGCCGTCGCTCTGCGACGAGACTGGACCATATTCACGTCAGACAGCGATTTTGAGCACCACGCTCGCATCTTATCGATCAAACTCCACAAACCCCGGAAGTAAGCTCGCTTCTCTTCTCTGTGTCCTCTGTGCTCCGCCCTCAGTGCCCTCTGTGTTGAATCTTCCTCTTTCTTGCAGCCCCTTGTACCCCATCGCCTCCTCCCAGTAAACTGTCTTGCTCTTCCAGTCTAAGCACTATCTTTCATTCGCGTATTTGTGTGGAGTCTCACTGCATGCCTCAGCATTACGACGCAATCGTCATCGGCGGTGGCCACAACGGCCTGGTCAACGCCGCTTACCTCGCCAAAGCCGGCAAAAAGGTCCTCGTCTTAGAACGCCGCCACGTCCTCGGCGGCGCTGCCGTCACCGAAGAAATCGTCCCTGGCTTTCTCTTTTCCGAATGCTCCTATGTAGTTTCACTCCTGCGACCCGAAATCATTCGCGAACTTGATCTTCCCCGCCACGGCCTCGAAATCCTCCCGCTCGATGGCACCTTTACTCCCATGCCGAGCGGCGATTATCTCTGGCGCATGAACGACCACGCCCGCACCCAGCGCGAAATCCGTCGCCATTCCCGCCTAGACGCTGAAGCCTACGACGAATTCTCCAAGATGATGACCCCGATGTGCCGCTTCGTGAAGCCCATCCTCTCCATGATCCCGCCGGATCCGACGACGCTGAACCCGCGCGATCTGCAGCGCCTTTATTTTCTCGGCCAGCGTTTCCGTGAACTCTCCTCCGATGAACGCTACACACTGATCCAGCTCATGACCATGAGCGCCGCCGATTTCCTCGACCAATGGTTCGAGACCGACGTCCTCAAAGCCACGATGTCCGCCTCCGGAATCATCGGCACCTTCCTCGGCATCCGCTCGCCCGGCACCGCCTACGTCCTCTTGCACCATTACATGGGCGAGATCGACGGCGCCTTCCGCTCCTGGGGCTTCAGCCGCGGAGGCACCGGCGCCATCAGCAACGCCATCGCTGCAGCCGCCCGCGAACTGGGCGTAGAAATCCGCACGCAAGCTCCAGTCGACAAAATCCTCGTAAAAAACGGCCGCACCTCTGGAGTTGTCCTCAAGTCCGGCGAAGAAATCTCCGCCAACGTAGTCTCCTCCAGCGTCGACCCGCATCTCACTTTCGAAAAATTTCTCGAGCCCCGCGAGCTCCCCTCCGACTTCCTCGAAAGCGTCCGCCGCTACAAATTCCGCGGCTCCTCCGGCAAGGTGAATCTCGCTCTCGACGCGCTCCCCGATTTCAAATCCATGCCCGGCCAGGGCGCGCACCTCCGCGGCGCAATATCCATCTCCCCCAGCATCGAGTACATGGAGCGCGCCTACGACGATGCCAAGTACGGCCGCTACTCCCGCAAGCCGTACATTGACATGGTCATCCCCAGCCTCACCGACCCCAGCGTCGCCCCTCCAGGCAAGCACGTCATGTCCTGTTTCGTGCAGTACGCGCCGTACAAACTCGCGCAGGGCACCTGGGACGATCACAAGGAAGCCTTCGGCGATACCGTTATCAACACAATCGCGGAGCACGCCCCCAACATAAAAAAAATCATCATTGGGCGCCAAATCCTCACCCCGCTCGATCTCGAGCGCGAATTCGGTCTGACGCAAGGCAATATCTTCCAAGGCGAGCTCTCTCTCGAGCAGCTTTTCTTCCTCCGCCCCGTTCCCGGCTGGGCCTATTACCGCACTCCGATCGACAATCTGTACATGTGCGGTTCGGCGACGCATCCTGGCGGCGGCATCATGGGCGCTCCCGGCCGTATCGCCAGCCAAGTCATTCTCAAAGATTGGAGCAAAAGCTCTAAGTCCTCGCGCTCAAATTCAGTGAAGTCTTCTTCCAACTCTCATCCGGCACCGCGCGTCTCACAGCCGTCATCCGAAGTTGCCGTTTCCTCTCCCGCCCCGGTCGAGAAAAACTGACCATGCCCATCGGACAACGTGTAGTCCTCATCGGTGGCGGTCACAACGCGCTCGTCACCGCCTTTTATCTCGCCAAAGGCGGCTTCAAGCCTCTCGTTCTGGAGCGGCGCGAATTCGTCGGCGGCGGCGCCATCACCGAAGAATTCCATCCGGGCTTCCGTGCCTCCACGCTCGCCCACACCGTCGGCCCCCTTCGCTCCGATGTCGCGTCCGACATGCAGCTCGAGAAATTCCAATGCCACATGGTGCATCCCAACCCCCGCCTCTTTGCTCCTACGCCCGACGGCAAGGCACTGCTCTTCTACAACGATCACGCCAAAACCGCCGGCGGCATCGCCCGCTTTTCCGCCAAAGACGCCGCGAAATATGCCGAGTTCGCGGACACTCTCGAGCATCTCTTACCCGTTCTCAATCAACTCCTCTCCACCACGCCTCCCTGTATTGATTCTCCGTCGCCGGAAGATCTGTGGAATCTTCTCAAGACCGGTCGCGGCATCCGTAGCCTCGGCAAAAAAGGCATGTTCGACCTCATCCGCTGGGGCCCCATGGCCGCCGCCGATTTCGTCGCCGAATTTTTTGATACGGAGCTCCTTCGCGCTGTAATCGCGGCGCGCGGCATTTTCGGCACTGCGTTAGGGCCGTGGTCTGCAGGCTCCACAGCCGTTCTTCTCCTCCGCGCCGCCGCCGACCCGCATCCCGTCGGCTCCGCATCGTTCCCGCACGGGGGACTCGGTTCTTTCACGCGCGCCCTCGCCGAATCCGCGCGGCATGCCGGCGCGGAAATTCGCACCGACTCCGAAGTCCGCCACATCCGCGTAAAAAATGGCGCCGTCATCGGTCTCGTTCTCGCCAACGGCGAAGAAGTCTCCGTCAACGCCGTCGTCTCCGGCGTAGACCCCAAGCGCACCTTCTTCAATCTCCTCGACCCGTCACAGCTAGATCCCACCTTCGCCCTGCGCATCAAGAATTTCCGTTCGAACGGCACGGTGGCCAAAGTCCATCTAGCCCTCGGCGATCTCCCCAATTTCCCCGCGCTCACCGACGCCGTCGGCTCAGACGGCTTCATCAAAGCGCTCTCCGGCCGCATTCACATCGGCCCCGAAATCGATTACCTCGAGCGCGCCTTCGACGCTTCCAAGTACGGCGAATTTTCCTCCGCCCCCTATCTCGACGTGACCATTCCCACACTCCTCGATCCCACGTTAGCGCCCGAAGGCAAACACGTCCTCTCCGCCTACGTGCAATTCGCGCCATTCAAATTGAAAGAAGGGAATTGGGACGACCGCCGCAAGCAATTAGGCGACACAGTAGTGAAAACTCTTTCGAACTACGCGCCAAATCTTCCCGGCCTAATCGAAGCCATCCAGGTAATCACGCCGCAAGATCTAGAGACCTCCTACGGCTTCACCGGCGGCCACATCTTCCACGGCGAACTAGCGCTGGACCAACTCTTCACCATGCGTCCCGTCCTCGACTGGGCCCGCTACAAAACGCCCATCCGCAATCTCTTCCTCTGCGCCTCCGGCACTCACCCCGGCAACGGCCTAACCGGCGCCTCCGGAGCCAACGCCGCCCGCGAAATAATCCACGCCCTCCGCTAACCATCTTCCTTTTCAACCCTTACGACAACCATGGGCATTCGGCCGCTCATGTAGCGGCGGCCTTCTGAGATGCGAACGCTTTCCGCGATATTCATTGAGCCTGACTCTCGGTGGCCATTTCCTGCCAACTCCCCAATATTGACTTCTGGCCTCCCAAGAGCGTACTTTCCTGCTATACCCTCCCGGTCAGCCGCAAATTTCCTCCCAAGGGGCTGTCTGATGATCAAAATAACCGGCACGGTTGGCTCGGTTCTGAAACGTAAAGGGAGCGAAGTCTGGTTTGTCACGCCAGATAAAACCGTCTACGAGGCCATTGAAAGAATGGCCGACAAGGCAGTGGGGGCGTTGCTGGTGATTTCAGACGGCAAGCTCGTGGGCATCATCTCGGAGCGCGATTACGCTCGGAAGGTCATCCTCAAGGGAAGATCTTCGAGGACGACCCTCGTCAAGGAGATTATGACGAGCCCGGTGATTTTCGTGACTCCTGGCCAAACTGTGGACCAATGCATGGATATCATGACCAGAAACCGCATACGTCATCTTCCGATTATCGAAAGCGAGAAGGTGCTAGGCGTTATCTCCATCGGCGATGTGGTGAAGTGGGTTGTCTCAGAGCAGGAAGAAACTATCGAGCACCTGCAAAACTACATCTCGTCTAACTACCCTACCTGATATCTTTGCCTCCAAGCTGTTTTCGCGCCCGAAGGAAGCCAATCGTACGGCTCCATTGCCCTCGCACCTCCTTGCTCATTCCCTCGATTCCGACTATCTTTTCTCCTCCAAATCCATCATGACCACCATCGATCGCAAAAAACTCCATGCACTCCACGAACGCGAATCGGCTTGCTTCGTCGCCGATCATACTAGCTCCGCTGCCCTCTACCAGCGCGCCCAATCCTCCCTCCTAGGCGGCGTCCCCATGAACTGGATGAAAAAGTGGGCCGGTGCCTTCCCCATCTTCGTAAAGTCCGCCAAAGGCGCGCACTTCACCGACGTCGACAATCGCGACTACATCGACCTTTGCCTAGGCGACACCGGCGCCATGACCGGCCACTCCCCCGAAGTCGTCGCCGAAGCGATAGCCCGCCGCGTCCGCGAAGGCATCACGTTAATGCTCCCCACCGAAGACGCCCTCTGGGTCGGCGAAGATTTAAAGCGCCGCTTCGGCCTACCCTACTGGCAGTTCACTCTAACCGCCACTGACGCCAACCGCTTCGCCATTCGAATCGCCCGCGAAATCACCCAGCGTCCGAAAATCCTCGTGTTCCATTATTGCTACCACGGTACGGTCGACGAATCCTTCGCCTCGCTCCTCGACAAAGACGGCACAGTCGGTCCGCGCCGCGGCAACATCGGCCCGCCCGTAAATCCGGCGGAAACCACGCGCGTAGTCGAGTTCAACGATCTCAACGCCCTCGAATCCGCGCTCAAGCATCACGACGTCGCCTGCGTTCTCGCCGAGCCCGCCATGACCAATGTCGGCATCATCCTCCCCGACGCCGGCTACTGGCGCGCCGCCCGCGAGCTAACCCGCCGCTATGGCACGCTCCTAATCGCCGACGAAACGCACACGATCTGCGTCGGCCCCGGCGGCTGCACCCGCGAATGGAAGCTCGATCCCGATTTTGTTGTCTTTGGAAAACCGATCGGCAGCGGCATTCCCGGAGCCACCTACGGCGTCACCGCAGAAGTCGCCCAGCGCATCTCCGCCCGCATTCAACTGGAAGATTGCGACGTAGGCGGCATCGGCGGCACGCTAGCGGGCAACGCGCTTTCGTTAGCCGCCATGCGGGCCACGCTAGAGCACGTCCTAACTCCAGCCGCATTCGAAAAAATGATCCCGCTAGCCAAGCGTTTCACCGACGGCGTAGCCCAACACATCCGCGCCGCCAATCTCCCCTGGAACGTCCAGCAACTCGGCGCCCGCGCCGAATACACCTTTGCCACGAAACCTCCGCGCAACGGCGGCGAATCCGCGGCGGCCGCCGACTTCGAGCTAGAGCGCTTCCTCCACCTCTACGCCCTAAATCGCGGCGTCCTGCTAACGCCATTCCACAATATGGCCCTAATGTGCCCCGCCACCACACCAGCCGACATAGACCAACACACTAAAATCTTCGGAAGCGCAGTAAGCGAGCTAGTCTAGAGGCCACCTTTAGATGGCCCAGTAGCACTTATCTCCTGACTATTCGAACGCTGTTACTTACGCGAACTCGATGGGCCATCAGCCCGTGCTAAGCCAAAACAAACAAGCCTTACTTCTGTAGCGCTGTCGTTCAGAAAGGCTTCTCCCGGTTTCCCATTATCAAGCCACACAAAATCCCCGCTACGCAGCGCCTCCGCCACTCCATTCTTTCCTGAATGCTTAGCTCCTGCGTCCACCGCCACAATCAAAGTCGCGCGTCCGGGCTCTCCGATCATCACCCGCTCAAGCGGTTTCAACTGAAGAATCCCAACGTATGTCTGCTCCGTCTCGAACTGCGGCTTCCCTAGGCCCACCGTGCCATGCGGACCCTCGCAATGCAATGGCTGTGCGGCCATCACCTGACCGCAACCATTGCGCTCCCCCGTTTGCGGCTTCAACAACTCCACAGTGACATTCCGGAAAGGCGTGTCGCCGTCCACCGAAGTCGAATGCACATACCCGCGCGCCTGCAACCGTATTTGTCCTGTCGTCAGTTTCTGCTGCACGTCCGGTTTCCCGGGGAAATGAACGGTCACCAAGGACTCGCTCAGCGACAAGCTAATCGCATCCGTATCATGCCGATGTAACTTCACAGCATCATGCGGCGCCACTTCAACTTGATACACCTTTACGTAATCATTCTTCAGTGCGAGATGATGATGCGGTTCGGCATCGAGTGCCAGCACCGCCGGCTCCTGTCCGGAAACTGCAGCGCCAAGAAACCCTGTCGCAAGAGACAGAATCAAGAAAACACCTTGAAAGTTCATTCGCATAATCACCGTTTCAGCGGAAACAATTCGATCTTCCGGAAGAACACCTCGGCGCCTTCGGACTGCAACAATATCTTCCCGTTCGCAGGAAATGCCTGCGACCCTTCGTTCGCCAATTTCCCGTTCACAAATTGCTTGACGTGATCTCCTTGTGCCACCAACTCCAGCAAATTCCATTCGCCGTGCGGCTTTTCCAATTCACCCACGGGATCACGATAACCCGTCACGTTATTCCACGGTCCTTTCCCGATGCGGTCGATTTTCAGCGCCGTCCCTGGAGGTCCCGTGACGCGCACACCGTCGCGCCCGGTGATCGCTCCTCCATCCGTCATCCAAAAATCCCCTGTTCCCCCCTCGATAATCTGAAATTCCACCGACCGCGGCCAGACCTTCTGCTCGCCTTGCACGTGGTACAAAATTCCGCTGTCACGCGCCTGTCCCTCGCGCGGCGCGTACGTACCTTCGCCCCATTTGAACTCCGCATGCAAATAGTAATTCGCAAACTCTTTTTTGGTGATGACGTATCCGAATTCCTTTCCCGAAACATGAATGGTCCCATTCTCGACCAGGAAAACGTGATCGGGATCGTTATTCAGTCCATGCTCCTTCAGGAACGTATCGAAATTTGTGAGATCACGGCCATCGAACAGGACCACGGCCTTACCGTGCGACGGAATGTCGCTCTTTGCGCCCCCGGAAAGGGTTCCAACCAATGCCAAGGCGCCAAGCACGCAGAGTGCTGCTAGCTGTGAAATTCGCATGGCCGTAAAGATATCATGACCATCTTCACTCTGAAGTACGGACATCGATCGAGGATATTTCTCGGCTAATAGGCCCGCGAGAGACGCTCGTATTCTTGGCCGGAATGTTCAGGCCAAAGCACCCAAAGCGTGTAAATGCCCAGCGCTGTGCCAAATGGCGGCCGTAGCAGCGACAAGATTCCCAGCACTAGTCCCAGCACGCGTGCCCACGGCTGACGTTGAAATAGACCCCACGCCAAGACGATGTACGCGACGCCAAAAAACGCCAGAAATCCACCAATGGAATACAGTCCGAACGGCAGAAAATTAAAAGGCCAGTTGCCGTTGTGCCCTGGAACTCCCCAGCCCATCAAAAAAGGAAGCATTTGTCCCGCGATGAAAATCGACCCGACTTCCGCGAACCGCAGGATTCCATTTGCCAGCCAAAGACTCGCCAGAATCTGAATGTGCCGCCGTACCCGGCCATCCGCAGGGGTGCCTGTTGTGGACGCAATGGCGTGCGGTGCCGGAGGCGTCGCAACCACCGCCTTCCCGCAGGAACTGCAGAATTGCGCGCCGGAGCCGATAGCCACTCCGCATTTATCGCAAAACATGAATGGTCACTCCCTGTATATCAAGATACGCCAACCGCAGCGCGAAGGTTCCCTCGCGAACCGCCTGTATGCCACGCTCCTAGTGCAAGCTCTCCAGTAATTCCTTGGCCCCCGGTGAATGGCGGCGTAGCAGCGTGATCGAGAGCACCAACACTGGGATCAGGATCACTAGCATCCCCAGTTCGATCATCGAAGAATGAAATATGCTTGCCCCATCGGCCGACCATCTTCCCTCCCGCGTGAGGTTGGTCAACTCCAAGCTGATGATGAGCACCCGCCGAATGGAAGCAATCAGTCCAACCACCAGGAACGGCTCTGCGGCGAACAGAATGTGCGAGTGGATGGAGATGCGGATGGTATGCAAAATCTCCACCAGCATCAGAACGACCAGCAGTTGGTCGAGCACGCGCAGCGTTTCGGTGGCAATAGTCCAGTGAACCAGCCCCTTCCACAGCGTGGTGGCGGCGTAGGCGATGGCCGCGGCGGCGCTGAGGCAAAGGAGCACCGCAACGATGTAATAGATGAACAGCTCCGCTTTGCGGAGAAAGTCGCTAAGGTACCGGTCGACACCCTCTTCCGGTTCCTTGGGCTCGTCGGGCATGGCGCGGATGGTAGCAGACCCCAACGGTCTATTCAATTAACGTAAATGGTATCTCCCGCCCGGCGCGCTGCAGCAACATCAACCCCCGCTTTCGGTCCGCGCTTCCCCTGTAGTACCCTCTCCGCCCATCAGCCTCAACCGCCCGGGGGTCGCGCCCATGAAATTGCGCTTCTTGCTATTCCTCGTCCTCTTGCTTCCCGCCACCTGCGTCGCCGGTGTGGAAGACCTCTTCGACATAAAGCCCATCGCCGACGGCGTCTACGCCGCCATCGCCAAGCCCGCCTACAAACTAAATTGCAACGCCGCCATCATCATCCTCGGCGATGGCGTCCTCGTCGTCGACACGCACTCCAAACCTTCCGCCGCCCGCGCGCTCATCGAGCAAATCAAGAAGCTCACGCCCAAGCCTGTGAAATTCGTCGTCAACACCCATTTTCATTGGGATCATTACCAGGGCAACGAAGCCTATCCCAGCTCCTGGCCCGCCGGCGTCGAGATCATCTCCTCTGAAGCGACGCGCGAAAATATTGAGCGCATCGGCATTCCGCGCATCAAAAACGAAATCGTCACCATGCCCCAGGAAATCGCCAATTTGAAAAAGGATTTGGAAAAAGCCTCTAGCGCGGAACAGAAAAGCGCGATCCAAGGAAACATCCGCCAAGCCGAAGCCTACTTCGCCGAGTTGAAACTAATGCAAGTCACCCTGCCCACCATGACCTTCGACCGCAGCCTCATCCTCCGCCGCGGCGGCCGCACCGTAGAAATTCTCTGGCTCGGCCGCGCTCACACCGATGGCGACGTCTTCGTCTTCCTCCCCAACGAAAAAGTCATAGTCACTGGCGACGCCCTCCACGGCTGGACTCCTTTCATGGGCGACTCCTATCCCTACGACTGGATCCAAACCCTCGACGCCGCAGAAAAACTCGATTTCAACTCCGTACTCGGCGGCCACGGCGACGTAATGCACGGCAAACTCCGCTTCGAACTCTGGAAGTCCTATTTCCGCGACCTCATGGATCGTACCGCAGCCGTCTACGCCGAAGGCGCCACCCTGGACGAAGCAAGAAAAACCGTCTCCGACTTCCTCACAAAAAAATACGCCGACAAATTCGACCCCAACTTCCCCAAATCCGTGACCGCCAACGTAACCAAGGCCTACGAAGTAATATCTTTCCCCCGCTAGCGTTTTGTGAACCACACATGAGCAGTCTCCGTTCCATATACGAGGACGCCCGCACAACTCTTCGGGGTTGGGCGAAATACAAGCGGCAAACTGGAAAGCTGCCCTGGCTCTCGATCATCGTTCACACGTTGCATTGGATTGTCATGCTTTCCGGTATCGGTGCAATCGTTTGGTTGAGCGGAAGATTTCGTTGGACACGCTGGCAATTCTTAGGTGCGTTTTTTGCCGCAGGGTTGCCTTACGGAATTCTGTCACTGGTAATAAAGAGAAGAGTCCTGCTCAACCAGATCCGCAATGGCAGACGTCTTGCCATGCAACGCAAGCTTACCAGCTAGCGAAGCTTGTCATCCCGAGCGCAGCCGAGGGACCCGCTTTTTCCCTCACACGGCCGCCGCTATTCCAGCACCAGCTCCATCACCACCGTCGCCTCCCCATCCTCATAATATCCGGGCGTCCGTCGTATCACCCTGAACCCATACTTCTCATTAATCGTGATCATCGCCGCATTCCCCTCGCGACAGTTCGTCACAACGCGCCGGAACCCATTCCGCCGCGCGTACTCAATCTCCCACTCCTTAACGCGCCTTCCCAATCCCCGCCCGCGATAAGCACGCAGCAGCCCAGTAGTCTGGATGTAAACCGTCCCTCGTCGAGGCACATTCTCATCGTCCTCTCGCAGGTCTTCCTCAAAATCCACATCGTGAACAAACGCCGCGCATCCCGCCACCCGCCCGTCCACCACTATCCAATACGGCTCCACGCTGAACCAAAGCTCTTCCTCAAAAGCATCCTTCCCAAATATCTCCACGTCCACCCGGCGCAGCTCATCAACCTCGTCCGGCACCATTGCCTTCCGAAACTCGAGCACCATGCCGGAATTATATCCGCGGTCTCGACTTTCCCACACTGCTCTCGAGCGCCAGCAACCCGTAATGGCGGATCTTTAGATCCGTCACCTGAGCGATCGCCCTCCATTGCGGTCTCTCGTGGTGGGTCCGCATCCAAGCCAAGGCTGACACGTAGATCCTATCTATCGTTCTCTGGTCCCGAACGTATAGGCCACGCCGATACCCACTCTCAGGCGGCTCTGGCCCGTATTCGCAAAGTGTGTGCGCAGGAGGTCCAGCTTGCCGCGTGCAGTCCAATGCCGCGTTATGGTGTAGTCAGCGCCGCCTCCCAGCATCCACGAGAAGGAGTTGTCCGTCGTGGAAATGTTGGGCGTACCAACCAGTTGGATTTGTGACTTCAAGTGGGAAAAACCGAACTGTGCTTCACCGAAGACATTGACCCTGCGCTTGTGAACCTCTGTATTGTAGAAAAAGACGCGTGGACCAAACAGCCAGTTCTGCAGATGGCTTTTGGAAGTCACTGTGCCTAGCGACGTCAGCTGGAATGTGCCGATGATGCTACTGTCCCAGGTGGTGTCATAGTCGGCTGCGAGCTGAACGTGGTTGGTGAAGTACCAGCCAGCCCCAAAGTTGAAACCGTCCGTGCCATTGTTGCCGGTGATGTGCGCCCATCCACCGGCGAGCTCCAGCCCTTGGGCGGATACCCCTGCCGGGACCGCCAGCCAGCAAAGCAAGAGCGCGAGCAGTATCAGAGTGACGTACAGTGGCTGGTGTTGAGCGGATGGTGCGTGGGTTCGGGCGTGGTCTGAGGGTGTATGGGTGGTATGACAGTACGTGTGCAATATGGTTCCTCTTTCTGGATTCCTTCCCGTGGGGTAAGTCACGGACTGACCGAGAACCGCTTAACGATTGCGATCGAATCCGGCGACTCTCTCGGTCAAAGGGCCAACCGTTCAAGCAGCCGAGCGGAAAGGTGGGAGGGTGAGACGAGGACCCGTGAAGCATTGGGACTCGTGGTCGGCGTTGGCCCTCCTATGGGTCCGCGGTCGCCCGAAGCCATAATCGGCACTTTGATGAGCACGATTGTTCTATCAAGGTCGAAACCGGCTCGCACTACCGTCAAGAATGCATTGTCATGGGAAAATGTCGGGTTTTCGCCCTATGTGCGTGCGTCGAGGAGCGCGAACCGAGAGGCAGACTGAATGCCTTGTCGGTCTGGCGAGGGGCGCAGTAGAATCGATGCAGATCACAGGGATGGCTCTTTAGGGACTAAATCTGTTGAGAGCAGAGGCTTTATGTCGAGCTAAGCTCCGACCCCCAAAACGAGACGGACCGACATTGAGCCCCGAGCCTCAGGTAAACTGAGGCTTCGATCCACGAAATAGGAGAACTCAACATGGCGACTGCTGAGACCAAAGTGCAGGTTTCCGAGTTTGTCAACGAGCCGTTCATTGATTTTTCCCAGCCCGCAAACCGCAGCCGGATGGAAGAAGCCCTGAAGAAAGTCGCGGGGGAGCTCGGACGCGAGTACCCAATGTACATCGGCGGGCAAAAGGTGATCACGACCGAGAAGAAGGCTTCGACGAATCCCTCGCATCCTTCCCAGGTGATCGGCGTGTTCCAGTCGGCGAGCGTCGACCAAGCGAATCAGGCCGTGGAGGCGGCGAGCAAAGCATTCGACACCTGGAAGCGAGTGCCAGCGGAGCAGCGCGTGCAGTGCTTGTTTCGCGCGGCACAGATCTTGCGCGAGCGAAAGTATGAGATGAACGCCCTGATCGTTTACGAAGCAGGGAAGTCGTGGCCGGAGGCCGACGCGGACACGGCGGAAACGATCGATTTCCTGGAATTTTATGGGCGCGAAATGCTGCGGCTGTCCGGCCCGCAGAAAGTTGTGCCGATGAAAGGCGAGAAAAATTATCTCGTCTATATTCCGCTAGGCGTAGGCGTAGTGATTCCGCCATGGAATTTTCCCGCCGCAATCATGGCCGGCATGACCATGGCATCCCTGGTGACAGGAAACACTGTGGTGCTGAAGCCCGCGGGCGACACCATGACCGTGGCGGCGAAATTCGTGGAGATCGCTTACGAAGCAGGAATCCCTAAGGAAGCGCTGAATTTTGTAACCGGCGCGGGCGCTACGGTCGGCGACGCGCTGGTCCAGCATCCGAAGACGCGCTACATAGCTTTCACGGGATCGAAAGAAGTAGGCCTGCGCATCAGTGAACTCGCCGCGAAAACAGTGCCGGGTCAGATGTGGATCAAGCGCACGGTGCTCGAAATGGGCGGCAAAGATTCCATCATCGTGGACGAAGAGGCCGACGTCGAAGCTGCCGTCGAAGGCGTAGTGCAATCCGCGTTCGGCTACCAGGGGCAGAAATGCTCGGCGTGCTCCCGCGCGATCGTGTCGCAAAAGATCTACGACAACTTCGTACAAAGGTTGGTCGAGCGAACGAAACAAATCAACGTAGGACCAAGCGAAGATCCCAACAATTATATGGGCCCGGTCGTAAGCAAGACCGCGATGACCACGATCTTGGGCTACATCGACGTAGGAAAGAAGGAAGGGAAGTTGCTCCACGGCGGCGACCGCGCGCCAGGAGATGGCTATTTTGTCCAGCCAACGATTATTGCCGACGTCGATCCCAAGGCCCGGATTTCGCAGGAAGAAATTTTTGGCCCAGTGCTAGCGGTAATCAAGGCGAAAGATTTCGATCATGCGCTCGAGATTGCAAACAACACAGAGTTTGGGCTAACCGGCGGTGTCTATTCGCGGAACAAAGAAAAATTAGAAAAGGCCCAAGAAGTATTCCACGTCGGTAATTTGTATTTGAACCGAAAGTGCACCGGCGCAATGGTAGGCGCCCACCCCTTCGGCGGCTTCAATATGTCCGGCACCGATTCCAAAACAGGCGGCAAGGATTACCTGCTTCTCTTTTTGCAAGCAAAGACGGTAGCGGAGAAAGTCAGTTAATTTAAGGAATCCGTGTCCGCGCGATGCGTGAACCACGTCATCACCCGGAACACCGGATAACTGAGAAGCAGGATTAACAGCGCCAGCATCGCAGGGCTGGGCGGCCAGACTTTCCCCGTCGTGAAGGCCGCCTTCAAATCTGGAACAATCGACGCAATTAGAAATAGCGCCGACGCGAACAGCGCAATCCCCGTCGTCCACGGATAACCCCACGCGCGATAAGGCCGCTCCATTTCCGGCTCCTTGTTGCGCAGCGCGAATAGTGAGAAGTAAGAAAGCGTGTAATTTGCCACAAAGAAGAACGAAAGCATAGCGATCACAATCTCGAAGGAGCCAAGCACGAAGAGCACACCCACAAGCGTGCTGAGCAGGAGAGAAAGAGTAGGAGTCCCGCCTCGGTTGACGCGCGTGAAGCTTCGGAAAAATAGGCGATCGCAGCTCATCGCGTACAACGTGCGCGAACAGAAAAGTTGGTTCGCATTCAGGCAACTGAGCAGCGAAATAACCATAATGGCGCGGATGATTGTATCGCCGTAAGGTCCAAAGATTTTTTCCGCGGCAGCGCCAAGCACAAACGTATTGCCGGCGATTTGCGACATGGGCAGAACGTAGAGCACCGCGGCGTTGATGAGCAGGTAGATCCCCATTATGGTCGCGACGCTGCCGAAAATCGCGCGGGGAATATCGCGCCCCGGATTGCGCACCTCTTCGCCGAAGTAAATGATGCCGTCCCAGCCGTCGATGCTGTAAAAGACTGCTTGCAGTCCAAATAAGATCGCAAGCGCAAGCGGCCAACCCGCAGGGAGCGGAGGCGCAGCAGCGACAGAAGCGGAAGCGGCGGCGCGCGCGTGTCCTCCCCAAAGGAAACAAGCAGCCACAACGATAACAAACGCGAATGTTTTCATCGCAGCAGTCGCAAGTTGTGTCCCGCTGCCCCACTTGATGCCACGCCACTGCAAAACAAAAAATCCAGCAATGATAAGCACGGCGATCAACTTCACGTGCCCCGCGATCGCCGGAAAAAGCTCGCCGCTGTACTCGCCGATAACAATAGCCACGGCCGCGGCAGTGCCGCAGGTGGAAAGCCAATCACTCCAGCCGACAATGAAGCCGGCGTATTCCCCGAGCGCGCGACGCGAAAAATTATATTGGCCTCCGCTACGAGGGATCGCCGCGCCAAGTTCCGCCATGGACGAAGCGCCGGAAAGCGCGTAGAGTCCGCCGACGACCCAGACGCCGAAAAACAGATAAACGTTAGGAAGCCACTGCGCGATGTCGCCGGGAGCTCTGACAATTCCCGCGGCGATGGTGTTGCCAATTGCGGCGGAAATTCCGAACCACATGCCGAGAACCTTGAGGAGACGGCCGCGGCTACTTGGCGTCCGGAGGGCCTTGAAAGTGCCACTCGACGCGGAGGCGCTGGGTGTGGAAGATAGGTCCGATGGATTCGGCAATTGGTGGAGTCTCAAGGACTTTCGAAACTACGCTCGGGAACTTCGCCATAATAATGGGCGCGGGAGAAAATGCAAGCTGGAAGTGAGGAGTATGCGAGGCAGCGTGGAAACTGAGGAGTCGAAGGCGAGGAATGCCACGCGCGCGGCAACGGCTACGGCGAAACCGGGCGCGGAGGACGGCACCGAACTCTCGGTGGTGATTCCTTGCTTGAATGAGGCGAATTCGATTGGGATTTGCGTTTCGAAAGCAATCACCGCGTTCGGCGCCGCGGGCCTGCGCGGCGAAGTGATTGTGGCGGACAACGGATCGACGGACGGATCAATCGAGATTGCGGAGAAGCTGGGCGCGCGTGTAGTGCGCGTGGAGGCGCGCGGGTATGGCTCCGCCTTGCGCGCTGGAATTGCCGCCGCGCGCGGCGCGTTTATCGTGATGGGCGACGCAGACGACAGTTATGATTTCACCGAAGTGCCGCGATTCGTCGAGAAATGGCGCCAGGGGAATGACGTAGTGATGGGGAATCGCTTTCGAGGGGAGATCAAGCGGGGCGCGATGCCGTGGCATCACAAATATGTAGGGAATCCCGCGCTATCCTCTTTGCTAAATTTGTTTTTTCGCACGGGGATCGGCGATAGTCACTGTGGGATGCGCGGATTCACACGTGCTGTGTACGACCGTATGGATTTGCGCAGCACCGGTATGGAGTTCGCGTCGGAGTTTGTGATCAAGGCCGCACAGCTAGGCGCGAAGATCACCGAGATTCCCATTACGCTTTGGCCGGACAAGCGAGGGCGCCCGCCGCACCTGCGGAGCTTCCGCGATGGATGGCGGCACCTGCGATTTATGTTGTTGTACGCGCCAAACTGGCTGTTTGTGTTGCCGGGTGCAACGTTCATGTTTGTGGGACTGGCGCTCGTGTTCTGGTTGCTGCCCGGGCCAAGGGCGATCACGCCGCGAATTACACTGGACGTGCACACGATGATCTTCGGCGTGATTTTTACTTTGTTGGGAGCGCAGATTCTTTCGATTGGAGCGTTTGCGAAAGTGTTCAGCTATGCCGAGCGATTTGATCGCAGCGGCACTGTTTCGCTGAAGCGAGTGCTGAAGCGGGTGACGCTTGAATCGGGACTCCTGCTGGGCGGCGTTTTATTTCTTGCGGGATTGGCGGGCTGCGCGTGGGTAACGTGGCAGTGGGTGGCCAGCGGATTCGGCCCGCTGGCGCAGGTTCGCCAGGTCTTGTTTTGGGCCATGTGGCTGTTTTTAGGATTGCAGATTATCTTTGCGTCGTTTTTCTTGAGCATGCTGGGAATCAGCCGCGGAACTTATATCGGCGACTACGATTTGAAATAATGTCCTACACCGCATTGGATCAATTCATCGCGCGGCAGCGGTTTCGCGCGGCTTATCCGCACATTCGCAAAGGCGCACGCGTGTGCGATTTGGGATGCGGGCTGGACGCTGCATTTTTAGACTATGCGTCAGAGCGAATTGCGCACGGTGTCGGCGTGGACGATCAGGTGCGAGACGGTACCGGCGGACGTTGGCAGCGCGTGCGCGCGGACATTCGCCAGCCACTGCCGTTAGAATCGAGTCAATTCGACAATGTTGTGATGCTAGCGGTCTTGGAGCATCTGGCCGAGCCGGAGCCGGTGCTGCGCGAGGCGTACCGCATCTTAGCGCCGGCCGGATCCTTAATTTTGACGTGGCCGTCGTCGATGGTAGATCCCATCTTAAAGCTGCTGCACGGGCTGAGATTTGTTAGCGATGAGATGGAAAGCGATGAGCATCAGAAGCGCATCCCAGTAGGCACTTTGCAGCACATGCTGCATCGCATCGGATTCACCGAACTCACTCATTACACGTTCGAACTAGGCCTGAACAATTTGATGGTGGCGACTCGCTGAGCAACGCTGACGTATTAGCGATTGCTGGCTACCGGTCGGAATCGTTTTGGGGAGTGCTCAGCGGGGCGTAGGGTTCGAGATAAGTGTTGTCCGTGTCGGGGGTTACTAGCCAGATTTTGCGGTCTTGGAAATAAGCGAAGAGTTTCGCGTTTTGTTCCGGATCGAGTTCGCGGGCCCAGAGGACTTTCGCGTTGTCGATTTCCGCGCCGTTGTAAACCCATTCGTCGTGGATATTGTGATCATCTTTTTCGTAGCGGACCATAATCAGGTGCTTGCCGGGCGTGTGCTCGAGGTTTGATATAACGGCAACGCGGCTCGGGTCGCCTTGGCATGCCCAAAGGAGCGGGTCGCAGATGCCGCGCGCGGTGTTTATGCTTGTGTCGAGCACAAGCAGGAGCACAATGGCGCGCGATAGCGCGACGCCAATAGGCCGCTGCTTTATTCGAAACGTACGCAAGTAGCGAATGGCCTGCACGATTAGCGCGACAACCACGCAGGTGAGCGGCGCGGCGTAATGCGCGTTGGACCAAATCACAACAAGCGCGCCAGCGCTCACAAGCAGGAACGTGACAAGCAGGAGGCGCACCTTGCGGTCGCGAAATAAAAATGGGACGGCGGGTAGGGCGAGAAGCCCTCCGATCCAAAAGTAGGTGAGCCCGTAACGAACGGCTTTTTCTCGAGTGACGCGCACAATATCCGCCCACGTGTTTTCGTAATTCTCGCGCGCCCATCCATTGTAAAAATCCTCGAATTGCTGATTGCGATAGTGCATTTCGGGACCCTTGTGATCCCAAAGAAAGAGCCCGGTAGTGTGATACACGCGCGTGTTCAAGACGTGTGGCAGCACTAGCGGATTTCCGGTGAGGCGCCAGTTGTAGTAGCCCATGAACGCGACCGTAACGAGCAACATAGCAGTGAGAGGAAGCAAGACGCGGCGTAGCCGCACGTTCAGCGGCTGCGGTGATTTGTTTTTTCCGGCGAGCCACCAAAGAAACCAGAGACCCGCAGGAATGCAGAAGAGGAATCCTTCGTACGGTCGGCTATTAGCGAGAATAGCGACGCCAAGACCGAGAAGAACGGCATCGCGCACTCTCGCACGTTTCGTAATTCGCGGGAGCGCGCCTAAAACCAATGCGCCGCCGATTGCGGCGGTGGCACCCCCCCAATAACTATTCATCCAGTAGCTGGCCGCCCCGAATTTCAGGGCCGCGAGCGTGCCGCCGAGGAATGCCCAGCGGGCGGGCAGCCAACCTTGCAGCATCCAGAGAATTGCAGCGCACATGGCGGCATCGCTGAGCAGCACGCCAATCCAAGGATGGCCGAGCAGTTGGCCGATGGCGAGCGCGAAACCTTGCGCGGGCGGATACATCGAGGCGTATTTGGGGAACCAGTTGACGTGGAACGTTTCGAAGCTGACCCACATGGGGTGCGGCGGATTGGCCAGGCGGCCGTGCGCGAAGGTGTCGCCCATCAGCAGGTAGCTGAATTCATCGTGAATGCCGGGAGCTGGCACATGCAGAAGCGGAAGAGCGAGAAGGCGAAGAACGATTACAGAGAAGAATAGGACGATGACGGCGAAGCGTTTGCGTTCCGCGAATCGCGAAAGGGATTGCTCAATGCGGCGGAGCAAATTGTCAGCGGCTCGCGGGTAAATCAGAGCGATTGCGCCGAATACAAACGTGAGAACAGCGGAGATTACAACGATGTTGAATGTCTTCAGATCTGTCGCGTCCTGGAACACGGGCATCGGTTCAGAAATTGTACGACAGAGCGCGACAAGTCACAGCGGCGGCAGTCAAATTTCTGTTTTTCAGTTTGCGGATCAGGCGCGGATCAGGCTGCACTGACGGAAGCGGTCTTTGCCATTAGCGTGGGCTCGAGAATGGCGGGTAGACCGCCGCAGTCCAAAATTTAGCGTTCGACTTCCACTTCAGTGGCGGCGGGGTCCGGCTGTTTGGCATTACCGCCGCTTTCGAGATAGTCGGCTACTTCGAGGCGGAAGTTACCGGGATTGGTGGAGTAGGCGAGGGCGGTGTCGTAATCGATGGTGCCAGCGCGAAGCAATTTTTCCAGCTCGCCGTCGAAATGCTGCATGCCGTCGGTGTCGCCATCGCGCATAGCGTCCAGCAGGGTTTTGCCCTCGCCTTCACCCTTTTCGACATAGTCACGGGTGCGCAGGGTGGACTTCAGGATTTCGATGGCGGCGATGCGGCCTTTGCCGTCCTTCTTCGGAAGCAGGCGCTGGGAAACGATAAAGCGGAATGCTTTGGCGAAGCGGGTGCGCACTGACTGCTGGTCGGCGATCGGAAAGACGCCGATGATGCGTTCGACGGTTTTAGAAGCGTCAATGGTGTGCAGCGTTGACATAACGAGGTGGCCGGTCTCGGCGGCCTCGAGAGCGATCTCAATGGTTTCTTTATCGCGCATTTCGCCGACGAGGATGACTTTGGGGGCCTGGCGCAGGGCGCCGCGAAGCGCGAGCGCGAATGTGGGAGTGTCGCTGTGCAGCTCGCGTTGATGAATGGTGGCCTTTTTGTGACGGTGCAAAAACTCGA
>JAOAPV010000125.1 GCA_025463055.1 Candidatus Acidiferrum typicum
TTGATCCGGCTGGTAATGGAAGGACACCTGCGCGGAATCATGGGCCAGCTCACCGTCGAGCAGATCGTCAAGGAACCGGAGATGGTCGGCGACCGCATGCGTTCAACATGCGCGGATGACATGAGCACGATGGGACTTGAGGTGGTGAGTTTCACCATCAAGGAAGTCCGCGACAAGAACGAATACATCACCAACATGGGACGGCCGGACGTTGCGCGCATCAAGCGCGATGCGGAAGTCGCTACGGCGGAAGCGGATCGCGACATCGCCATCAAACGCGCGGAGATGTCGCGCGCCGCGGCGGTCGCCAAGGCGCAAGCGGATCAGGAGCGGGTGGCGGCGGAGACTGCTTCGTTAGCAAAGCAAGCCGAAGCGCAGCGCGACCTGAACATCAAGCAAGCCGCTTACGTGGAAGCGACTAAAAAAGCGCAAGCGCAGGCGGACAAAGCCTACGAAATCGAAACAAACATCCAACAGCAACAAGTGATCACGGAAGCGGTGCGCGTGCAGCAAGTGGAGCGCGAAGCGCAGGTGAAGGTGCAAGAGGCGGAGATCGCGCGCCGCGAACGCGAGCTGATTGCCACGGTACTAAAGGCGGCGGATGTTGAGCGGCAGCGTATTCAGACGCTCGCAGAAGCCGAACGCCAGCGCTTGATCAGCGAAGCGGAAGGCCGCGCGTCTTCCATTCGCGCGCAAGGCGAAGCCGAAGCCGAGATCATCTTCAAGAAAGGCGAAGCCGAAGCCAGGGCGATGAACGTCAAGGCCGAGGCCTATCAGGAATACAACCAAGCAGCGGTGGTCGACAAGCTGATCACTGGCCTGCCGGAGGTAGTGCGTGCTCTCGCTGAGCCGCTCAGCAAAATCGACAAGGTGACCATCGTATCGACCGGCAACGGTGACGCTGCCGGCGCGTACAAGCTCACCGGCGACATAACGAAGATTGCAGCGCAAGTGCCTGCGCTGTTCGAGGCGCTCTCTGGCATGCAGATGTCTGACCTGCTCGCCAAAGTGCGTTTGATCGGCGACCACGCGGACGCGGCCAAGCCGGCTCCGCCGTCGCTGCCAAGCAGCTCCTAGTAATTCCGTCCGTCTGGGCAGATCGCAGGATCTGCCCAGACACTTCTTTGTGAAATAGGGAGCCGGGGGAGTGTCATGACGATGAAAGAGAAATTGCTGATGCTGATGGTTTTCGTCCTTGTGATTGTCGTGCTCGTGGTCACACACGTTGCGGGTCACCTGGCGTTCGTAATCGAGAATTGTTTCGCATCTGTCTTCTCGATGCTGAATCTATGAGACGACGCATCCATGGAGACGCGTTGATAGCGTCACCGTAAGGTTCGTCGTGACGGCATTGGTTGGTATTTGAAAGGAGAAACATCATGGGACTTTTGGAACGAGTAGGCACTTTGATTCGCGCGAATCTCAACGACATGATTGACCGCGCCGAGGATCCGCAGAAGATGATCAAGCAGGTGATCCTCGATATGGAGAACCAATACTTGCAAGTGAAAACGCAGGTGGCGGTATCCATTGCCGATCAGCACATGCTGGAGAAAAAACTGAAGGAAAACGAAGACACCGGAAACGACTGGATGCGCAAAGCCGAGCGGGCCGTAGACAAAAGCGAAGACGACCTGGCGCGCGGGGCGTTGGAACGCTATCAGACCGCGCTGCGGCTGGCGCAGAGTTATCGCGAGCAGGTCGACGACCAGAAGGCCCAGGTCGAGACGCTGAAGGGCGCCTTGCAGAAGCTGGAGCAAAAATTGGATGAAGCAAAATCAAAGCGGGATCTGCTACTCGCTAGGCAGCGTCGCAGTGTAGCCCTTGGGAAGGCGGCACGCGCGCAAGGGGCGATCGGCGATCACTCAAAGGGCGCCACGTTCAACCGGCTGAAGGATCGTGTACATCACAGCGAAGCGGTTGCGACCGCCGAAGTCGAGCTGATCACAGACGATGTTGGGGAGCGCCTCCATCGTATGGAGCGCGATACGGAGATTGACCGGCTCCTCACCGATTTGAAGGCTCGACGCCTTTTGCCGGGCTGAGCCCTTTCCTATTTACATATCTCCTTCGTCTACGTGCGACAATATCGCCCGTGAATCCCTGGCTCATGGGAGCGCCGTCAATCGGCGCTGCGGCAGCGGGAATTGCGGCTTATGGCGGCGTGCATCCGCGTGCGCAGCTTTTTGGTCCGACAATTTGTCGAACGGATTCGCCCCGCAAGCTGGCCATCACGTTTGACGACGGACCCAATCCGGCGATCACGCCGAAGCTGCTGGATCTGCTCGATCGTTATAAGGCACGTACGACGTTCTTTTTGATTGGACGCTACATTCGAGAGTGCCCTGAACTGGTCAGAGAAATTGCCGCGCGGGGACATGTCGTCGGCAATCACACGGAATCGCACCCGAATTTGTTTTGGAAGCGCTCGGCGGACATACGAGTGGAGCTGCGATTAACGCATTCGGCGATCAAGAACGCGCTGGGTGCGCCGCCGAAGTGGTTTCGTCCGCCGTTTGGCTTGAGAAATCCGTGGCTTGAGGGAGAAGCGCGCGAGCTCAACATGCGCGTGGTGATGTGGACGTTGCTGCCGGGAGACTGGCGCGCGCCTTCGGCCGAATGGCTGATTCGGCGAATGCAGCCGATCGCGGCGCGGGCACAACGCGGGTTGAAGCTCGGTTCAGGCACCGGCGAAATCCTCTGCTTGCATGATGGTAGTCATCGCGAGCAGACCGCAGATCGCACGCGCACGCTGGCGGCACTCGAGCATTGGCTGCCGCGCTGGCGCGACCTGGGCCTTGAATTTGTTACAATCGATCAAGCGGTGAGCGCGCCCGCACACTAAAATATGGACGAGAGAGCTTTTTACACAGAAAAAGAAGAGACGCGGAAGGTCAAACTGGTGTGCCCCAGTTGCCGCGGGGAGTTTGAAGCGCCCGTGCGCTGGAAAGTCTGCAGGAAGCGAAGAGAGCTTCCGCGCGGCGCGGGCGAAGAAGACCGCAGGAAATTTTCCAAGGCCGCTTCCTACATGGTGCGGCTCGATGATTTAGTGGCTTGCTATAAGTGCCGCAAGCGTTTTGAGCTGACCGGGCAATCCACGGTGCTCATTAATGATGCGTTGGGCGACCCGAGCGTGGACCCGGAAAATTTTGGCAATCGCTAAAGATTGACACTCGACTTTAAATCTCCGGATACATGTCGAAAAAGGCTTCGATTGATTGACGAAACGTCGACTCGATTTCTTCCTTGCTGCCCTCAATCAAGTGCATGGTGACACGCGCCATCCGCCCGTTCTTCAGCACGACGGTGGCGTCCTTTACTTCGCCGAGCTCGTCCTCCGGCAGTAATCGCATTCCGTAGACGAGCGCCAGTTTCGCCATGACATCCTCCAGCCACTGCTCTCAGCGTAGACTGCGCCAATCAGGCGGTCAACGTGCTGCGAGTGAAATGAATTTGCGCGTTTGCTTGTACGGCAAGATATACTACAGGCATCCGTACCTCTGCTGCTCGCATCGCAGGACAGCATGGAGGATGACCGTGTCCCTCACACGCCCGCTTATTGCTCTTCACGTCTTATTGTTCACGTCCTATGGCTTGGTCTTCGCCCAGCAGCCGGAAGGCCCGCAAAGTTCCGCGCCGCCGCCGATTGCTCCAGAAGTGCGGCCTGCGGTGGAGAGGCGCGCGGCGACGAACGATAAAATCACGGTTCCTGCCGGCACGCGGGTTGCGGTTGTCCTGGAAAACGGCATTTCCACGCGCAGCGCCAAGGCTGGTGATTCGCTCTATTTCCGGACTTCGTTTCCGATTACGCAGAATAACCGTGTAGTTGTTCCCGTCGGTTCGTACCTACGCGGAGAACTGCTCGAATCCAAGCGGCCCGGCCGAATCAAGGGCCGGGGCGAATTTCGCATGAAGCTGAACACGCTGATTTTTCCGAACGGATATACCGTTGACTTGAATGCCGCGCCGCGTAGCGCGGATAGCGGCGGCAACGAAACGATGGATCCGGAAGGCAAGGTGACTGGCGGAGGCGGCAAAGGCAAAGACGTCGGAACGGTTGCTACAACGACAGTTACGGGTGCGGGCATCGGGGCCATCGCGGGCGGAGCCAAAGGCGCAGGGATTGGAGCCGGCATTGGCGGACTTGCCGGGCTCGGTGCTGTGTTGCTGACGCGTGGACCAGACGCTCAACTGCCGCGCGGCTCAACGCTGGACGTAGTTCTCGAGCACGCGCTCATTCTGGAGAATGATCAGATTCAATACCGGCATGTGGGCGATTCGTCGCCAATTACGCCGCCACCTGCGCGGCCTGACTGAATTTTCTAAGCCGTTGTTTCTTTACTTGCTTCCGCAAAGCGCAGGGGCGTGAAGCGATCCCAATCTACGGAGACGCGCTGCTCGGTAACCCACTCGCGAATAAGTCGCGCGGTAATAGGTGTGAGCAAAATGCCACTACGAAAGTGGCCTGTTGCTAGTAGCAGGCCATCGATATGCGCTGGCCCCAAAATCGGCAGGTGATCAGGAGAGTCGGGGCGAAGTCCTGCCCAAGTTTCCTCCACTCGAGCGTCCGCAAGATCCGGTGCGAGCTCGATTGCCCCGTTTAACATTTTCTGCAACGCGCCCGCGGTCACTTTTTTGTCGAACCCAACGTACTCGACCGTGGCGCCGGCCAAAATCCTGCCGTCATTCCGTGGCACCAGATAAATTTTGTCGGACCACAACACCCGCTCGATTTTCACTCCTTCGCTGCGCAGCGAAATCATCTGTCCTTTAGCAGGACGCACCGGCGCATACGTGCCCACTCCGGCGATGCTTGCCGAAAACGCGCCCGCGGCGATAATGGTCCATTTCGCGGAGATTTTTTCGTCCTTAAGCAGCAATCCCGCACAGCGCTCCTTCTCGCGCCAGACTCCTTGCGCTTCGCGATGAGGGACAATTTCGGCGCCACTTTTTCGCGCCGCTTCCAACACCGCTTGCGTCAACGCGCGGTTGTCCACCGACGCTTCGTCGGGCCGAAGCACCGCAGCTTCCACTTCTGGACTGAGCGCAGGCTCGAGTTCGCGTGCATCTTCGGCGCTGATTGCTTCGGCTCTCAATCCCAAGCCGTGATGAAGAGCAACATGCGTGCTCAACTCGCGCGCCGTGTCCCGCGAAAACAACGCTTCCAAGGCCCCTTTGGCGCGGAAGCCAACATCCTGTCCGGAAATTTCCTCGACGCGCGCGATGAAATCGGGATAAAGCGCCATGCTGGCCTTACCAAGCGGCACCAGCGGAATGGTTGCGGGATTTTCCGGAGCAGGCGACAGGATTCCAGCGCCGGCCCACGACGCTTCACACCCCGGCTCGCCTTGCTCAAAAATGGCGACGCGTACGCCGGCGAGCGCCAGCTCGAGCGCGATGGCGCCGCCGATGAGCCCCCCTCCCGCGATAACGGCCTCAAACTTTTTCGTCATTTTCTTTTGGTGAGCCCTTCAGGCTGCCGCGCGCAAATCGAATCGCTTCAGAGCGAACTTGCCAGTTCCTGCGAGAGCACTTCGGCTTTCTTCGCTGCAGCTCTTGCGCGCGTCCAGTCTCCGTTGTTCGCAGCGTCGCGAGCCTCGGCCATGAAACTGCGTACTTTCGACGCGAGGTCTTGCTGCGTAGCGTTCAGGGCTTTTCCCTCGGCAGAGCCAATGTTGCGTTCGGCGACGCCCAAGCTCTGGCTGGTTTGCTGCTGCACCGCGCTGGCTTCCGCGGCGGTCAGTTGTGGAGCGAGCTGAGGCACGTCGGGCTTGCTACCGTTATCGTTTTGCGGAGAATTGCCGATAGGCACGCGGGGCCGCGCGGGAACACTGCGTGCGATGGCCACCGCCGAAGGGGGCGGCGCAACGTCGATGGTTGTGCCTTCTAGCGGATCGCCGTCGTCCATCTGAGTTTGCGTTTGCGCAATGGACGGCGCCAGGGGGCGCGTGTACGCGAACGTGCTCCACGGAAACGTCTTAGCCTTCACCTTGCGTTCGGCGCATCCGCTCAGCAACAGAATTAGCACGCACGAAATGGCCGCGCCGAATCGCGCGAACCAACGTGAATGCTGACAGAGCTGAGTAGTTTCCGTCATTCTCAGGCCGCGAGCGGCAGCTCGATGCGGAATGTTGTTCCCCGGCCAACCTCCGACGTAAAGTCTATCGAACCGTTGTGAAGCTGTACAATTCGGAAGGTGCTGGCCAGTCCGATGCCACTGCCGCCGGGTCGCGTTGTAAAGAAAAGCTGAAAGATTTTTTGGCGATTTTCCAGCGGAATTCCTTTGCCGGTATCGCCGACCGTAATTTCGGCCATTTCGCCGCGGCGGCTGAGCATCAGACGAAGCTGTCCGCCGCTGGGCATTGCCTCTACGGCATTGAGCACCAGGTTGAGCACCGCTTGTTTCAGCAGCGCGCGATCCACGTAGACTTCCGGCACATCAATCGGCAAAAGCTGCGCCACGTGTATTTTCGCTTTCTGCAACTGTGGCTTGGCTATCTCGACCACGTCTTTCAAGACGTCGGCGATCTGTGTGGCTTCCAGGCGCACTTCCATGGGCCGGGTGAAATCGAGGAAGCGCTTGACCACCGCGTCAAGACGATCGATCTCCTTATCCAGTACTTGCACCGCTTGCTGCGAGCCGCTGTCCGGCTCAGGCGGCAACGATTCCTTTAGATTTTCGAGCCATAAACGCATCGAGTTCAGCGGATTCTTCACTTCATGCGCGACGCCCGCAGTAATGCGGCCCAGCGCTGCAAGGCGTTCGCTAACTTGCAACTGTGTATTGATGCTCTCGATGGAGTCGAGGTCACGCAGCGTCACCAGCGCTCCCATGCGCTCGCCATTTTCCTGAATCGCTTGCACGCTGACGCTGACACGCCTGGTCCCTTCGATGGTGTCCAGGTCCGTTTCCGCCGCGATTTCGCTCAGTTCGTCGCCCTCCACGTGCAGGACCGCGTGCAGTGGATGCCCCAGGGGGAAAATTTCATTCACGCGACGGCCCAGAAAGTGCCCAGCGGGAGCGCCAAGAAATTTCTCCGCCGCCGGGCTGACCATCACGGCGCGCGCATCACGCGTGAACAGCAGCAGCCCATCCTCTAGCCCGGCCATTACCGAGTCCATGTTTTCGCGCAAAGTGCTGAAGATTTCGTGCACGCCGCGAAGCTGCTGCCCGACTTGCGTAATTTTTCGGCTCACCTGTCCGAGCTCGTCCGTGCCGGCGGTAAATCCCTTCGCATCACCCGCGGGCGTGTCGTATTGTCCGGCTGAAATGCGATCCAATTGTGCGGAGATATCGCTCAGCGGCGCCAGTGTCGCCCTGCTGACGACCGCGGCGAGCACCGTTGAGATCACCAGGGCGAGCAAACTAATTGTCCCGAATTGTCGGACGCTGGAGGAAATGTCGTTCAGCAACAACCCTGACGAAACCATCACGCGTACTTCCCCAAATGGCTGGTCACCGTTGGTGAACGGGAGATCCAGTTCGTAGACCTGCGGCGGGCCGGCCAGAACCTTGGCTTGATGGAGGTAGCCGCGCTGGGTCAGTTGCGAGATCTTTGTGCGTCGTGGCAGAAATTTCCCCGCCAGAGACTCATCCGTCGATATCAGAACTTTTCCATCGTTGTTGGTGATGGACACTTCGTAAATGGCAGGAGTATCCACTTTGGCGGCTTTCAGCTGAGCGCGGAGCCCTTCGCTCATTCGAAATGCCTTTTGCACGTACTCGTTGATGTCGTTTGGATCGTTTGACGCAGGGCGCAACCCGCGCGCCGCGGCTTCCGTCAACGCGCGCCGCGCCTGCTCGAACACCTGGTTCGCAATCTCAACCGTGCGTTTATCGGTTTGCTGAAGGACCTGTTCGAAGAGTTGTGCAACGAACACCGCGGACAGCACTGCCACCACGAGCAGTACCAAGCCCGTCATAATTAGCGTGAGTTTCGTGCGCAGCCGCAGCTGCATTACGCGTCTCTACACCGTTTCGGCGCGGTCGCCGCCATATTCTTTTAATTTATTGTGCAAGGTCTTCAGGCTGATTCCCAACAAGTCCGCCGCGCGAGTTTTGTTGTTCCCGGTGGCGTTCAGCGTTTGTAGGATAAGTTCGCGCTCCATGGCATCCACCGTCGTACCCACAGGGAATCGGATGTTCGACAGATCACTCGGCCCCTTAGCCTGCGACTTACCAAACTCATCAGGCAGGCAGCTTCGCGTGATCATATCCTTTTCGCTCATGATCGTGGAGCGTTCCAGAACGTTGCGCAGTTCGCGGATGTTGCCCGGCCAAGTGTGGCTCATGAAAATGTCCATCACCTCGGCGCCGATACCGCGGACGTGCTTCCCGTGTTTTTCATTCACGTCGTGGAGAATATATTCCACCAGCAGCGGGATGTCGTCTTTGTGATCGCGCAGCGGCGGCAAGTGAATGTGAAACACATTCAATCGAAAGAAAAGATCCTGGCGCATTTGCCCTTGCCCAACCGCGTTCTCCGGGTCCTTGTTGGTCGCGGCGAGCACGCGTACATCCACGGGAGTTTCGCTCTTGCTTCCCAGGCGCCGCACCTTGCGATCCTCCAGCACACGCAGGAGCTTCGCTTGCGTTGGCGCGGGCATTTCTCCGATTTCGTCGAGCAGCAGCGTTCCACCATCAGCCAGCTCGAAGCAGCCGATGCGGCGTTCCGCCGCGCCAGTGAACGCCCCGCGCTCATGCCCGAAAATTTCGCTCTCCATCAGCGTTTCCGGAATTGCGGAGCAATTGATGGCCACGAATGGCCCGCCCGCGCGCGGTGAAAGCTTGTGAATCGTTCGCGCGACGATTTCTTTGCCGGAGCCAGTCTCGCCGGTGATCAATACCGAGGCTGAGCTCGGAGCGGCCATCTCCACGATGCGCATCACGTCCTGCATCGCTTTCGAGCCGCCCACCAAATCGCCGAGCCGCCCCGTTTCGCGCAACTGCCTTTGCAGCACCGCCAATTGGCGTGCATCGCGTGCTTTGCCCAACGCGCGGTCCAGCAGCGCGTGCAACACGGGCCCCTTCAGCGGCTTTTCGATGTACCAGAACGCGCCCGCCTCGATCGCAGCCACCGCACGCTCTTCGCTTCCCTTCCCGGTGATAATGATTGCCGGAACATCATGCAGATCCGAGCCCAACTGCTTTAGCAAGTCTAGCCCGTTCATTCCCGGCAGCTCGACGTCGGCGATCAGCGTGTCCGGCTGGTAGCTGGCGAATTTTGCCAACACGTCTTCGGCGGTGGCCACACCTAAAACATCGAAGCCCCATCTTTGCAGCAGCTGCTCGTAGCCTTTTCGCGCATTATCTTCGTCTTCGACAATCAGGATGCGGTCTTTGCGCTCTCCGGTCTCAACCGCACGCACCGCCATCTTCGTATCGTCGCCCATGCGGCTTTGCCTCTCTCTAAGTACATTTGGCGTATTTTTTTGCATAGGCTGGATACTTGACTGTAACAAGCGCGTAGCCGCTTGCCAAGCACGTGGACACGTACGGGCGAAAAAAAATGCGCCGTTCCTGCTCGCGACGAGTAACTTCTTCGTCTTTACGTCAGGACCTCTCGAGCGGCTGCCTCATTCCTTTAATAAGTATAGCGCTCGCTCAAGTTCGAGTTCCAATTTCGCGCCTTTGGGCAGATCGATTTCGTGGCCGCGGCCTGATTCCATCAAGTACGCCGCAAGTGCCGCTGCGGCAGCTCCTTCAGCGGCTTCCTTTTTGTCTCTGTCTTTCACGCCCCTCACGGCTCCCATTGCCGCGCCCGCGGCGGCAGCTTCAGCAGCTGCCTGCTGTGTGCTGGTGCGTCCCTCAATCAAGCCTTCCTGCTGCGCTGTCCCCGTTTTCACGCTGTGATCTCCGGGCACGCTGACAACTTCCGCCACAATCGGCAACGTCGCAAATTTCGTGCGGATCTCGTCAAACGTGAGCCAAATCTTCGCCCGCCCGGCAACACCTGCTGACTCCACGCGGCTCACGTGTCCGCGAATTTGCGCCCCAGGCGGAAGGTAGATTCCGCTGCCCGCCTCGAGAGGCTCCAAGGTGGTCACTTTGAAGCGTCTCTTCTCTCGAGTTTCCTTCGTGTCCAATTCATCCTCGAGGCGCACCAGAAACTTCGTGCCCGGGACCACTGCGTATGCCTCCACAGGCAGATCGGCGTGACGTCGTCCATCCGCTGGGTGCGTTGGCGGTTCCGCGACGGGCGCCGCAGGCGCATCTTGCGAGGGCTCCTGCGCTGCAACACCGAAAACCAAACTAAACCCAAGTAGCGTCGTTGCGCCCGCGAGCTGGATATTTCTCATCACTGCCTCCTCGTAATAACCCATTGACGAGGGAAGCATCCTGCCAGCCATCGCCGCCCATTGCCTCTGATCCTATGTACTTGATTTAGAGGAGTTTGCACCTTATGCCTGGCAAGCACGGCAGAGGCACGCCTAAACGTGTCGCCACCTGCCGCCAAGCCGCAGTCAAATCCTTACACTGAAGCCGAGCGCTTTCGCTTCTGTGCGCCCGGTACAGTTTCTAGAGACACCCCGGATTGTTCCAAGAACGCCCGGACGCGGCGCAGCACCTTCGCATACATCACAGGGGTCAGCAGGCCCGTCTGGGTATTCTGCTGGCTTGGATGGTAGACGCCAAATAGCCGCAGTCCCGCCTCAAGATCCACCTCCGCGCCGTGCGCGAAGCGATATCCCACTCGCGCCGGAATCGTTCCGCGGTGTTTCAGGATTCCAAGAAAAACATCCCATCCGATTTTCCCCAGCGCAAGCACAGCTCGGGGACGCAAAATGTCTATCTCGCGTTCCAAGTATCCGCGGCAGTTTAGGATTTCGGACGGCAGTGGTTTGTTGTCGGGCGGGGCGCAACGCGCTGCCGCCGTGATGCGTAGATTTCGCAGGATCAACCCGTCGTCGGGAGTAGCCCCAGTAGGCTGGTTAGCAAAGCCGGCGTCATACAACGCCTGATACAGGAAGACGCCCGAGCGATCGCCGGTAAACATCCGTCCCGTGCGATTCGAGCCATGCGCGCCCGGCGCCAACCCGACAATCAGCAACTGCGCCTCAGGGTCGCCGAACCCGGGCACTGGTTTACCCCAGTACGTCCAATCCCGATACGCCAGGCGCTTTTCGCGCGCGACGCGTTCACGATACTCCACCAGCCGAGGGCACTTCCGGCAGGCGATGATCTCTTCGTTTAGCAAACGCAAAGAACGTTCTTTGTCACTCATTGGAAATTGAGTCGGAGCTTTGGCATGCCGCGCTCGTTCTAGCGAGCACATTACCCGTGGGCTTTTTCCGCGGAATTTGACGCGGCTCGCGTCATCAGTTCTGTTATCTCCGCATAGGGAATCGAGCCGTCAAACGCCGACGAGTACGTCCCCCTCTCCAGCAATTCTTTCCCGATCCGCCGCACCAATCCCAAAGTCGCTCGCATCACGCCTGACCCGATGCTCGCGCGTCGAACGCCAAGCGCTTCGAGCTCCGGAATCGAAGGACATCCCGGACTCACAAGAATGTTCAGGGGTGCGTCGACTGCCTTCACCAGTCTTTCGATCAGCCCGCGGTCCACTAGTCCGGGCACGAATACGCAGTCCGCTCCTGCCGCGCGATAGGCGCGTAGTCGCTCGACCGTTCGCTCGAAGCGCATAGCCTCGGGGCCAATCGGCATCAGATAAATGTCTGTTCGCGCGTTGATCACTAGCGAAACGCCCAGCGAAGCCGAAACTTCCCGAATGGTCCGAATCTTTTCGGCCTGTAGCTCTGTATTTACATGCGAGCTCTCGGTTTCACCGGTCACGTCTTCGAGATTCAATCCCACCGCGCCAGAGGCCACGATCCTCTTCGCAGTCTCCGCCATATGAGCCAACGTTGTTCCGTAACCAGATTCCATATCGGCGGTCACTGGAACACGCACCGCGCGGGCGATGCGCGCCACAACCTCGAGCATTTCGTCGCGCGAAATACGCTGCCCGTCCGCGTAGCCCAGGGCGAATGCCACTCCTGCGCTCGTGCTCGCAATCGCGGGATATCCCAATTCCTCGAGCACACACGCGCTAGCTGCATCCCAAGCGTTAGGAAGGACCAGCACGGGCGGCCCACCATGCAGCTTCCTCAATATTTCGGCCTTTCTAGCTTGCGCAATCATGTCCATAAGAGCCTCGTTTGGAGTGCGGCGGTTTGGCCGCCTCTTTTACGGTCTGAACCGCAACGCCGAATTTAAATCTCATTGCAACAGCTTCAGCACTTCCTCGTGTATCTTCCCATTCGTGCTCAAAAAATTCCCCGTGTAGATCGTCCGCTCGCCGCTCACGTTAGTAGACCTACCGCCCGCCTCTTCCACAATGATTCCCAGCGGCGCAAGGTCCCACGGCTTCGAGGTCCAGTCGAGCGCCGCTTCGGTCGCACCTTCCGCCACCAGCATGTGCTGCCAGAATCCTCCAAGAGCTCGCCCGCTGCGAGCGGAATCGGGAAGCCGCCGGATTTTTTCTTGAGCCAATTTGTCCTTACTGGGACCGGTGCCGGTGGTGAACACCATAGACTCGCTCAGCCGCGCAACGTTCGAGACGTGAATCCGCTTTCCATTGCGATACGCGCCCTCGCCGCGATACGCCCACCAGCGACTACCGAGCCCTGGCGCGCTCGCCATTCCTGCTACGATTTCTCCATCGCGCTCGATGCCTAGCAGCGTCCCAAAGGTTGGGATGCCCCGCGAAAATTCCTCTGTGCCATCGATCGGATCAATGATCAGTCTCGGCCGCTTCGATACGCTGGGATTCTTTTCGTCGCTGGCGCTCATTTCCTCGCCGAGCACATCCAGCGCAAGCCCGCTCGCCCCCACTTTCGCCCGCGCCATCTCTTCCACCGCGCGATCCGCTTGCGTAACCGCGGTTCCATCGCCCTTTCTTTCCACGCGCATCCCATCCGCGCGGAAATATTTCATCGCAATCACATCTGCTTCCTTCGCAATATCTTCCAGCAGAGCACCGTACTCCGTTCGATAGCTCATCATCTCCCCTGCGCTGATTGTCTCCATACGCTCCTTGACCAAATCTGCTTGCGACCCCTAGCATACAAAGATACCTGCATGTCGGCCTACACCAACACCGGAACAGTGCTGGACCGCATCCTGGAGGCGCGCCGCGCCTCGCTCGAACACCGCAAACGCGTTCTGCCTGAAACGGCGCTTAAGTACGGCGCGAAAGCAGCCACTCCCGTGCGCGACTTCGCCGCCGCGCTCTCTCGCGGCGGACTCAACATCCTCGCTGAACTAAAGCCGTCCTCGCCATCCCGCGGCGTTTTGCGGGAACCTTTCGACGCGGTCGCGCTGGCAAGTTCGCTCGAAGCCGCTGGCGCCGCTGCGCTCTCCATTCTCACCGAGGAAGAATTTTTTAACGGCTCTCTCAAGAATCTTCGCGAAGCCCGCAAATCGATTGCTCTCCCCGTTCTTCGCAAGGACTTCATTTTCGATCCGTGGCAAGTCTGGGAGACGCGCGCCAACGACGCCGACAGCTTCCTGCTCATCGTGGCTGCACTGGACGATGAACAACTGCGCGATCTCATCGCGCTCGGCCGCCAACTCGGCATGGAACCGCTCGTGGAAGTTCACACCGCCGCCGAACTCGATCGCGCACTTGCCGCAGACGCCCGCATCCTCGGCGTGAACAATCGCGACTTGAAGACGCTCACCGTCCGCACGGAAACTTCTTTCGAACTGATCGACCAAATCCCCGACCATTGTATCGCGGTAAGCGAGTCCGGTCTGCGCACGCACTACGATCTTCTTCGCCTTCGCGCCGTAGGCTTCGACGCTTTCCTCATCGGCGAACACCTCATGCTCGCCCCCGACCCTGCCGCCGCGCTCGCAAATCTCCTCGGCACAGCAGCGCCGCAGGGCCAAACGCCATGATTCGCATCAAAATCTGCGGCATCACCAATCTTGCCGATGCCAAAGCTGCCACCGACGCCGGCGCCAACTCGCTCGGTTTCAACTTCTATGAAAAAAGTTTGCGCCGCGTCGTCACCGCCGATGCCGCGCAGATTCGCTCCAAGCTCCCCAAAGAAGTCGAGGCCGTCGGCGTCTTCGTCAATGCCAAGCCCGCCGATATCAACTCCCTCCGCGCCTTCGTGCGCTTCGAGACCGCGCAGCTTCACGGCGACGAAACTCCCGACATCGTTTCGCGAGTTGCCTCCTCGCTTCCGGTCATCAAAGCGTTTCGCGTCGACGCCAATTTGCCATTTTCGACATTCGATAAATTTTCCGGCGTCTTCGCCTTTCTTCTCGACGGCGCCCTCGCAGGCCAATATGGTGGAACAGGGCAAACCACGGATTGGGACTTTGCCCGTCGCGCCGCCGCATCTCACCGTATTATTTTATCCGGTGGTCTCAAGGTCGAAAATGTCGCGGAGGCGATTCGGATTGTGAAGCCCTACGCGGTCGATGTCGCCAGTGGCGTCGAATCCAAGCCGGGAAAGAAAGATCACGGTCGCATCAAGGAATTTATTGAGGAAGTTCGCCGCGCCGAACAGCAACTCGAATCGCCGGTGGCGAATCCTACTTAACCATGAGCTCCATCCTTCAATCGCCGACCACCGCGCCGGGCCGCTTCGGCCCCTACGGCGGCCGCTACGTCCCCGAAACCCTCATGGTTCCGCTCTTTGAGCTCGAGCGCGCCTACGAAATCGCGAAATCCGATGTATCGTTCCAGGCGCAACTGCAAAGTTTGCTCAAGAATTTTGCCGGACGCCCCACTCCGCTGCAATTCGCATCGCGGCTGACTGAGCATCTCGGCGGACCGCGCATCTACCTGAAACGCGAAGATCTCCTCCACACCGGCGCGCACAAAATTAACAACGCCATTGGCCAAGGTTTGCTCGCGTTGAAAATGGGCAAGCCGCGCATCGTCGCGGAAACCGGCGCAGGCCAGCACGGCGTCGCCTCCGCCACCATCGCCGCGCATCTTGGCCTCGAATGCGTTGTCTACATGGGGACCGAAGACATGGCGAGGCAGGCGCTCAACGTCGCGCGCATGCGCCTGCTCGGCGCACAAGTCGTCGCTGTCGCCTCCGGCAGTCGCACCCTGAAAGACGCCATCAACGAAGCCATGCGCGACTGGGTCACCAACGTGCGCACCACGCACTATCTCCTCGGCTCGGTTCTCGGCGCGCATCCGTATCCAACGATGGTGCGCGATTTTCAGTCCATCATTGGCCGCGAAGCCCGCGAACAAATTCTCGCTGCCGAGAAACGATTGCCTACGCACCTTTTCGCCTGTGTAGGCGGCGGCTCCAACGCCATCGGTCTTTTCTATGCTTTTCTACGCGACTCCGAAGTAAAAATGGTAGGCATCGAAGCCGGCGGTCGTGGCAGCGAGCTCGGCGAACACGCCGCGCGTCTCGCTGCTGCGCAAGGTTACGCCGGCGCGCGTCCCGGCGTCCTGCAAGGCACGTACACCTACGTCCTGCAAAATAGCGATGGCCAAATCGCTGCCACGCACTCCATTTCGGCAGGCCTCGACTATCCCGCCATCGGCCCTGAGCACGCCTGGCTCGCCGACCAGCACCGCGCTCAATACGCCGCCGTCTCCGATTCCGCCGCGCTCGACGCGGCACAAACTCTCGCACGCACCGAAGGCATCATCCCCGCGCTAGAATCCGCTCACGCCATCGCCGGCCTAATCGAGCGGCGCGCGCAATTCACTCCCGACGACCTCATAATCGTCAATCTATCCGGTCGCGGCGACAAGGATATGGACACTTACTCGCGCCTGCTCTAGTCTTTATCCTTCTGAAAAATTTATGATCGCGGCATCTTCCAACTCGACCCGTATCTCCCAACGATTCGCGGATCTGCGCGCGTCAGGCGAGCTTGGCATCATTGCCTATATCACCGCAGGTGATCCCTCGCTCGACGCAACACTAAAATTTGTCCTCGCCCTCGCCGAAGCCGGCGCCGATATCATCGAACTCGGCGTTCCCTTCAGCGATCCGCTCGCCGACGGTCCTACCATTCAGCGCGCCTCTGAACGCGCCCTAAAATCCGGCATCTCGCTCGCCGGCGTCATCGACCTGGTCCACCGCATTCGCCAATCCTCGCAAGTCCCCCTGATTCTCTTCAGCTACTACAATCCCATCCTGCAGATGGGCCTGGAGAAATTCGCGCGCGCCGCCAGCGAAGCAGGTGCCGATGGCGTCCTCGCTACCGATCTCACTCCCGAAGAATCCGCCGACTATCGCCGCATCCTCGCCGCGCATAATCTCGACACGATTTTCCTCGGCGCCCCCACCTCCACTGAGGAACGCCTGGCAAAAATCGCCGGCGTCTCCTCCGGCTTCCTCTATCTAATCTCCCGCACGGGAGTAACCGGAGCCAAAGACGCCCTCCCCGACGATCTCCCCGTGCTGATCCGCCGCGCCCGCGCCGTGACGCAACTCCCCATCGCCGTAGGTTTCGGCATCTCGCTCCCCGGCCACGTCTCCGTCCTCGGTCGCCTCGCCGACGCCGCCGTAGTCGGCTCCGCCCTCGTCTCCGAAATAGAGAACGCAAAATCTATCGACGCCGCATGCGCCGCCCTCGCCGCCCGTATCCGCTCGCTAAAGCAAGCCGCCACGTACGGCCTCTCTCGCCGCGAGGTTGCACCATGAGCCTCTCCGACTGGCGGCGCCAAATCGATGAAATCGATCGCAAACTCGTCGAGCTGCTCAACCAGCGTTCTCGCTGCGCTATCGAAGTCGGCAAAATCAAGCAAGCCGAAAATTTGCCGCTGTATCAACCCGAGCGTGAGCGCGAAGTCCTGGAAAATGCCGAGCGCCTCAATCCCGGCCCGCTCAGCGACGCCGCCATTCGCCGTCTATTCGAGCGCATCATCGACGAAGCCCGCAGCGCCGAGCGTGAAGCCATGCATTTAGGTGATGTAGTGGATCCAGATGAAAAACAATGATCGCTCTTGCAGAAGGCGTGCTTCAGACCCGTCGTTCTTCGATTTTGTAGCGCCCGCTTTCTGAAGCGGGCGCTTAGTTTGCAGAGGCCGGTTTCTGGCCGGCGAAAGGAACCCAGCACCAGCATGGTCATCGTAATGCAAGAAGGCGCGTCCGACGCCGAAATCCAGCACGTAATCGACCGCCTCGTCGCCAGCGGCTTCAACGTGCATCGCTCCACCGGCGAGTCCCACACCGTCCTAGGCGCCGTCGGCGTCCACCGCGATTTCGATCATCGCGATTTCGAACTCCTCGACGGCGTGCGCGAAGTCATGCGCATCACTCAGCCTTTCAAGCTCGCCAGCCGCGAGTTCAAGCCCGAAGGCACCATCGTCGATTTAGGCCGCGGAGTAAAAATCGGCGGCAACGAAGTGGTAGTCGCTGCCGGCCCGTGCTCCGTCGAGTCGCACGAGCAAATCCATTCCATCGCCGAATCCGTTGCCAAAGCTGGAGCAAAAATTCTCCGCGCAGGCGCCTTCAAGCCGCGCACCTCTCCCTACGCCTTCCAAGGCATGGGCGAAAAAGGACTCGAGCTAATGCGCGAAGCCGCGCAAAAATTCGATCTCTTCACGGTCAGCGAAGTCATGGATCCGTCGCAAATCCAAATGATGCTCGGCTACGTCGACATCTTTCAGGTCGGCGCGCGCAACATGCAGAACTACTATCTCCTGCGCGCCCTCGGCGAAACTCGCAAACCCGTTCTCCTCAAGCGTGGCATGTCCGCCACCATGGAAGAACTCCTCCTCAGCGCCGAGTACATCCTCGCCGGCGGCAATTACAACGTAATCCTCTGCGAGCGCGGCATCCGCACCTTCGAAACCTACACGCGCAACACGCTCGACATCGCCGCCATCCCCGTAATCAAAAAACTTTCGCATCTTCCGATGCTAGCCGACCCATCGCACGGCACCGGCCGCCGCGACAAAGTTCCGCCCATGGCCCGCGCCGCCGTGGCCGCAGGCGCCGACGGCCTCCTCATCGAAGTCCACAACGACCCCGACCACGCCCTCTCTGACGGCGCACAATCCCTGGAGCCCGCCACTTTCGCCCAACTAATGGCCGAGCTCCGCGTAATCGCCCCAGCCATCGGCCGCCGCATGGCCTAGCTCCAGTGTTACTGACCAACAGGTGGGACAGCCATTTCTGGCTGTCCGCAGTTCTCCCCTAACCGCGTCCGCGCATCTCTTTGCCCTAAATCGAAGGGTGCGTTATCTTCTCTCCTCAATGTCCCCGCACCTAATCACTCGCGCCACCATACTCGGCACCGGCCTAATCGGCGGCTCCTTCGCGCTCGCCCTCCGCAAATACGCCACGGATTTGCACATTGCCGGCTGGGACCGCCCCGAAATTATTCAGCAAGCACGTTCCCGCGCCATCCTCGACGAATCCTTCACAGGCGATCTCGCCGCCGCGCTCCGCAATGCCGATCTCATTTACGTCGCGCTCCCCATCGGCGTCACGCTCGACCTCCTCCCCGAAATCGCTCGCCTAGCCCCCAAGCACGCGCTCGTGACCGACGCCTGCAGCACCAAGCTCCGCATAGCGCAATCCGCCGCCGAAAACTTCTTCTCGCCAGCAACCGCGCTCTTCGTCGGCGGCCATCCCATGGCCGGACGCGAAATCGCCGGCATCGCGCAAGCCGACGCCGACCTCTTCCGCAACACGCCATACGCGCTAATCACCGACTCTTCCGTCCACGCTGATTCCTCTCCCTCGGAGCGCGACCCCCGAGTCTCCGCTTTCCTCAAGCTCCTGGAAAAAATCGGCGCCCGCCCTCTCTGGCTCGGCGCGCAGCAGCATGACTACGCTGTAGGCATGGTGTCGCATCTCCCTCAACTCGCCGCCGTAGCTCTCGGGTCCTTCCTCTACGATCATCTCGACGAAAACGGTCTCCCCATCACCGTAGCCGGCCCCGGCCTCCGCGATTCTCTCCGCCTAGCCGGCAGCCCGTACTCCACCTGGCGCGACATCGTCCTCACCAATCGCGAAGTTCTCTCCGCCGCGCTCGACCTCTTCGCCCGCCGCCTCGACGACCTACGCGAGCGCCTGAACTCCCGCGAGCTAGAAGCCGACTTCGACGCCGCCAATGAACTCTACAAACTCCTCCGTAGCCTTTAGCAGCACCGCTGAGCCTCATCTCAGCAAACCCGTTCTGGCTGAAGGCCCGGCGAGCGCAAGGATTTGAGTAACTCCGCGGTACTACCTTTGTGTTTTGTCCCGAATCTCGAAATGGAACGAGTTGGAAGGAACCTCAACATCTCCGTGAATCCCCATGAAACGCCAATTGACACTCCCGGTGTAAAGACCTTCGCCCTTCAAATCATAAAAATCGCCAAGGGATATTTTCTCGAGTTTCGACTCACCTGCGCCGATTACGATGTGCGTGCTGCGCGTACACACAGGTAACTGCCGGAAATCTAAGCTTGCTGGTGGAACGAGGCCATCTTCATATGGCTCAGGTAGCGTCGACATTCGCGACGGGACCAAGCCATTCTGATCTTTTAGCTGAATTGCGTATGGAGCCGGGCATGTGTGGAACGAAATTGCATTACGCGCGTTGTTGGTGATCGAGACCTGCACCCAGACGACTTCGTTCAACGCGAAAGAGTCCGCCGTTGGCCGGCAATAAACCTCAATGGCTCGCTTCTCGTCATTCGCCGCAATCGTTGCGCCTGCCATGGTCGCAATTGCAACGGCCGCCCACCATCGGAGCCACGTTCCGGAACTCATGTTCCACCCTACCTTTCTGATGCCACTAATGACTTTGCAGATGCTGCCAGCTAGACCGCATCTGCGACCGATAAGCTCTTCAATAGGGGGGCTTAGTTCATGACACCAGTTTTCTTGCTTCTCGGTGACCTCCGCGCTCTGCTCTTCGTGAACTCTGCGTTAATAAACTTTTATCTTCGCAGCGAATTGCGCCCCTCTGCGTTACCCTCCACTCCTCGATTACGTCCAACTGCACAATGCCCATGGGCATCACTCTGCTAGACCTCTCCGCCTACATCGGACTCACCGCCGTGGGCGCCGTCACCCTCAACATGCTCCTCGGCACGCTGATGATCTTCCGTTACAGCCCCGTCCGCCATTGGCCGCACCGCCGCTTCAACTATTTCCGCATGCACAACATCTCCGGTTATCTCGCGCTCTCCCTCGCCCTTGTCCACCCTATCGTTCTACTCTTCGACAAATCCGCAAAATTTCGCGTAATCGATCTCCTTTATCCCGTGCACTCGCCCAGTCAACCGCTCGAAAATACCATCGGCGCCGCAGCGCTCTACATCGTCGCCATCGTAGTGGCCACGTCCTATCTACGCATCCGCCTCGGCCGCCGCGTCTGGAAATCCTTCCACTTCACGATCTACGTCGCCGCCGCCGCTCTCCTCTGGCACAGCTTATTCACCGACCCCGCCCTAAAAAATTCCCCGCCAGACTGGTTCGACGGCGGCAAACTCTTCGTAGAAGGCTGCGTAATAATAATCATCGCAACAGCAGTCCTACGCTACCGCCACTCTCTTAGCCAAAATAGGCCGCTATCGCGAGAGTAGGCCTCGGGATGCCAAAAGTTTAGAAAAGCAAAGCCAATCGAGTGCACTTCCCGATCTCTTCGCGTTTGGGACCAGCATTACCTCAGGCATTACCGCAAGATGGCGGGCGTCTCTTAAAGAGTTCTTACGGCAATGACGGTCACATTGGGATCGGGCGATTGCTCTGGCAGGTCAATCTGGAGCTGGCGTTCTGTCTGCCGAAATTTCAATCGTTGCCCTCCCGCCAGCAAGCGCGCCGACAAAACCTTCGTGTCCAGCCCAGATATCTCCAAGGGAGACGACGGCCAATCGAAAACATGGAGGAAGACTCTTCCCCGTTTAGCCGTCGTTCGAACGGACTTCATGTTTTGCACTGGTCCGTACGTCGTCCCGTATATAGATTCGCCGTTGACTGCGAGCCAATCGCCGATGGAGCGGAGACGTTGTTGGAATTCCGGCTGGATCAAGCCATCAGGTTGCGGTCCAACGTTCAGCAAGAAGTTGCCGCCTCGGCTCGCGACTTCCACCAGGCTCCGAATGAGAAAATCCGCCGACTTATATTCACGATCATTCGCGTTATAGGCCCATGTCTTGTTTATGGTCATGCACGTTTCCCACAACTGAAAATCCTCTGGCGCCGGGATTGCTTGCTGCACACTGCTTTCGGTCGCGGCAAAACGCACGCCCTTCGTTGGGATCACCTTCGGGATGAATTGTTCCGGAGTTTGATAGTCTCCCGGCACGCCAATTCGATCGTTCACCAAAGTTGCCGGCTGCAGTTCCTGGATCAGCTCAACGAATCGATTGCCCTCGTATTTCTCCTGGTGATGCAAACCATCAAACCAGATCAAAGCGACCGGGCCGTATTTCGTCAGCAGCTCCGTTAATTGGAGCCGCATATACTCAAGGTACGTGGGCCACTCGGGGCGTACGGGCTCCCCATTCCAATTTTCTTTCGCCGATTTCGTGGTGTCGCGAAACGCTGTGTGGTGCATATCGGGCGGGGAGTAGTAAAACCCCAGTGGCATACCTCTTCGTTCGCAAGCGTCCGCCAGTTGCCTTACGATGTCCTTCCCGTAGGGTGTATGCGTGATCTTGTAGTCCGTGTAGGAAGAGTCGAACATACAAAAGCCATCGTGGTGTTTCGTTGTGAACACGATGTATTCCTGCCCGGCGGACCGAGCTAAATCAATGAAAGTATTTGGGTCGAACTTGGTTGGATTAAACCGTCTGGGCAGCTCGCGATACTCCGCCTCGCTGATGCCCCCTGGTGTTGGTGTCATGATCGGCCAGGAGGCCTCCACGCTTGCCAGCGAGTAGGGTCCCCAGTGGATGAACATGCCAAATTTGGCGTCGCGATACCAGCGTGTCCGGTCATTGGCCAAGCCGGAGCCCAATCCCAGACCAGGCATAAATGGAAGTGACGACGTTGCGAGCGCAAGTCTTATGAAGTTGCGTCGAGAAGACGAACGAGCACTCACGAGGGCTGAAATGCTATCACGACACCCGCTTGGGCAAAATCGTTCGGCGCCCCGTTGCGGCCCACATCTGTCTAATGATCTAATGCCTTTTCTCGGCGGAGAGCCCAGGCATCGCCGCAGGCCAACTCGTGCCAAATGAGTCCTAGTCCAGCTTCTAAGTCCAAAATTGGCTACTAGGGCTTCCAGAAAGGGCCCTTTTTGACATATCATTCGCGCACATGAAATCGCAGCCGAAACGAATGGACATCGAGGCAGCGAAGGAAGACCTAAAAACTCGTACCTTGTCGCAGCTGGGCAACGATTTCGCCAGGCTCTTATACCTGTCCTCGTTGAGGGACTTCAGCACGGGGGAATATCACCATCACGGTCTGGCGGCTTGTTTTTCAGAGTCTGCGGCGAGCAGGGCGCTGACCGTCTGCCACCAGGAATTGTTCTACTCTCTTGTCTTGTCGCCCTTAGAGTCTTTCGTTGTGCAAATCGATCGCTTCATTCGGTCAACGCACAAAGATTATGAAAGCGTGCTGAGCGCGTCGGAAAAGTTGCAGGCGTACAACACCGCCGTGCCATCGGCCTGCGATCCCATGGCTGCCGATCTGTTCCGGTCGAATATTAAGATTGCGATGGAGCTCCTGAAATCTTCTCAATCGTTTCAGGAAAGGAAATCCCAATCCGCATCGCCACGCCCGTTACTTGGCCTATGATTTCAGCGTCCCTTGGAAGCGCCACCGAGCGGCTCTTGACCGGCGAGAGAGGATGAGCAAGCAATAGCAGCTTATCGTCCAATACCTCGCACCACGAACACGCATATTCGTCGCGAAGGTCGACAAAATAAATCGGGCGGTCAAACTCGGATCGCGTTGAGCGCTGCTCCACACTCTTGAATTCCGGATCGATTTCAACAAACGACCCTGGCCTCAAGAGCGGATACAGCGTGTAATCACTGAATCCGATAAAACCGTACAGACGATGCCGCAGGTCAAGATGTTGAACAAATTCGAGAGGTACTTGGCCCCAGGTTTCGATCATCCGCGAAAGTAGATTCGTTTTGCTCACATTTAGACCCGCGTCGAATCGCACCGGAAGCTCTATAGCGCTGGCTGGATGCTCGTCCGTTTCATGTTGCGCAAGGTGAGTCTTCGCGATGGGCATGCGAGCGTGGAACATTTTGATCTTTGTTACGTCCACACCGTATAGGGCGACGAGGCTCGAGTAGCTCAAGCCGTAGATGCTAGCCAGCGTAAAGAGCTTGTAGATGCTGGGCAAAGATGTCTTCTCATTTTCAATTTGGGTCAGCCACGGGCCCGATATCAAGAATTCGTTGTTGCCCTCTGCTTCCGCAATCAGCTTGCTGAAAACCGCAACCTCACGCGTAGTTATTCCTAGTTGCGCGCGGACGTGTTTGAGTCGCTCTCCGGGCGAGACGGCCTTGCTTGTTAGTCGTGAAATCTCGTTAGGTCCCAAGGATGGCGTCAACCTCACCGATCTCGCAAAAAGTCCGCATAGCACGAATCATCAGCAACCTCGTATAAAGGGAAACAGCGCATCTGGCATTGGCAAACTTGGTTCGTCAGTGTACCAAAGATTGGCGACCGGAACTGAGGCCTGTAGGATTTACTCGCTCCAGCAGGACACTGAAAGTAGTGCACAAGCTTCCGGCCACACGAATCGCATAAGAAATACTGCGGGTCGCCTTAAATGGCCCGAGCAGCCATACCAGCAACAAAACGATGTTTGAAACAGCCACAAAGGTCAGATACTTGGCCGTTAGCCTTAGCTCGAACCCCGGACTCGGGTCATACGTGTAGCCGGCTAACCGCAGATGAAGATCCATAAGCGCAGCGAGCTGCTTTCGAGTCCTCCGAAACCAGTGCAGCGCGAGCTTTTTGCGCTCATTAAGAAAGGAACGCGTCACATCGGGCGTAGCGGAGCGTGCGACGAATTCGGCGTCTTCGAGCGAGAAGATTCTCTTTATCATCGCGGTTTCGACGAAAACCGCGTCGAGCGCTTCGCGGGCTTTTGCATACTCGTCCACTGTTACGGCTGGCCGCCTTCCCGACTGCGCAAGCAGACGGATAGCCAAGACCACAATCAACGTGCCGAGTACTGAGATTGGAAACAGTATGGTCATGGCCTTATCACTCTCACAAACCGATCCGAGCCAAAATGGATCGCGTCTTTGCTGCAAGAAGCTCATAATCTCGTTCGATCGCACCCTCTGTCGGTTGTACTGGTTCAGGTCGGGAAGCCCAAAGGGCAACACACCAAATTGTCAGCGTCGCTACGTAGGTTATCGGCTCCAGTCTACGCGCGACCGCCGAGAACTCGTTGTCCGGAAGGAACACGAGAGCCAAATTTATTACATTGATTCCAACCCAAAACGAATAGCCAACGATAAGGCCCAGCAAGTTAGGACCGAGCAAGATTCGGTACCGCACAAACAACCACAGCAGCAAAAGAAGCAACGCACCTTCGATATACCGAAGGTCCCGGCCTACCTCGGCAATGGCACGAGTTGCATTGGCGAACTGCCCATGCAGAAGGTCTGTAGCTGCATAACCAACCGTGAGGGCGAAGGCGGCAAGCAGCAGCTTTAATCCCTTACGCGCTATCCCTGGGTTATGCCTGAGGGACTGCCTGAAGATTTCGACCATTACTGCGTAGCTGGCCACAATCGTGGCCAGCTCAGTCGGCCAATACAATGGCCCATAAAAATCCCGTGCAAATTGGTAACACAACAGGGCAACGATTTCGTTCAGCAGGACGCTGCCGATGTAGGAATAGAAGAGTGGATACTTCCTGAAATTTCCTGCCTGCCCACCGCGAATGAGGACAACGGCTGCGAGCGAGATGCCCACCAACCAGATTACGTGCGTTTCCATGGCAGCGATTAGTTGAGCAGAAGACTATCATAGAATGGAGGGGAAGGATGTTAGGCCTTCCCCTCGCTTGCAATTACGTTGCTAGGCCGCGCGAACGCTGAGTGCCGGGTTGGGTTGAACCGGCGGTGGCGGTGGTACGGGTCGTGAGCCATCCGCGAGCAACACGTTTTGAAGTTGAACCGGCGGTGGCGGCGGTACAGGTCGTGAGCCATCCGCCAGCAACACGTTTTGAAGTTGAACCGGCGGTGGCGGTGGTACGGGTCGTGAGCCATCCGCGAGCAACACGTTTTGAGAATGAACGTCAGCCACCTGAGATTGGACGGAGGCGTTAGTTTGCTGATGGTTTGTGGCAGACGCGAACAACAGCGATGATGCAACGGCCATCGTGAACACACCGAGAATCAAGCTAGACAGTTTCTGAGAGTTCATTTATTTTCTCCTAAGATAAAATCTGGACTGGCATTGCCCAGTTGCTGGCAATGGAACCACGGAACGCCGTTGGCCGGATGAACGATTAGTTA
>JAOAPV010000130.1 GCA_025463055.1 Candidatus Acidiferrum typicum
TTGCTGCTGACGCTTGCGGATGGCTTCACAGCGCAGAAGCACATTGACGCCATCGCCGAACACATCCTGAAGTATCCGCGAATCAATCAGGTGCTCGCGCATGGTGAAAACAAGGTGAGCTTCACGCTGGACAATGGCATACAGGTGGACGTGCGCCTGCTGGACAAGGAGTGCTTTGGCGCTGCTTTGCTTTATTTCACCGGCTCGCGCGAGCACAACGTCAATTTGCGCGGCCGCGCGAACGATATGGGCTACACGCTGAACGAATACGCTTTGGCGACGCTGAAAGGCGAGCGTCGCGTTGCCGGCCGCACGGAAGAGGAAATTTACGCGAAGCTCAAGCTGGATTTTATTCCGCCGGAAATCCGCGAGAACACGGGAGAGATTGAAGCGGCGGAGCAGCACCGCCTCCCGAACCTGATTCGGCGCGAAGACATTAAAGGCGATCTCCACATGCACACCACCGCCAGCGACGGTAAGTGCTCCATTGAGGAGATGGCGGAAGCGGCGCGGAAATTGGGCCATCAATATATTGCGATTGCTGACCATTCAAAATCCGTGACCATTGCCAACGGTCTGGATGAGAAGCGCATGGCCGCGCACATTAAGAAACTGCGCGCTGCGAACGCGAGCGGCTTGAGCATTCGGGTCCTGGTGGGCGCGGAGGTCGATATTTTGAAGGATGGCGAGCTTGACTACTCCGACGAGCTGCTTGCCCAGTTCGAGGTGGTGGTGTGCTCTGTTCACTCCTACATGAACCTGGACCGCACCGCGATGACGGACCGTATGCTGCGCGCAATCGAAAATCCCTATACACAGATCATTGGCCACCCCACGGGACGGCTCCTGTTGAGGCGCGAAGCGTTCGATTACGACATGGCCAAAGTGCTCGATGCTGCCGCAAAGCATGGCGTGGCGATGGAATGCAACTCCTACCCGGATCGGCTGGACTTGACCGATGTGCATTTAAGGATGTGCAAGGAGCGCGGGGTCAAAGTGGTCATCGACACCGACTCCCACAACGTGCCGCACCTCCAGTTCATACGGCATGGTGTGACTATGGCGCGCCGCGGATGGCTGGAAGCAGCCAATGTGATCAATACCCTTCCGGTGGACAAATTCCTCTCCGCCCTGCGCCCAAAGCCGGGAAGCGCCGGGACCAAGGAAGCTGTTACCAAGCAAGCGGCCGCCAAGCGCTAGCTACGGAACTTTTGGCCTCGGGCTGTCGTATCTTGTCTCAGAAGCACGGCTTACGGAGGATTCACCCATGAATGTGGTCTCGCATCGCACGCTGACCAGGGTAGCCATGATCGGGGCGACTTTACTAGGGGCGGCAACGCTGACGACTGCTCGGGCGGAGGAATGGACGAAGTCTTATCCGATTTCGGGCCGAGCGCAGGTAAGGGTCGATACCAATGACGGCGCCGTTCGCATTGCTACCGGGAGCTCAAAACAGGTTGAGTTCCGCGTGATCTATGAGGGTTACGAGCTGAATAAGAACCTGCACATCGATTCGCGCCAGGATGGCGATAGCGTACAGCTCAACGCGCGCGTTACGGGTCACTGGGGTTTCTCTTGGGGTCATGGGCGGCGCGGGCCGCGCATTGAAGTCAGTATGCCCAAAGATGCGGATCTGCAGATCGACACCGGGGACGGCTCGGTGGAGACGCAGCCTGTAAGTGGCCATGTCAAGATTCACACGGGCGACGGATCGGTTCACGTGCAAGCTGTAGATGGGAATGTGGATATTGATACCGGGGACGGCAGCATCACCGTCGAAGGCGCTAAGGGTGACATTCGGCTGCACACCGGAGACGGACGCATCGAAGCGCGCAACCTCGACGGGCGGGTGGATGCCAACTCTGGGGACGGCCACATCAAGATTGACGGGCGGTTGGATGCTTTGAACGTGAAAACGGGCGACGGCAGCATTGATGCGCGCGTTGAGCCTGGCTCCAAGCTAAGTGGCGGCTGGAGCATCCGAACTGGGGACGGCAGCGTGGACCTGGTGCTACCCGCCGATTTGCAAGCCAACATAGAGGCGAGCACGAACGACGGCCACATTAGCCTGGGGATCCCTGTAACCGTAGAAGGAACCTTCAGCAATTCGCAGATCCACGGCAAAATGAACGGCGGGGGGCAGGCTTTGACGATTCATACGGGCGACGGGTCCATCCGGCTTAGCAAGTCTTCCTAACGAGCGGCTGAAATGCATAGCTCGAATCGGGCCGAAACAGTGAGGTCATGCCAGTACTATTACCATGATACTGTAGCGTGAAAAATTGTCGTCGCCAGACCGACACTTATACAATTTCTGCGTACCAAGGGTGTACTACTAGGTCCCTAACCCACTGAAAATACAAGGCAAGCTTTGGCCCCTCGCGTGCCAACCCAAATGGTGGGAGCCGTTATGATCATATTCGTTCTGACCTTTGCTGTTACCTCACTATTCGCGGTTACTCTCACCGGCTCTATCGCTTCGGCCACGCGGCGCCGTTCCTAACGCGTCCTTCCCAGCCAGCCCGTTTCGCCGTACTCCACCTGACTAAAAATAGGTGTGACTCCGCAGCCCATTTCGGAATCGAATGGGCGTGCGACGACAGTCATGGTCAGAGTGGAACATTGCGTACGCCAACTAACTCGCCTTCCCCGTCAGGCCGCCTGGGTTAAAGCTGCGACTTTTTCGATCATTTTCTGTTTCCTTTTGGGTGGGCCCTCGGTTCTTCGTGCGCAAGATTCTACGCATGACATGCACGCTGGCATGTCCATGCCCGCCAGCAATGCCGTGGTCCCCGACGCAACACCAGAAAAACTCCTCGCCGATAAGCATGAAAGTGAGTTCAACCACCATCTGGCAGGATTGCTTGTTCTGGTCGCGGGCCTTTTCCTGTTGGCCGATGGAAGTATTCGAGAGCGCTGGCTCGTTGGTCGCTATCTATGGCCGCTTTGCTTTCTTCTTTCTGGTGTTTTCATTTTGATTTTCAGTGATACGGAGCTGTGGCCTTTCGCTTCGCAAAGTTGGTATTTCGGGCTCACTCATCACATGGAAGTTCTGCAGCACAAAACGTTTGCGGTGATGTTGCTTATTGTCAGCGTTATCGAGCTGCGGCGGGCACGCGGAACTTTGACGGCAAAGTGGTCTGGCTGGGTCTTTCCCGCAGTTGCGCTTACGGGATCCGTTATGCTCCTTTTTCACGATCATCGGGGGGGCATGCATGGACCAAATCACATGGAGCTCATGCAGCGAATTCAATCCGAACACTTGAGCTTTGCTGTGACGGGGTTTGGAATTGCGGTATCGAAAGGCTTGTCGGAAACGCCGATTACATGGCGGCCTTTCTTTCAGCGCCTTTTCCCAACTTTATTGGTTGTTCTCGGTGCGCTCTTATTAGTCTACGTGGAGTAGACCAGAACGCAGAGCTATTGCTAGGCGCTGTCGCTACCTTCGTCGAAAACCTACGCACTAAGAGCGGTTGACGAAGGCGAACAGGTTGCGGCGGATCCTCAATCACATTTTTGTACTTTCCCGTCTGCACTTTGCCGATCACTCCCTGACCGCTGACTATGCGCCATTTTCGGGACGCGCATCGCGGAACCGGACACTGCTAGCGCAGGCGCCGCCGTAGGCACCCCGGCAATTTATCGGTGGTATACTTCCCGCTCGATTTACGTTTCGTCATGGAAAAGTACGATCTCATCGTTATCGGTTCGGGGCCGGCGGGCCAGCGCGCAGCGATTCAAGCCTCGAAATTCGGGAAGCACGTCGCGCTGGTGGAAAAACTTGAGGTCATTGGCGGCACGGCCATCAATACGGGAACAATTCCCAGCAAAACCATTCGCGAAGCGGTGCTGCACCTTTCTGGTTTCTACTATCAAAGCATCTATGGGGTGAATTATCGCGTGAAGGAACAGATCACCATGGCCGATCTGTCCTTTCGCGCGCAGCACGTGATCAAGACGGAGATCGATGTAATTCGAGCGCAACTCTCGCGCAATGGCATCGAGGTTCTAACCGGGGTAGCAAGCTTCACGGACCCAACCCACATTCATGTAGTGAGCTCGAAGAATCAATCGGACTACGAAGCCGCGAACGTTATCATCGCCACGGGAACAAAACCTGCGGAATCGTCCTTGGTTCCCTTCAACGGCCGCAACATTATCAACAGCGACCAGATACTGAGCATGCCGGAAGTTCCGAAGACGCTGATTGTGGTGGGCGGCGGCGTGATCGGTGTCGAGTACGTGTGCATGTTTGCGACGCTTGGCGTGCGCGTCACACTCATTGAGAAACGTCCGCGATTGCTGGAATTTGCCGATTCCGAAATGGTGGAGGCGCTGTGCTATCACCTGCGCGACCGCCGCGTTACGTTGCGCCTTAATGAAGAGGTGGAGAGCGTTGAGGACACTCCGGACAATGGCGTAGCCGCGGTGCTCAAGAGCAAGAAAAAAGTTTCCGGGGACGCCCTTTTGTATGCGGTGGGGCGGCAGGGCAACGTAGATGAATTAAATCTGGCCGCTGCCGGATTGGAAGCGGACTCGCGGGGGCGCATTGCTGTCGATGCGGATTACCGCACCAAGCAGCCGCACATCTTCGCAGTCGGCGATGTCATCGGCTTCCCGAGCCTCGGCTCCGTCTCGATGGAGCAAGGACGCATTGCCGCAGCCAATGCGTTTGGGATTCCCATTCATTCCAATCGGGCTAATTATCCATACGGGATTTACACGATCCCTGAGATTTCTTTTATTGGCAAAACCGAAGAGCAGCTTACGGAAGAGGGCGTTGCCTATGAAGTGGGCATCGCGTTTTTCCGCGAGATCGCGCGCGGACAAATCCGCGGCGATACGACCGGCCGCCTGAAACTGATTTTTCAACCCGAAACTAAAGAGCTGCTTGGCGTGCATATCGTGGGAGAAGGCGCTTCGGAGCTGCTCCACATTGGGCAAGCTGTTTTTGCATTCAAAGGGACGGTGGAATATTTTGCTGATGCCGTCTTCAACTATCCGACGCTGGCGGAATGCTACAAAGCCGCCGCGTTCAACGGCCTGAACAAGCTGAGGTAAACGGCACCAATGCCCAAATCCGTCGGCGTACTTGTCATGGAACACATCGCGGTTGGCCTGGTGGAGAACAACAAGCTCGCCGGCGCGCTCAGTACGTATCCGGAAAAAGGGACTTCGCTCGACGCGCTGCAATCCATGCCGGCAGAAAATATTGGTGACTGTATCCGGCAGCAAATTGATGCCGTCGCTAAAGGCGAGAAGATTCATTCCATCGGGCTCGGATTTCCGGGAGTGATTCGGGACGGGATCATCGAAGACTCTCCCAACCTGCATCAGGTGAAGGGATTCAATTTGCAGGCGGCGCTCTCGGCGCGAGGATTGTCCGCTCCCGTGCGCGTCTTCAACGATGCCGACGCCATGGCGGCGGGCATTGCCGCCACTCGGGACAAACTGCACAAGCTGATCCGCGTTTGGACGCTCGGCAACGGCGTGGGCTTCGGCCGCTATCCCTGGAGCGAAGGCGTGTGGGAAGGCGGGCACTCGGTAGTGACGCTCGACCCCAAAGAAAGTCTGTGCGGATGCGGGGGACGCGGGCACCTGGAGGGAGTCCTGGGCCACCGTTCGATGCGCTTACGATTTCTAGACCTCGAGCCGGAAGAAGTTTTCGAGAATGCCCGGACAGGTGATGCTCGCTGCTCGGAATTCGTGACCCTCTGCCATCGCGCGCTGGCCGCAGCCACGGCTACGAGCATCCACATGGACGGCCCCGGGCAGTTTTACATCACGGGACGGAATGCGAAGTTTATCGAGATTGCGCTGCTGGATCGTTTGGTGCACGAGATGGTGAAAATGAGTCCCCTGCAAGGTAGCCGCTTCGAGGTCGTGTCCACTAGCGACGAGGTCGGCATCATCGGCGCTGCATTAAACGCCGAACGGTCCGCGTCCGCGTCTACGTAGTTCCATTAAAGAGCCAGAACGAACGGCGATCGCACACACCAACTACGCCAATTTTTTTAGGAGTTGATCGAGCCGTGCCCGGTCTGCGTAGCCCATGTCGATGAATGCGACGGCCATGCCCTGGCCATCTTTGACGTTTTTGACTATGGCGCGAGCGCGCACCTCGCCGCCAGGCACGTCAAATACAATCTTCACCACAGCTCCCACAGGCGCGGGATCAGAAGTCGCGATAAACAATCCACCCAGTCCCAGTGTCGCGACACGGGATACGGAACGCCTGCCGCTGTGCTGCCAAGCTACCAACATACCTTTCGGCAGCGCAACGCGCGCGAACCTGCGCTTTACGGGATGCGAATCGTTCTTCACAGGATCCTTGCTCCGAGATTGTCGATGCTTTCATTCTCGCCGCCGCATGTGCGCCTGACAATCTATCGCGGAGAATGGAGCGGCCAATTCAGCAACATCATAATTTCAACAATGCACAAAGTTTTCTCTGGCGCTGTGGTTTCGCGGTGTGCGAAATACAAATCTGATTTAGAATCCCTCATCCATGGGAGGGTCGGAATATATGGCGAATCTCGGATCGTGGAAGTGGACTGCCCTTTCGATCGTTCTCTTTGCCGCCGGGCCAGCGGATGGGCAATTTCCGGACAAATTTACCAACTTGAAGGTTCTGCCGAAGGACATTTCCAAGCATGAGCTGGAGTCCACCATGCGCGGATTCGCTTTTGCGCTTGGCGTGCGCTGCGATCATTGCCACGTCGAAAAAAAGGCGCCCGAACACGGTTTGGACTTCGCGTCCGACGATAAGGACGAAAAGAAAACCGCGCGCATCATGTTGCAAATGGTTGCCGGCATCAACCACGATTACATCAGCAAAGTGCCGAAGGAGACTCCGAACGTCGAGCCAATTCAGGTGCAATGCGTCACTTGCCACCACGGGCTGACGCACCCGCGGACGCTTACCGCCGTTCTTTCGGAGTCGCTCGAGAAAAATGGGTTGGAGAAGACTCTGGCACTCTATGGCGAACTCCGAAAGAAGTATTACGGCTCGGGACAATACGACTTTGGCGAGACCTCACTCAATCAGCTAACCGAAGCACTGCTAGCTAAGAAAGAGAACAGCCAAGCACTGGCGATAATGGAGCTGAATTTCTCAGCCAATCACCCGGACTCAGCGTGGTCCTATCATGTGCTGGCACAAACACATGAAGCCAACGGGCAGATCGACAAAGCTATAGCCGACTACCGCAAAGCGCTCGAACTGCATCCTGATGACAGGTGGGCGCAGCAGCAGATCGATTCCCTGTCGAAGACGAAGTGAGCGTAATCACTGCGATTATAGTAGTCACTTAATATCGTAATGACGAATTAACTTGACTGAGCTCGCGCGGAGGCGTACAAACCTTGCAAACTCGCCTTTGCTACCGACGAGTTGGCGACCACGGTAGCGCTTTCCCGCTGACGAACGTTTTGCCATGCCAAGCCATAGCAGACTTTTTCAGCCCGTAACAACGCTGCCTCCATCACTTCAGGAGGACACAAATGACACACTTGGGGACCAGGTTTCATCCCGGGATTTCTGGCTTGCTTCGCAGTGCCGCATTCCTAATTGCTGTGTTCCTTGCCGCAGCTCCGAGGCCCTTAGAGGCTGCAACGCCCGATTCGGTGCTGGAGTGGATCGGCGTGATGAACGATGCGGTGATCTTAAGTGGTAACAGTCCGCTGGCGACCACTCGCGTTGTTGCTCTCGTATCCGCCTCGGTTTTCGATGCCGTCAACGGCATCGAGCCACGCTATCAGCCTTTGCATGTGAAGCCTGATGCACCGCATCATGCCTCGCAGCGCGCCGCTGCGATTCAGGCTGCGTACGCGATCCTGCTTCACTTGTACTCGACGCCGGCGCCCGGTCAGAGCGTGGCTCTCACCGCTAGGCGGGATGCCTCGATCGCGGCACTCGCGTCCACTGAAAAGGCACAATCCATCAGCGCCGGTGTCGCCTGGGGGCAGACTGTTGCGGACGCCATTTGGGCCTGGCGGCTGACGGATGGGATCGCGCCCGCGCCTCCGCCGTTTTTAGGCGTGCTCGGCATCGTCGGAACACCGGGTGCCGTGGGTGCTTGGCGCCCGACGCCGCAGGGGTTGCCCAATAACTTGCCCGGAGTGTCCGGGGCGGGACCACAGTTCGCCTCGATGACACCGTGGGTACTGATGCGACCATCGCAATTCCGGCTGCCGCCTCCGCTGGCTCTCAACAGCTCAGAGTACGCTGCTGATCTTAACGAACTGAAGGTTATGGGCATTTTCTCCGGGTCGGCGCGCACCCCGGATCAATCGGAGCTCGCGCTGTTTTGGGCGGGGAACACAGCACTTTACTGGAACCGTATCGCCACGCAGATTTCGGCGAAACGCGGGCTGACACTCACCGAAAATGCGCACCTGTTCGCCTTGCTAAATGTCTCGATGGCAGATGCGGGCATCGCTTGCTGGGATGGCAAATACCGCTATGTTTTCTGGCGGCCGATCACCGCGATCCGAGCTGGCCTCACCCCGGCCGATGCAGAGCCGAACTGGGCGCCATGGCTGGACTTCTTCCCGACCGGGACTCCTCCGCATCCGGAGTATCCATCCGGCCATTCGACCGTGAGCGGCTCGGCGGCGTTCGTCCTCGGCGCCGCGTTTGGAGACAATACCGCGTTTACCGTCACTTCTGACGTTCGTCCTGGCACTCGCTCGTTTTCGAGCTTCTCGGAAGCGGTAGCGGAAATCGCCAACGCGCGCGTTTTTGGCGGCATTCACTTCCGAACTTCATGCGTGCGCGCAAATACGCTTGGGCGGGCCGTGGCGGATTACATTTCCAGGCACGCGATGCGTGCGCATGGCGATGAGGACGACGATCGGTAACAGTTGCAAATCAGAATTGAAGGCGGCTACCGGCCAGAGGTGATTGCTGGCCGGTAGTTTGTCTATTCGTTGCGAAGGGCGATAACCGGATCGACCTTTGTGGCACGCATGGCGGGGATATAGCTGGCTACGAAGGAAACGGCCAGCAGCAATGCCGAGACGGCTGCCATAGTGGTGAGGTCTGTGGACTGCACGCCGTAGAGCACGGTATGCAAGCCGCGAAAGAGCAGAAACGCCAGCACGACGCCTACGGCTGTGCCGACTAGCGCCATCGCCATTCCTTGCTTCAGCACCATGGCCAAGACGTTTGAGCGTTGAGCACCCAACGCGGTGCGAATGCCAATCTCTTGCGAGCGCTGGCTGACGGAGTAGGAGATTACGCCGTAGACTCCGACGGACGCGAGAACTAGACCAAGCAAGCCGAAAGCACCGACGAGCATGGCGCCGAGGCGCGCCGGCAAGAGGGGCTTGCCATAACGAACGTGGGCGTCCATGGTCGTCACGCCAAAGACCGGCAAGCTTGCATCGAGCAGGGTAATCTGCTCGCGCACAGAGGAGGCGAGCTGAGCCGGATCGTCAACCGAATGCACAAACAGGGTTGCTGCAGAGGTGTAGCGCTGCGCCATTGGGAAATAGACGTAAAGCTGCGGCGATTCGTAGAGAAATAGGTATTTTCCCGTGTGAGTTAGGCCGACGACCTGAATAGGCGGACCGTTTTTTTCCGTCCGGAAGACTTTGCCGATGGGACCCTGCCCCGGCCATATTTTCTTTGCAAATGTCTCATTAACAATCGCGACTTTGGGCGAGAGCGCAGCATCCGCTTCGGTAAACTCGCGGCCCTGGATGACAGGCACGCCCGCCGTGCGGAAGTAGCCTGGCTGAACCCGATCATCGAAGGCTGTTTCGGTCTTGGATTTCTCATCGACAACCTGGCCGTCGGGGAAAATGCTGACGAGCGAATTGTCATAGCCCATCGGAATGTAGGACGCAACGGAGGCATCGCGGACGCCGGGCAGCGCTTTCACGCGTTCGGTAATTTGTTTGTAGAATTGCTGACCGCGTTCCTCAGTATAGGCCTGCAAGCCCAGGTCGAGGTTCAACATCAGCGTGTGGTCTACGCGAAAACCCATGTCGACGTGCGCGGAATTCTGCAAGCTGCGGATGAAGAATCCTGCACAGGCGAGAAGCAGAAGCGAAACCGCCACTTGCGCGACGACCAATCCATTGCGGAAATGATGGTGGCCTTCAGATGCACCGGAACGGCCACCCGCCTTAAGTGTGTCGGCGAGATTAGTGCGAGACGTCTGCAGTGCCGGGACCAAGCCCGCGATGATGCCAGTCATCGAGGCCGCAAGAAAGCTGAACCCGAAGATACGCCAATCCATACGAAGATCGAAAAGGCGCAGTGGAAGATCGGTGGGAATGTGAATGGACATCAATGCCATGGCAGCCCATCGTGCGAAGACGAGGCCCAGGGCTCCGCCGCAGAGTGCCAGCAGAAGGCTCTCGGTGAGGAGTTGGCGAATCATGCGCCATCGGCTGGCCCCCAGTGCCGTGCGCGTGGCAATTTCTTTGCGGCGTCCGTTAGCGCGCGCGAGGATCAAGTTGGCGACGTTCGCGCAAGCGATAAGCAAGACCAATCCTACAAGGAGCATAAATACGATCATTGCGGTGGACATGAAGCCGCCCAAGCCAGGTTCGGGGCGGGCGTCGAGTTCGCGGAGGACAAGCAGCGAGGCGTCTTTGTGACTGTCCGGAAATTCCTTGGCCAGACGACGCTCGATTGGCTCAGAGGCAGCCATGGCTTGTGCGGGAGTTATTCCGGGCTGCAGGCGCCCCAGAACACGGATGCCCGAGTCGCCGCGCTTGGTCAGCAAATCGGCCGCACTGGGATCCAGAAGGCTGATCGTGGTGATCGGAAGATAGAAGTCTGGCTCGAGGAAATAGTAGGCACCGCGGTAACGTTCCGGCGCAACGCCGATGATAGTGAACGGATGATTGTTGACCTGGACAGCGCGGCCGATGACGCTGGGGTCGCTTCCAAAACGCCGCTGCCAATATTTGTAGCCGAGGACAATGAGCGGGTCTTTGCCGAGCACCCAACCTTCATCGGGCGAGAAGGTGCGACCGCGCACGGCTTCGAGACCAAGGGCGGAGAAATAATTGCCGCTGACGAGCTCGACCCAGGCCCGCTCGGGACGGCCTTCAGCGCCGAAATTGACCGGACTGGGCGCGTAAACCATCAAGTCGGAGAAGACAGTCTTAAGCTGGCGATAGTCCTGAAAGTCGGGATACGAAAGCCCCGTTGGAAAATCGACGGTGCGCGATTTTCTAGCCAGGTAGACCAGTTGTTGGGGCTCCTTGACGGGAAGCGGGCGCCAGAGCATACCGTTGAAGACGCTGAAAATGGCGGTGTTGGCCCCGATGCCGAGAGCAAGCGCAAGCACCGCAATCAGGGTGAAGCCAGGGTTCTTGACCAGCATACGGAAGGCGTAGCGCAGGTCTTTTGCGAACGTTTCCATGGGACACCCTTTCTTCAGGAGGGCTACTGACCTCATATACGAGGGCGCAGGCGAAAGTGTTTCGTAATTGATTGACTAAATCGACGGAAGGTTAGTTGCTGTCGGACGACCCCAGGGACCTGCAAACAGCTGAGGTCCGTGCGATACTCGGGGCGAAGTGCAAGACTCCAGAAGGAGAGCGCCGGGGCATGTACATTCATACGTTCTTGTTTCAATGGCAGCCGAACGTTACGGCTGAGATGACGGATCGGGCGGCCCGGGAGATCCGCGGGTTACAGGGGCAGATTCCTGGTTTGCTCGAGACTAGCTACGGTGCGAACGTTTCACCGCGCTCGCAAGGGTTCACGCATGGCGGCGTAATGAAATTTCAAGACAAGGCGGCTCTGGATGCGTACTCCCCGCATCCGATCCACCAGAAGCTCGTGGATTGGCTAATGCCGCTGCTGAAGCTAGCTGCCGAACTGGACTATGAAATCTAGCTCGCGTTTACAAGCGGCCCATTAGACGTCGCAGAGATCTACGGCTTGGCGCAAAGAGGTTAACGGGTCCCGCGTAGGGACGAACTCGTGAGCTACGTAGCCGCGGTAATTCGTTGCGACAATGCCGCGCATGACGCCATCCCACTGCACTTCCTGCGTGCCGTCTAGTTCGTGGCGGTGGGGAACGCCACCGGTGTGGAAGTGGCCGAGCCACTCAATATTTTTCTGAATGGTGGCCACCAAGTCGCCTTCCATGATTTGCATGTGGTAGATGTCATAAAGCAGCTTGACGCGCGGCGAGTTGACGGCTTGCACCACTTGCAGGCCCCATGCCGTGTGATCGCACATGTAATCTTTATGGTCGACCTTGCTGTTGAGCAACTCGATGCAGATGGTCACGCCATTGTCTTCGCCGATTTTCTTCACGCGATTGAGGCCCGCGATGGTATTCTTCGCGCCTTCTTCGTCGGACATACCAGCGCGATTGCCGGAAAAAGTAATCACGTTAGGAACGCCAAGCTTCGCGGCGATCGGTATGTTCTTGCGGAACGCTTCTTCAATCTTGGCGTGATTTTCAACGCGATTCAGCGCGCTGGCAATTTCCCCACCACCTGCGTAACCCATGCTGCATATCAGCCCGTAACGGCGCGGCACTTCCCACTCGTCGACATTCAGCAGATCCATGGCCTTGAGGCCAATCTCAGCGCCATAGGCGCACAGTCGGTCTAGCGGAATATCCTTATAGCACCACCGAGATGCAGACTGGCGGATTCGTCCCTTGCGGGGAACGGTTGTGGTCGTATTCTGCTGGGACAAAGCAGAGCTAGATAAAGATGGAAGAGCAGCCATACTGGCTCCAGAAATTGCGGTTTTCAGCAAATTCCGACGCGATAGTTGAGACATAAGTGGGGAGAGTGTACCGAAGAATTTGAGAAGTGTGTAGCGATTCTGTGATCCCGAATCGAACGCGCTTACGCACAACGATAGCCGCTAGGTGTTCAGGGATGGCGCAGCCGGGGCCGCGAGTTTGCTACGCTGCGGCCGGCACGTGGAACCGACGCTGACACTGCGCGCAGTGCGCGTGGTGACCTTGCCAGGTCACGCTCAGCGGTTTGGCGCAGGACGGGCAACTAGCCAACCATTCAGAGCCGCATTCCGGGCATTGGTTGAGCAATATTCCCGAGCGACGGAGAGGCTTGCGAGCTTGCTGAAGATCAACGACGAAACGGCAAGAGGCGTTAGCACAGATCAGGAAGTGTTCCATTTTGGCTGGGCTCCTTATGGGAGCGGATATTGCAATTGAGGTGAATACTTGTCAATACCATTAACTACGCCCGTAGTATTACTGACCGTTGTGGCTATCGACTAGGGATCGCCGTTCCGTGATTACGGCCGAATGAGGTGGCTGCGGACGGCGTAGCGCACGAGCTCGCCCACGGAATGCAGATCAAGCTTCAGCATGATTCTCGCGCGATGACTTTCTACCGTCCTGGTACTAATGGTCAGCATCGAACCAATCTGCTTATTGCTCTTTCCATTGGCCAGGAGCGCGGTAACCTCGCGCTCGCGGGCCGACAGCGGGCTAACACCTTCCGCTGGCCCGGCGCGCACAAAATCTAGCCCGGGTGCAGGTAAAAGCGCTGCATCATCTACAAGATGAGCATCGGGTGACTGCACAGCGCTCGGGTGCGGAGCGGCATGCAGCAGATTGGAAATCGCGCGCGTTTCCGACAGGCAGCTCTCCAGAAGTGTAACGGAACGCATGAACACGCCAGCTAACCTCGTAAAATCACTATCTGAATTCAAACCATCGAGCGCTACTGGATCAGCACGCCAAGCCGAGATTATCCGCGTGAGTTTATCCGTGAGACGAAGAAGAGCCGAGTCGATTTCCTTGGATTTTGTAAGCTCCAGAACCATGACGCCGACTTCCTGCACCTGACCGGCCTGATCCTTAATCGGGAAGCAACTCTCGTTCCAATGACCGACTGCGCTCCGTGACGGCAACTCCGCGACTATTTCAACGTTACATAACGGTTGGCCGGTGGCAAACACATGCTCAAAGGCAGGTTGAACTTTTGTGGCGGCGTCTCCTAGCACAGCACGTAACGTCTTGCCGAGATGCGCGTCCGCGGGAACGCCATTCATGCAAGCCAGAGCATCATTGATGGCGCGATAGCGGAATTCCCGATCGAAAATTGCTACTCCCACCGTGGAACTGCTAAAAAGGGCGCGCAACAAACCATACGGCTCGCCCACCGAGCGTGGCCGCTCAGGCTGACCACCAATACTGGATTCTCTAGCGCGGAGTTTGCGTCTCATAGCCGCATTTCACCTGCGATCCTTAGCCGAAACTGAGCCGTTGGGGAGGTCCGACCAGCTTGCAAAAATTTTAATATCCATTAATTCTACTGTCAACAACATTATAGTACTGAATAGCGCGGCTATTACGCGGGCGCTGGCGAGATGGCGGAAGAAAACTCTCTTAGCTCACGGGAGCACGCCTGGGCATTCCCCCACCGGGAAGTTTGCAAATCTCCTTGCGTTCGAGCATTATTACTAGCTTGTTTGGACGCGGCGGGGGAGCGAGGACGCCGCTGACTCCCTCCAAACTCAACGAAATCTTTACTGTGTGACGCCGGACCTGATAGCAGGCTTCCGGTCGTGTTTTTAACCTCAATAAGGAGTGGCATGGAAAAGCCAGGAAAAATAGCGCCTGCAAAAGGCAAGTTGGGCGTGCTGTTGCCAGGCATGGGCGCCGTTAGCACCACCTTTATGGCGGGAGTCGAGCTGGTGCGCAAAGGAAAAGCGCAGCCGGTGGGTTCCTTGACGCAGCTCAGCACGATCCGGCTCGGAAAACGCACGGATGGGCGGTCTCCGCTGATTAAGAAATTCGCGCCGCTAGCCGACCTTGACGATTTGGTATTCGGCAGCTGGGACATCTTTAAGGACAACGCCTACCAAGCAGCCAGCAAGGCTGGAGTATTGAGCGAAAAGGACCTGGAGAAGGTCGAAACTTTTCTGTCGGGCATTACACCGATGAAGGCTGCGTTCGATCGCGAATATGTGAAAAGGCTCGACGGCACCTATGTGAAAAAGGGCAAAACGAAATACGACCTTGCGCTGCAAATTAAGGATGACATCGAGAATTTTCGCAAGAAGCAGCGTGTGTCGCGCCTCGTGACTTGCTGGTGCGGTTCGACGGAAGTGTTCATCAAGCCGGAAGAGGTGCACTCGACGCCGGCAAAATTCGTGGAGGCTATGAAGGCGAATCACCCGGCCATTGCGCCGTCCATGCTGTATGCGTGGGCATCAGTGACTAGCGGCGTGCCCTTCGCGAACGGCGCGCCGAACCTGACGGTGGACATTCCGGCTATCCAACAACTTGCGCAGGAGCACAACGTCCCGCTCTGTGGAAAGGATTTCAAAACCGGGCAGACGTTGATGAAGACGGTCCTGGCCCCGGCTTTTAAGGCGCGCATGCTTGGATTGGAAGGCTGGTATTCGACGAATATTTTGGGCAATCGCGACGGCGAAGTGCTCGACGATCCCGGATCGTTCAAGACGAAAGAAGAATCGAAGCTGGGCGCGCTCGAATACATTTTGCAACCGCAGCTCTACCCGATGCTGTATGGCAAGATTTTCCACAAAGTACGCATCAACTACTATCCGCCGCGCGGGGACAACAAAGAGGGCTGGGACAACATCGACATTTTCGGCTGGCTCGGCTATCCGATGCAGATCAAAGTGGATTTCTTGTGCCGCGATTCGATTCTTGCGGCGCCGATTGTGCTCGATCTCGTTTTGTTCATGGATTTGGCGCAGCGCGCCGGAATGCGCGGCATCCAAGAGTGGCTTAGCTTTTATTTCAAGTCGCCCATGACGGCCCCGGGCCTGTACCCCGAGCATGATTTATTTATTCAACTGATGAAGCTGAAGAACACGTTGCGCTGGATGATGGGCGAGGAGTTGATCACGCATTTGGGACAGGAGTATTACGACTAGCCACATAAGCTCTAGCGGAAAATATGATTTGAGCGATTCATTTTTCTGTTGGGAGAGGTGAGTTTTTTCGATTTGACGCTTGGAAACGCAGCACGATACGCTAATCGCTCAATGGCCAGCCATTTTGTGCCTATAACTTGCGTGCCGAATTCCCTTACAACTCAAACTGAGGAGACACATGTCGACTGAATTGCGTAATTTTCTTGCTCTGCCGTATGACGAGCTGGAGGAGCTCAATTTAAAGGCTAAGAAGCAGCGCCAGGATCGCGTTGCGCCTCACAAAGTGCAAGAGGATCGCATCAAGTACCTCACCGACGAGAAGCGCATCAAGGCTGTGACCGTGCTCTTCAGCGATCTCGAAGGCCGCTTGCACATGCTCGATTACGATAAGAAGTTTCTCATCAATAGTTGGGACAATTTGACCTTTGATGGTTCGTCGATTCGCGGATTCACGGCGCAGCGCGAAAGCGATTTGCGCTTGGCTATGGACTGGGCTTCCTTTTACTGGGCGCCTGCGGACGTATTCGGCAGTGGCAAAGTTCTCGTTTTCGGTGAAGTAATCGATAAAGACGGCACCCCATACAGCGCGGATATCCGCGGCCGGCTCAAAACCTTCGCGGGAGAGATGTACAAGAAGGAAGAGTACACGCTGAACGCGGCGAATGAGATTGAGGGCTTCCTGTTTCAAGGCTCGGACGCGGAGCGCCGCTACAATGAGACCGGGAAATTCGATTACGTGAACACCGGCGGATATTACCATTCCCTTCCCGGTGATCCCCTGCGCACGTTTATCGATACTACTGCGGAAGTGCAGCGCGCAATGGGCTTCCAGAATGAAAAGGACCATCCGGAAGTGGCGCCTTCGCAGTTTGAAATTAACTATGGCTATGGAGAAGTCGTGCAGGCCGCCGATCAGATTCAGCTGTATAAGCTGATTTGCCGCCAAGTGGCGACACGCATGGGTCTGACCGCATCGTTCCTGCCGAAACCGGTGGTTGGCGTGAACGGGAACGGCATGCACACCAACGTGTCTATCAGCAAGGGTGGAAAGAATATTTACTGGGATCCGAAGGGCGAAGAAAAGCTCAGCAAGTTTGGCTGGGCCTTTGTGGATCGACTTTTGACGCACGGCAATGACATTTGTTTGCTGCTCAATGCCAGCGTTAATGCGTATCGGCGCCTCGATCCGCACTTTGAAGCGCCGAATCAACTGAAGGCTTCACCGGTAGACCGCGGCTCGATGATTCGCATTCCTATCGGCAACGAGCGCAGCATGCGCGTGGAGGTTCGCTCGGTTGCACCGGACGCCAACCCGTACCTGGTGATGTATTCGATTTTCCGCACGGGGATCGAAGGCGAAACCGCGAAGATCAAGAACTTGCGCCAGGCGGAGCGGTATTTGCCGGACAATATCTACTTGGCGCTGGACAATTTCCGCAAGTCAGAGTGGACCACAAAACTCCTCGGCGAAGACGTGAAAGGGCGCTACGGGGATTTGAAACAAGCGGCGGCGGATCGCTGCGCGCGGCAACTTGGCACGTTTGTAAAGGTGCCCGAGGTGCAGTATCACCACGAAGTCTACAATCAATTTCTTTGGAATTTGTTTTAGGGAAAACGGTAGTGGCGCAGTATGTTGCGCCACTACCAGCGGCCTCTATGCGGTTTTGACTTGGGAGCTTTTCGCGTTGACAGCGTCGAGCACACGCGTGGAGTAAATAAGCGCCGCCCCGGCGTTCATGGCCACCGCGACGCCCAGCGCCTCCGCAATTTCTTCCTTACTGGCTCCGGCCTTTAACGCGGCTTCGGTATGCACGACGATACAGCCGTCGCAACGGGTAGTGACGGCGACCGCCAAGGAGATCAGCTGGCGCGTTTTCTCATCGAGCTTGCCTGTCTTTGAGTTTGCCGCGCTTAACGTTTGATAGCCGCGGACTGTGTCCGGGCTCAGTTTCATCAATTCGCCGAGCGTCGCGCCGATTTGTTTCTGATACTCATTCCAATCGATCATCATGTGAATCTCTCCTTCGCTGAGTCCTACAATGCGCGAGTATACCTCCGTGTTGTCTGAGGCCGCGCGGGATTTGTTGCGGTTGTGGTATCTTCTTTAATTCGCGCTGGACTCTGGACAGTTCCGCCGAGCTGCACCTGCTATCAACGCCATCTGCAAGAGGTCATGAATAATGAGGAATTCTTACAACGGGCAAGTCGTTCCTGCCGACGGAAAAGGAATCGAGTACAGCGCCGGCGAGCTGCGCGTGCCGGAAGCGCCGATCATCCCGTTCATTGAAGGCGACGGCACAGGACGTGACATCTGGAAGGCCTCGCGGCGCGTATTCGACGCCGCGGTGGAGCGCGCTTATGGCAGTAAGCGGCACGTGGCATGGTTCGAAGTTTTTGCAGGCGAAAAAGCATTTAACGCGTTCAAGGAGTGGCTGCCCAACGATACTGTCGATGCCATCCGGGATTTTCGCGTGGCCATTAAGGGGCCGCTCACCACTCCCGTCGGCGGTGGAATTCGCTCGCTGAATGTGGCGCTGCGGCAAATTTTGGATTTGTATTCGTGCGAACGGCCGGTGCGCTATTTCGCGGGAGTTCCCTCCCCTGTAAAAGCTCCCGAGAAGATGGACGTGGTGATTTTTCGCGAGAATACCGAGGATGTGTACATTGGAATCGAGTGGAAGTCCGGCACGCCGGAAGCCAAGAAGCTTCTGGAGTTTTTGAACCACGAGATGTTGAAAGACGGCAAGAAGCAAATTCGCTGGGACTCCGGTGTAGGGATCAAGCCGATCTCGCCAACGGGCACGAAGCGGCTGGTGCGGAGAGCGATTAAATACGCCCTGGCGCACGGCCGCAAAAGCGTGACGCTGGTGCACAAGGGAAACATCCAGAAATTTACCGAAGGCGGATTTCGCGATTGGGGATATGAGCTGGCGCGCGAGGAATTTCGTGGGCAAACGGTTACGGAGCGCGAGAGCTGGATTCTGGACAATCTGGATAAGAATCCGGCGCTGACCGTGGAACAAAACGGCGCCATGGTTGAGCCAGGTTTGGACCAGGCCACCGATGTGTTTAAGAAGAACGTCTATGCAGAGGTTAAAGAGACGCTGGACGCAATCTACGGCACACATGGCAAGGGTCAGTGGAAAAATAAATTGATGATCAATGATCGCATCGCGGACTCCGTGTTTCAGCAGGTGCTGCTGCGCGCGGATGAGTACAGCGTGTTGGCGACTTCCAACTTGAATGGGGACTATTTGTCCGATGCCTGCGCTGCACAGGTCGGCGGTCTAGGGATGGCGCCTGGCTCGAACATTGGCGATGGCTACGGCGTTTTTGAAGCCACGCATGGGACGGCGCCGAAGTATGCGGACAAGGACGTGATCAACCCGAGCTCGGTAATGCTTTCGGGCGCGATGATGTTTGAGTTTTTGGGATGGAGTGAAGCAGCGCGGCTCATCGAGGATGGCATCGCGCGGACGATTCAGCAGAAACGGGTTACCTACGATCTGGAGCGGCTGATGCCCGGGGCGACGAAAGTGGGAACCTCCGCGTTTGCTTCAGCCATCATTGAGAATATGGCAGCGCACGCGGTCGCACGATAGATTGACAAGAAAATAAAACGCTGAGACGCCGAGTACGGAACGGATCGCGGAGAAAAGCGAGGAGCGAGAGCGGATGCGGAAGAAAGTTACGGTGGTGGGCGGTGGATTTGTAGGGTCGACGACTGCGCAGCGGATTGCTGATAAAGAGCTCGCCGATGTTGTCTTGACTGATATTCTCGACGGCCCGCCGGCCGGCAAAGCGCTGGATATGATGGAGTCTGGGCCCATCACCCGGTCGGATTCGCGAGTGATGGGGATTTCCACTGCGAATGGAGACTACAGCGCCACGGCCGGCAGCGATGTCTTCGTGATCACCGCAGGATTTCCGCGTAAGCCGGGAATGAGCCGCGACGATTTGCTGAAGGCGAACTATGACGTAGTGAAAGCGGTGGTCGAGCAAATCGTGCGGCACTCGCCGAACTGCATCATTATTGTGGTGACGAATCCGCTTGACGCCATGGCGCAAGCGGCGTGGAAAGTGAGCGGTTTTCCGAAGAGCCGCGTACTGGGCATGGCCGGTGTGCTGGACTCTGCGCGCATGAGCACCTTTGTGGCTATGGAGTGCAAAGTAAGCGTCGAAAACGTGCACTCGTTCGTGCTCGGCGGGCACGGTGATGATATGGTGCCGCTGCCCCGTTATTCCACGGTTGCAGGAATTCCCCTCCCCGATTTGCTGCCAAAGGAACGAATCGACGCGATAGTAGAGCGTACGCGCAAAGGCGGAGCGGAAATTGTGAATCTGCTAAAGACTGGATCGGCCTACTACGCGCCCTCAGCCGCTGCGGTCGAGATGGTCGAAGCAATTTTGAAGGATAAGAAGAAAATTCTTCCGTGCGCTGTGTACCTCGACGGGGAATACGGAATCAAGGGACTGTTCGTTGGCGTGCCGGTAAAGCTGGGCGCTAAAGGGGTTGAGGAGATCATTCAGATCAAGCTGACCGCCGAGGAGAATGCGGCTTTACAGAAGTCCGCAGACTCCGTGAAGGAACTAGTGAACGTCCTCGGGATCTGAGAAGTCAAAGACTTACTGCCACTAACCAGGCTCCCGCCAAGGGCACGGGGCCCGTTCGGGCTTCCTACCCCCCACCCCCTATTAACAACAAAAGAGTGCGCAATCTACTGAAGGCAAAGACGTTGACGCAGCGCCGTTGCGTAAAAGAGTGCGTAAACCTATGATTCCATTCGTCTTACATGTATGTAATAACAAACAGGACGGTTAGCGGTACCGACTACCAGGCGAGTGTTTACCCACCTCGTATAGTACACAAATCCATATAATTGTCATAGAAAAAGCAGAAGGGGCAGCGCGTTATTTGCCCCTCTTTCTTCCCAGCCCCTAAAAGCCGAAGAGCTTTCCTGCTCCGGCGACCAACGCTAATGTGAACACGGCGATGACCACCTCGCCAATCGCGCCTACAGCGAAAGGCCGCAATCCCTGTTTCCGCATTTCGCGGAAATTGGTACGCAAGCCAACACCCGCGAACGTCAGAAGGAATGCCCAGCGCGAGAGATTAGCGAGCGCCGTGGTCTGATCCTTGGTGAAGAAGTGGTACGTCGCGAGGATCGAAATCAACAGGAAGCCGAGAACGAATTTCGGGAATTTCTGCCACAGAAATGCCGCTTTGTTTCCCACCGTCTTGGCTTGCCCGCGGCTGGCCCAGTAGATCGCATACGCGAGCACGACGAATCCGATCATCGCATTGCGCGTGGTCTTGGCCAGCACGGCTAGTTTGCCGGCCGCGTCGGAGTACAGCGCCCCAGCAGCGGTCGCTTCGGCGGTGTTGTCGACGGCCAGGCCAGCCCATAGGCCATACGCATGATCGCTGAGGTGCAGCGCGTGGCCAATCAACGGAAATGTAAAGAGCGACAGAGCGCCAAGAGCAAGAATTGCGGCGATGGCGAACGACGAGTCTTCGTCATCGGCTTCGATGGCTCCTTGCGTGGCGATAATCGCGCTGACACCGCAAACCGCCGACCCGACAGCCAGCAATGAAGTCAGCTTCGGGCGCAGGCCGAAAGCCCGGCCAAGAAAAGTCATGAACGCAATCGCGCCGGCAATCTCGATGGCCACAAGCGCCAAGCTCACGCCGCCAAGTTTCAGCACGTCGCCGAGCAGAAAACGCGAACCGAGCAGCACGATGCCGGCCTTCAGCCAAAATTCGTAGGTCGCCACTCCGGCTCGGAAGATCTGTGGCACTCCGACAGTATTTGAAATCGCCAAGCCAATGAGAATCGCCCACAGGACGTACTCAATATTCGGGAACGTCCAGTGATGCGCTTTGGCGTAGGTCCCGACGTTCCGCTCGAGCAGCTTGCCGGCATACCCGACCGCGGCGAGCAGCAGCACGCCGGGAATCACGCGGAAAAATTGAACAGCAGGCTGAGCCGGCCTTGATTGAGGTAATGCGATTGCGTCCGCCATGTTGTTTCCTTTCGCAGTGAACTCTCAGCCTTACCAGGGGATGCGCGTGAAAACGCCCGCGCGGACCAGCAGCGCTGCCAACAGCGCCGCCACAACTGCCCAACTATCCACCGACAACAACCAGCTCTTTCGCGAACTCAGTGCTACTGCGTTGGTGCTCATGGTTCTCTCCTTGTTCGGTCCTTCAACTGACGACGGTATGCCGTGTCTGCCTTTCGCTCGGCTCACCGCGCCAGAATTCCTTGCTGATTTCTTGGAGTTTTTGCGATGCAACGCGACCCACAATCATCAGTGCCGGCGCGGGAAGTCTCTCCTCGTGTCCCAGCCGCGCAACGCTAGTCCATCGAATTTGCTGCTCCACACCTGTAGCGTTGGAAACGATCACGCACGGCAAGTCGTCCGGCAGGCCACCCTCGCGAAGACGATGTGCGACTTCGGCATAGTCAGGTCCGGGCATGTAGAGCGCAAGGGTCGTCGTGCTGGTGATAGCGCCCCAATCCATCGACGCACCTTCCGTGCCGCGCGAAAATGTGCTGATCACGATTTGCGAAGCAGCCCGGCGATCGGTGAGCGAAATCCCCGCCGCTGCCGCGGCGCCAAGCGCCGCAGTGATGCCCGGCACGATTTCAAACTCGACTCCTGCATTGCGCAGGGCTTCGATCTCTTCTCCGGCACGCCCAAAAACCAAGGGGTCGCCTCCCTTGAGGCGAACGACGATTTCATGGTTCGCGGCAGCGGACACCAGCAGCGAATTGATTTCCTCTTGCGTGAGCAGCTTGTGTCCGCTGCGCTTGCCAACGTCGATTACTTCGGCATCGCGCGCGATCAAGCCCAGAACTTCACGACTAACGAGCGAATCGTGAAACACAATGCCAGCCCGCGAGAGCAGCCGCGTCGCTTTCACGGTGAGCAGCTCCGGATCGCCAGGGCCCGCGCCAACCAAGTACACTTTGCCCATCACGCCGCTCCGTTCCCTGCGCGCTGCCGTCGCGCTTCCTGCAGGAAACGCACGAACATCGGCTCGCTTGCCAGATGATGTAGCAGCACCTTTTTGGAATCCGCGCTATTGTCTCCAGCGCGAAGGAGTTCCCTCGCAGCGCCCAGCCATTCGAGCCACAGTTCGTACTCAGGACCAAATTGCTTTTCCAGTTGCAAACGAAGACGCTGCGCCAGCGCCGGACTCTTCCCGTTGGTGGAAATGGCGATCTGCAAATCGCCGCGCTGCACAACGGAGCCGTAGTAAAAATGGCAGTGTTCGATGTCATCGACGGCGTTGCACAGAATTCCCCGAGCATCAGCCTCGCTAAAAACGGCCTCGTTCACGCCGGGCGCAGAGGTAGCGGCGATGACCAGGAAAGCGCCATCCAAGTCGGCCGGGGCAAACGTCTTTGCCTTCCATTCGAATCTCCCCTGCGCGACCCACTGCGCAATGGCCGCCGTAACCTGCGGCGCGACAACGCGAACGCGCGCCTCCGCCGCAAACAGTCCCTCAATCTTGCCTTCCGCTATAGCTCCGCCGCCGACCACGACAACAAGCCGCTCTCGAAGCTTCACGAAAATTGGCAGCAGGCTCATGACTAGCCTTCCACTCCAATCGGCACAGGACCAGTCGATGCATCGCGCTCCACCGATGCGACCAATTGCCCGGCAAGCACTGCGCGAATTTGCTCATTCGAGTGCCGCGCGAAAAATCTGCGCAGGTTTTCCCCTGAATCGCGTCGCTCGTTGAATTCGCGCAGCAGCCGCTCGATCGCATCAGGCACTTCCGAAGCCGCGCAACGATATCCGACGGGCCGCGCAATTGACGCAAACTCGCCCACGCTGCCACCCACGCAGAAGTAATACGCGTCGGCCATGCGCCCATCGATCTTCAACTTCTTACCCTCAATCCCAATGTCCGCGATCCAGTGCTGGCCGCAACTGTTCGGGCAACCGGTGATGTGCAACTTGAGCTGCTCCTGAAATCCAGGAAGCCGCTGATCGAGTTCCTCCGTGAGCCACCGAGCGAAGCTCTTCGTCTCGGTCAGCGCCAGCTTGCAGAACTCAGACCCCGTGCAGGCAACGGTGCCGCGCGCAAAAGCGGAAGCACGCACTGGCAGCCCCACGGCGCTCAATTCGCCCGCAACTCTTGATGCATGCTCATTCGGAACATTCACGATAAGCAGGTTCTGCATGATCGTGTTCCGGAGATGCCCATCGGCGTATTGGTCGGAGAGATTGGCCGCAGTACGCAACTGCTCCGGCGTAATGCGCCCGCGCAGCACGTTAGCGCCGACGTACGAAAAACCTTGCTGCCTCTGCGCGTGAATGCCAACGTGATCGCGATGAATATCCGAAGGAAGCTCTTCCGGTTCCGCAGGATCAAGCGCAAACCCAAGCCGATCCTGCAGCGCATCCAAAAATGATTCCGCGGTCCACCCATGCTGCAAAAACAGAAACTTCAGCCGAGCACGCTCGCGGTTTTGGCGCAGCACCTCGGATTGGCGAAAGAGTTCCGCAACGCCGCGCACGACCGGAACGGCTTGCTCCCATCGCACGAACGCGTTCAAACGCACGCCAAGATGCGGATCGGTGGAAAGCCCGCCTGCCACGCGCAAAGAAAATCCAACTTCTTCCCCGTGCAAGCGCTTGCGCGTAATCGCGGTAAGCCCCACATCGTTGATCTCTGGATACGTGCACCAGGACCGGCAGCCGGTAATCGAAACCTTGAACTTTCGCGGCAAATTGTAAAACTCGGAATTGCCGCCAAGCTGCCCATTCAATTCCGTAGCCAGGGGTGAAGCGTCGCAGTATTCGTGCGCGTCAAACCCGGCCAGCGGGCACCCTGTAATATTTCGTACCACGTCGCCGCACGCCCCGGTGGTCGACAATCCCACCCGCCACAGCCCCTCCAGAACCTCTGGTAGCGATTCGATCGTCACCCAATGGAACTGCACATTCTGTCGCACGGTAATATCCGCGACACCGCGAGCGTGGCGCTCGGCAAGGTCGGCGATGGTGCGCGCCTGGTGACTGCTCAGGAGGCCGTTGGGAATTCGGATGCGCACCATAAAGAACGGCGTCGCTTTCCCTTCGCCATTCTTTCCACCGACCACGCCGGCGCCGTCGCCCTGCGTGTAAACACCCCACGAACGAAAATATGTGCCCAGCCATTCCGGCGGAATCGAAGCGTGACCCTGCCGCGCAAACGCTCGAATCTCGTCAAAATGCTCCCAGGCATTCTTCTCGCGTTTTAGCCGCTCGACGCGCTGTGCTTTGGTTTCCTTGATCTCGCTCATGTTCCTGCCCCAAAAAATCCATCCCCAAAAACAAAAAACCCACGTTGGCCTGACCTCTGGCAACGTGGGCTTCGGAACTTACGCTTGCTTTACGTCTAAGTCCTGAAAATCCTTTGGCCAGAGATGGTCGTCTTGCGACACGCAGCGTTACACGCGCAAGAACAACAGATCATCTGGCAGCAGTTACTCATCGAGTCTAGAGAATACGTTTGACAGCCTGCGAAAGTCAAATTACGACAAACGCAAAAAACAAATTCATTCCAACCAAAAAACAGATGCCCAGTCTACTGCGGCTTCTTTGTAGGCGTCGCTGTTTTGGACGCAGCAGCCGGCGCGCTGGTGAGTAGGGTAGCTGACTTGATCGTGTCGAGCTTGGGCCAGCCCTTATCCACGTAAAGCTTTCCCTGCGACTCGATTTTGCCTTGGTCAGGTCCGGCATCGTCGCCATACTGGTCATAGAACATTTCGACCACATTCATTCCGCCATCTTCCACCACCCCGAATGGCGCGAAACCCATCCGGTCCAAGCGGGCGTTATCAACCAAGTTGATAAAGACCTGTGTCGTGCGTGTGTTCGGCCCGGAAGTAGCAAATGTGATGTATCCCTTTTTGTTGCTTTGGGTTACAGAGTCATCCTTAATATCGGTCCCCCTCCAGGCCGCGGTGACGGCCGGATACGCGCTAATCCCAAATTGCGCGACAAACTTAGGCACCACGCGGAATACGCTGGCGTTGTCATAGAAATGATGTTTAACAAGATTGTAGAAGCGGTCAGCACCAAGCGGAGCCCACGCGCGCGTCACGGCCAACGTGAATTCACCCCGTGTGGTCACAAACTTGACTTTGTACTGTTCCGGAGCTTTGTCCTTCAGCAGCGCCGGCCGCAGCAGCGCCCGGTCATAGGTGCGAGCGGTGGAAGGAGCTTTCTTCGTTGAAGTGCCCTGCCCCGCTGCGCCAGTATTCGGCGCGGCTTTTTGCGCCGGAGCTTGTGCCTCCACCGGCACGGTCATCGCCAACACAACGGCGATTATCCCTGCGCACACTGGAACTCCAATTTTCCTTGTCGTATCGATCGATCTCATTACTACGCCTCTCCTTATTGTTTGCTGCTTCTACTTCGCAGAATTCAATTCACGGCTTACGCGCTCTACTTCCGACATCACATGCAAAGTATTTTCGCCCAGAATCTTACGCACATCCTCTTCAGAATAGCCCTTACGAAGCAGCGCCTCGGTGATCTGCGGCAGCTTACTCGCATCCTCCATCCCGAACGGCATGTTCGCACCGTCAAAATCGGAGCCGAGCCCGACATGGTCGGCGCCCACCAGCTTCACCGCATGATCAATGTGCTCGATAATTTTCGTGTATTCCACGCGCGGCAGCTTGCCCTGCTTCACATATTCCCGAGTAATACGGTCGCCTTCAATTAATTGACAGCCTTCCTTGTCACCGCAGCGCTTCTGCACCTCGTCGGCAATCGCTTTCGCAATCTCTGGATTCTTGTCGGCGTGCATAAATTCCTCGCTGAGAAAGCCGACGTGATAATTAATTTGGATGACCCCGCCCTTCGCCGCCAAATCCTTAATCATCTGATCGGTCATGTTGCGCTTAGCATCGCAGAGCGCACGGCAAGAAGAATGGGAAGCGATCAGTGGAGCTTTGCTGACCGCTAAAGTATCGTAAAACGTCTTGTCGCTGACGTGCGAAATGTCCACCATTACGCCAAGCCGGTTCATCTCGCGAACCACATCTTTGCCAAAATCGGTCAATCCGTTGTGCGCAGCCGCGTCCGTGGAAGAATCCGCCCATTCATCATTGCCGCTGTGCGTCAGAGTCATGTACCGCACGCCGAGTGCCGCATACGTGCGCAGCACCCCCAGGTCGCTGGCAATCATGTGCCCGCCTTCGACCCCCATAAGCGCCGCAATTTTGCCCCGCTTGCGTGCGTCGCGAACTTCCGCCGCAGTAGTCACGAGTACGATCTCCTGCGGATGACGGCGCACCTGCTCCCGCACCGCGTCAATTTGATCGACCGCGTGCTTAACCGCCTCAGGCCCGGTGATTTTGCTCGGAATCCAGATCGAAAAGAAAATCGCGCCCAGCCCGCCTTCCTTCATCCGTGGAATGTCGATGCTGCCGCTCGCACTGCGCGCACCCAGGTCGAAATCTCCATCGAGAAAGCGCTGGGTCGTATCATCGTGCGTATCCACCACGATGGAAGCAAAGTGCAGCTTGCGTGCCCGCACCGAAATATCATCCGCTCGCGGCGTCGCGGTCATGACAATCCCCGCGATAACGCACAATGCCGCGCTGGCGACAATAATGTTTCGAAGCATTTCACCTCGCCGACTTCCCCCGCAATTAGTTTTGCGCCTGCAGTTCGTGGCTCACGTGTTCCACTTGTTCCATTACACGCAGCGTGTTCTCACCCAAGATCTTCCGGATATCTCCATCCGAATATCCCTTGCGCAGCAACGCTTCCGTGATTTTCGGCAGCTTCGAGCAGTCCTCCATGCCATCGGGCATCGTAGCTCCGTCAAAGTCTGAGCCGAGACCGACGTGATCAGCTCCAACAAGCTTCGCGGCATGGTCGATGTGATCCACGATCCGTTCCCAACTCACGCGCGGCAGCTTCCCTTCCGCCGTCATTTTCTGCTCCAGCGCAATTTGCGCCCGCTCGACGCATTCCTGATCGTCGCCACAGATCTTAGTCGCTTCATTGAGCGCTCCCACGACGCCCGCGCCGCCCGTGGCTTGGTCATAAGCGCTTTTGTACGCCTGATCGATGAAGCTCTTTTCGTAATTGATTTGTATAACGCCGCCCTTGGCCGCCAGCGCCTTGATCATGTCGTCCGACATATCCCGGACATGATCACAAAGCGCGCGGCAGGAGGAGTGTGAGGCAATCAGCGGCGCTCTACTGACCTCCAATACGTCGTAAAAGGTCTTGTCGCTGACGTGCGAAATGTCCACCATGATTCCCTGCCGGTTCATTTCCCGCACAATCTCTTTGCCGTAATCAGTCAATCCGTTGTGCGCGGGCTTGTCGGTCGAAGAATCCGCCCACTCGTCATTGTAGAAATGCGTCAGGGTCATGTAGCGCACACCCAAGTCACCGAAAACACGCACCATGCGAATGTCATTGCCGATCATGTGGCCGCCTTCGACACCCATCAGCGCTGCAATCTTGCCCTGCGCGTGCGCGCGGCGGACCTCTTCGGCGGTGCGTGCAAATACCAGGTCCTTCGAGAACTTCCGCACGTTCTCATGCACCGCGTCGATTTGGTCAAGCGCCTTCTGCACCGCGGGCGGGCCCATGATTCGTCCGTCGATCCAGATGGAGAAGAAGATCGCACTCATTCCTCCCTCGCGCATACGCGGAATATCCACGTGGCCATCCGGATTGCGTTTGCCGAGATCGTAGCCTTTAGAGAAAAACCTCTGGGTGGTGTCGTCGTGCGTGTCGAGCACGATAGAGGAGAAATGAAGTTGGTGCGCGCGATCAGCGATCGCGTCAGCAGCGCTGCCCCGCACCAACAGTCCGCCTGTCGTCGCACATACCATCACGCAAAACAATGCAAGAATCCGACGCATTTCTCCTCCAGGCCGAAGATGTGCGAGAGAGTTTACCCTACCAGCCAGCCGAAAAGCGCCTGTTTCCACGCTTGGCGATTAATTTCCGCTAGCGACTCGGTCAAAGGAATTTCTTTGGGGCATGCCTTGACGCAATTTTGCGCGTTGGCGCAGTCTTCGATGCCGCCGTCCCCCATCACCGCTTCGATGCGCTCTTTCGCATGCATTGCGCCCGTGGGGTGCATGTTAAACAGTCGCACCTGGCTGAAGATGGCCGCACCCATGAAATTATTGTTCTCGTTCACCTGCGGGCAGACTTCCAAGCAGTTGCCGCAAGTAATGCAACGCGAAAGCGGGTAAGCCTTCTCTTGCACTTCGGGCGAAACACGAGGACCTTCTCCGAGATTGTACGTCCCGTCGATTGGAATCCATGCCTTTACGCGCTTCAGGCTGTCAAACATGAACTGCCGATCGACAGTAAGATCGCGAATCACCGGAAACTTCGAAAGCGGCTCGATACGAATCGGCTGCTCGAGTTGATCCACCAGCGCGGAACATGCCATGCGCGCTTTGCCGTTAATCACCATCGCGCACGAGCCGCACACCTCTTCCAAGCAGTTGGAATCGTAAGACACCGGATTCGTCTGCTTGCCCTCGCGCGTAACCGGATGCTCCGCGATATCCCGCAGGCAGATGATCACGTTCATCGAGGGCCGCCACGGCAAAGCGAACTCCTCCCAGCGCGCAGCGTCTTTGGGGCTCGCCTGCCGTTTTACCTTCACGATGACCTGTTTGCCTTCTGCCATCTCAATCCTCGACTTCAATTAACCCACGCATAAGATCGCCCCTCATTTCGCCGCGTCATACCTTCGTGGCCGCGGCGGAATCTGCGAGATATCGACAGGTTCATACGTAAGCTGGATATCGTTGCTCACCCATTTCGCCCGCGTGGTCTTCAGCCAGGTCGCGTCATCGCGCTCCGGAAAATCCGGCTTGTAGTGCGCGCCGCGCGATTCATTGCGGCATAGCGCTCCGACCGTGATGACGCGCGCCAGGACAAGCATATTGTCTAGCTCCCGCGCAAAATTCAGTGTCTGATTCGACCAGGTAGTGCGATCGCTCAGGTTGATTTTCCTGTATCGCGCCTGCAAATCCTTGATTTTAGTGTGCGCACTTTCCAGGTTCTTGTTGATACGCGTGACGGTTACATGCTCCGTCATGATCTCCCCCAGCTCTTTCCAAATCGTGATCGGATTTTCCGAGCCCTGTTGCGACAGCAGCGCCTGATTCAGCTCCTCCTGCCGCTTTTGCTCGCGGGCAAACACACTGGAGTCCACGGCCTCAGCACCTTTTTCCAAATTGCGTGCATACTTCACCGCCGCAGGCCCCGCGATGCCCCCACCGAAAATGCACGATACCAACGAGTTCGCCCCCAAGCGATTCGCGCCGTGGTACTGATATTCGCATTCACCCGCCGCGTAAAGTCCGGACACATTCGTGGCTTGATCCTGATCGTTGATCCACAAGCCGCCCATCGTGTAGTGCATGGCCGGAAACACCTTCATTGGCTCTTCGCGAGGATCAACGCCCAGAAACTTTTCGTAAATTTCCAGAATTCCTTCGAGCTTGCGGTCCAGCGTTTCGCGCGGAATATGCGTCACATCCAAATACACCGCCGCTTGCCCGCCAATCCCCACCTTCTCTTGATACACAATGCGGTGAATCGCCCGAGTAGCAATGTCCCGCGGCACCAGGTTCCCGTATTTCGGGTACCACTCCTCTAGAAAATAAAATCGCTCGGCTTCGGGAATGCTCTTCGCCGCGCGCTTATCCGCGGGATTGCGTGGCACCCAAACGCGCCCGCCCTCGCCACGCGCGGATTCGCTCATCAAGCGCAGCTTGTCTTCGCCAGGGATCGCTGTTGGATGCACCTGAATAAATTCGCCGTTGGCGTAATCCACGCCTTGCTGAAACAATGCTGACTGCGCCGACCCTGTGCAAACCACGGAATTCGTCGACCGCCCAAAAATCGCGCCAATCCCGCCAGTGCAAAAGATTACGGCGTCCGCGGGAAACGTCTTAACTTCCATCGAGCGCAAGTCCATCGCGCAAATACCGCGCCCAATTCCGCCCTCGTCAATCACAGCCGACAAGAACGTCCAGCCTTCGCGCTTCGTCACCCTGCCTTCCGATTCGTGCCGCCGCACCTGCTCATCCAGCGCATAAAGCAGCTGCTGACCGGTCGTAGCTCCCGCAAAAGCCGTGCGATGGTAAAGCGTCCCTCCAAATCTCCGATAGTCCAGCAATCCTTCCGGCGTACGATTGAACGTCACACCCATGCGGTCCAGCAGATCAATGATTCCCGGCGCCGCCTCGCACATGCGCTTCACCAGCGGCTGATTCGCCAGGAAATCGCCGCCGTAAATGGTGTCGTCAAAATGCTTTTGTGTAGTGTCGCCCTCGCCCTTCTGATTCTTCGCCGCGTTGATTCCGCCCTGCGCGCAAACCGAATGCGACCGCTTCACCGGCACGATCGAGAAAAGCTCGACCGGCACGCCAGCCTCGGCCACACGAATCGTCGCCATCAGGCCGGCAAGTCCGCCGCCGACTACGATGATCTTGGGTTGTCTCATTTCTGCGTTAAATACGAAGCGAAGGGATGCCAGTTGTATCGAAAGCTCACCACAATCAGAATTCCCACAAAGCTAAAGACGATGCCGACCACCGCTCCCAACTGCCCTGCCGCTCGTTGCGCGCGCACCGTCGCCGCCAGTCCCCACTTGCACAGAAAATTCCAGATGCCCACGCCAAGGTGAAACGAGGTAGCCACCACTCCCACCACCATGAAACCAAAAGCCCACGGATTCCGCATCTGCTGCGCCACCTCGCTATAAGTAGACATCCCATGCGTAAGCCAGCGTTGCGTGTAAACGTGCCAGCCGATATAGACGAACGCAACCAGCCCCGTATAGCGCTGAAACGTATACAGCCAATTCTTCATCCACGGATATTGCGTGACATTCGATTCGCCGCGCAGCCAAATATAAATCCCGTAGCCGCCATGAAACAGAATCGGCAAGAAAATAAAAGCCCATTCCACGAAAAGGCGAAACGGAATGGTTTGAAGTCCCTGCGAGGTCTCGTCGTATTTTGGGCCGCTCACCAACACGGAGCTGTTGGACCAAAAATGCTCCGCCAAAAATGCGCCTACGGGAACGATGCCACTTAAGGAATGCAGTTTGCGAAGGAGGTAACTGGTTTCAGGCCGGGTTGCCGTAGCGGACATGCCCTCTCCGCCGCGTCATTTTCTCCACAAAACTCATGAATCGCGGCAAATTCAGTATAGGCAGTTGGCAAAAGCGATGCAAGTTGACGCAAATTCGTTCGAACTTTATGAACTATTCGAATTCCTGCCGGTTATGCATTAAGCCCACGCGCTTTCGTTTTCACCTTCACCCACTCGGCGCGATGCTATCCTGCATCCGTAAACCTGCCGGGACCTCTCACCTGGCCATAATTGGCGCGGCGCGGTTTTGTGAACAAAACATGAATCTCGTAACGGAACTGGAACGTCTTGCGGACGCGCTTGAGGGCGAAGCTAGCGACCCCGCGCAAATTTCCTTCGCTTCCGTCGCGGAACGCATTGCCAAGAATCTTTCTGTTCGCTCCGACGAAGTAGCCATCCTCGGCGTCTCCAGTCGCTGGCAACATTTGCATTTCGTGGTGCCCGAAGCGCTAAAGAATGTCGGTTTCATCCCGCTCTCCAGCAAATCCGCGCTAGCCGCCCGCACAACCCGAGACAGCCGCCCGGAAATTATCAACGATTTCACCTCCGTGAAACACGCCAGCGTTTTCGAAGGCGTAAAACTTGCCGCCGAAGGCGCCGAACTCATCCAGAAAATCATCAGCGCCCCCATTCTTTCCGGCGACCGCGTCATAGGCGTGATACAAATCAGCCGCAAAGGCGCCAATGTAAAAGTTTCCGGCCCCGATTTCACCTCCGACGACCTCGGAAAAGTTCTCGCCCTCTGCAAGCCGCTCGGAAAACTTCTCCAGCGCGCCATCTCCGAGTGATTTCGCGGCGCAAAATTGCGTCCTCAGCGCCTACACTTGCTCTTTGTCATTGAAATTGCATTGACACTGCAAAACCTTCTTGTTACTTTTCCACAGCACGAAATTTTCAACGTCACATCCCCACGGAGGGACCGCACACCGGCACCATGGCGTTTGTCGCTAAGAAAATATTTCTCACCAAAGGCGTCGGTAAACATCGCGAAAGGCTTTCCAGTTTTGAGCTCGCGCTTCGCAACGCAGGCATCGCAGCCTGTAACATCGTGCGCGTCTCTTCCATTTTTCCGCCAAATTGCAAATTGATTTCGCGCAGCGAGGGATTGAAGCACATCCGGCCCGGCCAGGTCGCGTTCACCGTCATCAGCGAAAATTCCACCAAAGAACCGCATCGCCTGATCGCCGCGAGCATCGGCCTCGCCCTTCCGAGCGACAAATCGATGTACGGCTACCTCTCCGAGCATCATTCCTTCGGCGAAACCGAAGAAGTCGCCGGCGAATACGCCGAAGAGCTCGCCGCGGAAATGCTCGCGACCACTTTAAACGTAGAATTTGATCCGGATCTTTCCTGGGACGAGAAAAAAGAGGTCTACCGCATCTCCAACAAAATCGTCCGCACGCTGAACGTCACGCAATCTGCCGTCGGCGATAAGCGCGGCCTTTGGACGACCGTCCTCGGCGCGGCCATCTTAATTGGCGAAGACGACTAAGCTCACCGGCTTTCATTTCTCTTTGCACTTCTCGCGCTTGTAATACCCGATGCGCTCCAGCACCGCGCCTACAATTAACGGCAGCGCCACGGTCGCATCGTCAAAAACTTCCGCAAAGCGCCCGCCTTCTTCCGGCGGCACAAATTTCCCCCACGAAACCGCTTCCGTATACGTGCTCCCGCTCAGCCCACCCCAATGCACCGGCTCGGGACAAATCCGTACGCCGTAGTTGTACCGTTTCAGCGGCAGCTTGCGATATCCGCGTCTGGCCAGCAACTCAGCGTAAACTCCAAATTGCTGCGACCAGTTCCGCGGTACTCCACCGCCAATCGTAAAAATCCCCATCTTTTTAGTCGCCAGCATCGTCCCCGCAAATTTCTCGAAATCCTCAAACGGATCAAATCGCAACAGCGGCCGCTTCGCGTCTTGTCGCGCAATCTTATGCAACGCAAAATCAATCCCCAGCTCTGAATCGCTGAACGCCGGCACAAACACCGGAACGTTGTGCTCATACGCCGACTTCAAAATCCCCCGCCCCGGAAATCTCTTCTGCAAGTACTCGCCGATCTTGCGATGCAGCTTCCAGCTACAAACCGTTTCTTCAGCATCCCAATTGTTCAGGATCTCGTCCATGACCTCCTCAACGTGATCCAGGTTCGTCTCCGGTTCCAGCGAATCGTAAACGCGGTTGTATCCCGCCTCAAATAATTCCTTGTCGTCCATCGCCGGGTTGTAGCGAAAATGCGATAGCCCCGTCGCCTCCACCAATCCGTGCGCCATCAGCGCGCCAGTGGATACGATTGCATTCACGACTCCCGACTCGATCAAATCGCAAAACACCAATCCCATTTTCGCGACGGTTAGCGCTCCCGACAGCGTCATCACCACAAAGCAATCTTTGTCGCGCGCCATCAGTTCCACGATATCGGCGGCATCGCCGATCTGCCGCCCGGTGAACGCCGTGTTCCCCATGCCGCGCACCAGTTCGTCGATCGTCCGGCAGCGCGACAAATCCAGCGGAAACATTGGCCGCAGTTTGTCTTTCACGGGATCGTGCAGCACGCGCCCCGTGACCGTCTTCTTTCGCTGCTTCGGCATTTTCTCTCCAGGGGAAAATTTGCAACTGATTTTTATCACGATTTGAGCAGATTCACGCGCATTTTTTTCGTTATCAATGAGTCTTTTGCCCACACCATTGCGAGTTAGATGGCACACTCGCCGCGGCTTGCTCTCGATGTTAAACTAAAAATTATGGCGAACAAGTTTACGGTCGGCCTCGTTCAAATGCGTTGCACCACCAACGCCGAGGAAAATCTCTCCCGCGCGATTGACAAAATCCGCGAAGCGTCCGCGCGCGGCGCACAAATCATCTCATTACATGAACTTTTTCGTAGCGAATATTTCTGCCGCAAGGAAGACGCCGACCTTTTCAATCTTGCCGAACCTGTTCCCGGCCCCGCAACCGAAGCCCTCGCCAAAGTAGCGAAAGAGAAGAAAGTCGCTTTGGTCGTTTCTCTTTTCGAACGCCGCGCCGCCGGCATTTATCACAACACCTGCGCCGTGCTCGATGCCGACGGCAGCTTCCTCGGCAAATACCGCAAGATGCACATTCCCGACGATCCGCTCTACTACGAAAAGTTTTATTTCACTCCCGGCGATCTCGGTTTCCCAAATTTCGAAACGAAATACGGCAAAATCGGCGTGCAGATTTGCTGGGACCAGTGGTATCCCGAAGGATCGCGCGTCACAGCGCTCAGCGGAGCTCAGGTAATTTTCTATCCCACCAGCATCGGATGGCATCCCCACGAAAAAGCGGAATTCGGCGCCGCGCAACTCGACGCTTGGAAAACAATCCAGCGAGCCCATGCGATCGCCAACGGCGTCTACGTCGCGGTCGTAAATCGAGTCGGCTTCGAAGGCAAGCCCGCCAACGGCGATCCCGGCCTGGAATTCTGGGGAAGTTCTTTTGTCGCCGATCCCTTCGGCCAAATCACCGCCGAAGCTTCCAACGACAAAGAAGAAATTCTTGTCGTCGAGTGCGATCCTGCGAAAAGCGAAGACACGCGCCGCAACTGGCCATTCCTCCGCGATCGCCGCATCGATGCTTACGGACCCATCTTGAATCGCTGGCTGGGCGAATAACCGGCATGCCCACAGCCGCGAGCGGTTCCACTCCATTCGAACGTGGTCTCTGGATGCCAGCCGAGTGGGAGCATCACGAAGCCACTTGGCTTGGCTGGCCCCACGAAAAAACCGACTGGCCCGGAAAATTTCCCGCCATTCCCTGGGCCTACGCTGAAATCGTTCGTCACCTCGCGCGTGTCGAGCGCGTTTATCTGCTCGTCCAAAATCGAGCAGCGGAGTCTCACGCGCGCGACATTCTAAAGAAATCCGGCGTAAACCTCAGCGCCGTCCAGTTCTTTCGCGTTCCCACCGATCGCGGCTGGATGCGCGACTCCGGCCCCATCTGCGTCAGAAGCCATTCCGGCGAAGTCGCCTACACGCACTGGCTCTTCAACGGCTGGGCCAAATACAGCAACCACAAAAAAGATGCCCTAGCCGTCACCAAAGTCAACAAAAAGCTGAAGCGAACGACCTGGCAGCCCGTCCACAAAGGCCGCCGCGTCGTCCTCGAAGGCGGCAGCATCGACGTCAACGGCCGCGGTTCCCTGCTCACCACCGAGGAATGCCTGCTCAGCAAGCGCCAGCAGCGCAATCACGGATTCACCCGCGAAGATTACGCGCACGTCTTCCGCAGCTATCTCGGCGTCACGCAGGTTCTCTGGCTGAAAAATGGAATCGCCGGCGACGACACCCACGGCCACGTCGACGATCTCGCCCGCTTCGTCAGCCCCACCACAATCGTCACCGTCGTCGAGCAAGATCCGCACGACGCCAACTATGTCCCCCTGCAAGAAAACTACGCCCTGCTAAAGTCCATGAAAGACCTCAACAGCCGCCCCTTCCGCATCGAAACGCTTCCCATGCCCGCGCCAATTTACTTCGACAATCAGCGCCTCCCCGCCAGCTACGCCAATTTCTACATCGCCAACAAGCTAGTCATCGTTCCGACGTTCAACGATCCAAACGATCGTGTCGCCCTCAACGCCCTCGCCGGCCTCTTCCCCGGCCGCGAAGTCGTGGGCATAGCCTGCCGCGATTTGGTCCTCGGCCTCGGCACGCTACACTGCATGACCCAGCAGCAACCCGCCGGAGCCTAATCGCGACTCATCTTTATTCCATAATTGCGCTAGAATGCCCGCATCCATGCTCATCTTCGCATCCCTCGAAGGAGTCCCGATGCTCACACTGCTGCTGCAGACGCACGTCCGCGTAGTTCAAATCGAAACGCGCTCGCTGATCGGCTGGATCATCCTCGGCTTGATCGCTGGTTGGCTAGCCGGAAAAATTGCACGCGGCCGCGGCTTCGGCTGCATCACGGATATCGTTCTCGGCCTAATCGGCGGCGTGTTGGGCGGCTGGATCTTCACAAAGCTCGGCATAGTAGGCCACGCTGACAGCTTCCTATATAGCCTCGCAGCCGCGACACTAGGCGCCGTAATTATCGTCGCCATCGCCCATCTATTCAGCTCCAGCACTTAGCGCAACTGTGTTAGTCGATCAATTACCGATAATCCGACTGACCGTCCAAGTGGATTTGAACCGTCTTTAGGAGCCGATTTTTTGGTCCCACCTCAGCTAGAAATTAGGGGTGTATCTCGACGGGCGTTCCCACTGGAACCATCGGCCATATTTCCTCGATTTCCGGATTACTTACAGCGATGCACCCATCGGTCCAGTCCACCTGGCGTTGCAAACTGCCGACCCAAGCGTACTTGCTGTCCAAGCCGTGGATTTCGATATTGCCTCCAGGTCTTACCCCTAGCTTGCGTGCTTTTTTGCGGTCGGAGGCGTTCGGATAGGAGATGTGTAACGCGAGGTGGAAGCGGCTGTGCGAGTTCTTTGAATCGACCACGTACTCACCTTCGGGCACTTTATGGTCTCCTTCACGCTCCTTCGCTCCTACGGGTTTGCGACTTAGCGCCACTTTATAGGTCTTCAGAACCTTGGCACCCTGCATCAGCGTCATCGTTCGAGCTGTTTTCTCAACGACGATGCGGTCCGCCCTCATTGCTGCTGGTGTTGCCACTTGGGCGGCGCCCCAACAGCTCACGCACGCGAGGATCAAAAGTGTGGACAGAACAGAAACTGCCGCTGCGGTGTTCGTGGTTTTTGTCAGATTCTTCACGAGTTTGAACGTATCTCGCTGCCGATTATCGCGGCAGCATGATGCGTTTCCAAGTTAAATTCAGATAGTTTGTTTCCTTGCGGCAATCTAAAATAAGTCCTCGCTACGCGCAAACCGGAAACTGACCCACAACCCGGGCGTTGGTCCTGTCCTAATTCCAAATTAGGACAGGACCCAAGCGTTCGACGGTTAACTCGCTCCTCGTCCCATGTGATACGATTCCCTATTACACTGTGGAGATAAATCCTCGTTGACCAATCCTGCGCAATCCCTAACCGCCATCCCACTCGGCGGCCTCGGCGAATTCGGCATGAACATGATGGCCTTGCGGTTCGGCGACGACATCATCGTCATTGACGCCGGCATGATGTTTCCCGAGTCCGAGCTCCTCGGCGTCGACCTCGTCATCCCGGACATCACCTACCTCAAACAAAACCGTGCTCACGTTCGCGCCATCGTCCTCACCCACGGCCACGAGGATCACATCGGCGCGCTCCCCTACATCCTCCGCGACCTCAACGTCCCCGTGTACGGCACCCGCTTCACGCTCGCGCTCGTAAAGAAACGTCTCGATGAAGCCGGCCTGCTCCAATCCACCACTCTCCGCGAAGTGATTCCCGGCGGCCGCCTCGTCGAAATCGGCCCCTTCGAAATCGAATTCATTCCCGTTACCCACAGCACTATCGACTGCGTCGCCCTCGCCGTGCGTACTCCTCTCGGAGTCATCATCCACACCGGCGACTTCAAGATCGACCAAACTCCCGTTGGCGGCGCTCCCTTCGATCTCCATGCTTTCGCCCGCTACGGCCACGAAGGTGTCCTTGCGCTTTTCTCCGACTCCACCAACGTCGAGCGCCCCGGCTTCACCGGTTCCGAGCGCGGAATCGTTCCACGCATTGAAGAACTGTGCCGCGCTGCCCCGCGCCGCGTCATCCTTTCCTGCTTCGCCTCGTCCATCCACCGCATCCAGCAAGTGATCGACATTGCCGCCCGCGTCGGCCGCAAGATCGCTTTCGTCGGCCGCAGCATGGTCGACAATGTTGAGATCGCCCACTCCCTCGAATACCTCCGCATTCCAGACGGCATGGTCGTCCGCCCGCAAGACATCCGCGGCTTCGATCCTAAGCGACTCGTCATTCTCGCCAGCGGCAGCCAGGCCGAGCCCATGTCCTCGCTTTCCCGCATCGCGGTCGACAATCACCGCTTCGTCTCCGTCGATGAAAACGACAGCGTCATTCTTTCTGCCCGCATTATCCCAGGAAACGAAAAAGCTATCTTCCGCATGCTCGACCACATGTTCCGCCGCCGCGCCCTCGTCTATTACGACAATTCCGGCGGCACCATTCACGTATCTGGTCACGCCAGCCAGGAAGAACAAAAACTCATCCTCCAACTGGTCAAGCCGAAGTACTTCATTCCTGTTCACGGCGAATACCGCCATCTCTTCCGCCATGCCGCGCTCGCTTATCAACTCGGTTGCGTCTCCGGTGAAATCCTGATTCTCGAAGACGGCAACACACTCGAATTTACGGAGGACGGAGCTTTTCGCCGCGATCCCGTCACGGCCGGCCGAGTCCTCGTCGACTCCGGCTCCCTTGAGGAAATCGAAGAGGCCGTCATCCGCGACCGCAAGCATCTCTCCGAAGACGGCGTCGTCGTCCCTATCATCGCGATCGACAAACACACCGGCCGCATGGAGTCGAGTCCCGAAATCGTCACGCGCGGCCTCTTCAGCGACAATGGTAACGAATTCCTGGCCGGCGCCCGCGACGTCATCCTAAAAACTGTCGAGCAATCCAACGCCGAAGAAAAATCAGACTGGTCCGTAATAAAAGAGAAAATCCGCATAGACCTAAAACGCTACATCAACAAACAAACCTCCAAGCGCCCCCTAATCCTCCCAGTAATCCTAGAAGTCTAAAACACGATACGCCGCGAGTTCTCTACCAGCGCACTTCAGTTCACGTGAAGCGCGCAATCGCTTATCCGGGTAGTGCCAGCATCTTGCTGGCGTGTGGAATGCGAATCAATCTGTGCAGCACAACGCTGATTTACAGTGGGATAGGTGAAATCACATTGATCCAGTCCCCAGCATCGGACGCTGCCCAGACCAATAGCAATTCTTCGATCGCGGCCACTACAGGGAGGCTCTGGGGAACAATTAAAACTCCAAAACTTTGCCGTTGCGCCACCAACAAGCCGAAGGCGGCCGGCATTGTCTTACGATCATGCGTCACCAGCACTCGTTCCAAATCGGACGCGATCTCCAGAACCTCAAGGTCCGATTTCCCTGCCAAGTTCGCGTCTTCGGCGAATTGAAAATCTACCAACCTCTCGCGACGACGCAGACCTCTGATGATCCGGCGGCTGAAGTTTGTGTCCGCCAGAAATCTCGCCTTCATTTCTTTTGCAACTGTGCATTGCGACGCGCTTCCTCTAACTTTTGATACAGCAGGGGATTCTTATCACGCGCCTCTAAGCGCATCTTCTCGTAATCCTGCTCGCCCTGTGCAAGATACTCATCGATGTCAGATCGGTTCGCCAGATAAAAGGTGATTGCGCCATAGACCTCCTCTAGCGTTGTAGTGGAGTATGCTTGTTGAATAGCCTCGGCGGAGCTTCCGCTCAGGAACTCATACACGATGGAATCCAGCGATACCCGCGATCCCGCGATGTAGTAACCCTCATTTCGCTTTTCTACGTATTCTTTGGCCATAGCTAAACCTTACCTTGAATTCTAACAAAAATGCCCATGCCAGGGCGTCGAATCCTGTATCCCCTATTCACGTTCCCCGTTACAATCTCCCCTTTCGCCAGGAGCCGCTTTTGTCCTCCACCGTAACCCCAACTCCGCAACCTCAAGCCAGTCGCGCCGCGTTCACGTTCATTCTCGTCACCGTGCTCCTCGATTTTCTCGCCTTCGGCATCATCGCCCCCGTTCTCCCCAACCTCATCATTCAGTTCGAAGGCGGCAATATCGCCCGAGCCGCTGCCATCACCGGCTATTTCGGCTTTGCCTGGGCCCTGATGCAGTTTATTTTTTCCCCAATTCTCGGCGCATGGTCCGACCGTTTCGGCCGCCGCCCCGTAATCCTCATCTCTTGTTTCGGCCTCGGCCTCGACTACATCTTCATGGCCCTCGCGCCCTCGCTCAAATGGCTCCTCGTAGGACGCATCATCTCCGGCATCACGGCCTCAAACATTTCCAGCGCCTTCGCCTACGTCACCGACGTAACTCCACCGGAAAAACGCGCAAAGCAGTTCGGCTATCTCGCAGCCTCCTTTGGCATGGGCTTCATCATCGGGCCAGCCGTCGGTGGAATGCTCGGCAACATCAATCTGC
>JAOAPV010000004.1 GCA_025463055.1 Candidatus Acidiferrum typicum
TGGCTGCGCTCGTCACCGCGGGCCGTGGATTTCAGAGCTTGGCGCTGGACAGCACTCTTTCCGCGTTGGCGAGCGGCGGATCCTCGGGAATGTCCCCTGGAATGATGGGCGGCGGGCAAAATGGAAATGGCGGCGACATTTCTTCGCTGCCCTTGAATGGCGCCGGAGCCGAAGGTCCGACGGAGTCTGTGAGCATCACCGGAGCGCAAGGGCGCACGCAGGATTTTGGTGGCGGCAGCGAAGATGATATCCAGGAGCGCATTCAGGAATTTCGAGACCGCGCGCAACGCGAAGGCGGTGGTTTGCAAGGCGGTTCGCCCGGTGGCGGCGGTCCTGGTGGTCCGGGCGGCGGTGGACCAATGATGATGCGTTTGCCGCGCAATTTGAACATCAATCAGCCGCACGGAATGCTCTACGTCTCTGACGATTCCGGGACGCTCGACGCAAAATCGTACTCGCTGACTGGCCTGTCGACTCCGAAAGCCAGTTACAACCTGCCGCGCTTTGGTGCTTTTATCGGCGGCCCGCTGAACATTCCTAAAATGTTTAACGGCGGCAACAAAACATTTTTCTTCGCAGGCTGGAACGCCAACCGTGGTAGCAGCCCGTACGATGCGTTCTCCACTGTCCCGACGCTGGCCGAGCGCTCCGGAGATTTTTCGGCTGCCACGTATAAGGATGGCAGCCCGGTCCAGATCTTCAATCCTGCCACCGGGCAGCAATTTCAAAGCAATGGCCAGCTCAACGTCATTGATCCTTCGCTGATCAGTGCCTCGGCGAAAGCCTTGCTGGCTTTCATTCCGCTCCCCAATCTGAATAGCCCGACGCAGAACTTTCATTACGTTACTTCAGGAAGCAGTAGCAGCGATTCTGTCAACTTTCGTTTGATTCACAATTTTGGCTCGGGTGGCGGGCCTTTCATGAACTTCGGCGGCCCCGGTGGGGGCGGAGGAGGTGGCGGGCGCGGGCGAGCGCAAAACAACGTCAACTTCGGCATGAACTGGACGCGCAGTTCGACGACGCTTGTGAATCCGTTCCCCTCGTTGGCCGGCGGCAACAGTTTGCAAGGGCTGAATGCTACCGCCGGGTGGGTTTATGGACGCGGGCGCGCCACAAACAATTTCCGCGTGAACTACAACCACAATCACGTGTCCACCACGAACTTGTTCTCGAATGTTCAAAATGTTGCCGGGGAAGCGGGCGTTGGCGGCGTCTCGACGAACCCGTTCGACTGGGGGTTGCCCGGAATCAGCTTCACCACTTTTGCGGGCTTCACGGACCCGGTGCCGCGGCGCGAGCTCGATCAGACTTTCACGTTTTCGGACACCCTCTCTTGGAGCCGCGGCAAGCACAATTGGCGCTTTGGCGGAGACTACCGGCGCATCCTGCAAAGTTTTCGCTCGGCGAAGAACGCTGAAGGGAGCTTCGTGTTCACCGGCTTTGCGACGTCGCAACTCGCCAGCGGCGGCCTGCCGGCTCCGAACACTGGCTATGATTTCGCCGACTTTATGCTCGGCTTGCCGCAACAAACCACGCTTCAATCCGGCGCGAATTCCTATAATTTCCGCGCCAATGCGTTTGATGCTTACGCGCAGGATGATTTCCGTTTCCGGCCTGACCTCTCTTTCAATCTCGGCCTGCGCTATGAATACAACGGGCCGTATACGGAAGCGAACAATCAGATCGCAAACCTGAACGTCACTTCCGGATTCAGCGGCGCTCAGGTCTTAGTTCCCGCTGGCGCCGTTTTGCCGGGCTCTGTCAGCGGCACTGTTCCATCTTCGACGCGATCTCTGATTAGTCCGGACCGCAACAATTTTGCGCCGCGGATAGGCATCGCCTGGAAGCCCATGAAGCAAACCGTTGTTCGGGCGGGATACGGCATCAACTACAACCTCGCGCAGTACGGCGCGATTATTCAGAATTTCGCGTTTCAGCCGCCGTTCGCGATTACCTCTACAAATATTAGCTCGCATGGAGACCTGCTTACCCTGCAAAACGGTTTTCCGGCCGTCAACGCTGCTGTCACCAACAATTTCGCTGTGGACCCTAACTATCGCCTCGGCTACGTGCAAATCTGGAACCTCGACATCCAGCGCCAGCTACCCGTGGGCTTGGTGATGAACCTCGATTACAACGGCTCAAAGGGGACCCGCCTTGATGTCGAGCGCGCTATCACGATCTCCGGAGTGCAACCCTTTATTTATGAGTCTTCGGCGGCCAACTCTGTTTTTCATTCGGGATCGATTCGTGTGCGCAAGCGTATGGCGCATGGTGTCGCTGTTTCGGCCACCTATGCGTATTCCAAATCGATTGACGACGCTTCTTCGATCGGTGGTGGTACTACTGTTGTCGCTCAGAATGCCTTCGACATCGCCGCGGACCGCGGGCTTTCCAGTTTTGATCAGCGCCATAAATTTACTGGCAACTGGATCTACGAGCTGCCCTTTGGCGAAAATCACCGCTTTGTCCGACGCGGACCGCTTTCGCACGTTTTGGATGGCTGGCAGTGGAGCGGCGATTTCACTGTCGGCTCCGGATTTTATTACTCGCCGCGCGTTCTCGGTAATTCGCTGGACATCAATCGTGGCGTGAGCGGCTCGCTACGCGCCAATGCGACAGGCGCGCCGGTTTCATTAAGCTCGCCATCTACTCTGCAATGGTTCAACACGGCGGCCTTTTGTTCGCCGGCTTCTTCCTTTGGCTCCAGCACCCCCGGTTCTGGCACCACGTGCGCAAATCCCAGCGGCAGTTCCTTTGGCGATGCCGGGCGTGACATCATTCAAGGGCCCGGGCAGATCACCTTTGACATGAACCTTAGCAAGACGATCACGGTAAGGGAATCGCGCGCACTGGAACTGCGCATCCAGGCGGCCAATGTTTTCAACACCGCCCACTTTACGGGACTGAACACGATTGTGAATTCGCTAACCTACGGTGAAATCACTTCGGTGGGCAACATGCGGCGCGTCACGATGCTCGCGCGCTTTCGGTTCTGAGAATGACGATGGAAATAGCTAAAAAAGCTCGCGCGATACTGACGGTGGCACTTCTGGCGTTCAACGTGTCGTTCTCATCCCTTGCGCAGAGCGCGCCGCAGAACCCGCAATCGCAACAAACACAGCCGGCGCAGCAGCAGCAGTATCGCGTTCGCGTCACCTCGGAACTGGTCCTGGTCAACGTGGTCGTTCGTGACAAGAAAGGCAATCTTGTCCGCGATTTGAAAAAAGACGACTTCACGCTTCTGGAAGAAGGCAAGCGACAGGCCATTTCCACCTTCGACTTCGAAAATGTGGACGAGCTCGCCACCGCTGGCGCCGCGGAATCCACCGTCTCGGGCACGGCACCGGAGCGAGGCCTGTTACGTTCTGCGGACCAGTCGGGTTCGCTGAACGCGCGCGATCGCCGGTTGATGCTTCTCTTCTTCGATTTTTCAGGGATGGAGCCTGAGGATATCGAGCGCTCCGTGAATGCCGCAAAGAAGTTCGTGCAGACGCGCATGCAGCCGGCCGATATGATCGCGCTGGTTTCGCTGGCTACCAATATGCGAATCGATCTGGACTTCAGCGACGACAAAACGAAAGTGCTTAGCGTGCTGAATTCCTATACTTCCGGCCAAGGGCAGGGCTTTGATAATGGCTTGACCGGCAGTTCCGAAGGCGCAGCGGAAACCGGCGGCGCGTTCACTGCCGATGACACCGACTACAATACGTTCAACGCCGATCGCAAGCTGCTCGCGCTGCAAGCCATCATGCAATCGCTCGGAAAAATCTCGCAGAAAAAAGCGATTATTTATTTCAGCAACGGCATCAGTCAAAACGGAGTCGATAATCAATCGGCATTGCGTGCCGCCACCGCTGCCGCGGTGAAAGCTAACGTCTCCATTTATCCTGTCGATATTCGCGGCTTGCAGGCATTTCCTCCCGGTGGGGAGGCGCAGAGCGCCAGCTTGCACGGGCAATCGGCTTACAACGGCGCCGCGGTACTCAACGACCTCAGCAGCAATGCATCAACGCAGGACACGCTTTCCACGCTGGCTTCCGACACCGGCGGAAAGGCTTTCTTCGATTCGAACGATTTCGGCGCGGTATTTTCCCAGGTGCAAAAAGATAGCTCCGCGTATTACGTTCTCGGTTTCACCAGCACAAATGCGCAGAAAGACGGAAAGTTCCGCCATCTGAAAGTGCAGCTCAACCGGCAGGACCTGAAGCTCGATTATCGCTCCGGCTATTATGCCGGCCGCGATTTCGAACACCTGAATCGCGCGGATCGCGAGCAGCAAATTCAGGACGAACTGGCGTCGGAGTTGTCGCAGACCGATGTCTCCGTGTATGCGGGCGCGTCCTATTTCCGGCAGGATGATTCGCATTATTATCTTTCCGTTTCGCTGGTAATTCCTGGCACGCAAATTCCATTCGTGCAAGCGAAAGACAAAGACAACGCCACGATCGATGTGATCGGAGAAGTGCGCACCGGCGACGGAAAATTTGCCGTCGGCCATCAGCGCGACACGGTGAAGCTCGCGGTCGACAGTGCGCAACAGGTGCGCCGCAAAAATGTGCAGTACAACACAGGCTTCCTTCTTGCGCCCGGCAGCTATCACTTAAAATTTGTTGTGCGTGAAAACCAAACTGGACGAATGGGTTCATTCGAAACCGATGTGCAAATTCCCGACCTGCGCAAAACGCCGCTGCGCATGAGCTCCGTCGTGCTTAGCAGCCAGCGGGTGCCGGCCGGCACGAAGAAGGCCAGCGGGCCGCATCCGCTGGTGCAGGATCAGACGGAGCTGGTGCCGAACGTCACGCACGTTTTCACGCAGGATCAGCACTTGTATCTGCAATACGAAGTGTATGACGCAGCGCGGGGGAAGAATCCCGCGGCTGCATCGGGCGCGAACGGATTGGCGAACTCGGCTGCAAGTGCGAATGGCGGCGCGAACTCGGCCGCGACTGCAGCGACCAACGGCGGCGCGAACTCTGCGGCAGCCAAGGGCAACGCGAACGCTGCATCCGCTGAAGCTGCCAAAACTCCGCCGGCGAAAGCTCCTAAAGATAGCGTGCGCGTTTTCACTAGCATCGAGTTTATCCAAGGCAGCACTAAGGTTTACGAATCGAAGCCTATTGTGGCTAATGAAGTTACTGCGCCGGATCGCAAGGCCGTCATTTTCCAGATCGATTTGCCGCTGCAATCGCTGAAGCCGGGCTTTTATGTTTGCCAGGTCAACGTTGTCGATGATGTTTCCGGAAATTTTGCTTTTCCGCGTTCGCCTATTTTGGTGAAAGAGGCGGTGCCGCAAGCCGCTTCGACCGCGCCGACTGGAAAATAGTTTAGTCCTCCAGAAATTTGCTCAACTCGTGGGTAAAAGCTTCACGCTGCTCTATGTTCGATAGGTGTGCGGCGTCTAGCTCGACGTAACGGGCGTTGGCGATTTGGTTTGCTATGAATTTGCCGTCCGAGGGCGGCGTGCCCGGATCGTGTGTGCCGGAGATTACTAACGTTGGTGTGCGGATTAGCGCGATGCTTTCGCGGAAGTCGGCTTCCCGCAGGGCTTCGCAGCAGGCGATGAAACCTTCGAGGTTGGTGCTTTCCACCATTTTCTGGATGCGCTCGACGGTTTGCGGTTCGCGCTGGCGGAAACTTGCTGTGAACCAGCGCTCCATCGTTCCCGGGGCTACTGCTTTCAGTCCGCCTTTTCGCACTGCATCGATGCGTGCGTTCCATGCGTCTGCGTTGCCGATTTTCGCCGCTGTGCTGGACAGCACCAACTTGTGCATGCGATAGCTTGCGTTAATGCCGAGCCACATTCCGGTGACGCCGCCCATGGATAATCCGCAGAAGGAGAACTCGCCGATGCCCAGCTCATCGGCAAGACCGAGAACATCGCGGCCGAGCTTGTCGAAATCGTACGGGCCGCGACTGATTTCGCTTTGGCCGTGGCCGCGCGTGTCGTAGCGCAGAACTCGGAAGCTCTTGCTGAGCTGCGGCAGTTGCGCGTCCCACATCGTAAAGTCTGTGCCGAGCGAGTGTGAGAGCAGGAGAACTGGCGCGTTTGCTGCGCCGGAAAAGTCGTAATGGATCTGAGTAGCATTTACTTTAACGACGTTATTTTTTTCTGCTGGCGCGAGAGGCATGGTGATTACACGCGCTCCAGGATTACGGCGATTCCTTGGCCGACGCCGATGCACATGGTGCACAGCGCATAGCGGCTTTTTGTGCGCTGCAGTTGATACGTGGCAGTGGTCACCAGGCGGGCGCCGCTTGCACCGAGCGGATGGCCGAGCGCGATGGCGCCGCCGTTCGGGTTCACGTGCCCTGCGTCGTCCGGGATGCCTAGCTCGCGTAAAACGGCGAGAGCTTGGGATGCAAATGCTTCGTTCAATTCGATGACGTTGATTTGCTCGACAGTGAGATTTGCTTTGGCCAAGACTTTGCGCGTGGCTGGGACCGGCCCGATGCCCATTACGCGCGGTGTTACGCCGGCTGCTGCTGCCGCGACTACGCGCGCTTTCGGCGTGAGTCCGTGCTTTCGCACTGCGGATTCGGACGCGAGGAGTAACGCGCATGCGCCGTCGTTCACTCCGGAGGCGTTGCCGGCGGTGATTGTTCCGTTGGGCTTTACGATTGGTTTCAATTTAGCGAGCGCTTCGAGTGTTGTGTCGGGCCGGGGATGTTCGTCCACGGAGAAGGAAGTTGTCTCACCCTTTTTGCCTGGGACCGGCACGGCGACGATTTCTTCGCTCATTCGGCAGGCGCGCATGGCGTCCGCGGCGCGCTGCTGGCTGCGCAGCGCGAAGGCGTCCTGATCTTCCCGCGAGATGTGGTACTCCTCGGCGACGATCTCGCCGGTTTCCGGCATGGAGTCGGTGCCGTACATTTCCTTCATGCGTGGATTGACGAAGCGCCAGCCAATGGTTGTGTCTTCCAACCGCATGGAACGCGAAAATGCCGAGTCCGCTTTGCCGACTACGAAGGGCGCACGCGACATGTTTTCCACGCCGCCGGCGATTACCAAATCCACCTCGCCGCTTTTGATGGCGCGGGCGGCGCTGGCCACTGCGTCCATGCTCGAGCCGCAGAGTCGATTCACCGTGGAACCGGGCACTTCTTTGGGCAGGCCTGCGAGGAGCAGGGCCATGCGCGCGACGTTGCGATTGTCTTCGCCGGCCTGATTGGCGCAGCCGAAGAGTACGTCATCGAGCGCGGCCCAATCGACCTTGGCGTTGCGCGAGACGAGCGCGGCGATGGGGATGGCGGCGAGATCGTCGGCGCGGACGGAGGCGAGCGCGCCGCCGTAGCGGCCTATCGGCGTGCGAATCGCGTCGCAGATGTAGGCGTCGGTCATGGGGCGTCAGTCATGGGTCAGTGCGGGTCGTCGCTATCTTAGCGCAAGGCTCCATTCTGCGCAGGTGGGGCAGCGGATGACCCTTGAACTTGAAAGTGACAGGGAGCCCCCCACACTCGGTGCGGATACGTAAATACGGTAGATAAAGGACTTAGAAGCCGATTTGGCGTAAAAGCGGTAGATAAAGGACTTACGGGCGAAATCCAAAAATAGGCAAGCGGGAAATCGAGGAGCGAGACTTGAATGACCGGCTGATGGTTTTAGCGGAAATGCGGGAAGGAAAGGAGTTAGGTGACTGGTAGGGTATTTCATGGGATATTATACCATTTGGTTAGCTCTTGTCAATAGAAATTTTGTCCCGTTTTGGGAATTGAGTGGATTCGCTAACAATAGCGCAGTTGATGAAGCTGCGCTTCGCTGTCCGCCCGGCTCGCATGGCGGTCCCAATCTTCGGCGATTCGACTCAATAGTGCGCTGGTGCGGGGCCAATTCCGGGTGACCTGCGCCCAATTGCGATATTGATGAGATAGTGCTCTCTCCTGTCTCCCTCCGTCATACAGGGCTTTCGTAAAGGAGCCCCGCTGATTGAACCTGGAGATCGCAATGCCCGTTTCGACCTGCTCAGCCGCCAATTCTTCAATCAAATCCCTTATTGGCTTTGATGGCCACCCGGCGTCTTCGGTATCGGAGGGCGCATAGGCGAGGATTTGCCCAATTTGCTGGTCCGTAATGATGGCGCGATCAGCCTCTTTTGCCAGCGTTCTCACTGTAGAGATCCAGGATCGCAGGTAACTGAGATCTTCGATGCCTGACGAGAACCCGGGTACCGTTTTGATCGATTGCAGCAACTGGTACGCCAGTCGCGCACGCAGGCGGCGTTCGTCAGTGATTTCTCCAATCTCGCCTGACGCCGGCGAGAATGCATCACGGATAACGCTTATAAAAAGCTGTGGCGAGGTGGCAAGTAGACGATTAAGGGCGGTGGGCTCCCCTTGGAGTTCCAGCACCGGAAGATATTGGTACTCGATCGCCGCTAGATCTTCGAGATCGACATCTTCTCGCTGCTGCAGTGCTTGAATCATGTGAACTACCTCATACTGCACTCGCCGCAACTTCCCGGTCTCCTTGCTTAGTTCCAGAATGAGGCCGCGAAGGACCTGAATGCACTGAGGTGTTGAAAGAAGATTCTCGCCGTATGCAACCATGTCAAGAATCGCGCTGAACCGCTCGATCTTGGTGTACTTGTCGAAGGCGAACACCAAGTCTTCCGGCGAGGATGGCCTGAACGCCCACTTCCGACTCCAATATTCATTATCGATGTGCGGCGAGAGCGAGGCCACAAAATCCCAAGTCTCGCGCGAGTCAGGCCATCGTAAAAAAAGGTTTGCTGCAGTGCCAGGCTCCATCTTCGCTGCGAACCGTCCAAACCAACTGTCCCAGGCTGGGCCGTGCAAGTTGTGTGCCGCAGCCGAAAGCGCCATCGCAAAATCTACACTCACGCCGGAATTCGCTTCGCAGGCCAGGGAAATGCCCTCCTGCAGCGTTTCCAAATTAGGAGAAGTCTCCGCAAGAGCAATCCCGACGAAATGTGGAAGTTTCGCCGTCCTCGCGAGCACTAAGACCGCCGGAAGTCCATTCTCTCGCAGAAGAACACGCAAAGCCTCGTTGCGAGCCTGGTTTGCATCTCCGATATAGTCCTGTCCTTTTGGCAAACCAGCGTCGGGAGCATAATCATTGAAGAGCCACACGATCCGGCGAACAGGGTCGAGTGGTTCAATCTGTTGACAGAGTTCCTCGAAAGGCTTGATTTGATCTGCCTTCAGTGCCCAAGCCGCCTCTTGGAAATTTCGATGTTTCCGCACAAGAGCGTGTAGCTTAGACCAAATCTGAAACACGGCCTCAGAGCTCACATTCTGCGCCGAGGCTCTAATCGCCAGAATGGCACGCGTGCGACTTTCCGTGTCTAGCCGCGGCAAGTTATCGATAAGTTCGGTGAGGAGAGAGATGTCACTCCCGGCTAACTCGACGGCAATGTCCGCATACTGCTGAAAGGCATGTTGCGCGTCGGCTACCGTTGTTGCTTTGCTCTTTGCCTCGCCAAAATCCCTGAGGTGTGGTCTAGCCGTCCCGCTTGAGATATCGTGGCCCGCGGGGAGCAGGGACATCGCCAGTTGGAGCCCGATTTTAGGACGCTTGCGACAAATCGAGCGGAAGATCGCAATCCTATCGTGGAGCGACGCATACGTATTGGGCCGCCAAGCGAGGAAAATCTCGCGCAGACTGCTCAGGGGGCGATTCGCGAGGCTGCCTCCCGGATCAAACTCGGCGAGGGTCATTAAGCTAGACGCCGCTCGATAAAGGTATTCTGGATTCCACGCCATGGTCTCGAGGGCCCACAGTACGTGGGTGTGGGGACTAGATGAGCCCCAGAACGATGCGTCTTTCCTGTCACGGAAGATGACCGACGTCCAGTTCTTGCTCTCGCCCTCGAGCACTCGCTCGAGGGCGTGGGCCAAAGGGAATGGTGCGGCCTCCGCAAAGTGAGGAAGCTCCGATTTCAGGCTCGCAAGGACTCGGATGTCTTCGGCGAGCCCCGGTATGGAGCCGACGACACCGTCAACATACTGTTCCGCCGTGAGATCGATGACTTTAAACCTAGCCGCTTCGTGCAGACCGGAGATCAGCACGAGTGTCCTTGCTAGTCCACGTCTCAACCATTCCGAGTGGCGAAAATCATCTCCTCTTATAGGGACCGCCGGCCTCTTATCTTCTGGAATTTCGAGCCTACGATCCGTTTCGGAGAACACTTCGATGCAGGCCTCACTCAGTCGCCGCTGAAATCCACTGTCAATAAGGCACCCGAGCACGGTAAATGCGTCCGCGTGGGAGCGAAGTGTCCAGATCGAACCCTCGAGATCAACGGGGGCGTCGGAGAGAGAGGCGAGCCTACGGGCCTCCGAATCAACATACTCGTACGATGTGTTACTTAGCTTCGCGAGGATAGCTCGATCGTGTTCGTTGGAGGCGTTCCATCCTCCCGCCAAGACAAAGGGAACCAACCTAGCATCACCATGCCATTTGGGAGGGGTCGCGATGGCGCTAGCATTTAATCGCGAGAGCACCGTGAGACTCCGACCGCACCTGCCCGCCAGTCTAAAGGCCTCCCCCTCCTCGATACCCATTGATCTCAGGCCCGCAGCAAAATCGTTGACATTCATGCGATCGAGCGTTTCCGATTCTCCGGCCCGGTCGTCGCTGCCGAGAGTAAGAATAACCTGACTCGTTCTAGCCAGCGCCGGAGCGACGCGGCTTACCGAAGGCGAAAGGATAAAAACGAAGCGACTTGTGGTCGGCACGGTTTGCGCCGCGGCCATCGTGTCAACAATGAGGGTCTTGGCCCGAAGAAAGCGGGAAGTCTCCGATTCGGCACTCATAACTGCCGCAGCGACAAAAGCGGCCGCCTCCTCCGGCGAATCGGCTTGCCACTTGCTCAGATTTGGGAGTCCAGCGCTCAAAGCTTCACATAAACGCTTTGCGCGATCCGCTCTACCCGTTAGTAGCAGTTCCTCTTTCAACGTAGGGGCAAAATTCAGCCGGTACTCGTCCCAGAAATCCTGCACTGTTCTGATTCCGGCCGGCGGAATTATCCCGAGCTTTCGTGCCAGTGGTAGTGCCACAGCTGGATAGTCTGCAAGCCAGAGTTCCAGTGAGGTAGCATCGAGAATCCGTACCTTCAGCCATCCATCCGCCGAGCGATCTTGCTCCCATTGATCGAGCCCTGTATCCCATTTGCGCGAAGTCACGAAAGTGAACGTCTGACCAGCTCGCTCTGCTGGCGTCGATTTATCTGTTCGCTTTTTATAGTCACTCTCCGCCTTCGATTTATAATCTTTTCCCGCTCCAAACTCCCAAATCGAACGGCCTTCTGGCACGAAGACATTACCTTCCAGGACTTCGGCGACTCCGTCGAAGCCATGGGTTTGCGAAGCGTCACCGCTGGGGAAACGATACGACTGCAAGCTCGGGCAGGACGCCCGGATTAGTGAGGCAACGAGGCCCGGAAGGTCCGCCCTCGCAGCGAGACTGTTGGACCAGGACTCCAAATGTTGTGCCGTTACGATGTTCACTGTCGAATTCACGACCTGACCGCTCTTGCTACCTCAGATGATAATTCATCTTGACCCTTCTTGCGTACTGTGGACGAGGCGTGGCGCGCCGACTTAAAAGGCGGACGCCCGGACTGGAATTCCGGGGCTCCCACCTCAAACCGCTATATCGGAAAAAAGAACGTGTGGTGTGCCACAGGCGATTACGCCGGAGCTTGTGGGGTTGGAGGGAGGGTGGGTTGTGACGTGGTGTTATTGGATTCGGCGGGCGGAGAGTGCGGAGGAAGTTGCGCGGGTGATCGAGATTATTCAGAAGCGGGAAGGGTTTTCGTTCACGTCCGAGGGCGGGAAAGCGCCCATCTGAAGATGGCCGCTACGTAAGAGCGACAAGCAGCCCCGAAGCTGAAGCCCGCCGCTACGTCCTGCGAAAAGCGGATCCCTCCAAGCGGCGGCGACTCGCGGTGATTTTTATGTGGAGGACGGGTGTTGCATGAGCTGTGGTGTTTGCAGTTGATTGCGTCGGAGGTTGTGAGGTGGAGGGATGAAGGGTCGCTGACGTGGTGTTATTGGATTTGGCGGGCGGGAGAGTGCGGAGGAAGTTGCGCGGGCGGTCAGGATTATTCAGGCGCGGGAATTGGAGTGGCGGCGGTCTGGGGGAGGATCGCGCGATTGTTGGGAGGGTGGCGCGGGGGGGATTTTTTCTTTACGGAGAGGGATTTTTCCGTTCCCGCCATAGGCGGGAACGCGCCCATCTGAAGGATGGCCGCTACGTAACCCCTTGGCTACGCCACGGGGGTGACCACGGCTCGGTTGGTGGAGTTGAATTTGGTCTTGCGCCTGTTAGGGAGCCGGACCACGGATATTCGTTTGCGGTGGCGCATAGGTTGGCCCGGACGGGATTTAGCCAGATGTACCAGGCTACTTGGTCGGTTGGGTCGGTGGAGCGGAGGGCGTGGTCGTAGGATTTTTTCTGCCAGAGTTGCTGGGCGGTTTTTTGTTTGTAGGCGAAGCCCGTTTTTCGTTTTAGGGATTTTAGGAATTGGAGCAGGTTGGTGGTTGGCGTTTGGCTTTGCGTGAGAAGGTGCACGTGATTGGGCATTATGCAATAGGCGTGAATTGCGACGGTGTGGGTGAGGGATTCTGAGCGCAGGTTGTCTACGAACCATTTCGCGCGGGTTGGGTTGGCGAAGATTTTTTCTCGGTGTTCGCAGCAGAACGTCACGAAAAACCAGGCGGTGCCTACGTAGCGATTGAGGGGTAGGCGGATGGATTTGTGGTGGAAGGTTTTCATGTGTGGTGTTGGTGGGATTTTAATGCGGATTGGGGAAAAGCCGGAGTAGGAGTTGGGGACGGTCGGAGTTTGTTCCCAGCCCGCCACGGGCGGGGAAGCGCCCATCTGAAGATGGCCGCTACGTAACCCTACTCGTAACGTAACGCTTCGACTGGGTTTAGTTTTGCGGCGCGGGAGGCTGGGTATAGGCCGGCGGCTAGGCTTACTGCTACTGCGAAGAGGATTGCGCTGGCGGCTAGCCACCAGGGGACGTAGGAGATTTTTACGCCGGGGAGGTCTTGGCGGCGGAGATAGATTGTTGTGCCGTAGGTTAGGGCTTGGCCTATTAGCCAGCCTAGAGTTACTCCGAAGAGGCCGCCGACTACTCCCATTGCGCCGGCTTCGGCGAAGAACAGGCTGCGGACGTCGCCGTCCGTTGCGCCTAGCGCTTTTAGTACGCCGATTTCGCGGCGGCGCTCTAGGATGGCCATCACTAGCGTGTTGATTATGCCTAGCGAGGCGACCGTTAACGCTAGGCTGCCGAACAATCCTAGAAACAAATCAAACACGGTGAAGACTAGGCGGAGGCTGCGGGCGGCGTCTAGGAGGGAGAAGGCGTTGAAGCCTTGTTTTTTTATGGCGTCTTCTACTTTGAGGACGTCTTTGGGATTTTTTACGCGGATGGTTAGCGCGGCGTAGGTGGGCTTGCCGTTGCCGCCGCCGCGGACGAAGTCTTGGACGTCGTTGGCTTGCGCGGCGTGAAGCTGCTCGGCTACGCGGATGGGAAGGAAGACGCGGCCGCCGCCGAATCCGCCGATGCCGGCGGAGGGGTCGGACTCGATTACGCCGACGATGCGAAGTTTTTTCTCGCGAGAGACGATGGAGATGCCGCCGGACATCATGGCGTCGAGCTGGGCGTCGATATCTTTTTCTTTGGCGATTTCGTCGGAGGAGAGCGCGCGGCGCTCGGCGTAACGCAGAGTGATTTCTTTGCCGACGAGGGATGCGGGCTGAGGCGAGAGGTCCTTGGCGAAATCCTGTTGGAGGATGGCTTCTTCGGCGGTGGAGGAGGAAAAATATTTTCCGGTGATGCCGTCGAAGGCGCTGGCGGAGCGCGAGGATTCGGGGACGCCGAGGACGTTGGTGGAATAGGTGTTGTTGTCGAAGCGGACGTCGGTGAAGAAGCGGATTTGCGGGTAGACGTCGACTACGTTGGGTAAGGCGGCGAATTTTTGGCGGGCGTCTTCGTCCAGGGGCTTGGGATTTTCTTTGGGCGTGGTGGCGGACGATTTGCGCGGGCCGTCGCTGCCGGGGCCGCGAAACTCTCGACGCGAGGTGACGAAGACGGCGTCGAATAGGCCGGACTTGGTTAGGCGATCGGAGGCTAGCGTTTGCAGGCCTACGCCTAGGGAGAGCATGGCTACTAGCGAGGCGACTCCGACGGCTACACCGAGCGTGGTGAGGGAATTGCGCAGGATGGCTTCGCGGAGATTGCGGGCGGCTAGCTCGCTTAGGTCGCGTAGCTTCATGCGCGGGCTCCGGTTTGCATTGCGAAATGATCTATTAGCTTGCCGTCGGATAGGACGGCGATGCGATTGGCGAAGCGCTCGGCTAGCGGGCGCTCGTGCGTGACCATGATGATGGTCATGCCTAGCGTGTCTTGGATTTCGCGGAGTAGCAGGAGGATTTGCTCGCCGGTGGTGCTGTCGAGATTTCCTGTGGGTTCGTCGGCGAAGAGAATTGTTGGCTGATTTACTAGCGCGCGGGCTAGGGCGCCTCGCTGCTGTTCGCCGCCGGAGAGTTCGCTGGGGCGATGCTTACTGCGTGCGCCGAGCCGCACGCGGTCGAGCGCTTGGGCTACGCGGCGGCTGCGCTCGCTACGATCGATTTCGGCGAGGCGCAGGGGGAGCTCGACATTTTCTTCGAGGGTCATGCGCGGGAGGAGATTGAAGGATTGGAATACCATACCCACGGTTTCACGGCGATAGCGGGCGAGTCCCTGCGAATCGAGGGCGGCTAGATTTTTTTCTTGCACGTGGATTGCGCCGGAGGTGGGGCGGTCGAGCCCAGCCATTAGATTCAGCAATGTAGACTTGCCCGAGCCGGAGCTCCCTAGCAGAGCGAGAAATTCGCCGCTGCAAATTTCGAGTGAGAGATCGTTGACCGCGCGTATTGTCGTTTCGCCCAGACGGTAATCGCGCGAAACGTGGTCTACGTGGATCAGCGGTGGCGTCGATGGCATTGGGAGGTCTTCACCATAGTAATACGCTTAGGGAGGTCCGCAAATTTCCGACACGCCCGAATGGGGGGGATTTGCGCTCCGTCGAGCGGAAGGCCTCAGGTCCAAAAAAGCGGACCCTCGAGAATCTGGGTAAACCTGAGCTACAGTTTTTGTCCATTACGTTTTAGTTGTGCGCACCGTTCTAGTGGTCAGTCGGGGGTGGAAATGGCGGATGACCGAAAATTGGCCGTGCTGCCAGTTTCGCGGGGAATCGCGCGGCGGTAGTGTTTACGGGAACCTGTCAAAGGCCAACTTATGACTGAAATAACGGATTGGTTCCAGAATAACTGGATTGATCTGGCGCGGTTGCTGGTGCAAGGCGCCATTTTGGCGGCTGTCGTGCGGTACGGCCGCAAACTGCTGGCTACGCTGCGCGCGTCTCAGGAACAGGTGGGCGCGCTACTGAAATTATCGGTTTCGGATACGGTGGGGGAGCAGCCTGCTCCGACGCCGGAGCCTAGCAGGCGCTACGAGGCGCCGTCACTAAATCTGCGAGAGCCAGAACCAGAGCCTCAGCCGGAACCGGAGCCTGAACCAGTTTTTGCTGGCGGCTTTTCGCGCGATAACTACGCTGGCCAGCGCGAACAAAGCCTTGGTGGGCGCGTGATGGGTGCGCAGGCGCCGGCTTTTTCGGCACCAAATCCGGTGTTTTCTACGCCGGTGGCGCGCGCCGAGAGCCCTTCGCTTACGCCGTGGGTGTCCGCGCCGGCTGTTGAGCCGGAACGCTTGAGTACCCCCGTACCGCCGATTGGCGGGCGAGCCGGCGTATCCAGTTGGTTGCAGACTCCGATGCGCAGCAGTGGCGGCAGCCCGTGGCGGAAAGTGGTTCGCTGGCTGCAGACCCCGACCGGACGATGAAACACACTGATCGCGGATGCAAAGAAAAACCCTGCGCGACTTGAAATGCAAGGCGTCACGCAGGGCGTAAAGGATGGAAAGTGCAGAGAATTAGTTTTCCCGGCCTAGCGCCTGGGCTTGATCTCCAGCGGATCCACCAGCTTGAAACTGATCGGGGTCTCCGCCGGGAGCGTGATGTCGCGATTGCCGGTCAGTCCGGCGCCGCCCGTTCCTGCTGCCGCGCCAATTAATCCGCCGATCAACGCGCCCTTGCCGCCGCCAGCCAGTCCGCCAATCAGCGCGCCGCCGCCGGCGCCGCCGCCGACCATGGCCGCTGTGCGCTTACCTTTGCCCTTGCTGGTTTCGTTGGGCGCGGTGGTATGCACATCGTAATTCGTGCCGTGGATGTCGATGCTCGTAAGCGTCAGCTCCAGCGATGCTCCGCCCTTGAAGCGGCCGGCGGGCTTGGCGTCTTTCACGATGCCGGTCGCGCGAGCGCCCTTCGGAATGGCGACCCTGCCGTCGACTTCAACAGGTTCGCGCACGGAGGCAGAGAATTGTTGACCTGGAGTGCTGATTTTCGAGCCGACGGTTTCGTCCAGCACGACGGAGATCACTGTCTCCGCAGGAACGACGATTGGCCTCGGTCGGGGTGCAGCTTCCCGCACAGCAGGCTTGCTGGAACTTGTGCCCGAGTCAGGCGAGGACGAATTTGCATCCGATGCCGCGGCTTGCTGCTGGTCCGCGCTTTTCTGGCATCCCGCCAACGCAAACAAAAGGCAGAGCGCGGATAGAGGTGCAAGGGCAAGACGACGATTCATGAACTACCTCCAGTGGGAGTGGGCTCCATTAACGATACTACGAACACGTTCGATGTCAATTTTGACGTCGCGGATGTGGTCGGAACGAACAACGGCTACTGCAGTACCCACTGTCCGGATTTGTCCTCAAAACGGAAAGCGTGCCGGGGATAGGGAGTGTCCGTCACTTCCGAGCGAATGAGGCGTGCGCGGCCGACGAATTGCTCGCCACCGCTGAGGAGAAAGACATTCACCAGGGAAGCGGGCTTCATTGCGGCGCTACAGCCGCAGAAAAACGCGTTCAGGCTGACATTGTCTGTGTGAGTGCGCTCTTCAAAGGGCTTGCCATTGGAGTCGGTTCCGGACAATTTTAGCGGCGCGCGCAAGCGGACTCGAACGTCGCTCCGCCTTTCGGGGCGTTTGGCGATCAGCACTTCCGCGAGACGCGTGCGTAACGCGTCAAAATCGATGGGTTTCTCGAAATAGGCCGTGGCGCCGAGCTCCTTGCATAGGGACTTGGTGGTGGAGCCGGCTTCGCCACTCACGATGAAAACGGGAGTCAATTGCGTTGAGGTCAGTGCGCTAAAGGTGCGGCACAGTTCGAAGCCGGAGAAACGCGGCATTCGCAGATCCAGCAAAATGGCGGAAGGTTTGTTCTGCATGGCCAAGGCTAAACCTTGTTCCGGGTCACCGGTTTCAATGACTTCATATAAGTCAGAGAGATTGATGCGCAGCAGGCGGCGCATGGCCTCTTCGTCGTCGATTACCAAGAGCTTTTGCATCAATCAATCTCCTATGAATCCCGGGCTCCTATGAATCCCGGGCTCCTACGATTTCGGGCCGGGTTCGACTCCAGCAAAGGCTGGGGCAGACGGGGAGGCCACCTTTTCTTTACCGGCGGATTCCTTGTCCGCGGAATTACCTGCGTCTAAGACCTCGCGAACCTTGCGAGTGAGGGTTTCTTGAGTGAACGGCTTGTGCAGCAGGTGCGTGCCACGCTCGAGTACGCCATGACCTGCTATGAAGCTATCTGTGTAGCCGGACATATAAAGCACTTTCATCCCAGGCTGACTGGGCGCCAAACGCTCACCGAGGACGCGACCATTCATGCCGGGCATGACTACGTCCGTAAGCAAAAGGTCGATCGGGCCGGGGTGCTGCCGGGCGGTTTGCAAAGCTTGCTGACCATCGGGTGCACTAAGAATGTGGTAGCCGCTTTCTTTCAAGAACATCTCAGCCAGTTTGCGCAGGGGGTCGGCATCTTCTACAAGCAAGATCGTTTCTGTCCCTTGAGTATTTACAGGCACAGCAGCTGGTGACGGAATCGAGTCTGCGAGCGGCTGCTCGAGGCGCGGAAGGTAAACAGAGAACGACGCGCCTTTGCCTTTTTCCGAATCGACAGCGATGTATCCACCGCTTTGCTTAACAACGCCATAAACTGTGGCCAAGCCTAGCCCCGTTCCCTTGTCGCGCTCTTTGGTCGTGAAAAAGGGCTCGAATATCTGCGATTGAATCTCGGGATCTATGCCTGTGCCGGTGTCGACGACGCGAAGCATTACATAGGAGCCGGGCCGCGAGCCTGGGTGACCGCGGGTATACGCGGTGTCCAGGTTCACATTGGCGGTTTGAATGAGGAGTTTACCCCCGTCCGGCATGGCATCGCGCGCGTTGACGGCCAAATTCAGGATGACCTGTTCAATTTGACCCGGATCGGCCTTTACCTGCGAAAGGCTAGTATCAAGCTCCAGTTTTAACGCGATATCCTCGCCGATTAGACGAGGCAGCATTTTTTCCATATCGGAAACCAAGGTGTTGAGGTTCAAGACGACGGGTTCGAGGACTTGCTGACGGCTGAAAGCCAAGAGTTGACGGGTCAAGGAGACTGCGCGCTGGCTAGCCCGTTCAATTTCTTCGGCATGCTCAAACGAGGGGTTCTGGGGACCGAGAGTCCGCTTCAGTACTTGGCTGTAACCGATAATCACACCCAGCAGATTGTTGAAATCGTGCGCGATTCCACCGGAAAGACGCCCAACAGCCTCCATTTTCTGGGCCATGCGGAGTTGCCGTTCCAAGCCACGCCGCTCGGTCACGTCCTCCGCGAAAACCTCGATATACGCGACTTCGCCATTTTCATCCTTAATGGAACAGCCGCTGCACCGCACGGTGATGGGAGTGCCATCTTTGCGCTTCCACTCCACTTCGATGTCTTTAAAATTTTCGTCGCTGAGAAGAATTTGGTTGAGCTTTTGATGTTCGACGGGATAGCGATAAACATCATTGGCCAGATTCGTTTGCAGAAGCTCTTCTTGTGAAGAGTAGCCAAGCATTTTTTCCAGGGAGGAATTCACGAGCGCCAGTTCGCCCGACAAACTCGATCGATAGATGCCATAGGGAGCGTCTTCCACCACCGAACGAAAGCTGGCTTCGGAACGCCGCAAAGCTTCTGCCGAGCGCTTTCGTTCCGTGATGTCACGGTTGACGATCACCAAGTTTTCGGGATCGCCATGGGAGTTTCGGATAACGCTGGCTGTGGACTCAAGCACTCGCCATGTTCCATCTTTATGGCGCACGCGGTATTCGAGAAGTTTTCCCACTCCCGTGCGGCGCGCCTCTTCGGCCGCGTGCGTAACTTTCTGGCGGTCTTCCGGGTGGATCTGCTCGAAGGCGGATGATTTCTGCAACTCCTCCAAGGAATAGCCGAGCACTTTCTCATAAGAAAAACTGTTAAAGACGCGCCGGCCTGCCATGTCGACAACGGCAATCAAATCCGCGGCATTTTCGGAGATGAGGCGGAAAAGCTCCTCTCCGCGAATTAGCCTGCGGCGCATCCGGTGAATTTGTAGCTGCTGATATAAGGTGTAGATATTAAAGATCAGGACAAGCGCGATAAGCCCACGCACCGTTTGCGGAAATCCGAAGAGAATATCGTCTTCGCGCAACAAGAACGATGCTAGCCCTACGGTCAACAGCAAAGTAACAGTCACGGCGGCTGACCACAAAAACCACTCGCGCCTCTCCATTTTTCCGATATTTGCTCCAATTGTGTCAGGGGTCATGCTCGTCCTTGCCTCGAAGAGAGAGGTGTGTTCGGTGGATGAGCCGGGCAGGTAACAATCCCGGCTGGCGGCAGACGCGAATCATTTCCTGAGACGAGCTTTTGGACCGATGCCCTTTGCGAATCCTCTCCGATCATTGTCCAAGTGTCTTCGCCCACAGCGAGGAAAGCGTCCACGATCTGCGGATCAAACAGTTCTCCACGCCCAACATCGATTATGCTTCGGGCTGTTTTCATGGGGAACGCGGAGCGATACGGACGATCAGAGGTCATGGCATCGAAACTATCGGCGATGGCGAAAATGCGCGCCTCAAGGGGAATGCCTTCGCCACGCAGGCCGCACGGATATCCGCTTCCGTTGTAGCGCTCGTGATGAGCAAGGATGATTTCAGCGGCATCGGTGAGGAAAGGTATGGATTTCACCAAGTCATACCCGATCTCAACATGACGCTCCATTTTTTGGCGCTCCGCGCGGGTCAGCGCCCCGGGTTTGAGGAGAATGCTGTCGGGGATGGCCAGTTTTCCGATGTCGTGCAACCACGCTCCCATTCCCAACGTTCTCAACTGATCTTCCAGGCCGCCAACTTCCTGGGCTATCTTGAGGGAGTACAAAAGGACACGCTTGGAGTGGCCCGCGGTCGGGCCGTCGCGCAGATCGATGGCGCTCCCAAGAGCTTCGAGGGTGGCCGAATGGCTATGTTCGAGCTCAGCGAGGGCAGCTTGCAATTCTCGCGTGCGCAGGGAAACCATTTGCTCCAGATGCAGGCGGTAATTTTCTAGCTCGCTTTCTAATTGTTTCCGCTCACGGGCACGCTGAAGGCTGGCTAAGACGACATCAATATCGAATGGCTTTAGAAGATAATCGTCGGCGCCCGCCTTCATGGCTTGTACCCCCACCCGTACGTCATCTACACCAGTAGCCATCACAAATGGGAGATTGGGAAAGCGCTTGCGGACTTCCTGCAGCAACTCGAAACCGGAATCAGGACCCATGCGCAGGTCAGAAATGACAGCTTCAAAAGCGGTCTTCTCTAACAGGGCCAAGGCTTCTTGAGGATTTGCCGCGACGCTGGAAGAGATGCCCGCCTGGGACAGCAACGTGGCCAACACTTTGCGAACAGCGGGCTCGTCGTCCACGATTAGTACGTGAGCGGGGGCAGAATCGGGCGAACCGTGGTTGGCGCTGCGCGCGCGCATAAGCATGGAAGGTTGAATGCAATACGAAGGCCAGCGTGCGCGCCGGGTTTCGTGAAGAGCGCGTACTTTCAGTTACTTAGCGAGCACGCAGAAATGGATGAGGGCGCGCGGGACTGCAATGCGTTCCAAACGAGTACGGTGGAGTCGCCGCAGTATCAAAGTGGAACAGCGTACCCCATTCCAAATTTTGCGGTTCGAGTGTGCCGATGCGTATCCTTCTCGCTGAAGATGACGCGCCGCTCGCTGACTTTCTGCGTCAGCGACTGGTGCAAGAGCAGTTTGCCGTGCAGCTTGCGTCCGATGGAATCGAGGTGCAACGCCTAGCCGCTAACCAAGCGTTCGACCTGGTGATTCTGGATTTGAACCTGCCGGGAGCTGCCGGGCTGGACGTGCTGCGAAACATCCGTGCTCGAAAACCGGACTTGCCAGTGATGGTGGTCACGGGTTCTTCGATGGTGGAAGAGCGGGTTCGCGGGCTCGACGCGGGCGCGGATGACTACGTTGCGAAGCCGTTTGTGTTCGCGGAGCTAGCAGCGCGAATCCGGGCAGTACTGCGGCGGGGAACCCGGCCGGCCAATGCGGTGCTTACCGTGGCCGATCTCGCGCTCGACCGCATGGATCATACAGTGAAGCGCAACGGGCATAGCGTCGACCTCAGCCCCAAAGAGTTTGCGCTGCTCGAATTTTTGATGCGGCACGCAGGGCAGCCCGTCACCAGGACGGCAATCGTTGAGCAAGTGTGGAAGCTACATTTCGATACGATGACGAATGTCGTGGACGTGTACATTAATTATTTGCGGCGCAAGGTGGATACGGGCTACGACCATGCGCTGATTCAAACGGTACGAGGCGTTGGCTATCAGATTGGCGGCAATGGCGCCGCCGCAGGATAGGCTGGAAATCCCTCACCCTTTTGGTTGCTAAACCAATTCATAAAAATCCGACGTGAATATGCAGAAAAAGGCGCGGAGCGCTGGAGCGGTGTTCCCTGTTGTCGTATCATTTCTGTCTCCTCGGAACAAAACCACCGAATTTTTGGATGGAGTCCGAGCTCGACAATGCCATGGCCATCCATCGCACCACTGCTCTGATCGTCGGCGTCACCGGCGTTATAGTCCTGGCCGCGTTGATTTTTGTAGTACCCGCTTTCATCAATGTGGATCGCTATCGCCCCCAGTTGATCGCCTACCTGCAACAGAAAACGGGAAAGCAAATCGAGATCGGCCGGCTCGCATTGTCTCTCACTCCTCTTTCGATTCAGATCGATGGATTCGGTGCGAAGAATTCGTCACTGTTTCCGCCCGGTTATATTGTCAAGGTCGCGAAAATTGATGCGGCCCTGGATGCCGCTGCGCTGCTGCACCGCCAGGTAATCGTCACGTCGCTGGTGTTGGACAACCCGGTTATCCATCTTATTTCGGATCCCGACGGTCCATGGAACTTCGAAAACCCTCAATCTAAGACTTCCGGCAACATTTTCCCCCTTGGAGCGATTGCCTTGGTACAAATCAAGGGGGGTAAAGTGATTGCGTCGAGCCTTCTGGCATCCGATGCTCCGGGACCCACATTATTAGAGGCCGATGACATCTCGAGTGAACTTACGCATGTAGATCTCGGGGCAATTCTCAATCCTTCTTCTTCGTCCGTCGACGGCCAGGGCACCTTGAAGGCCGGCCGGCTGCGCTTTGGTGCGGTTCACGCGACAAATGTAAATGCGAAGCTCCGCCTGGAGGCGAGGCAGGTTATTTTCAACAATGTCCGGGCGGAGATGTACGGCGGAAGCGTGAACGGAGAGTTGGTCTTCAAGCTATCGGGGAAAACTCCGAGCTTTGCGACCAGCGCGCAAGTGCATGGGTTTGACATGGCTCATCTTCTGGCGGCATTTGGAAATGCACGCGGCACGATGACCGGAAAAATGGCGGGCGACCTGACGCTTAGCGGAGAAGTCGAGCACTCCTCACACCCGCTGGCGGGGCTCCGTGGAGTTGGACACGTGATGGTGCGTAATGGTCAAGTGCCGAGTCTCGCGCTCAATGAGAATCTGATGAAGCTGATGCACTTCAACGATTTGGGTCCCGCGAAAGCTGATCCGTCCTCATTCAATCTTATTTCCACCGATTTGCAGCTCGCCAACTTGCGGATTGTCAGCACGAAGATAGATATCGATGGCTATGGAGTCGATATTGATGGGTCCGGCAGTGTCAGCGTCTCCGGCTCCGACCAACTCGACTATAGCGGCGTTGCACAAATCACTACGAAGCAAGGCTTTTTCACCAATACCTTCGCTCGTCTGTCTGGAGCCACACTGGTGGACGGCAAGCTGACGTTTCCTTTCCGCATCGGCGGCACGATTGAAAATCCGACGTTTTCAAAGGGAGAACACCATTTTGGAGAGTCTCCTTAGATGGCATTCATCATGTGGCTGGAAAAGAGCGCTGCCGGAAGAGCGGTTCAAAAAGAAAAGAGGCGCCGAATTTCTTCGGCACCTCTTTTTGTCCAAGGAGTCGGACTACTGCCGGGGTTTTTGCGCGCCGGTGCCTGTTGAACCAGAGCCGTTCAGGTCCGCCGAACGCCCTTCGGGTTCGTAGGCCAGCAATCCCTCGGTGGCCGAGGCGGCGACTAATGCGCCATCGCGCCGCGTGCGCACAACGGGGAAGTAGCCTTCCGCCAACGGGCTGTTCACGCGCTGCCAGGACTTGCCTCCATCGAAGGAAGCCAGCAGGCCGTGCCGCTGCAACGAAACCACTAGAGCGTTACCGAAGCCGGCGGCATCTTGAAATTGCAGATCGCGGATGTCCGCGCGGTTCCATTCGCGGCCGGCATCTTTGGAGACGTACAGTCCGGAGTTGGAAGTGATGAGCAAGTTGGAATCGTTTAGACGGTGCACGCGCAAGTTGCCGGCCGAGGCAAAGGCTAGCTCTTTGGCATCCCAGTGCGCGCCGCCGTCGGCGGAGTAGATGAGGTTGCGCTGCGCGATCGCCCACACATGCGAGCCGTCCGTAGAGGCATCGACGGATTGCGCGGTTTGCCTGGCGAATTCGTCGCGTGCGGCCAATTTCCAAGAAGTGCCGCGGTCACGCGAAACCAATACACCGGCGCTTGTTGCGGCATACCATCCGGCGCTGGTAAAGGTTAGATCGTTGATCTGAGAGGCGAGAAGCTGGGGCACCTTCGACGAAGTAGAGACGCGTTGGGCTGCGGCGCCTTTCTTAGTTCTTGACGAGGCCGGCGCAGCGGAATCACTCGAGAACAGTCCCGCTCTCACCCACTTTGCGCCAGTTTCTTCATACTTCATCAAGCCGCCCTTGTTGAGGGAAGCCCACCAGCCGGTCGGGGAAGCGTATACATGCTTTAGATCGGTCCGCTTGAGGCCCGGTCCCAGGGGTGCCCAAGTAGCGCCGCCATCTTTTGTGACCAGGAAAGCATTCGTGTCGAACGTGAGCACGACGAGCTCGCGCTCCGGACGGTCGCGATCCATGGCGACGTCCAGAATGTGCTGATGATGGAAGCCGGCGTTCGCTGAAGAGAAAGTCGTTCCGCCGTCTTCGCTGATCTGCACGCCTTCACGTTCTGTGCCGATGATAATGCGCTGCGTATTCTTCGGATCAATCAACATCGCGTTGATGACCCAATCGACTGGAGTCACGCGGTTCCATTGCCCAGCTTCGCTGGTGGTCTTCCAAAGGCCGCTAGTCGTGCCGGCGTAGAGTGTTTCCGGGTGCTGAGGATCCTGGGCAATCAATTGCGTGCGGCGGAAAACGAAGGGAATGCCCTTGTATTTGCTCCATTGCTGCGCGGAATTGGTGCTGTGGTAGATGCCCGAGCACGCGGTGGCATGGACGTTCTCCGGATTTGCCGGATCAACGATGATGCTCATGACGTCGGAATCGTCAATCATGCCTTTGGAAATTGGCGACCAGTTCTTGCCGCCGTCCGTGGTCTTCCAGGGAAGGTGATAGGTTCCAGCGTAGATGACGTTATCGTCGCGCGGGTCAAAGGCGACGGAATCGAAATTCTTGAGGTCATCGTGCTTGGCCGGCGTGATGCGCTCCCAATTTGCGCCTTCGTCGGTGGAGCGATAGACGCCGGTCAGGGAACCTGCAAGCCAAGTTTTCGGATGCGTGGGGGACTGAGCGAGCGCGCGAACGGTCTCGTGAGGGAGACCGATATTTTGCCATGTGCGGCCGCTATCGTTGCTGCGGTACACGCCGCCGCCACCGGTGTAGAGACTCCACGTGCTGGCGAAGACGCGCTTGGAATCGCGGGAATCGACAATGATGTGCGTGATTACGTCATCCTGGCCGGTGCCAATTCGGGACAAAAGCTGCCAGTGCGCACCTTCGTCCGAGGAGGTGAATACGTGGCCGTCCGAGGTGCCCAAATAGAGTTTGCTGGCGTCGCGAGGATCTGCGCCCAAAGAGATGACGGTGCCTCCTGGAGGCCCGACTTGGCGCCAAGTTTGCGCAGGTGTTGCGACCACTGCTGCGGTCAATGCCAATGCCGCCACTCCGAACCAGTTCATACGCATGCATTCTCCCAGAGCGCAGAGGCGCTCACAATAAGTTAGTGTAGGGGGTTAGTGTAGGGTGTGGGGATGAGGAGAGCGCCTGTCCTAAAGACCGGATTTTGGGCCAGCTATTGACAGTACCAGTACTCGCTGGCTTTTGGGCGGAAGGTGTCCCAAAATGAGAATCGGGCGGCAGCAACTTAATTCCTACCACCGGGTTCCATTGGTTGGGAGTATCTAGGCCAAGTCCGCTATGCCCACGGATGTGCTCCCAATCGGCCGCAGCCTCAGGAGAGCGGCCGGAGACAGGGGAAACAACATGCAGGCCACTTTAGCCGGAAAAAGCAGAGCGACGATCTTCGCGTCCTTAGCCGGCTTATTGCTATTTGTCGCGCCAAGAGCGCGGGCGCAGGACCGCGCGAATGAAGGCGACCCGCCAGCGCGCGTTGCGCGCATCAGCTATTTGGATGGCAACGTGTCGTTTCAGCCGTCGGGAACGGAAGACTGGGCGGCAGCGGCGAAGAATCGGCCTGTTACGGTTGGCGACAAGTTGTGGACAGATCAGGACTCCCGGGCCGAACTGGAAGCGGGAGCAGCGACGGTGCATCTCGGCAGCATGACTGCGCTTTCCTTCTTGAACCTGGACGAAAACATTCTGCAAGCGCGCATCGCCGAGGGCGCCATTAACTTCCGCATTCGGGAAATGCGGGAGGGCGATTTGTATGAGGTCGATACTCCGAACCTGGCGTTTACAGTGAAGGAGGCGGGAGCCTTCCGCGTCGATGTTAATGAGAATGGTGACGGCACGCGGGTCACGGTGATTCGCGGAGAAGGCGAAATCACAGCGGGTGGGCAGACGTATGAGGTGCATGCCGGCGAGCAGGCGGAACTCAACGGTGTGGACAACCCGGAATACAACGTGGAGCGCGCTCCAGCTCCGGACGACTTGGATCGTTGGGCTTCGGATCGGGACCTCAAAGAAGATAACTCAGTATCGGCGAAATATGTGAATCGCGACGTTCCCGGTTATTCAGACCTGGATGACTACGGATCATGGCGCGAAGAGCCGGACTACGGCCCCGTCTGGTACCCGCACACAGTGGCTGTCGGATGGGCTCCGTATAGTTACGGATATTGGAATTGGGTTGGGCCGTGGGGCTGGACTTGGGTGGACTATGCGCCTTGGGGCTTTGCGCCGTTTCACTATGGCCGATGGGCATATGTTGGCGGCGGGTGGGGCTGGTGCCCGGGACCTGTCTACGAGCGTCCGTTCTATGGACCGGCGTTTGTCGGATTTGTGGGCGGAGAGCATTTCGGATTTGGGTTTGGATTTGGCGGTGGCTTTGGCGGCGGGATCGGGTGGTTCCCTCTGGGTTTTCGCGAACCGTTCCATCCCTGGTATCACGCCAGCGACCGCTACTTCCGGAACGTAAACATCACGAATACGCGCATCACAAACGTGAATGTGCTAAACGTCCACAATAATAATTACAACTACGCTTATGCGCACAACGTTCGTGCAGTGACGGCGGCTTCCCGCAATGCGTTTGTGAACGGACAAGCTATTAATCGCGGATCGATGCGTGTAACGGAATCGTCGCTGCGCGGTGCGCAGGTGACCAACCGCGCGAACTTCACGCCGACGCGGAGCAGTTTCACCGGCGCGGCAAATGCTCGCGGACGAGTGTCGACTCCGCCATCTTCTGTGACGAATCGATCTGTGGTGGCACGGACAGCTCCGGGTGCCGCTGCTTCGCACATGCCGGTGCGGACTATGGATACTCGCGGACTCTCCGCGGGTCGCGCAGGAAATGGCGCGGCCAACGGCGGAGTGAATCGCGGAGGGAACAACGCGGGCTTCGGAGCTCGCAATGGCGCCGGAACTTCTGTGTCGCCAAATAATCGCCCCGGCAGTGAAGTAAATAATGGCGCGATGTCTTCGCGACAGCGCGAGCTCTCCAACAATCGGCCGCCGTCGGCGAGCGCAAACGCTGGCGTGAATGGACGCGCTTCCGTGAACGGCAACGCTTCGGCGAACCGACCGGGAAATAGCGGATCGCGAAGCTGGTCGGCGCAAGGAAATAGTACGGATCGCGGACGGGCGCCGCAGGGGTTCGGTAGCGCTTCTTCCAACCGTCCGAATGCGGGCAGCCAAACGGCACCCTCTGCAAGTACAAACCGGCCGCCGTTGGCAGGGTCGGGAAATAGCCGGCCGGCCGAAAGCGGAAACTCGCGCTCGAACGCCCCGGCTTATAACAGCAACCGGCCATCGTCTTCGCCATCGAATGGTGGGCGCGGCTACTCGAACGGGAACCGCTCTTATCAGCCGCCCGCTCGCTCGGGTGCGCCAAGTTACTCGAACTCGCCGTCATACAACAATCGCGGAGGCAACGGCTCGTATCAACCGCCAGCACGCTCTAGTGCTCCGAGCTACTCAAATGCGCCGTCGTACAACAATCGCGGAGGCAGCGGCTCATATCAGGCGCCAGCGCGCTCCTATTCTGCGCCTTCGTACTCGGCCCCAGCGCGCTCTTCCTCGGCGCCCTCGTACTCAGCACCTTCCCGCTCTTATTCCGCTCCTAGTCACAGTTACGGGGGCGGCGGAGGCGCGAGTCACGGTGGTGGGGGAGGTGGCGGCAACTCTCGCGGCGGTGGTGGCGGTGGTGGCTCTCACGGAGGCAGCCCTCACGGACGCTAAAATTTCCGGCACGAAGCCCGCCCCAAATCGGGGCGGGCTTTTTTGTGTTTAGAACGTCTGTGAACCGAAACATTCCTCGCGCAACTCTGCGCAACTCTTAGATCTCCAAGGTGTTTATTCAGAATGAGAGACTCGGGCCTTTTCTGATTAGACATAGGGAAAATGCCCGATAGGGGAAGGTGCCGGATGCGGTTCATACTCGTACCATCGGCTCCCAGGTACCCAGATCCAACCAAGTAAAAATAAACGCGGCCAATGAAGGCAGACCTGCCGCGACAGGTTCAGGAGAGAATCTGATTATGAGAAAACACGCGCTCAAACTTACAAGTCTGATCGCCATGGCACTAGCCGTGACATTGTTGGGACCGGCGCGAGCAGCAGCCGATGATGACGATCCGCCCTCACGCGTGGCTCGTCTTAGCGTTGCTGATGGCTCTGTTTCGTTTCAGCCGGCGGGAACGCAGGATTGGGTTGGTGCAGTGGTGAACCGGCCCATGACCACCGGAGACAAACTTTGGGCTGACCGTGATTCGCGCGCGGAGCTGCAAATCGGCTCGGGCTCAATTCGTCTCGGCGCGAACACTGGCTTTTCGTTTTTGAATCTGGACGACAGAACCGTACAACTGCAGTTAACGGAAGGAACGGTGCGAATTCGTTTGCGGCGCCTGAATCGCGGCGAAATTTTTGAGGTCGATACGCCAAACCTGGCCTTCACCGCTTTGCGCCCCGGCATTTATCGCATCAACGTGAATGAAGCGGGCGACACCACGGTGGTCGTGGTTCGCGATGGCGATGGAGAAGTCACCGGTGGTGGCCAATCCTATAGCGTGCACGCGGATGAAACCGGGATATTTAGCGGCACCGATCAACTGAACGCCGATATCGAAGGTGTAGGCAATGACGACGATCTCGAGCGCTGGTCGTATGAACGCGACCGCCGGGAAGATCATTCTGCGTCGCGGCGGTACGTTTCGGAAGAAGCCATCGGATATGAGGACCTCGATCAATATGGGGGATGGCGCGACACGCCCGACTACGGCACTGTCTGGTTTCCACGTACTACCGTAGTTGGTTGGGCGCCTTATCGCTACGGCCATTGGGTTTGGATCGCGCCATGGGGCTACACGTGGGTCGATGATGAGCCGTGGGGTTTCGCACCATTCCATTACGGCCGCTGGATAGCCGTTGGCGGAGCTTGGGGCTGGGTGCCGTGTCGGCCGGGTGCAGTGGGTGTGGCGTATGTGCGTCCGGTTTACGCGCCCGCGCTTGTCGCTTGGGTCGGCGGACCTCACGTGGCAGTTGGAGTCGTGGTTGGTGGCGGTGAATCCGTGGGCTGGTTTCCGCTGGGACCGCGTGAAGTCTACGTTCCTTCCTATCGCGTAAGCCGGAATTATGTGAACAACGTGAACGTCACGAACACCACGGTAAACACAACTGTGGTGAACAACTACTACAACACGGTGGTGGTGAATAAGACCACGGTCAATAACGTGACGTATGTAAATCAACGCGTGCCTGGCGGGGTGACCGCGACATCCGCGCAAGTTTTGTCGACCTCACAGCCTGTGGGGCGGAACGTCATGCGTGTGGACGAGAGGCAAATGGCGAGCGCGCATGTAAACGTACGCGGACCCGCCGTGGCGCCCGAGCGTCAGGCGTTCGTGGGAGCCGGCAGACCAGCGCAAGCACGCCCGCCCGAACAAGTTGTGACTCGCGCCGTGGTCGCGAGAACGGCGCCGCCACCACCGCCAGCACCGATTGACAGGCAGCAGGCGCTTATCCGGCAAAATGGCGGCCAGCCGCCCGCGGCTTCGCAGGTTCGGAGCGCTGAGGCTCAACAGGCGAGACCCGCGGCTGTCGTCAGGATGGCTCCCGCGGCCCGGCCGACAACGCCGCAGCAACGGAACGCCGGAAACGCGCCACCGCAGAACGAAAATCAGAACGTGAATCGGCCGATGCAGCAGCAAGGCAACGTTCAGCCAAACAATCGGCCGGGCACGCCGCCAGCAAATGCCGAGCGGCCAAACAACGCGCCACCGAACCGTCCGCAAAATGCACAGGCTCCGAATGCGCCTGCGCCGAACGACCGGCCCAATAACCAGCATACTGATCGTCCGCCATCGGCGCGGCCGCCGGCCGAGCAGCCGAATACTGCGGCTCCGAATGCGCAGCCGAATCGTCCATCGAATAACGATAGGCCGAACGCAGCGCCTCCGGCTCCGAACGGGCAGCCCAACCGGCCACCAAACGACAGGCCAAACACGCCGCCGAATGCGCAGCCCAATCGTCCATCGAATAACGATAGGCCGAACGCAGCGCCTCCGGCCCCGAACGGGCAGCCCAACCGGCCATCAAACGATCGGCCGAACATTGCGCCGCCGAATGCACAACCCAATCGTCCACCGAATAGCGATAGGCCGAACGTAGCGCCTCCGGCTCCGAACGGGCAGCCCAATCCGCCTGCAAGCAACAATCGGCCGGTCAATGAACGCAATGATCGGCCTCCATCGGCGACCCGGCCAGCGAATCCGCCGCCGAACGGCAATCAGCAGCAACCTCCGCCGCAAGCGGAGCGTCAACAGGCGCCCCCGCCGCGTCAGCAGCAGCAACCTCCGCCACAAGCGGAGCGTCAACAGCAGCCGCCGCCGCGTCAACAGCAGCAAGAGCGTCCGCCACAAGCGGAGCGTCAGCAGGCGCCTCCGCCGCGTCAACAGCAGCAACCTCCGCCACAAGCGGAGCGTCAACAGGCGCCTCCGCCGCGTCAACAGCAGCAAGCGCCTCCGCCACAAGCGGAGCGTCAGCAGGCGCCTCCGCCGCGTCAACAGCAGCAAGAACGCCCAAAGCAACAGGAAAAACCCAAGGAAAAGGAAAAGGACAAGCCGCCTAATAAGGGGTAGTTCTCCTTTCCAGGACGTTTCGGGCGGAGCAGTCGCCGAAAGGCAGGCTCCGCCCTTTTTATTTTGACTCGCGAATTATTTCCGATCTTCCGGAGTCAGCAGCGCCCAGCCGATGCATTAATTGCTCCCTTCGCATAAACTCAATTTGCGCGGACATGGCGAAAAATGTGAGCACGAGTGGCTTGAGACGGCGATCCCCAGGTTGCATTGAGCTAATACCCGTCCCCGGTTTGCCGGAGATTCGTGAGGGCAATGATCTAGCAGGCCTAATTTTTGCGGCGGCCCGTAAGGCGAGAATAGTATTCGAGGACGCCGATATTGTGGTGGTCGCGCAAAAAGTCGTTTCTAAAGCGGAGGGTCGTATTGCAAGGCTCTCCACTGTTGAGCCTTCCGGAGGCGCAATGCAGCTCGCTGCCAAGGGCGGCAGAGATCCGCGTTTGGTGGAGGTTATTCTGCGGGAGTCAGGGCGGATCGTGCGCGAGCATCCGGTGCTGATCGTGGAAACGCACCACGGTTTTGTTTGCGCCAATGCGGGAGTGGATCACTCGAATGTACCAGGAGACGACGTGGTCACGCTGCTTCCGAAAGACCCGGACCGCTCGGCACGTGTACTAGCAGAAGCGCTCAGACGACTAAGCCAGAAGCGCGTCGCCGTGGTAATTAGTGACACGTTCGGCCGGCCATGGCGCCTCGGACTGACGAACGTCGCGGTCGGCGCGGCAGGCATCCCCGTGCTGCTGGATTTGCGCGGGTCGCGCGACCGCAACTCGAAACCATTGCAAGCCACGATACTGGCGATCGCGGACGACCTCGCTGCCGCTGCCGGGCTGGTGATGGGCAAGCGGGAAGGCCTCCCTGCGGTCATCATTCGTGGGTATAAATACCGGCCCGCACAGGAACCTGCCACAAAAATCATCCGGCCTGCGGGCGAGGATTTATTCCGCTAAGATGGACTTGAGAGATTGCTGCGCCGCGGACCATGACTCGACCACCATGGAACTACTGCCACAACGAGAAGCAAGTAGACTCCCCTCTGACGTGAGCCATAGCGCGCTGACGGAGTTGCTCGAGGTGGGGCGGGATACGGGGTCGCTGGATCGCGAAGCCGCTCTTTTTTTGGCCTCGCGCGCGCCGCTTGCGGATCTAATTGCGGTTGCTAGCGAGCTTCGCGCGCGCGGGAAGGGAACTGTCGTTTCGTTCTCAAAAAAAGTCTTCATTCCGCTGACCACACTTTGCCGCGATTACTGCAGCTATTGCACGTTTCGCAAAGATCCGGGGCAGCCTGGAGCGCACTTCATGACTCCCGACGAAGTGCAGGGACTGGCCGAGCGAGCGCGCGATGCTGGATGTAAAGAGGCGCTATTCAGCCTCGGCGACCAACCGGAGCGCATTTTTCCGGAAGCGCGCGATTTTCTGCGTCAGCAAGGGTTTACGCGCACGCTGGATTACGCTGCGGCGATGTGCGAAATGGTGCTCGAGCGTACGGGTTTGCTGCCTCACGCGAATCCCGGAGTTATGGATCGCGCGGCGTTGGAGAGGTTCAGGGAATCGAACGCCAGCGTGGGCTTAATGCTCGAAACGGTCAGTACCCGCCTAATGCGCAACGGCTTGGCGCATTTCAAAGCTCCTGACAAGGTTCCGGCACTGCGTTTGCGCACGATTGAGGAAGCAGGAAAACTTTCGATGGCGTTTACGACGGGAATCCTGATCGGAATTGGAGAGACCTTCGAGGAGCGTGTTGATTCACTGTTTGCGATCCGCGCTCTGCACGAGAAGTACGGTCACGTTCAGGAAGTGATAGTGCAGAACTTTCGCGCTAAGCCGGATATTCCCATGGCGCATCACCCTGAGCCATCGATGGACGATATGCTGCGCACTATTGCGATTGCACGTTTGATTCTTGGTCCGCACATGAACTTGCAAGCGCCGCCGAATCTCAGCTATGCGGATTTTCCCCGCCTGCTTGAGGCAGGAATCAATGATTGGGGCGGGATCTCGCCGGTCACAAAAGATTTCATTAATCCCGAGGCAGCGTGGCCGCAAATCACGAAACTGCGCACCGAGACCGAAGCGCGCGGTTTCATTCTGCGGGAGCGGCTTGCGCTTTATCCCCAATTTGTAACGAGTGGCAAATTTCTGTCGGCTCGCGTGCGCGAACGTGCACAGAGTTTGGCCGATGCCGAGGGTTTTGCGGCGTAGCGGCTGCCTATCCATACCTTCATGCCCCCTGCAAAGCGCGAAACTATCACTGCATTGGCTGGAGGCGTAGGCGCCTCCAAACTCCTGCTTGGCCTTCATGAGGTAATCGACCCGCGAGACCTTACGGTAATTGTGAACACTGGCGACGACATCACTCTGCATGGTCTGAAAATTTCGCCGGACCTCGATATCGTCACCTACACACTGGCGGGGATTGTCGATGAGGCAAAGGGGTGGGGCTACCGCGACGAGACGTTTCACGCGCTGACGCGTCTGGCAGCGTTCGGTCGTATCAACTGGTTCAATCTTGGCGACCGCGACCTGGCTACGCACATCCACCGTTCGGCAATGCTGGCTGAAGGCAAGTCACTGAGCGATGCGGCGGAATCGATTCGTGTTGCACTAGGCGTGAAGACGAGCATCTTGCCGATGTGCGACGAATCGGTGCCGACGATGATTGACACCGCGGAAGGCGAGCTACATTTCCAGGAATACTTGGTGAAGCGCCGCGCGGAGCCGGTCGTGCGCCGCATCCGCTTCGATGGCGCCGACAAGGCGCGACCGGCGAAAGGTGTGCTTGAAGCGATTCGAGATGCGGATCGGATTTTGATCTGCCCCAGCAATCCGCTCATTAGCATCGGACCGATTTTAGCGGTGCCAGGCATTCGCGAAGCTTTGCGCGCGCGCAAGGAACGTGTTGTTGCTGTTTGCCCGATTGTAGGCGGCAAATCACTGAAGGGCCCGTCGGACAAGATGCTCGCCGAGCTTGGGTATGAGCCTTCGGCGCTGGGCGTAGCGAAGCTCTATGTTGATTTTAGCGGGACGTTTGTAATTGACTCCGCGGATAAAGAGCAAGCAAACGATATTCGCAAGTTAGGAATGAAGGTTGAGGTCGTCCCGACCGTAATGGCGACTCGCGCGCAAAAGCGCGAACTTGCGCGTTCGCTCGTTACTTTGAAAATGTAGGCTCAACCCGCAGTGCGGGAGTGCTGTCGCTCAAACGCGAAATCAAAACTCATTTGGGCCAAACGCAGGAGCTCGTTCTCGGTCATGCCGAGCTGCTGGGCATGCTCATACTCTTGGACAAGTGTGGTGTGGAACATCGCAGGATCGTCGGTGGATAGCACGATTGGAATGCCGTGGCGAAAGAGCGCCGGTAGTGGATGCTTGTCGATGCTCGCCTCATCGCGACGCAACTGTAACGCGAGCGCACCGGTGCGGACATTGCTTTGGGGGCAAACCTCGAGCGGAATGCGGCGATCGGCGAGAAGATCCATAAGAGCTGGGTCATTCATCGCCGCGATACCGTGCCCAATCCTTTCAACGCCGAGAAGCTCGATCGCTTCACGAAGTTTTTCTGGGCCGCCGACTTCGCCTGCATGAATCAGACGATGTAGGCCCAGGGCCGCGGCTTGGTCATATACTGGCCGCAATTCTCTGGTGGGCACGCTTAACTCATCGCCTCCAATGCCAAAGGCGACGATGGACTTCGATGCGCACTGCTTGGCAGCATCGAGTACACGCATCGCTGCTTCCGCGCCAAATTGACGGACGGCATCAAAGATCCAATTCATGCGCAGCCCGCGAGACAGGAAGGATTCAGCGGCCGCTAAAATTGCCTCGAAGTTGGCTTCCGCGCGCTGCTTGCGCAGCAGCATCACGCCTATCGAAATCGTAATTTCGGCATATACCACGCGTTGCGATAGCAAGTATTCCGCGAGGTCGCGAGTTACCAGGGCATAGTCGTTCGGCTCGCGCAAAAAGGAGGTGACCCACTTGAATGTTTCGAGGAACTCCAAGAAATTCTGGTACGCGTAGCGGCGGCGCACTTCCTGCTCGGTGACTTCGAGGCCATGCCTTGCCGCCAACGCGCAAACGGTGCTCGGCTGGATCGAACCTTCGAGGTGAAGGTGCAACTCCGCTTTGGAAAGTGAGGCGATGGTCTCAGGAAGCATAGTGGCGGCAGACAAAGCTAGTGCGGTAAAGCAGGCTTGCCGGCATTCGTCCACGCGGTGAGCCAATAGGAGCCAACATCGGTAGCGGCATCCGAGAGCTGGCGAATCAGCGTGCCCGCCGATTGATTGTAGAAGCGATCGAAAAATTCATCGTTGTACGACTTGCTTTCCCGCCGCGCATTGCGGTCCGCGAGCTCGATTACCTCGAGCCAGCTATGCGCGCTCAGGCAGGCCTCGAAAGCGTGATCCGTGGGATCGGTGATGAAGGAACCATCGTTGGGACGCATTGGGAAAAAGGAAGAAAAGCGATCGATGAGAGTTGTTCCAAATCGCTCGTTGATCCCTCTTTGGTCCGTGAGGTGGCCATCGAAATTTTCCGTAGTGTTGAAGGGGTCATGCGCCTCGGCAACATAGAACGCGAGAATCGCAGCGTTAAGCCTCGCTTCATCCCAATGGCCAAGCTTCATCGCTTCAGTAAGCTTCGCGCTGTACACGCCAATTTCCCAGGGTAGCAGGCCACTGGCATCGATTTTGGATTTGCCAAATTTGTTGACCGCGGCTTTGTAGCTGCGCGGCAAAGCGTCAAAAGGGAAGTGCCCGTACTTGTCGAGCCGGATGAAGTGGTTATGCCGCTCGGTGGGAGTTTTGGCTTCGGCATCCAGCGGGTCGGTCACGTGTTGCACCACGAACGACCGCTGACTCTCAAAGTACGCGCGTAGATCGGCAGGCAGCGTGTCGATGGCTTGATTGACCACGACTCTTTGCCCATTGCCACCCCAGGCGTAAGAGCCGCTCGGAAGAAGCGCGACGCTCACGGTGACGGCGAGGCCAGCGTTGAGGGATTTTCGCAACAAATTGGGAGACATGCGCCTCATTTCAAAACGCTCTAAGCGGGATTGGCGGCGCGTAGCGTGCTGCGCCTCCGTCCATAGTTGTAGTAAATCACGAGTCCGATTGCCATCCACACGAAGAATCGAATCCAGTTCGTAATTGGCAGGCCGGCCATCAGCAGGAGGCAGGTGACGATGGTGATGATTGGCGCGAGCGGGCCGCCCGGGGCGCGGAAAGCGCGCGGGCGGTCAGGTTCGCGGTAACGAAGAATCAATACTCCCGCAGCCACAAGAGCGAAGGCAAAGAGTGTGCCGATATTGGAGAGGTCGGCCAGCGTTCCGATGTCCAGAAGGCCGGCGGGAATGCCGACCAGAAAACCTGCCATCCACGTGGAAAAATCCGGTGTGCAGAAGCGCGGGTGCACCCGGCTAAAGATACGGGGCAGCAAGCCGTCGCGAGACATGGCAAACCATACGCGCGCTTGGCCAAGTTGAAAGACAAGCAGCGAAGAAATCATACCCATGAGCGCGCCGATCAGCACGATAAGGCGCACGCTATTGAAGTGGAGTTTTTTGAGCGTATTAACCACGGGAGCGGCATCGTCCACCAGGGTCTGCCAGGGCACGAGCCCGGTCAAGACGACGACCACGCCAACATAGAGAATCGTGCAGACCACTAGCGTGGCGATGATGCCGATAGGAACGTCGCGTTGAGGATTCTTGCATTCCTCGGCCGCCGTCGAGACGGAATCGAAGCCGATGTAGGTAAAAAAGACGATTGAGCCGCCGGTGAGGATGCCTGGCCACCCATTGGGCGCGAACGGATGCCAGTTGGCGGGGTGAATGAATCGCGAGGCGAAGCTGATGAAAACGAGAATGGCGACAATTTTCAGCAAGACCATTATGTTGTTAGTTTCGGCGGACTCGCGGATGCCTCGAACGAGAATCATAGTTAATAACATCACGATGATGAACGCCGGCCAATTGAAACCAAGGTGCCAGCCAGGCTCATAGAGGACGTTCCCTTGCAGATCGGAGAGGCCGCCTGGAAGATACGCGGGGGAGATCCAACGTGGGTTGGGATGAAGACCAAACCAATCAAGCAGGTTCACAATATGCTGGGAGAAGCCCACGCTGACCGCCATATTGCTGACCGCGTATTCGAGAATTAAATCCCAGCCTATGATCCAGGCGATGAGTTCGCCCAAAGTCGCGTATGTGTACGTGTACGCGCTTCCGGCAATCGGGATCATGGCGGCCAATTCCGCATAACATACCGACGCGAACCCGCACACGATGGCCACTAGAAGGAAGGACAGCGCGATGGCTGGTCCCGCCCCAGGACGTCCAAAAGAAGGCGAATGGTAAATCAAATATTCCAACAAGGGTGCGTTCAGAATGGATTTTACTTGCAGTTGTTGTCCGGCGATAGCCGTGCCAACGATGGTGAAAATTCCCGAGCCGATCACGGCGCCGATTCCGAGCGACGTGAGGCTCACCCACCCCAGCGTCTTTTTCAATCGAACTTCGGCGTTCTCGGAATCCGAGAGCAACTGGTCGATGCCCTTACAGCGGAACAGAGGTGACGCCACTCGTACTCTCCGATTCGCATCCGTTTGAGTTACGGCTGTCCTGCCGGACACGCTGTACTAGATGGGATTGCGCGCCTCAATGTACATTGAGAGGCGCAGCCGCGCAACATTGGCTGTCCGCGTTATACGTGTTGCAGTTGGGCGTAGCGCTCGACGAACTTCTTTGTGCCTCTTCCGGGGAAGCTGACCGAGAGGCGGCGATCCTCATCGTCGCCTTCCACGCCGACGATTGTGCCGACCCCATAGTTCGGGTGGCGAACTTTCTGGCCGAGAAGGGGATTCGCGTCGGCGCCGCGTCTGGTAGGAGGACGCGTAAACGTGCTGGAACCGGTGGAGGGGCGGCGAGTGGCGGAAGGCGGTTGCGATTGGCCGCGCACGCGCCGCAAAAATTCTTCGGGCGAGTATGAATACTCCGGATCGGGCTCATAGCGACGCGTTTGCCCGATCTCGGCCATTGAGCCGCGCACCGTTTCCACAAGCTCGACCGGAATTTCGGCAAGGAACCGCGACGGTAGGGAAGCGCGAAGTTGCTGCTCATTGCCAAAAATGCGGCGATACACCGCGCGCGTGAGCGTAAGTGACTTTCGCGCGCGGGTCATGCCCACGTATACCAGCCGGCGCTCTTCCTCAATCCCTTTCTCTTCATTCAGCGCGCGGCTGTGCGGAGAAATGCCTTCTTCCATGCCGGTCAGGAACACGTGGTCGAACTCGAGGCCCTTCGTGCTATGCAGCGTAATCAGCGTAACTCCGGGTTTGCCTTCAAAGGTGTCCGCGTCGCTGACCAGGGCTGCGGCGTCTAGAAAGTCCGAAAACGATTCGCCGTTTTCAATTCCTTCAGCGACGGCGCGAACGAGCTCCTCGAGATTTTCAATACGCGCGACGTCCTCGGGCGTATTGCGGTCTTTGAGCATGCCCATGTAGCCGGTTTCGTCGAGAACGGCGCGAAGGAAATCAGGAGCCTCGCTCGTCGCAAGAGATTCCTGCAGCTTGGCGATGATCTCCTGGAACGCGCGGAGCGGGGCTACAGCGCGGCCGCCGGCAGCTCCGGAAACGAATTTCTCAATCGCCGCCCACAAGCTGGAACCATCGGCGCGAGCCGTGGCTTGCAGCGCATCCACTGTGGTCTTGCCGATGCCGCGGGGTGGCACATTTAACACGCGCAGCAGCGAAATGTCGTCTTCCGGGTGCATCGCCAGGCGCACATACGCCAGAGCGTCCTTCACTTCGGCACGATTGTAAAAGCTAAAGCCACCCACCAACTTGTAACGGAGTCCGCGTCGGCGAAACACTTCTTCAAACGCCCGCGACTGAAAGTTCGTGCGATATTCCACTGCGCAGGTCTGGGACGAGTCTTCATTGAGAATGCGTTCCAGTTCGCCCGCGACGAATTCCGCCTCGGCGTGTGCGTCTCGCCCCTCGAAATATCTTAAGTTGGCGCCTGTGCCGTTCTCCGCGCTCAGAGACTTGCCAAGGCGTTCTGGGTTGTTGGCCACGACCGCGCCAGCGGCGTCCAGGATTTGCTGCGTCGAGCGGTAATTTCGCTCCAGCTTGATAACTCGAGCTGCAGGGTAGTCGCGCGAAAAACTCATCAGGATGGACACATCCGCACCGCGCCAGCGATAAATGGATTGGTCCTCGTCACCGACTACGCAGACGTTTTGTTTTGGGCTGGTAAGCAGTCGAAGAAGCTCGTACTGCACCCGGTTGGTGTCCTGGTATTCGTCGACGTGAATGTATTGGAAGCGTGTCTGCCACTTTTCCCGAACCGCAGGAGAATCCCGCAGCAATTTGACGGTTCGCAGCAAAAGATCATCGAAATCGAGAGCGTTGCTTTGACGCAGCAGTTGCTCGTAAGCGGCGAAAATATCGGCCACGCGCCGACCGTCTTTGTCGATGGCCTCACTTCGCATCTTCTCCGCGCTCTGCCCATGATTTTTCGCGTAGCTGATCCGGCTCAGAACATTGCGCGGCGTCAACGTCTCATCATCGATTTCCAGATTTGCCATGACAAGCTTCACCGCGGCGAGCTGGTCGTCATCATCGTAAATGGCAAAATCACGGGGCAGGCCGGCATTGGCGGCTTCGCGCCGAAGGAGCCGCGCGCAAAGCGAGTGAAATGTGGACAACCACGGTTGCGCGGGCGGCACGCCTGCACGCAGCAGCAAATCGGAAACGCGGTTGCGCATCTCCTCCGCGGCCTTGTTCGTGAACGTGACTGCAAGTATCGCTTCCGCCGGCACACCGCTGGCGATGAGATGCGCCATCCGGAAAGTAATGGCACGCGTCTTGCCTGTGCCAGCGCCTGCAAGAATCAGCAATGGACCTTCCGTTGTTTCCGCCGCTGCGCGCTGTTCAGGGTTTAGTTCTTGGAGAAGAGTGAGCATGGGTCCCGGGGACAAAAAGATTTTGCCGCACAGTCATGGTAGCCGAGGGGAGTGATGCGCGCAAACGCGCCTGTGGAAAGCGGGCTGGAACATTGCCGCGCTGAAATCAATGTCCGAGGTCAATATCGAAGTAAGTCAGCGCTCGATTTCCGCGCATCAGCACCAGTTCCGGCACGTAGAGGTGAGCCGTGTCGACCAGATCAAACTGCTTTTGTAAATCAAAATACAGAAGCCCTTTCACCGTGCTGTGCGGCGCGACGACTCCAGTGGGCACGCTCGCTTCCTGCGCCTGCCGCTGCAATTCCTCTGCATTCTTGCCGCCTCCACCCTTGGGAATCGGGACCGGAAGAGGAATCTTATTACGCTTCGCGGTCGGATCCTTACCTCCCGGTTTCAACACGGCTTGCACCAGTTCCTCTGCGCTGAGCGAAGGTAGTTCCTGAGTATTTTCCGCGTCAAGATGCACGGTCAGGCGAATTCGTGACAAGTTGACTCTAACGCTTTCATCGGAGTCGTTGCGAAACGATACTTCCAGCGCAAGTATTCCCGAGGCGTACGGAGACTTCTTCGGGAATGTTTCTTTGTACTTCGCTGCGTCCGTCCACGGATTCGCAGTGATCGTCAAGCCTTCGTGCGACTCCAGCGAAGCAGTTCGCAAGGGCGCCTGCTGCGCGCCTGCGAACGTGGCGAGAAGAGAAAGGGAAGTGGCGACTGTCGGAATTCTGAAAGCGGCTATTCGCATGTGGTTATAATAGATGTTTCTCATCTCGACGCCTTCGATTCCTGGGGGACGTGCGGGGTTGCCCTGCGCCTCGCATGAGTTCCGCGGCGCAGCGATAAGGGACCGGAGCCACGCTTAGTGTATTTTGTTTACAGTTTTTTAATGAGTGCCGCAGCGCTCTTGCTCTTGCCGTATTGGCTGATTAAGGGGCTGCGTCAGAGAAAGTACCTCTCCAACTTGCGCGAGCGGCTTGGCTTGTCAACTAGCCCGCTCGACAAATTGCCCGCAGACCGTCCCGGCGCCATCTGGATTCATGCCGTATCCGTGGGTGAGCTTCTTTCTAGTATTTCCCTGGCGAAGCGATTAAAAGAAGCGTATCCGAACCGTCCGCTCGTAGTGTCGACGACGACGATCACTGGGCAATCATTGGCCCGCGAACGGATTCAATTTGCCGATGCGGTGTTCTATTTCCCGCTGGACTGGAGTTTTTGCGTACGCCGCGTCTTGCTCGCGGTTCGCCCATCCCTCGTCGTAGTGTTGGAGACCGAGATTTGGCCTAACTTTCTGCGCGAGACTCGCCGGAAAGACATTCCCGTGCTTTTCGTGAGTGGAAGAATCTCGGATCGTTCTTTCGCGCGTTACCAGCGATACCTCGGTAGGTTCGGTTTTCTTCTTCGGCCCTTTCTGCGAAGCGCGCTGGCAAATGGAGCCGCGTTTCTGATGCAGAGCGAGAAGGATGCGGAGCGTATTCGCGCACTGGGCGCGCCCGCCGACCGCGTTTCGGTCAGTGGCAACCTGAAATACGACATGGAGCTGCCTGCCGCAACACCGCTTTCGAGCTGGCTCGAGGCCGAAGCTCGCCGCCAAGGCCGTTCGCCCATCGTAGTCGCCGGCAGCGTCGTGGCCACGGAAGAGCCGCTCGCATTGATAGCCTTTGGCGTTGTGCAGGGCGAACACCCCAACGCATTGTTGGTTCTCGCCCCCCGCAAGCCGGAACGCTTTGAGGCCGCGGCGGATTTTATTCATGAGTCGCGCCGCAAGTTTATTCGACGTTCCGAGCTGGCGCTAACCGCGCATGCGGAAGGAATGGCAGGCGGCAACAATGGGTCAATCTCACGCGACGTCACCGTGATTCTTCTCGACAGCATCGGCGAGCTCGCGTCAGTCTATCGGTTAGCGGATGGCGCGTTCGTCGGTGGCTCTCTGGTGCCTTCGGGCGGGCATAATATTTTGGAGCCTGCGGCATTCGGTAAAATTCCAGTGTTTGGGCCTTCGATGGAAAATTTTGCCGATATCGCCGCGCGTTTTGTTGCGGCCGACGCAGCCATCCAAGTCGAGAGCCCCGAAGACGCCGGCGTAGCCTGGATCGAACTGCTGCGCAGTCCGGAGCGCCGCCGCAAGATGGGCGAAAACGCCAAGCAACTGGTAGACAGCAGCCGTGGCGCAACAGACCGAGCTCTGGCTGAAATCGCCAAATTCCTCGGCAGCCCAGCACAATGAACTTGCCGCGCGCGCTCCGAATTCTGCTCTGGCCCCTTTCTCAGTTGTACGGGTTATACGTTCGGTGGCGCGCTGCCTTTTACGCTAAGGGATGGCTTAAAGCGAAGCGCTTGAAAGCCAAGGTAATCAGCGTCGGGAACTTAACCGTCGGCGGTACGGGAAAGACTCCTATGGTTTTATGGCTCGCGGAAAAGTTTTTAGGGGAAGGAAAGAGTGTCGCGATTCTCAGCCGCGGTTATCGAGGCACCCTCGGCAGCAGCGACGAAATCGAGCTCCTTAAGCGACGGCTCGGCGATAAAGTTCAGTTCGGTGTCGGTCCCGATCGGTTTGCTTCTGGTACCCGCCTGGAATCCGCGAATGCCATCGATGTGTTCCTATTGGATGACGGCTTCCAGCATCTGCAACTTGCCCGCGATTTGGATGTCGTGATGCTCGACGGTTCACGCAAACTCAAGGAAGAGTGGTTGCTCCCAGCGGGTCGGCTGCGCGAGCCGATCGCAGCATGCCGGCGCGCCGATATTGTGGTGGTATCACGAAAATTTGAGACACCTTTCAGTGAGGCCAGAGACGCTCGCACATTCGCGATCTTCTACGCGCAGACAAGGCTACTTGGTTTTCGCCGGTTCGGATCCGACCAGTCGGAAAAATATCTTAGTGAAATAGGTTCTGGCCCTTTCCTCGCCTTCTGTGGTATTGGAAACCCGGACGCTTTTTTTCACGATCTGAGTCGGTGGCACGTGCCCGTGGCGGACAAGAGGGCGTTTTCTGATCACCACAAATATTCTCTAAGGGAGCTGAGCCAGCTCCAATCGCGTGCGGAAGCCCGTGGTGCGGCTGGTTTGGTAACAACGGAGAAGGACGCCGAGAATCTTCCTAACACGAACCTGCGCTTGCCAATCTGGATCGCCGTTATCGATTTTGCATTCACGGCGGAAAGCGAACTCCTAGCGGCGATTGACCGCAAACTCGCGACCGGCCAAGGTGCGGCAGCGTGAAGATCCTCGTACGCGCCACGAATTGGGTAGGCGACGCCATTATGGCAATGCCGGCCCTCCGAGCGGTTCGCACGCACTTTCCAGAGGCAAGGATTGCGATCGTTGCCCGGCCTTACGTCGCGGACATCTATCGCGGCCAGAAAGTCTGCGACGACCTCATTTCGTATGATCCGATGGGCGCACACGCAGGCCTGAGTGGTCGCGAGCGTTTGGCACGAGAGCTGCGCGCACAGAAATTCGACGTCGCGCTCCTGCTGCAAAACGCATTTGATGCTGCTTGGCTGGCTTGGCGCGCAGGTATTCCCGAGCGCATCGGTTATGCCCGAGACGGGCGCAGCTTGCTACTGACCAAGAGAATTCGGCTTCCAAAGCGCGGCGAGATACCGCCTCACGAGCAATTTTATTATCTTGAACTCTTGCGGCGTGCCGGTTGGATCGATTCTCTCCCAACAGGATCCTTCGTGCGACTCGATATCACACAAGATCGGCGCCAGCGCGCCGAGCAAACTCTCTCTGCCGCAGGCGCTCGCCACAATGTCCCGCGAATCGCCATTGGCGCAGGTGCATCCTACGGTTCCGCGAAGTGTTGGCCACCAGAGCGCTTCGCCGATTTCGTAAACTGTTTTCGCGTGCACACGGATGCCGACGTGATTCTGTTTGGGACGGCGTCGGAGCAGACGGTTTGCGATGCGATTACTGCCGGAATAAAAGGTCCATCGATCAGCTTGGTCGGCAAAACCACGATCGCCGATCTCCCCGCGCTTCTTTCGCAATGTCAGCTTTTTGTCGGCAACGATTCGGGTGCGATGCATGTTGCCGCCGCGGTCGGCTTGCCAGTGGTGGCGATCTTTGGACCCACGGATCCCCACGGCACCGCGCCGGTGACTCCGCGCTGCACAGTCGTGCAACAAAAGCCGTATTGCAGTCCTTGTTTCCTACGACGCTGTCCGATAGACCACCGCTGCATGACTAGCGTCACGCCGGAAGCCGTGGAAACGGCAGCGCGTGGCTGGCTTCGCTCCGCGGAGGTGGCTTCTGGCTGAAGCTGAGTCCCTGCGTCCTGCAGTCTTCCTCGACCGCGACGGAACCATTGCCGAAGAGGTCGGCTACTTGAATCACGTCAGCCGTTTTCGAATGTTTCCGTTCGCCGCACAAGCGATCCTGCAGCTAAACCATGCAAAGCTGCCCGTCATCGTGATCACGAACCAATCCGGCGTCGCGCGCGGATATTTTCCGGAGTCGTTGGTCGGCGCCGTTCACGAATTGATGACAACTCAACTAGCCAAAGAGGGAGCGCACACTGACGCGCTGTACTATTGTCCGCATAAAGGAGACGACGCATGCGCGTGCCGCAAGCCAAAGCCCGGGATGCTCGAGCGTGCCGCCCGTGAACACGGCTTGGATTTGCGCCGCTCCTTTGTCGTCGGCGATCGTTACGGCGATATCGAGTTGGCTCATCGCGTCGGAGCGCGCGCGATCCTTGTGCGTACCGGATATGGAGAAGGCGAAATTCGGTGGCACTCCGCGAACTGGCCCGTGCCTCCGGATTTCATCGCCGACGATCTTGCTGCTGCGTCGGAGTGGATCGTGAGGCAGCCCAAGTGACTCGCACTCTCGCCCAAACACAATCGACGTCCGTCGATTTGCTTGCCCTCGGGGAGTGCGTCGAGAAATTTTCGTCCAAGACGGTCGTGCTGTTAGGCGATTTTGTTGCCGATGAATTCCAATTCGGCGACATCTCGCGCGTTTCTCGCGAAGCGCCGGTGCTGATTCTGCGGCACAGGGAGACGCAAGTTGTGCCGGGCGGAGGCGCGAACGCCGCGAACAATCTCGCGGCTTTCGGAGCGCGAGTCCTTCCCATTACAGCCGTAGGGCAGGACGCCGCAGGAGACGCGCTGCTCGAATATTTTCGTGGCAAGCGCGTGGACGTATCCGGAATTATTCGAGTGATGGGCTGGACCACGCCAACCAAGACGCGTTTCGTTGCCGGCTGGGCGCACACTGTAGGTCAGCAGGTCCTTCGCGTGGACCGCGAGCCGCAAGTTCCCCTGCCACAAGCCGCGCGCAAAAAGGTGCAACAGCTCTTATCGGCAAAGATTCGTTCGGCGGACGCACTAGCGGTGTCCGATTATGGCTTTGGCGTCGCGAACCCCGAGTTGGTTCGCGACGCGGCCACAAAGCGCAAGCGCGGACTACTCGTAACGCTTGACGCTCGATATCAACTCGGCGCTTATGCCAAGGCGGGAATCACTTCGGCGACGCCGAATGAAGCCGAGGTCGAAGCTTTGCACCACACAGCTATCGGCTCAGATTTCAACGAGCTGACCCGCTGTGGCAAAGCGACGCTCGCCGCCATGAAGCTCCGCGCGCTTCTCGTAACGCGCGGACGCGACGGTATGGCGCTATTTGAATCCCGCGATCGCGTTACGCGCATACCCGTTCACGGCAGCGATCAGGCAGTTGACGTCACCGGAGCCGGCGATACGGTGCTCGCCGCCTATACACTCGCGTTGGCATGCAGCGCATCGCCCCTGGAGGCGGCCCACATCGCTAATATCGCTGGCGGACTCGTCGTGATGAAGCGCGGCACCGCGACCGTATCGCGTGCGGAACTCCTTGAAGCGATTCGCCGCGATGCCGGCGGCTCGGGTCAGTGATGATGCGCAGCGCCGAATCCAAGATCGTAGCGCGAGAGCGCCTCCGCGAATTGTTCGCTGAACATCGCCGGCGCGGACAAAAACTTGTGCTCGCGAACGGCTGCTTTGACACACTACACGTGGGCCACATTCGATATCTCGAAGGCGCCCGCCGAGAAGGCGATATTTTGGCCGTAGCCGTCAATTCAGATTCGAGTGTCTGCGCCTTAAAGGGCGCCGGGCGCCCCATCCTGCCCGAAACTGCACGCGCAGCGCTAGTTGGCGCATTGCGCGCCGTGGATTATGTCCTGGTCTTCAGCGAGCCGACTGTAGAAGCGCTGCTCGAGGATTTGCGTCCGGACGTTCATGCCAAAGGAACGGATTACACCACTGAGACTGTCCCTGAGCGCGCGACATCGGCGCGCCTTGGCATCCGTGTGGCGATCGTCGGCGATCCCAAGGGTCATTCGACGCGCGAATTTCTCAATTCCGTACGCAAGGCGCCGCATGCCTGAGCCACGCTTTCTAGTGGTTCGGCTCGGATCGCTCGGCGACATCCTTCACACATTCCCCGCGGTCGCGGCCTTACGCGAATCTTTTCCGGCGTCTCAAATTGTTTGGCTCACTCATCCCCGCTGGACGTTTCTAGTCGGTACGAGCGGCCTGGCGTCGGAAGTCTGGACCATCGAAACGCGCGCCTTGTCCTCTTTGCGAGAAACAATTAGGCGTTTGCGGCAGAGTTCTTTTAACGCCGCGATCGATTACCAAGGCTTATGGAAGTCGGCTATGCTGCCGTTTTTCGGCGCGGTGCCAAAGCGGATCGGTTTTTCTTCAGCGACAGTTCGTGAATTCGGCGTCCCGCTTCTTTACACCGACCGCGTGAAGACAACCAAGGCACACATTGCAGAGCAAAATGGCGAGTTGTCGCTGCGCGCTGGCGCACAACACGGCACGGCCCCAGTGAGCCTGCATATTCCAGCGCAGGATAAGGCCGCAGTCTGCACCCGTCTGCGCGCGCAAGGAGAGGATCGTTACATTGTCTTCAGCCCCGGCGGCGGCTGGCGCTCCAAGTGCTGGCCGCCAGAGCGCTTCGGAGCTTTGTGTAGCAAGCTACGCGAATCTTTCGGCCTGCGCACTATCGTGAATGCCGGACCGGGAGACGACGATTTGGCGGCAGCCGTGGTTCGCGCAAGCGGGGATGCCGCGCCGTTTGTTCACCATGGCAGCCTCGGCGAACTGATGGCGCTGTTACGCGGCGCCGCGTGCGCTGTTGCTGGCGACACAGGCCCTCTACATCTCGCGGCGGCGATAGGTACGCCCCTTGTCGCTCTTTTTGGCCCCACCGATCCCGCGCGGAACGGTCCCTATCAGGCTGTCGAGTCCCACGCGAGTGAGCGCAAGAATATGGTGCTGCGCGTTCCAGGAGTCCGCACAACTCATGCGCGCGGAGAGCAAGCACACGCCTCAATGCTCGCTATCAGCGTTGATCAAGTTTTCGACGCCGTGCGTCGTTGCCTCGGTGCTGCAAAGTGAGCGTGGCGGCGTTTTTCGCGCGCTGGCGCGTGCGCCTCGGATATCCGCTGGCCATTATTGTTCTGTGGCTCGCGCGGCCCACGCCCAAGAGCATTTTAGCCGGAGCAATCATCGGAGCGATTGGCCTATGGATTCGCGCGCGTGCTGCGGGCCACCTCCGCAAGCAACAAGTTCTCGCCGTTACCGGACCGTACGCGTATACGCGCAATCCGCTATATCTCGGCAGCTTCATTCTAGTAGTCGGGGTAGCCGTCGCAGCGTATTCGTGGGCGTCCGCGCTGATCCTGTTTGGCTATTTTGCGGTGTTCTATTCCTTTGTTATGCGCCGCGAAGAGCGCGAACTGTACCAGCATCACGGCGACGCATTCCAGGAATATGCGCGAACCGTGCCGCTGTTTTTTCCGCGGCTGACGCCAGCGAAGGTATCAGCCGAAAATGCCGGCGCGTTTTCATTCGCACAGTACAAGAGAAATCGCGAGTACCGCGCGGCGATCGGCTTTTTGTTACTGCTCTTAGTTTTTGTCGTGATCTGGCGCTTGCGCTTGTTGTAAGTCATCCGCTTTAACCGGCAGGCAGGGAACGAAGCACCTTACCTCCAGGCGCTTGCTATCCATCAGAATGTGCACCGCACCATTTCGGTCAGTCCGTAGGACGCGAACACCGGCGTTTGCAAGCCGCTGCAGCAGTTCGGCATTGGGATGTCCATACGGATTGTCTTCCCCCACGGAAATAATGGCGACGCGCGGTTTCACGGCCGCCAAAAATTCCGCGGTCGTCGAATTCTTGCTGCCATGGTGCCCAATCTTCAGCACCTCCGCCTGCAGCTCATCCTCGCCGTTTTCCAAAAGTATCTCGCGCTCAGCCTCCTTTTCAGCGTCGCCAGGCAGCATCAACGCGCGGTCCGCATACCGCAGCCTCAGTACAAGCGAATCATCGTTTTTCGCAGCGTCCGAGGCAGCGGCTGAAGACGGCTCCGGCCACAAGAACTTACCCCGCACGTCATCCCACGCAAAGGTATTCGCGCGCGTTTCGTATTCGATCCAAATCTTCCTGTCCCTTGCCAATTTCTCGACATTCGCGAGCGCTTGCGAATGTACCTCGCGGCCAATCCACAATCGGCCGACACGAAAATTCTCGAGCACCGCGGCCAAGCCTCCCAGGTGGTCTTGATGCGCATGTGTCAGCGCGACGACATCGATCCTCTGAAAACCGCGCGACCACAAATATGGCGAGACCGCCTCTTCGCCGGGGTCTATTCCGTGATTGCTCTGTCCTCCGAAACCGCCGAACGCGCCTCCACCGTCGATCAGCATTGTCTTGCCATGTGGTGACACAACAAAAAGCGAATCTCCCTGCCCAACGTCTAGGACGCTCAACTCAAGTCTTCCAGCAGAGCGCGCTGCAGAAAACGGGAACAGCGCAATAAGTAGCGAGCACGCCACCAAGCCCGCGCTAAAACTCGACGCGATTCGTTGTTGCAGCGGATGTGCTATTCGCATGATTGCCGTTAGGAGAAAAGCAAAAACGAAGAACGCAACTACGAGCCACAGGTGCGGCCCCGGAATGCGATAGCTCCACTTCGGCAAGCGCGCAAACCAATGCACGATATGCAGGAGCATCAGCGTTATATAGCTGAGCGGAACTGCAATTATCCTAGCAAGTCCCGGCAACACCATCGCGCTGCCAAGCGTCAGGAAACCCAGCGGTACGACAATGCCCGTGAGCGGCACAGCCGCCAAATTTACTATTGGCGCAGCCAGTGTGATGCGATGAAAATCCCGAGCCATCAGGGGTAGCATCCCAATCTGCAAAGCCAACGTAAGCACCATCAATTGCCAGGCTCGCAGCGTCAACCCAATTCCGCCCGCAAGACCATTTTCCACGCGAGCGGCAATCCGAGTCGGAAGTTTGGCGGACAGCCAGCCTGCTGTACTTCGCAAATCGATCCGGAATTGCGCCGCGCGCGGTTCATGCGCCGCGTCTCGTGTCACGTCGCGCCAACCTCGTAGTGCCCCCGCGTAAGGCTGTACATTTCGCTCGAGCCAAGGCGCTGCGAGCCCCGCGATGCAGCCAATCGCCAAAAACGTCAATTGAAAACTGGAATCCCGCAGCGCGAGCGGCTGCGCCACCAAAAGAACTAGCGCCGCTATCGCGGCGGAGTTCAGTACATCGAGCCGCCGGTAAAAAAAACCGCCAAGCACAACAATCGCCGCCATCAGTGCCGCTCGCAACACGGGAGGCCGTTGCTCAATCACCGCCACGTACGCCAAAAGAAGCGTGAGCGTGAAAACCATGGTCGCGGACCGAGAAAGCCGCAGCCGCCGGGCGATCCAGTACAGAAAAAACGCCAGCGCGCCCACGTGCAATCCCGCCACAACCAGCACGTGGAACACGCCCGTCTTCTGAAAATCCACCGCCTCGTCCCGCTCCACAAAGCTGCGATCGCCCAGCAGCATCGCGCGAAGCACGGCCGCAACCTCTGGTCGGCCATCAAATAGGCTATCGACTTCGTCTCGCAACCGGTGCCGCGTGTGCGAGAGCACGGTACCGGTCGACGGCGGCGCCACGGATAATTGCTGGATCAATGCGGGCGAGCGCAGCGTCGCAACCAAATCGATGCCTTGTGTAGCCAAGTACGCGCGCCGATCAAAAGCGCCTTCATCTCGGAAAATCTGCGGTCGTCTTGCCTGTGCGATAACACTCACTGCATCGCCTGCATGTAGATCCGGCAAGCCCAAATCATCTGGCTTCGGCGAGAAGCTCACTCGCAACCCACCCCGAGCCTGAAGTTGGCTGTTCTCGTAATCTACGCCGTCCAACTCGATTTCCAGCCCGAAGCCCCAGGGCAATCTCGTAGGCTCATCGCGCAGCGTTCCGCGCCATCGCAGCGGCGTGTGCAAATCAATTCGGCCGCTTTCGATTAGGCGGGTAACGTGAGAGGAGGGAACTGGCTGCTCGCAAATCCATGCCCCGAGCACGCCGAGAAGAATCCAACTCACGCCAGATACAACGGCCGCCCCAGCCAAGCGCGCTCGGTTTAGCGAAATCATTCCCGCGATCACGAGAAGAACAGCGGAAAGGAAGCCGCCAGCAAGATAAGAATGAGAAGTGGCCAGACGTGAAATCGGCGGCCAAAGGCCAAGAGCGACACCGCAAGCAAATGCCGCAGTAATCGCTACGGCCGGAAGCTTCACGGAGTGCGCCTCAGGCGCACCAGCGTCTCGATGTGGTACGTCTGCGGAAAAAGATCAAACAAATGCATGTCAACAATCTCGTAATGCGGTGACGCGATCGCGGCGTCCCCGCTCCTCTTCGATCCAGTCATCACCGCGAGGTCCCTGGCAAGCGTCGATGGATCGCAGGATAGATATACGATTTCCGCAGCGCCCAATTCCGCCAACTTCGCTGCTGCTTCCGCCCCCAGCCCAGAACGGGGAGGATCAAGCACGACAAAATCCGGTCTCTCATTCGTCTTGCGTAGAAATTCTTCCACGTGCTCGCCGTGAAAGATGACAGTGACGCCCGCGCTTTCCGCATTGACTTGCAGATCGCGCGTAGCCGCCAAGTTGGCATCTACGCTCACTACTCTCTTGAAAGTCCGCGTCAACGGCAGCGTAAAGAAACCGACACCTGCATAAAGATCAAGCGCGTTTTCCCCCTTTGCGCCCGCAACAACCGTTTGCAACAAATCCTCGACCAAAAATCGATTGACCTGAAAAAAAGAAAGATGACTCACGCGATATCGGAATCCACCAGCTTCCTGAAACAAAAATCCCGGCCCTGTCAGCTCGAACCGGTCCTTGCTCTCCTCTGCCAGCAATAAGCTTTCCAGTTGAGGCAAGGCCTCGCGAAACGCTGCCGCCAACTCCTTCGCCGGTTTTGGAAAACGCTCAAATGCGACGTTCAACGAAATCTTCCCGTCCGCTGAATCGGCGAAAGCTTCGATTTCCAGCGCACGTTCCGGTAATCGATTCGAGCGCGCTAGTTCTTGCAGTTGGCCAAAAGTTTTTGCCAGTAAAGGCGACAGCACCGGGCACTCATCGATCGGCACAATCACCGAACTTTCCGGCAAAAAATATCCGATCGCCCGCGGATTTGCATCGCGGACCGCCCACTGCGCGCGATTCCGATAACCATATGGCTCCGCTGAGTGCTCCTGAATCGCTCCGCTCCATTGAATCCCGCCAAGCCGCGAGAGCGTCTCGCGTAAAATCTCTTTCTTCAACCGCAATTGTTCCGCAGCCGAAATGTGCTGATAATGGCACCCGCCGCAAGTCTGAAAATGTGGGCAGCGCGCACCTTCGCGTTGCGCCGAAGCAGAAGTTACTTCCAGCAGTTTAGCCCACACTAATTTTTTGCGTTTCGACTTGGTCGCCGCGCGCACTTCTTCTCCCGGCAGCACGTACGGCACAAAAACCGTGTTCCCGTCCGCGTGGGCCAGTCCGTCGCCACCGTATACAAGCTTCTCAATCGATATGCGTAACTCATCTGACATACTATAGTCCTATTCTGCGACGATTCGCGCGGAAAGAAAAGGTCCGCTCCAGAAAAAAAACTCAAGAAAAGTAGTAGAGGCTAAGCCGCGGCAATCCAAACTCTTCCAGCAATCGCTTCTGCGTGTACTTCTTCTCCACCAGCGCCAGTTGCTCCGCCTTCATTTTTCGCCGGTAAGCTGACAACTGCCCATCGACCTCGCGCCGAATGCGCAACATCAATTCTTCCGTCGCCTGCGTCATCAAAAGCGCGGAAAGTTTATCGTCGAGCATCGTCAACCGGCGTTCCAAGTCCTCCAAATCGAGCTTGCCCGGCGATTCCACAAGCACCGAACTCGCCCACACAGACTCCGCTATCTCCGCCAGCCGCGCAGCCATTTCCGTATGCGCGGCCCCATTTTTCTTTGCTGCGGCCGCAACCTGCGCCGCGTTCCCCTCAAGATACGCCTTCAACTCTTCACGCGGGAACGCTTCCTTCGCCTCGCGACCATTCTTTGGCGCGCTACCAGCCGCTGCCTCAAGTCCCTCCTCAGCGACCTGCAGCACAGCATCCGTGCAGTAAGCCAGACTCTTCAGCGGTTTCCCCGCGCCCCGTCGCGAGCGTCCATAGCTCTCAAAAGCGCGATCAATCCCTTTTAGCGCTGCCTCGAGAGGCACTCCCGCGCGCTGCCACGTTTCCATGATCGCCCAGTCCAGCGGCGACACTAGCAAGTGCGCGCCTCGTTTCTTCCAGAAATACTCTTCGATTTCCGTGAAGTAGTTGAAGTAATTCCAGCCGTCCATGCCGTTGAAGTCCGCTGCCAAGCGACCATAGCGCGCCCGTACGCGCGCTCCCCGTTCAGTTCTTTATCTTCTTAACGTCCGTGATCGATCGCGGTTCGCGAGTCCCGCCACCAGTCTTCGCCGTCTCGACGCCTTGATTTTTACTCCAGATAATCCGCAATCCCGTCAAAGTCAAAAACTCATCCGTATGCTGAATGTGTTTCGACCCGCGCGCCACTAACTTAGCTTGTCCACCCGTCGCCACCACGGCGGCATCCTTTCCCAGCTCCGCCTTAATCCGCGTCAACATCCCGTCCACCATATCCACCGCGCCATAATAAAGCCCGGCCTGAATATGCGTGATCGTATTCGTGCCAATCACTTTCCCGGGATCCTTGATCTCCACCCGCGGCAACTTCGCCGTGCGCGAAAACAGCGCCTCAGACGAAATGCCCAGCCCCGGCGCAATCACCCCGCCCAAATATTCGCAGCGCTCCGAAACCACATCAAACGTAATCGCCGTGCCAAAATCCACCACAATGCAGGGCCCGCCATATTTGTGAAACGCCGCGACTCCATTCACGATCCGATCCGCGCCGACTTCCAGCGGATTATCGACCAGCACCGACATCCCGGTCTTTACGCCCGCTTCGACAAACAGTGCCTTCTGCCCAAAATAAATCCGCGCCATCTCCCCCAGCGTCCAATTCACCGGCGGCACCACCGAACTGATGATCACGCCTCCAATCGAATCGCGGTCCAGCCCCGCCAGCGTGAACAAGTTGCGCGTCAGCACGCCATATTCATCCACCGTCTGCTGCCGCGCCGTTGTGAGCCGCCAATTCGCAATCAGCTCCTCGCCGCGAAACACGCCGAGCACCGTATTCGTGTTGCCAACATCAATGGTGAGCAGCATCTACGGCGCCTCCGCCACGTCGCCCGCAATCACTGTCGTCACTTGTCCGCTGTCGCGCTTCACCTGCAGCAATCCTTCCGGCCCGAGTCCCGCGGTCGTTCCCGTAAAATTCTCCTTGCCGTTGCTCACGCGAACGCGCTTCCCCTGCGCATAGCTCGAAACTCGCGTGAATCGCTCGATCACTGCCGCCGGTCCCTCGCTCAAGAAGTCATTGTAGTCGCGCTCGAATTCCCGCAGCAATCGTACCAGCAACTCCAGTCGCGATTGCGGCCGACCGCTCTCCACCCGCAGTGATGTGGCGCTTGCCGCCAGCTCGGACGGAAACTTCTCCTGGTTCACGTTCAATCCAATCCCCACAATTACAAAACGAACTTGTGCCGGTTCTGCGTGCATCTCCGTCAAAATCCCGCCAGCTTTCTTTCCACCAATCAGCAAATCGTTCGGCCACTTCAAATCGACGGCCAGCCCTGTCTGCGCTTGAATCGCCGTATGCGCCGAAAGCCCCGCCATCATGGTTAGCAGCGGCGCCTGCACCGGCGCCAACTTCGGCCGCAACAGCAACGTCACGTAAATCCCCGCAGCCCGTTCGGAATGCCACGCCCGCCCAGCCCGTCCTCGCCCAGCCGTTTGCTCTTCCCCCAATATGAGGGCGCCCTCCGGCTCACCCGCGTGTCCCAGTTCCAGTGCCACGCGATTCGTCGAATCTACCTTGAAAAAATGATAGATGCGCTTCCCGAACAGGCTGCCCTTCAGCCGCTGCCGCAGCATGTCCGCCGTAAGAATGTCCGGTACGCGCTCCAAAAAATATCCGGTCCTCGGATGCCCCTTCACCCGCACGCCGAGTTCGCGAAGCCGCTCCACCCACTTCCAAACAGTCGACCGCGACACGCCAATCTGCCGCGCCACGCGCGCTCCGCTAACTACAACCGTCGCGTTTTCCGCCAGCAGCGTGACCAACGCCGCGATTCGCCGGTCCGTCGTCCCGGGAAGTGTGTCTGTCGCCGTTTTCTTTGTGCGTCTCATGATAGCGAGCTGGCCGCCCGCCGCGTTATGCGCGCGCTCGTAAGCTTACGTTTACGCGACGCGCTCTACAAGTAGGCTCAAGTTAGCCGCAGGCGCGGAATGCGTCAGCGCCCCGGAAGAAAGGAAGTCCGCGCCGGTCTCCGCATACGCCCGCACATTCTCCAGCGTAACCCCGCCGGAAATCTCAATCACGCAATCGCGCCGCAAACTCCGCGCCAACTGCACGCAGCGCTTCGCCGCCTCCGGCGTCATGTTGTCCAGTAACACGGACTCCGCTCCCGCTTCGAGCGCATCGCGCAACTCTGCCTCATTGCGCACCTCAATCTGTACGGACAAAGGGCCGGGCCCGACCACCTCCGGGTCCAGCCCAGCAGCATCGTAAGCGCTCGCCGCGCGAGGAGCCGGCATTTTCAGCGACGTATACGCGTGCGCTCTATCCAGCGCCGCCTTCACCCCACCCGCAATCGCGATGTGGTTTTCCTTAATTAAAATCGCGTCATACAGCCCAAAGCGATGGTTTGAACCTCCGCCCGTCTTGACCGCATATTTCTCCAGCACCCGCAATCCTGGTGTAGTTTTACGCGTGTCCCGTATCCGCGTATGCGTTCCCGCCAATTGCTCCGCAAACCGCCGCGTCAACGTCGCGATCCCGCAAAGATGCGCCAAAAAATTGAGCGCCGTCCGCTCGGCGGTAAGGATCGCCTGGGCCTCGCCCGCCAACTCGATCAGCTCCGTGCCAGGTTCCACGAAAGATCCATCATTGTGCAGACAGCCGATGCGCATCTCTCGATCCAGCGCCCGAAAAACATTCTCCACTACCGGGAGCCCCGCGCAGACCAGGGTCTGCCGAGCCAATATGACAGCCTTCGCCGGAGTCCCCTGCGGCACAATAGCAGTAGTAGTGGCATCGCCCGTGCCGACGTCTTCGGCCAACGCCTGGCGCACCAATCCTTCAATCTCATCGGAGTGCCAATTCATGAAAGGGAACCGCGGCAACTACGCGGCGGCTTTGAGCTCCTCTAACCGCGAGCGCAGCTTTTGCAATTCCCTGGTTTGTTCCGCGAGGGTGGCTTCCAATCCACGCACAACTTTCTCTGGCGCACGACTGCGGAAGACGTCGTCAGCCAACTGCTTTTCCTTCGCCGCGATCGCCTTCTCCAAGCCCTCGATCTGTTTGCGTAGCCGCGCAGCCTCCGCGGCCACGTCCATCGCCTCCGCAACATACGGAATCCGCACATCGAACAGCGCCGTAGAGCGAACCGCGCCGCCTGACTGCGGCAAACGCTCGGCGCTCACCTTCAATTCCGATACCAACGCCAGTCTCTGGATTCCTTCACGGCTCGATTCGATTACTTGCCGTGCTCGTTCATCGGAACTCGAAAATTCCGCGGGAACCCTCTTCTTTGGCTCCAGCTTCATTTCCGCGCGGATGTTGCGCAGCGCAACAATCACTTCCTGAACAAGCGAAAACTGCTCCAAAGCTTGCGCGTTCTTCCAGTCCGTCCGCGCTTCCGGAAACGCATCAAGCGCAATGGATTTCGCTCCGGCGCGCTGCGGAAACTGGTGCCACAGCTCCTCGGTGATGAATGGCATGAATGGATGCAGCAAGCGCAGTGCCGCGTCCAACGCCGCAAAGAGGTTCCGCCAAGCCATCACCGCGCGTTCTCTGTCAGTGCTTTGAACTTCTGGCTTCACCCATTCGATGTACCAGTCGCAAAGATCGCCCCAGAAAAACTGATAGATACCCTGCGCAGCTTCGTGAAACCTATAACTCTGCAATGCCTCGTTGACCAAGCTGATCGTTGTCGCCAGTCGGGCGAATAGCCACCCGTCTATAAGCGCGATCCCGCCCCCGGAATCATAAGGTGCCTTGTCTCGAATCTCCGGTGCCGCCAATTCTTCGAGCGAAATGCTCTGCTCCTTGAGCATTTCTAATTTCCCAAACAAAAACTGTGATGCGTGCCAAATCTTATTCGCAAAATTCCGCGCGCTCGCCAGACGATCATCCGACAACACGATATCCGTCCCCGGCGCTGCCATCGACGCCAGGCAAAAACGCATCGCATCCGTACCGTATTTCTGGTTCAGCGCCACCGGATCAAGTCCCGTGCCCTTCGACTTCGACATCTTCTCCCCGCCCGCCGTGCGCACCAGCGAGTGCAAGTACACGGAGCGAAACGGCACGGTGCGCGTGAAATGCAGCCCCAGCATAATCATTCGCGCCACCCAAAAAAACAGGATGTCGTAACCGGTGATCAGTAGGCTCGTCGGGTAGTACCTCCGATAATCCGGCGTCTCCTCCGGCCAGCCCAGCGTTGAAAAGGGCCACAGTCCGGAGCTGAACCACGTGTCCAACACGTCCGGGTCCTGCCTCAACTTGCCTGAACCGCACCGCATGCACTTCGATGGATCATCCACCGCCACGTTCACCTGCTTGCAGTCCTCGCAATACCACGCCGGTATCCGGTGTCCCCACCAAAGCTGCCGCGAGAGTGTCCAGTCGCGAATATTTCGCATCCAGTTAAAATATTCCTGGCGCCGATTTTCCGGCACGATTTGGATATCGCCGCGCTCGACGGCCGCAATCGCGGGTTCCGCCAGCGGTTTCATCTTGAGGAACCACTGCGTCGAGGCCCGCGGCTCCACAATCGTCCTGCTGCGCTCGCAGATCCCCACGGCATGCGTGTGCTCCGTAATCTTCTCCAGCAACCCGCGCGCCTTCAAATCTTCGACAATCTTCTTACGCGCCTCAAACCGTTCCAATCCCGCATAAGCGCCCGCCGCCGCGCTCATGTGCCCGTCGTCGGTCATCACATCAATTTCCGGTAAATGATGCCGCTGCCCGACCTCGAAATCGTTGGGATCATGCGCCGGCGTAATCTTTACCGCGCCAGTGCCAAATTCGCGGTCCACCATCTCATCCGCAATGATCGGAATCTCGCGCTCCATCAAAGGCAGGAGTACGTTGTTGCCGACCAAGTGCTTGTAGCGCTCGTCCTCCGGGTGCACCGCCACCGCGGTATCGCCCAGCATCGTCTCCGGCCGCGTAGTAGCCACAACAATGTGCTCTTGCGTGCCGACCACCGGATATCGTATGTGCCAGAGATGCCCTTGCCGATCTTCGTGCAAAACTTCCAGGTCGCTCAGCACCGTCAAGCACACCGGGCACCAGTTCGTCATCCGTTGCGCGCGATAGATCAGCCCCTGCTCGTACAATTGCACGAACACCATGCGCACCACGCGCGAAAGCTCCGGCGAAAGCGTAAATTTCTCCCGCGACCAGTCGCAGCTCTCGCCAATCTGCTTCATCTGCCGCGTGATCGTCCCGCCGCTCTCTTCCTTCCATTTCCATACGCGCCGGATAAATTCTTCGCGGCCTAGCGTGCGGTAATCGATTCCTTGCTCCGCCAGTTCTCGCACCACCACGCGCTGCGTGGAAATCCCCGCATGGTCCATTCCCGGCAGATACAACGTGTTGTATCCGCGCATGCGGTGCCAGCGCGTCAAAATATCAATCTCCGTGTGGTCCAGCATGTGCCCGATGTGCAGGGAACCAGTCACATTGGGCGGCGGTATGACGATCGAAAACACCGGTCCCGGCGCATTCGGGTCCGCCCGAAACAGCTGTTCGCGCACCCAGAAATCAGCCCACCTTGGCTCAATCTGTTGCGGTTCGTAATTTTTGGCGATTTCGCGAGCCATCCGAGACTTTGCTCCTGAACATTACTTCCGACGTCAATCCGCACGCACAGCGCGATCGCACGCCATCAGCCTAATCTTTGACTATACGAGGCGCAATCCAGCGGCGTCAATTCATAGGAAAGGCGGGTACTGGCCAGTTTGGAAGCCCAATCTTGTATCAATTCCGGATTGCCGACAATCCAACCAGAATCGCCAGTGCGGCAGGCGGGAAGTGAGATGACAATGGGCCTCGACAAACTCGTGAGTAACAACATAAATATTTCAGGCTTGAGCGATTCGCACGTGGGTGGTGGAACGAGTCGAAACACTGACAAAACGCGAATCGTCATTTTAGGTGGCGGGTTCGCTGGCGTTGCGGCTGCGCAGTACCTTGATCGGACGGCGGCCAAGAAGACTGATGTCGAGGTAACGCTCGTCAGCAGGGAGAACTTCACTCTCTTTACGCCTATGCTTCACGAGGTGGCCGCCGGTGATCTCGAGCCGGTCCACATTTCCAACCCGCTTCGCAAACTGCTCCGGCGCGTCACCATCTTGATTGGGGACATCACAACGATTGACCTTGCGGCGCGGCGAGTGACGATCTCCTACGGAGTCCGCAGACTTTCCGTGGACTTGCCGTTTGATTACCTCCTCCTCGCGCTGGGGTCGGAGACGAGCTACTTCGGAATCCCGGGTGTGGCCGAACGCGCGCACGGCATCAAGAGCCTTGGTGATGCCGTGATGCTCCGAGCCGGAGTGATCGCGATGCTGGAATTGGCCAGCGTCGAGCCCGACCCTGATCGCCGGAAGCGGATGCTCACGTTCGTGGTTGCGGGCGGCGGCTTCGCGGGGGTCGAGACGGTCGGGGCTATCAATGATCTCGCTCGCGAAAGCCTCCCTCACTATGGCCGGATTGATCCGCGCGAAGTCCGCGTTGTATTGATCCATGGCGGACCAGTCATCCTCCCTGAACTCGGGGAGGCGCTTGGCCTGTACGCGCAGCAGAACCTCAAGAAACGCCAGGTGGAGATTAAACTCAGGACCAAGGTCATCGCGTACAAAGATGGCGCGGTGCTCTGTGATGATGGCGAAAAGGTCCCGGCCGAAACTGTGGTGTGGGCCGCTGGCGTTTCGCCGAGCCCGATGCTGAAAGAAATCCCATGGGAACTGCAGAAAGGAAGAGTAGTCGTTGACCCGAATCTGGAAGTCCCGCAGTTCTCTGGCGTGTGGGCAGTGGGCGATTGCGCGGCGGTCATCGACCCAACTTCAAAAACCCCATATCCTCCCACCGCCCAGCACGCTCTTCGCGAGGGCCGGCGCGCTGGCAAGAACATATACGCTCGGTTGAAGGGAGAAAAAACAACTCCCTTCGTATACAAGGCACCCGGACAACTTGCATCAATCGGCAGGCGCACTGGCGTTGCCAGGATCTTCGGCCTCAAGTTTTCGGGGGTTTTGGGATGGGTGCTATGGCGGACGATCTATGTGATGAAGTTGCCGAGGCTAGAGAAGAAGTTGCGTGTCATGCTGCAATGGGTTCTCGATGTGGCCTTTGAGCGCGACCTTGGTCAGTACGTCACCCTCAGGGACGTTGAGACCCTCAATCGGCTGCTCGAAACAGCGAGGCACCACAACGCTTAGGGTAGGACGGGGAAATGCTCTGGGGGCAGGGAATCAGGACTTCTTGCCGTTGATCTCGTCGCGAATCATCGCGGCCACCACCGGCTTCAGGATCTCGCGAGTCACCGCCTGCAGCATCTCCGGGCTCATCTTAGCCAGCACGTTCGCCACCAGCGTATCCATGTCCTGTTGCGAGGTCTCCGAAATCTTTGCTGCAGCCTCCACAGGCTGCGGCACCTCAGGCTGCACGACACTCTCTAACGCATAGCTTGTTTCCTGGCGAATCGTCTCGACGGTTTCAGGGGAAATCGAACCGTCCGAAATCAGGTCGGGCAATGGATCGTGCGCCGCAATTTCGTTCCCCACCAAGCCAGGATCGGCTACGTAGTGAACCGGTTCCTCACTTGGTGCTTCGGAAACAAAATCATACGAGACCGGGGTTTCTGGCTGAGGCGGTTCCACGATCTGCGGCTCTTCCGCGACTAGTTCGGCAGTGGCGCTCGCCTCCGGGGACGTCGGGGCATCCCACGTCGATGCCAACTGGTTGGCCTTTTGAGCCTCAGCTTCCCATGGGCTGCTGCTAGTGCTGAACCAGGAATTTCCCGCGTTCGGTTTTGCCGCTTCCGGCAAGGCCTCTTCGGGAGCGCTCGCGATAACCGGGGGCGCAGTCTCAATGGTTGCCACCGCCACTTCGGTAGGTTTGGATTCCACAAACTTCGGCTCGGCCGGCCTCGCCGTATTCCACGAATTTTGTGGCGCCGCTTCGGAAATGACGATCGGGGCTGGCGCGGGAAAACTCGGCATAAACTCCGGCGCTGCCGCCTCTTCCAACAGATCCTGTGCCTTCTCCCTGGTCGGCGTCCAGCTTTCGCGTCGTTTGCTGCGTGCCGCTTTCTCCGATGCCGTTTCCGTTACTGTTTCCGCCGCAAGGTCTTCGCTGCCGCTGTCGGGCCGCCATGACGCCGATTCTTCTTCTTCTTCCTCTTCGTCCTGTTCTTCCCCGCCATTCCAATCGCGGTCCGCGAGTTCCGGGCTCGGCGGCGCTACGAATACGGCATCGTCCTGTATCTCCGCAGCCGACGTCTCCATCAAGCTTCCGAAAGCCAGCGGCTTGCCGGCAGACTCAATATTCAACGTCTCAGGCTTCGCCGGAATTTCGTCGACAAACGACTCACTCTCGATCGCCGGCTCTTCCTTAGTCACTGCAAGAACTGTCGGCGCCGCGCTCACAACCGTGCCGTTCCGTCCACCTACTTGCGTAGATTTGCCCGTTATGGCTGCGCCTCCGGCCGTAACCGGTCCGCCTATTACCGCCGACGCGTTTTCTTTTTCGGCCGCCGCCACAGCCTTCGCCGCGCTAGCGCGCTGCAACGCGGATTTCACCATCGAGATCAACGGATCGGGCGGAACAAACGGTTTCTTCAGCACGCCGTCAGCGCCCACTCGCTGCGCTTCTTGCTCATCCAGTGGGTCAAACGCGCCTACCAGCAAAATCACCGGAATGTGCGCCAGCGTGGAATCGTCTTTCACATACTTGCAAACTTCATAGCCGTTTCGCACCGGCATAAACACATCGGCCAGCACTAGATCTGGCCGCAAATCGGAAATCTTGCGTACGGCGGCCTCTCCATTGCCAACGGCAACCACGTCTATGCCCTGATCCTTCAGGGCTAGACCTACCATCTTCTGGATGTTGCTATTATCGTCCGCAACCAAAATCCTGGCCACCGAACGTCCTCCGGAGATACTGCTACCGCCCCACACACGACCGCACAACTGTATTGGAGCATTCGGCCTAACATGCGTCAACGTGAACCGGAAAGGTGTGTGTCGGAAGGTGAATACCCGATTTCTACTTGCAGTACGTGCGAACAAACGAAAAAGGCGGGCTGAGCCCGCCTTTTTCGCTAAATTGGAACTCTTGTTCTAAATTACCAGGGAACCACTTTCCGCAGCCCCTTCTTTTTCTTGCTGCTCGATTCCTTCTTGGAGTCCTTCTTGTCATCCGAGCTTTGCGACCCGTCCGTCTTGCTAGCATCCGCGCCTTGTGAGTCACCGCTGGCCGAAGAATCCGCCTTGGCCGGCTGTTCGCTCCCGGACGCACTCGTCGCGGCATTCCCGGTCGGCTCAATCGCAGGCGCCGCGCTTGGTGCATTCGCGTCGCTCGCCGCATCCGGACTTGTCCCAGCAGCCTTGCCGTCCCCTGGCGGCACTGTCTCCGTAGGCGTCGGCGCCGGACCTCCCGGCGTAACCGTCTCGATCACTGCCGTGTTCGCCGCCCCGCCTCCAGACCCGCCAAGCTGCGATCTGTTCCCGCCGGTCAAAATATCCGTTGCCGAGGTGTTATCAGCCTCCGGCTCTAGCGTCGGCGTGCCGCTCTTCGCGGACGCAACCATTTCCCCGTGTGGCCCGGAGCGCACCAGCGCCAACGGTCTCTTTACGAAGCTGTCGCGCGGGCGCGGCGTGTTCTGCTCCGCCGTCATCCATGCCACGGCCTTGGGATCCGGCTGCGGCACCGGCACCTTGAACGCCACCAGCTTGTTCTTGGCATTCGGCGCCAAATCCGAAAGCGGATAATTCTTCACAATGTTTCCGTAATAGATTGAAGCGATTTCCTTGTGCTCGCTCTTCTCGAAAATATCCCCCAGCATCCACTGCACTTTGTCTGACCTGCTGTAGAGCGGATATCGCTTCGAAATCGAGACCAGCCGTGCCGCCGCCGCGCGCTTGTCTCCCTTCACATAGTAAAAATACCCAATCCTGTAGTCGCCTTCCGCGATGATTTCCTGCACGTCCCTGAGCCTCTGCTCGGCTTTGGGCGCCAACGGATCTTTGGGATACTTCGAGAGGAACGTCTGATACTCGTCTTCCGCCGCTTTAGCTTCCGAGCGGTCCCGGTCTGGCTTGGCCATCTGCTGATAGTGCGCGTTCGCCACCTGCAACTGCGCATACGCCGCTTCCGGCAGGAAAGGGAAGAACACGATGAAATCTTTATAGCCCTGGATCGCCTGCGTCATGTTCGCCGTGCCGGCCTCTTTGTAATAAGAGTCCGCGATCCCCAGCTTGGCCTTGGCCAAATATTCGCTGTCCGGATAAGTGTTGATCAGCGTCTGCAACCCGAGCCGGCCCACTTCTTGCCGCCCGTGCTTGATGTCCTCCACCGCCCGGTTATAGAGCACCTTGTCCGGCTCAGCGGAGTTGTCCGCGCTGGTCGACTTATTTACCTTCTTCTTTTTCTTGTGCAGGATTTGGGCATCGCTGTAGCTGGCGCTCAGCAGCATCCCGGCCAGCAAAGTCCATGTAAGAGTTCGGCGCAAAGCTTCACCTCTCCCAAGAAAATCTTCCGCCGCCAACAGATGGCTAGGGCATATCCGTTTTGCTCGGTTATGTCCCCAGTATACCTGAACCAAAGGACAGGCTTCACCAAGAACTTCCCATCCGGCCTGGCTCTCTGTCTTCTCGGAATGCTCCGGGGCACCGCGGGTTGCCTCACACCTGCCGCTTCGCCCGGAAAATTTCAACAAACTGTTACAATGCCCTACGCGCTTGCTACTAGAATTCCTGCACGCTGTCCGCAGGGATCGGGCTGCGCTGTTCTAAGGGCTGCACTTTTGATGGACAAACGTAAATTCCTCTTCGTCTCGCTATCAGGTCTCATCGGCGATATCGCCTGGCAAGTCCTAAAAGAAGGCCACGACGTCCGCTACTACATCGACAACGAAAAAGAGCGCGACATTGCCGACGGCTTCGTCCCCAAATCCAAAGATTGGGAGAAAGACGCCAAGTGGGCCGACATCGTCGTTTTCGACGACACGCTCGGCCAGGGCGCCAGAGCCCAAGCCCTTCGCAAAGAGGGAAAACCGGTCATCGGCGGCTCGGAGTACACCGACCGCCTCGAAGACGATCGCTCCTTCGGCCAGGAAGAGCTAAAGAAGGCCGGCGTCAACATCATCCCCTACGAGGATTTCGACTCTTTCGATCCCGCCATCGAATTCGTCAAGAAAAATCCCGACCGTTACGTAATCAAGCCTAGCGGTGAAGCCCAAAACGTCAAGCGCCGCCTCTTCGTCGGGGAAGAAGAAGATGGCGACGACGTAGTCCGCATGCTCGAAGCCTACAAAAAAGCCTTCGCCGACGAAATCAAAGTGTTCCAGCTTCAGCGCCGAATCAACGGCGTCGAAGTGGCCGTCGGCGCCTTCTTCAACGGCAAAAAATTCATCACGCCAATCAACATCAATTTCGAGCACAAAAAACTCTTCCCCGGCGAAGTCGGCCCTCCCACCGGCGAAATGGGCACCGCCATGTTCTGGAGCGAGCCCAACGCGCTCTTCACTCGCACTCTGCTGAAAATGGAATCCCGCTTAGCCGAAGAAGGCTACGTCGGCTACATCGACCTCAACTGCATCGTTAATAACAACGGCATCTACCCGCTGGAGTTCACGTCACGCTTTGGCTATCCCACCATCATGATCCAGCAAGAGGGCATGCTCACGCCCATCAGCGATCTTTTCTGGGAACTTGCCAACGGTTGCGATCCCAAGTGGCGGACGCGCAGTGGCTTTCAAATCGGTGTGCGCATCGTTGTCCCGCCGTTCCCCTTCGACGACGAAGCCACCTTCGAGTCTTTCTCCAAAAATAACGCGATCGTCTTTAAGCGCGGCACTCCTGACGAAGTCCACATCGAGGACGTAAAGCAGGTAAACGGTCAGTGGCTAATCGCCGGCACCTCCGGCGTAGTCCTCGCGGTAGTCGGCACCGGCCAGACCATGAAGCAAGCCCAAGCCCAGGTTTACACCCGCATCAAAAACATCCTGATCCCCAACATGTACTACCGCACCGACATAGGCGACCGCTGGGCAGAAGATTCCGACAAGCTCCACAACTGGGGCTACCTGAGATAAATACGACGGCCCCAGTGGGGCAGCCATTTCTGGCTGTCCTCGTCGCTTACCAACAACGACACGCATCAAGAACGTCCTCGCCTCCCCACCTCTTGCGATAGAATTCCTCCCGTTCAGGACCGGTCGATCCACTGGCCCGCAAACAATTGTGTCCACAGGAGACTCCACATGAAAAAAGCCATACTCGCGCTTCTTCTTATGTTCTGTGCGCTCCCCGTGGTGGCGCAGACTGCGCTGGAAGGAATCTGGCAGGGCTATGACGGCGAATGGAACCACGTCGCAACTGATCGACTTGGCCGAGGCCACCCCATCGGACAAATTCTCCTGGCGCCCGGCACCCGGCGTGCGCTCCACCAGCGAGGTTTACATGCACATCGCGATCGCCAATTTCTATCTGCTCAGCGTAACCGGGCCGAAGATGCCCGCCGACCTCAAGATGGAAATGGAAAAAGGTGTGACTGCCAAAGCTGACGTCATCAACTGGCTCAAGCGTTCCCTCGACGCCGTCAAGGAAGCGCACGCCAGCGTCACGCCAAAGGATCTCGACCGCAAAGTCCACATCGCCGACCGCGATGCCACCGTAGACGGCATGTATCTCAGAATCATCGTCCACGCCAACGAGCACATGGGCCAGCTGGTCGCTTACGCCCGTATGACCGGCGTCGCCCCTCACTGGTCAAAGAAGGACCAAGCTCCACCGTTACTTACTAAGCTACACCGTTACTTAACGCAACGCCATCGCAACAAATCCCGCCAGTGCACCTAGCGTCGCAACCGCGCCGCCCGCCGCCGCCGCAATCTTCCACGAAATAGTCTTGCCCACCACCAAAAACGAGTACACACTATAAATCCCTAGCGTGCACAGAATCGCCACCACGTAAGGCAGCGCCACACCCCGCGACATCGCCACATACGCAAACAACACATCAAACGCCATCGGCACCGGCAAAAATGTCCCCACAATCGCCACGAGCGCAATCCCGCCCAATGTAGCCGGCGCATGCAGCCCACTCTGCGGGATCGTCTCCACCGCCAGCGCTCCCAACACCGCCGCCAGCACCATCAGCGGCACGCCCACGCGAGCAACATGCCAAAAGCTCTTCGCATAAGATTTCGCCGTAGCCGCTAGAGCCTGCCCCCAAGTAGCCGAAGCCGGTATCTCGATCGCGCATTCTCCTGCCGTAATCGGCCCAACCTTCCACCGCGCAATCAGCGGCGCAAACACAAAAATCATCACCAGCATCGTAGCCAGCTTCAATCCCACAATCGGCAGCGGGAACAGTGCAAACGCCATCGCCAGCACCACCACATTCAGCGTCGGCGAGCTGAACATCGCCGCCAGTGTCGACTCCGTGCTCATCCCCGACGCGTACAGCCCGCGCCCAATCGGCGCCACGCAATTCGCGCAAACTCCCAGCGGCATTCCCACCGCGGCGCCCAGCAGGGAATTGACGTAAGCATTCCCTGTCCGCCGCCGCGGCATCGTAGCGAGTACCGTCAGCGCCGCCGCGCCAAAGAAAAACCCAAACGTCATGCCGATCTCATTCGCCTGCAGCCAATTGATAGACGTCCGCCAAACCCGCTGCCCCAGCGGCATCCCCGCCGCCGCCGGCAGCACGGTCCCAAATGTGATCGCCCCCGTCACTTTCACCTGCGTTCCCTGCGAGTATTTCTTGTACAGCGCCGGGTACCGCGACCCCGTCCAGAAGTAAGCCCCAATCGCCATCAGCAGCACCAACGCCACCGTGCGCGTCCGCCAATGACTAGCCGCCTCGCCACGAGCAATAGCCGAGTCCAACGCAGCCGTTCGCGTAGCCATAGCGCCTCCGTCACTACTAAATTGTCTTGTTCGGAACCCGAGGACGCCGCAACAATACGCACGCCCAATCAAAGGTGGAATAACCCAAAAACACTACAACGCTGTGGCGGTGGAAGCCCCCGAACTTCAGTTCACCCAGAGCCGCGGAGCGTCGGGGAGTAGGCGCGCCCTGCAATAGTGAGCTTCAGCCCTGGTCTACCTTCATCTTTGCGAGGTGGCCTCGCTTTTCTTCCTCGTCCTCGTTTCCCACACTCATCCACAAATTTGCACAGCCTTTCCCGCCGATTTAGATTGACCGCCGTAAGCGCCAGGATTATCGTCCCCCCAGATTGAACCGAAAAGCTTCAAAACTTTACGGCTCAGTTTTGAAGGCGTAGCAGCCTAACGGTCGTTGCGCCGCCAGATTGAACCAAGAAGCAAAGAGTTTTGCGGTTTCAGTTTAAAAGGGCGCAACCACCTTCACCGGTGATTGCGCCCTTAATTTTTGCCAAAAATGTAGAGGCGTCGCTTAAGCGCGCCCAGGCCGCAGGCCGCATCTTGCTTTAGGCCTAATTACGCAACCTGTCAGTTTTCTAGCCGGCAGCGCGCGCCTTCAAATCCTCTGCATGAATCGCCATTTCACACTGTTCCATTTGCGATTTCTGCGTTCTTATTAATGTGCGCAGCCGCTTTTGGTTGATGTTGGTCCGGCCTGTCGAGTACTTCAGGTAATCGAGGTTAGCTTGCGCGAAACGGAGTTGCTGCATCCAAAATGTCGCCGTCTTTTTCGATATCGTCGTATTCTTGAATATCGTGATCTTCTTCATTTTCGTTCATGAGCTCACCAAAGTCCGTTGCTGCCGCACCTTGGCCCGCTCATTCCCCTCTTGTTCCTTCTGATTGCACTCCGCAATTTCGTCATCGATGGTCTTGATTTCCAATGCAAGGTGATAATCCTGCGGGCGCTTTGTGTATTCTGCGAAAAGCGAATCTCTCTTCTTTTTTAAAACGCGGCGCTTTTCCTTCAAAGGGCTGGCGGTCTCTGCTATGTCGTATCCCATGTTCCCAGTGTGCGCCCGATTCTCCCCCGTGGATACAGCAAACCAGTGCCCCCGTGTCGTCCGCACCGGCCACTTACACTGAAAGATGTTTACATGGTTCCGCGGAAGTTTGAAGTGGGGGACATAAACGAGGGAGTCGTGGACGGTTGAAGGTGCCCAAATTTAACCTGCCGGATTATTTACATCGATGGAAACGCTTAAACCTAACGGTGACCTTACTCCGTATCGGAAGTCCAGCCGGCAATCGCAATAACCCGATCTCTCTTGATTTCCACCGCCTCAATAGCGGAAAGCCTGCGGTCTACGTGCGGATCGGCGCGCAACGCACCGGAATGCAGCAAACAGCGCTCCCCGATAGCTGCACCACAGCGAGGGCAGGGAACCGCTGACAGTTGTTTCGAAGTCATGTCGATCATTCTCATTAGAAAAAGAGAATGCGACAAACCCAGCCTCAAAACTGTTCGGAATAGAACATCGCGAACTTTTTATTTGTGATTGAAGAGGGGTACGGGTGCCGGGACTTGAGCAAAGAGAGGTGGAAGTGGCACCCGCTAGGTTCAGCGAGGGTAAGCCCTCGCCACACCATACGGGAACGAAAGGTAGCAGTGCGAAGCAACGAAAACTGTCCAAAAAGGGACATGTTGGTACGCGTCTTTCTATTTGAGTTGCTGCCCGCGTTTGGATTGTACGCTTGGATGCTCGGCGCACACATGCGACGCAAACTTCTTGTCGCGCTCAAGTTCGTAGTTCAGTCTTATTTCAGCTAGCGTGTTGCCGGCCGGTATTTCGGAAGGATTGAACTCCCAAGCGCATTCGGAACAAGCCCAGCCCACGAAACGCTTCCTTTGCACCCACACCATTTCCGGGTGCGTTGCAAGGGACTTGCGGCTTGGGATGACCACCATACGTCACCCTTCGTGACATTTGGGGTATAGCACCGAAGCTATATCGAAACAATGGTACGAGCCCTTCGCACGGGGAACGTGCAGTGTTCCTTTCACTGATGCGCCTCGCTCGCGTCATTACGAAACATCAGGCGTGATAAGAACTCTCTAACCTGCACGGTATCCGCCACCCATCATCCGAACAAACCCGCTGAGCTGTCCAATGCGTGACATGTTACGCCTAGTCCGTATCTGTAAGCTTCATCCCTAGGTCGGTGTGAGGTTGCTCACGCGAATCTGTGACGCGGGCCTGCGCCCTACTCTCTGTGAACGTTGAGGAGCGCGGAAATCCCGAAGCAAAGCGTGAAACTCAGGGGGGGATCGGATGCGGAATTCACAGGTCGTCTTTTCCGTGGGCACTAAGTTGGCGTTTAGGGTGTTTGCTCCAATCCTCGTCATGGCATCTCTACTGATTATCTGCAAGCCGGACTTACTGGCGCGATTCGTATTCTGAGGAAGACTGGAGAACTCAATGAGACCGACACTTTCGCATCGACTATCGATGGGAGCCGTACTCTGCATTGCGACGCTGGGCATCCCTTGGTTCCTGCGAGCACAAAACGATGCGGAGAAGATTTACAAAACGAACTGCGTCTTGTGTCATTCGGTCGATGGCAGTGGGAATTCTCCTTCGGGCAAGGCACTCGGCGCCCAAGATCTCCGTTCCGAAGTGGTGCAGAAAAAAACTGATGCTGAACTTGCGGAAGCTATTGCCCGGGGCAAAGGGAAAATGCCCGCTTTTGGCAAGAAGCTCAAACCTGAAGACATCAGCAAACTCGTTGCTTATATAAGGGCGCTGCCGAAGGGCAAGTAGCAAAATTTGCTGACCCAGTATGCGTTGCAATAAGCAACGCGCGATTCGCGGAATCGCGGGGAGAATTCAATGTGTGATTGTGCGAGCGATCCAGAAAACGCAACTCAGAAGCCCACCGCACCGCGGTCATTTCCTGACAACCGGCGCTCGTTTCTGGGTGCATTGCTCGGAGTCGGATCGGTTTTTGTAGGCGCCCTGCTTTCCGTACCGCTCATTCGCTTCGCGCTTTTCCCGCTGCTACGCCGGACCACGGAAGTAAAGAGTTCACCGGTGGGAGCTATGAACGAGTTTTCTGCTTTGACGGAACCTGCGATGCGCAACGTTCAGATCGAGTTCGTCGACGGCTGGCGCAAAACAATATCCGAGAGAGCCGTATATGTAACGACAGATAAGGACGGCCACCTTCGCGTGCTGACATCCGTCTGCCCGCACCTGGGTTGCACCGTGCCGTGGAACAAAGAGAAAAGTCAGTTCATCTGCCCCTGCCACGGCGCCACATTCACCAAAGAGGGAGAGCGCGTTAGCGGGCCATCGCTGCGAGGAATGGACACGCTAGAAAGTTCCGTCCAGGACGGTCAGCTCCTCGTGCGATTCCAATACTTCCGGCAACTGGTATCCGACAAAGAAGTGATTGGCTGAGTATGGTTCCTCCGGTAATGCAGAACGCGCAAACAAACGAAAATGACGCTCTTGCTCCGCGCCAGCCAGGAGTGTGGGGATGGCTGAACCGCCGCACAGGAATCGATACCCTGCTCCGGACCGCTCTCTATGAGCCCATTCCCGGCGGCGCGCGTTTCGCCTACGTGTTCGGCTCAGGACTGTTGTTCATTTTCATTTCCCAGGTAATTACTGGCGTTTTTCTGGCGCTGTATTACGTTCCTTCCGGCGATCACGCGCATACTACCGTCGCGTACATCACGAAAGCTGTTACGGCTGGTGCGTTTTTGCGCAGCCTGCATGCCTACGGTGCCAGCGCCATGATTGTCGTGTTGCTCCTCCATTTGTCCCAGACTTACATATATGGCGCCTACAAGGGCCGGCGCGAGCTGCTGTGGCTTACCGGTTGTTTGCTCTTCGCCCTTATTGTGGGCATGGCGTTCACGGGTTACCTGCTCCCCTGGGATCAGCGATCGTATTTTGCGACCGCTGTCGGAACAAACGCCGCCAGTGAGATCCCCTGGATCGGTGAGAGCCTGAAACGCATGATGCGCGGTGGCACAGAGATGGGAACTCTCACCATCTCGCGATTTTTTGTCGCCCACGTGTTTCTCATTCCCGCCTGTATTTTTGCTCTCGTCGCGTCTCACATCTTTCTTTTTCGCAAGGCCGGTGCCGCCGGACCATCCACGGAAAATCCCCACGAACCTAAACAGAAAGTGGAGCTCTTTTATCCCCGCCAAGTGTTGATGGACCTTTCGCTCACGGCGCTGCTGATCATCGGTCTGGGCTTGCTGTGCTTCTTTGTGCCCGTGCAGCTTGGCCCGCCGGCCAATCCCGCGGATGCGCAATACATTCCCCGGCCAGAGTGGTATTACCTCCCCATCTTTCAATGGCTGAAGTACTGGCATGGCGCGGCTTCGATCCTCGGGGTCCTGGTGATTCCGACTGTTCTTGTTCTGGCCGTCGTGGCTCTCCCTTTCTTCGACCGCAGCATAGAGCGCCGCCCTTGGAAGCGTCCCGTCGCCATGGGCGCATACGTATTCGTGTTGTTCGCTCTGGTCGGGCTCGGTCTGCGCAGCCAATACCTGGACAAGCACGACGCCGGAGTTGCCCAACAGTTGGCCAAGCAAAGATCGGAAGAAGACGAGTACATGCGCAAGCCATTTGAGCCGGAACTTTCTGCGGCTTCACTCGCAGCTGTGAACGTCGCGCTAGCTGACCCGCTGGCCGCAAAGGGAAAGACAATTTTTGAGGCTCAGTCCTGTAACGCCTGTCACGGGGATGGTGGCGTGGGCACATCCGCAGCCCCCGCTCTAGTTGGCATCGCCGCCAAGGTCCCGCCCGAGCAGCTCGCTCAATTTTTCCAACATCCCACCCCCAAAATGACCGCCGGAGGCATGCCCCCGGTCGATCTTCCACCCGATGATTTGAAAGCCCTGATTGCCTACGTAGAGAGTCTCAAATAGCTCTGATTCAAGTCTGCCTTCGCAAATAAAAATAATGGTTAATTGCGGAACCGAGACGCAGTTGGGTTATAGCACCGAAGGTACACCGAACCATGGTACGGAGTCCTTTGCACCAGGATGTGCAGGACTTGCCGCAGAGTCGTCGAGGGTTGACTATCGGAGGGCTACTCGGGGTGCAACTGGCCTAGGGTTTTTAAGGCCGCTGCTGTGCTCCGTGGAAGATGTGCAAGATTTCAACGGTTTGTCCTTTGACGCGGTACGCGGCGATATAGGGAAGGCGTGTGAACACTAGCTCCCGGGTGCCTTCTTCGCGACCGGGCCACCCTCGATACGGTGAATTTTTTAGGGAGCGAATGGACTCCTAGAGTTCAAGGACGGTTGAGTGCGCCAGGTCAGGATGGTGCTCTGTAAGATAATCCTTAATGTGCGGGAGGTTTTCGGCGGCTGCAAGGGTCCATCGGATACGCATCGGGAATGCGCATCAGGGGTGAAACATGCGTTTGACTCGCGCATCCATCTCTTCGAATTGACCGCGGTCGGCCTGCTCCATGCCCTTGCGGACACCGGCGCGAAAACGGGCGTCGTCTTCAAGTAAGCGCAAACAGCGTCCTTTACCAGTTGCTCGGTATTGACCCCTTCATGCGTGGCGATTTTCGAGAGCTTCGCTTCTTGGTCGGAGTGAAATCCACTTTCATAGGGATAGTTTAGGATTGCAAACAAGGGGTGTCAAAACGATTCGCATAAGACTCCTCCAATTCAAAATCCCCGCACGCGACGGTAAGTCCAAAGACAGCTTAACGGGAAAAACCACAATCCAAAGAACCAAAGTCACAACGCGAAACCAAAGAATCCCGTTAGGATTTTCGCGAACCTTCTGAGTCCCGGGTGTTGGCGGCGGTTTCCGCACGAATTAGGCTTTTTTTTTAAAAAACCTACATAGAGAACTGTATAGGCCCTCGGCCACTTGGCAAATATGATGCCAAGATTGGGTTAACAAATTTGGTGCGCCAAACTACTTTCCGCATGGTAAAGAGCAAGGACTCAGTGAGCAAAGTACTATGCGCATCCTGATTGTGGATGACCACGAACTCGTTCGACGGGGCGTTCGTTCGCTTCTTGCCACAGAGCCTTCGCTCGCCGTGTGTGGGGAAGCAGTCGACGGCCAGGATGCCGTCAATAAGGCCAGAGTATTGCGCCCCGACATCGTGGTTATGGACATCAGCATGCCCAAAATGAACGGCCTGGAGGCCACGCGCGAAATCAAGCACCTTCTTCCCCAAACGGAAATCGTGATCGTCAGTCAGCATGAGGGACAGGAAATGGTTCGCAACGCCGTGGACGCAGGGGCGCATGGGTACGTCGTGAAATCGGCCGTCTCCACAGACCTGCTAGCGGCTGTCGCAAAAGTCAGCCAGCGCGAGTCTTTCATCAAAGCTCCGCAGATTCTTGGGGAACTTGACTCCCAGGAAGTCCTCCAGCGAAGCGCCACATTCGAGAAAGCTCTTGGTGAAAAACGAAAGCAGGCCGAGCGAACAACCGCTTTGCTGGGGGCCATCGTAGATTCTTCCGACGACGCGATCATCAGTAAGAATTTGGACGGCTTTATCATCAGTTGGAATAAGAGTGCGGAACATCTATTCGGGTATGCCGCCGAAGAAGCGATTGGGCAGCACATCACCTTGATAATTCCTCATGACCGTCGCGACGAAGAAAAAATGATCCTCGAGAGACTCAGGCGAGGTGAGCAGGTCAAACATTTCGATACCGTTCGCGTGCGCAGGGATGGCACGCCGGTTGATATTTCCCTTACTGTTTCGCCGCTGAAGGATGCCTCCGGCTGTGTGATTGGCGCCTCGAAAGTGGCGCGGGACATCACGGAACGAAAACAGGCCCAACAAGCGCTGGCGGAGCGAGCGCTGCTGCTCGATCTGAGCAATGACGCCATCTTTGTTCGCGATGCGGCTGACCGTGTCACGTATTGGAACAAGAGCGCCTCCGAGCTTTATGGTTATAGCCGTGAGGAAGCGTTCGGTCGCGTGACTCACGATCTCTTGCAAACGGAATTCCCGGAGCCTCCGGAGCGCATTACGGAACAACTTCGCCGCCAGGGCCGCTGGACCGGCGAACTCATCCACGCACGCAAAGACGGCAGCCGAATCGTCGTTATCAGCCGCTGGGCTATCGATAGAGACGGCCGCGGGAACACGAAGTGCATTCTCGAAACCAACAACGACATTACCCAACAGAAGAGAGGCGAACAGGCACTGCGTGAGAGCGAAAATCGACTCCGCACGTTGACCGATGCGCTGGAGTCGCAGGTTCGAATCAGAACCGAACAACTGGAACAGCGAAATAGAGAAGTGCTGAAACAATCCGAGCAACTCAGGGAACTATCGCATCATTTGATGCAGATACAGGACGAGGAAAGGCGCCATATCGCCCGCGAACTGCACGACAGCGTTGGGCAGATTTTGGCGGCCCTCGGCATCAATCTGGCCACCGTACTCGAACATGCTAAAAACGCCTCTCCCAAACTAACCCAGGTCCTGGAAGAAGGGCAGGAGTTGGTGACAGAATTGAGTAAGGAAATTCGGACCATGTCCTACTTGTTGCATCCCCCACTCTTGGACGAAAGCGGGCTTTCCGCTGCGCTAAATTGGTACTTACAAGGATTAAGAGAACGCAGTGGCCTGAAGATCACCAAGGCCATGCCTGAAAACTTCGGGAGACTCTCTCGGGAAATGGAGTTGGCCGTATTTCGCATTGTGCAGGAGTCTTTGACCAACGTTCATCGTCATTCCGGCAGTAAGCTCGCCGCAATTCGTTTGAAGCGTAATAGCCGGAATGTTTTCCTGGAAATTGAAGATGCGGGTAGTGGCATATCGCCCGAAAAACTGCTTGCAATTCAATCGCACGGCGCGGGCGTAGGCATCCGCGGAATGCGCGAACGCGTTCTGCAGTTTGGCGGCGAGATGAAAATTGAGTCCGAGGGCCGCGGCACAAAAATCTCGATTACCCTCCCAGACACACGAACCGCCGCTTCGAGCACGCTAGCGGCCGTCCCGCAGGCTCAGGCCGCTGTATAGGGCCTTTCGTTGCATGCCATCGGAACTCTCCTCACCTCTATTCATTCCAAGTGAATCAGCCGTGCATAAACGCCCGAGGACACCGTTCATTTTTTGTACCTCCGGCCAGTTACTCTCAAACTTGGAATGTCGTAAACTGATCGCGATCGCTGCCCTCAGTTTCAAAATAAAGCGCGGTCATCGCCAAGAAAAGGCTCTGCCGACAGTGTCCCCGTTCCGCCCCCTCCTTCAGCAGCCACCCGATTTGTATTCGAGTCACCAAGTCCAAGCTCGATCCGATTCGCAGTTCACCAGTCACGATTCACAAATCGCCAGTCACCCGTTCTTACTCGCTCCTTTGTTTTCACACCGATACAAACCCCTTTTCTCGCAACCCCCGTGTTTTCACATCTATACAAAACCCCCGGGGTGTCACCCCTTCACCCCACAAGCCACCGAGACGAACCGCCCAAGTCCTTTCCTTCTTATCACATCCCTGCAAACCCAGCAGTTTCATGCAATTACGCACTCTTTTGCGCAACGGGATTCCTCCATCTTTCCTATTTTCAATACCTTGCGCACTCTTTTAATGTCGACGGGGGTGGTACCCCCTCCCACAAGGAAGCGGTCTCGAAAAGCCAGCCGTCTCCGCTCTGCGGCATACCCCCGACCCGGTCGGGGTGTCAAAACCGTCTTGCCCCTTCCGTCGCTTCGCCGCGAATTCGCCTTGCATCTCCCGCATTTCTCGACTTAACCTTAAAGGTCTCTGCGCGCTACGGACCCCTGCGCATTCACCAAGGAGACGCGTACATGGCCACCTCGGTCTGGAAGGGCTATCTCACTTTCGGCCTCATCTCGATTCCCATTCGCCTTTTTTCCGCCGCGCGCGGCGAGCGCATCAGCTTGAACCAGCTCCACAGCGTTTGCCACTCGCGCATCAAGATGCCGCTATTTTGTCCCGTCTGCGACCGCAAGGTCGAGCGCAACGAAATCGTCAAGGGCTACGAATACGAAAAAGACCAATACGTGCTCTTCGACGACAAAGAATTGGACAAGATCGAGCCGGAGTCCGCGCGCTCCATGGAAATTCTCGAAATGGTCAAGCTCGACGAGATCGATCCGCTCTATTTCGACGCCTCCTACTACGTAACTCCGGAAGACGAAGGCCGCAAGGCCTATCAACTTCTCCTCGATGCCATGGAGGATTCTGGCTATGCCGCCATCGCCAAAATCACCATGCACCAGCGCGAACACATCGTCGTCATCCGGCCGCGCGAGAACGGCATGACCCTGCACACCATGTTCTACACCAACGAAATTCGCGAAGTCGCCGAGTACGGCAAGCGCACTCCCGCCGCCGAACCGAAAGAAGCGGAAAAGAAATTGGCCACACAGCTAATCGAAAGCCTGGCCGCCAAGTTTGAGCCGGAAAAATACAAAGACCAGTATCAAGAAGGCATGAAAGCGCTAATCGAAGCAAAGCAAGCTGGCCAGGAAGTAGCCGAAGTGCCGCGCGCCAAGATGGCCCCGGTAATCGACCTAATGGAAGCCCTGAAAAAGAGCATCGCCGAAAAAGAGAAGCCAGCAGCGTCCAAGAAGCCGCCAGTCCGCGCCGTTCCCGCTGCGACCGCGCGCGAAGAACGCCAAACGCCAAAGCGCAAGCGCTCCGCCGGCTGAGTTCGTGTTCGCGCGCGCAGCTACTGTCATCCCGACCGGAGCGGCCGGTTTTTTGTTGCGCTGGCCGCGGAGTGGAGGGATCTGGGCAGCATCGATCTCTGAGGCTCAATCGATCTCACGATGTCGGCCCTGTGGAAAATAAACTTTTCGCCGATGGTATACTCGCAGCGATTACATGGGAGCAACTGATCGATTTACTAGGCGTGAGTTCCAGCGACTCCTGGACGTCACCGACAAGCAACTCAATTACTGGGAGCGCCTCCAACTGGTTTCGCCGCGCAAAGGCGGCGCCGAAAAATTCTACGATTTTCGCGATCTCATTTCGCTTCGCACCGCGAAACAGCTGATCGAAAAAGGCGTCTCCGCGAATCGCCTGCGCCGCTCGCTGGTCGCGCTGAATCAGAAACTCTCCGAAGTGCAAGCGCCGCTAACCGAACTGCGAATTCTAGCCAACGGCCGCGACGTCATTGTCGAACGCGACGGCGCCCGCCTCGAGCCTATCTCCGGGCAGTTCGTGCTCAACTTCGATACTCGCGAACTCGGCGACAAAGTCCGCGTAATGCCGGAACGCAAAGCGGAAGACTGGTTCGCGCTCGCGCTGCAATATGAAGCGGATCCGAGTTCGCGCAAGGAAGCGATAGATGCGTACGAACGCGTATTGTCCGGAAATCCACATCACGTCGACGCGCTGATAAATTTGGGAATGCTTTCCTATGACGGCGGCGATTTGGAAAAGGCCGCGGACTGTTTCCGCCACGCCATTGCGGTGGAAGAAGGGAACGCTGTTGCGCAATTTAATCTCGGCAGCGTTCTGGAAGAGATGGGGCAGTTGGAGTCGGCGCGCCAACATTTGCGTTTAGCGGTGCGCCTCGATTCGAAATACGCGGACGCACATTACAACCTTGCGTTTGTTTGCGAAAAACTTTCCGCGCGCGCGGAAGCCCGCGAGCATTGGCAGAGCTATGTCGAACTCGATCCCGGCAGTCCGTGGTGCGATTACGCGCGCCAGCGCCTCTTGTCAATGAAGCCGTAGCGTCGCGAAAAAAGAGGACTAGCGCGCAGTTTGCGAGCACAGAAGAAAACCCCGAGCGCGCCGAACGCGCGGAAGAAAAAAGCGGACCAGAGAAGGATTGTTATTTCTGACCGATATTTATTTTGGTGCGGGTTGCGCGGTGGGCGGCAAAATTCCGTTGAGCCGGAGGTAAATCGCTTCGGCTCCGTAATGGTCATTCCAGCCGTCGCTTAGGCCGATCAGGGCGGCGGCACGCGATGCTGGCCGATTCCCGAACAGCACCAGCGATTCTCCCAATTTCGAGTCATCCACATTAGCGAGCGCGCTGCTGCAAAATTCGAACGACGCCTTTAGCCCCGCGACCAGCTTATCTTTTCCGTCCGTATCGGCCAGCTTGGAATCCGGAGCTGTGGTTCCCGAAATTTTCGAGCACAGCAAGTTATTGGATTGCACGATGTGCATCACCAGGTGCCCGAACGAATTCATTTCGGGAGTCGGCTTGAATCCATATTTGTCAGCGGGCATGGACTCCGCGGCCGCCACCATATTCTTGCTGAAGCGCGTCAATTGAGTTTTCACGGTGGCGCTCACCGGATTTGCCACCGGCGCGGATCCTTCCTGCGCGTATGCCGCGACTGCGGCCACCAGGGCCAGCAAAATGAGCGATCCTGTGAGCTTCATGGCGTTCTCCTATTTGTTATTGCAAGCGCGCTATTGGTTATCGCTCGTGCGCTCGAAGCATACTCTTACAGTTGTGGGGGAAACAAGCTGCGCTGATCTGGAACGCCGTTCGAATCGCGTGCTCGGGAAAAAGCCGCAGGGCTGTCCGGCTGCTGCCCGGACCAGGCCGCGGACTCCGCCCTGTGCTACAGGGAGCGCTGCGCTACCGTAAGCGTTTAGAATAGCTTGCTAGTCTAGGCGCCGCTGGTCGCGATCGTTGACGCTCAGGCGGTCGCTTGCCTTGGGGCTACGACTTCAATCGGCAGCGTTGCCAGGACGAGTGTGCCTTTGCCGTTTGATTGCACGTCGAGCTGACCGCCCATTTGCCGCAGGCGCTCATGCATTCCGCGCAAGCCCACCCCGCTGAGCCTTCCCGACGATAGGCTCGTTTGCGCCTCGGCGGGGATACCTTTGCCCGCGTCGCGAACTTCGAGCCGCACTTCGTTTTGCGAACGCGCAACGCGAATTACCGCTGTGCTGCTCCCGGAATGACGATGAATATTGGTGAGGCATTCCTGTACTACGCGGAACAAAGTAATTTCCAGGTTGCGCGGGAGGCGCCCGAAATCATCGGGCAGCTCCAGATCCACTTGGATTTTGCTGCGTTCGCTGAAGCCATCGATATACCACTGCAGCGCCGATTGCAGGCCCACTTCGTCCAGCAGCGGGGGATGGAGCAGGTGCGAAATCGTTCGAATCTCGCTGGAAAGTTGCTCGAGAAGCTCGGCATTGTCTTCGAGCGCCTTACGAGCGTCGGGACCGAGCGCGGCCGCTTCGTGGTGCACATGCGCCATGTTCATGCTGACGGCGGCGAGCATCTGTCCCACGCTGTCGTGCAGCTCGCGGGCAATGCGCCGGCGCTCTTCATCCTGGATCTGCAAGAGTCGTGCGGAGAGCTCGCGCACAACGTCCGCTTGTGTAACGAGCTCGAGGTTTTTCGCCTCAAGTTCCCGGGTGCGCTCGCGGACGCGCTCTTCGAGCATGCTGCGAAGCTGGCGGTGCTCGGTGATGTCTAAGCCTGAGCAGACAATCATCACCACTTCGCCATTTTCGCTTTGCACGGGGTTCAGCGTGCGGTCCGCGAAACGGATGGTGCCGTCGCGCAGGGCATACTCGCATTCCTCGCGAACAGCCAAGCCTTTGGCAACGGTGGCTACGCTGGTTTTTGCAATCGCTTGTTCCTCTGGCAGAGGGCTCCACCAGACGTCCCACAGTTTCCTGCCGATAACCTCGCTGCGGCTGAATCCCGTGCCTTCCAGCGCGGCGCGGTTAGCCTCAACAACCGTCCCGTCGTTGGAAAGAATCGCCAAGAATGAATACGTCTGCGCGAAGGCCGCACGGAGGAGATCCTGCTTTTCACGTAGCTCCTTTTCGGTAACCTTGCTGTTGGTGACATCGCGAGCAATTTTAGAGGCGCCGATCACGCGGCCCTGTAAATCCTTGATGGGCGAAACGGTCAAGGAGATGTTGAGGCGTTTTCCGCTTTTCGCGATCCTGACAGTTTCGAAGTGGTCGATGCGTTCTCCACTCCTGAGGCGCTTAGTAATCTGCGCTTCTTCGTCTCGCAACTCCGGAGGAATGATGATGGTGATCGGCTGCCCGATGGCTTCCTGCGCGGAATAGCCGAAGATACGTTCCGCAGTAGCGTTCCAACTGTTAATAGTCCCGTTGAGGTCTTTGGAAATGATGGCATCGTCGGAGGATTCGACGATAGCCGCGAGTCTTGCCTGGGCCTGCTCGGCCTGCGCGATTTGGTTTACGTCCATTTTGTGGTTTCCGGAATGCGATCCTTCCGTGACGAATTCTTTTCCGTAGCTTACGGCTTTGACTGCATTCTGGAGTTGCTCTCTAATGTTTGATTTTGCTACATAGCCTAAGGCGCCAGCGCGAAACGCCTCCCTGACGGTTTCCGACGATTCGTCCTGGCTTAAAATCAAAACGCCGATTTCCGGAAAAGCATTGCGGATCAAGCGTGTGGCATCGAAACCGTTCAGGTTGGGCATACCGATGTCCATTACGACGACGTCGGGCTTGAGCTGCCTGGTTTTGTCCACGCCGTCTCGGCCATCCACGGCTTCTCCGCACACTTCGAAATCCGAGCGAGCCACGAGGAGCGAGCGCACACTACGACGAACGAGTTCGTGATCGTCCACGATAAGAACGCGTGTCAGAAAACCTCCCCTGAGTGCATACGTTAGGCACAACGCAACAGGTCCGCGGGGACGGCGGATTCCGATTCGCGTCTGCTACCGAGCGCTAATGGTACTTAGGGGAGAGAGGCGACAAGAATACAGTGAACGCTGTAGTGGGGCTGGCAGGGTATCTTTCATTTCCGATCGAAGATAACGAGATAATCGCTATTTGGCCAGTCATTCACGGTTTTTGCGATTTGGAATCCTGCCGCGGTGAGCTCTTCGATGGCGATTTTTTGAGGTATCCCGTGCCCGCCACGATTTGCGGGCACTCCTTCGACGGGGTCGAGTCCGGAACGGGGTGGAAACTCGATGATGGCGAGACGGCCGCCGGGCTTCAGAGAGCGTGCGAGGGCCGCGTCGAATTCAGCGGGGTTGGTCAGATGATGGTAAACGCGTCGCAAGAAGATTGCGTCGCAGCATTCGCGTGGAAGATTGGTGTCCGCTTCTTTGCTCTCGAGGACGATCACGTTATTCAGTTGGCGCTTTGTGACCTCGGAGCGCAGTTTGGCAAGTTTTTCCTGGTCGATTTCGGTGGCGAAGACTTTTCCCGCGGGACCGACTATTTGTGCCGCGGCAAAGGCGTATCGGCCGTCGCCAGCGCCGATATCGGCGACGATGGTTCCGGGTTTCCAGTCCATCAGCGCGGCGAGACGCTTCATTTCGTCGGCGGGATCGGCCTCGGCACGGCGGAGTGAACCGACGGTGGCGAAAGTGACGCAAAGCAAAGCCGCTGCCTTGAACCATTTTCTGTTCATTGTGCGTACCTCGGGAAAGGACCTTCTGATTAGACTCAAACTCGCGACTTTGCGCTTCTCTGTTTTTCCTATCGTTCACACTCATTATGCATGTTGGCTCAGGCCAGACGATAGGGACGATTAAGAGCTTATAAGCAGACTTCGTGTTGCTTATCGTGAGAGCCTGGGGACGGCTAACGCCGTGAAAGCGGCAGCAAGACTGCCGCACTCCAAGAGGGCTTTGTTGCGTGGCGATGTGTGTTAGTTGTCTTGCCGAATGCTGCGGGCTGCGCTAGAGTGCCGGTCATTCGAAAATATTATGGCGAAATCTACGCGCTACAAACCTAAGTCTAAAAGCAAAACGCAGGAAAGCGTTCGCACGCTGATCTCGTGCGAGGACATTCAACGACGAGTTGGCCAAATGGCGCAGGAGATCCGGCGCGATTTTCCCACGGAAGCTCTGCACCTGGTGGCAGTCTTGAAAGGCTCGGTGTTTTTTCTTACGGATTTGGCGAGACAGATCAGCGGAGACATTTCGCTCGATTTCATTGCCGTCTCGAGTTATGGAAATCGGACGGAGACATCGGGCGAAGTAAAGCTTACGCGGGACTTGGACTCGAGCATCGAGGGAAAGACCGTTATCGTGGTAGAGGATATTCTCGATACAGGGATGACGCTGCAATATTTGCTGCGCGTATTCGAGCAGCGCAAGCCGCGGCGCATTCGTGTGGCCGTGTTGCTGGATAAACCCGAGCGGCGTCTCGCCAAAGTCCGCGCAGATTACGTGGGCTTTACAATTCCCAATGAGTTCGTGGTGGGATACGGGCTGGATTATGCAGAGCGTTACCGCAATCTCTGCGATGTAGGTGTCCTGACTCTTGGAACGAAAGTGAAAAAATAAAAAGGAATTACAGCTAGTCCGAGTTGCGCCGCGCTACTGTTATAATGTCGATACCCGCATGAATCCAACTGACGAACATACGACCCTGGCCTCGTCGCCGGCTTTCGAGGTGTCCGCCGAAGTGCTGGCCACGCTGACGGAAATCGGCGAAGAGGTGAACGCTTCGCTCGATCTGGATGAAGTGTTGGCGCGCACGGCGGCGCTGATCAAGCGGCACATCGATTACGAGATTTTCGGCGTGCTGATGTTTGAGGGCGACGGATCTTACCTGAAATTTCGATTCTCTATCGGTTATCCGCGCGAGCTGGCGGAAAATTTGCGGATTCCGGTTGGGCAGGGAATTACCGGGACGGCGGCGGCGACGGGCCATCCCGTACGAGTGGCGGATACGCTTACGGATTCCCGTTACATCAACGCTATCGAGAATGTGCGGTCAGAACTGGCTGTGCCGCTGATGCTGCGCAACCGCTGCGTTGGCGTGCTGGATATTCAAAGCCGACATCCGGATTATTTCACGGGCGAGCAGCAGAAGATTTTGACGTTGCTGGCGAGCCGGCTCGCGATTGCGGTGGAAAACGCGCGGTTGTTCGAGAAGGTCAGCGCGCAGGCGGAGACGCTGCTGCTTTTGAACGAGGTGAGCCGCGAAACCGGATCGATTCTCGATGTAGAAGAACTTCTCCGACGTGCGGCGGAGCAGACGAAGCGCGTAATCGATTATCAGATTTTGAGCATCATGCTTTACGACGAGGAGCAAAAAGTTTTTCGTCACCGCGTGGACGTGAAACATGGGCAGCGGGTGCAAGGGAAACTGCGCGTGGCGGCAACCGAGGGTATCGTGGGCGCCGCGGCTACGCTCAAGCAACCCGTGATTGTGCCAGACGTGACCGTTGATCCGCGCTACCTGATGGTGAATCCGGAGACGCGTTCCGAGTTGGCGATTCCGATGATTCATAAGGGCAAAGTGATTGGCGTGCTGGACCTGGAGAGCCCGCAGCCGAATTACTTTACGGACGATCACGTACAGACGCTTTCGATTTTGGCGGGGAATCTTGCTGTGTCGCTGGAGAACGCGCGTTTGTACGAGCAGGTGGCTCGGGACGAGGCACGGCTGGAGCGGGACTTGCAGGCGGCGAAACGTATTCAGGGCGCATTGCTGCGCCCTGTGCCCACCGAGGATTATGGTGTGGACCTGGCCGCGCGATATCTTTCCGCGCGTGAAGTATGCGGCGATTTGTATGAATTCTTGCGGTACGGACCGCAGCAACTGGGGATCGCGCTTGGCGACGTGAGCGGCAAGGGGACAGCGGCGGCATTGTATGGCGCGGTTTCCATCGGCATTATGCGCAGCCTTGCGCCGCAGAAGCTGCAACCCGCGGAAATGCTGAAGCAGATGAATCAGCTTGTGGGGGAGCGCCGAATTGAAGGGCGATTTATGACGGCGTGCTTCGCTACTTGGCAAAAGGGGCGGAGCAAATTGCGGGTGGCGAATGCGGGGCAATCGCAGCCGCTGCTTTATAAGGATGGGCGCTGCGGAAAGATTGAGTTGACGGGTTTCCCGCTCGGAATCTATGAGGATGTCAGCTACGACGAGTGGAGCGTCACACTGGAGCCCGGGGATATACTGGTGTTCCATTCGGACGGGATTGCGGAAACGACGAACAGCGACGGGCTGTTCTTTGGGACCGCGCGCTTGCGTAAACTCATTGAAGACAAACACGAAGTGACGGCCGCGGAATTAGCGGACATTGTTCTGCGTGACGTGGATTACTTCGCGGATAGCGCTCCACTCGCGGATGATCGCACGTTGGTTGTTTTGAAGGTGCGATGAGCGGGGGGAAGACGCAGAAGTCCAAGAAGCCTGCCTTCGTTGACCCGGCTACGTTTACCCCGTATTTTTCCTGGAAAAAATCAGCTGGCAAATTAGTTGACAGCAAGCTTGACAGGGGCGCAGCAGTGCTGCGCCCCTACGCGGCGCTCCAGGTATGTTGCGAACAAATTTCACTTTGCGACATCGCAGACACCGTGGGAACGCCTGCATACGTGTACAGCCAGGCGGCGATTGGGGATGCTTACAGGGAGCTTGACGGGGGGCTTGGCGCGTTGCCGCATACGCTGTGTTTTGCCGTGAAATCGAACGGCAACCTGGCGATTTTGAAATATCTCGCCGGACTGGGCAGCGGCTTCGACATTGTTTCCGGCGGGGAGTTGCAGCATTTGGGGCGGATTGGCGTGCCGGGCAAGCGCATTGTGTTTTCTGGTGTGGGGAAGACGCGCGAGGAAATGCGAGAGGCGCTTCGTTATCGCTCTCCGGGACGCGGCAGCACGCGTGGCATCCTCCTTTTCAATATTGAGTCTGAGGCGGAGCTTGCGGCGTTGCTGGAAGAAGTCGCGCGCGAGCGGCGGCGCGGTGCGGTGGCGCCTGCGGTTTCGATTCGCGTGAATCCGGACGTGCAGGCTGGCGGGCATCCGCATATTTCGACTGGACGCTACGAACATAAATTTGGTTTGGATTGGGAGGAGGCGCGACGGCTTTATTTGGCGCATCGCGATTCGCGGGATATTCAATGGCGGGGAATCAGCGTGCACATCGGGTCGCAAATCGTGGCGCTCGATCCGTTTCAGCGGGCGCTGCGGCGATTAGCGGGGTATGTGAGTGAGCTGCGGGGAGCTGGGATTCAGCTTGATTATCTGGATTTCGGGGGCGGGCTTGGCGTTCGCTACACGAATGAGAGAATTCCGGCGCGGAAAGAGTATGCGCGCATGGTCGCGAAAGCGATTCGTCCTTTGCGGCTGCATCTTTTGCTGGAGCCGGGGCGGACGATTATCGGACCGGCTGGGGTGCTGCTGACGCGAGTTTTGTATGTGAAGGAAAATCGGGGGAAGAGTTTCGTGGTGGTGGATTCGGGGATGAATGACTTGATGCGGCCGGCACTTTATGGCGCGATTCATCCGATTACGCGGATTGCGCGGGGGAAAGAATCGCAGAATTCGAAGCGAGTCGACGTAGTTGGACCAGTGTGCGAGACGGGCGATTGTTTTTTGCGTGATTGGCCGCTGGGAGAAGTCAAAGCGGGGGATGTGTTGGCGATTTGGACCGCGGGGGCGTACGGGATGTCGCAAACTTCGAATTACAATGCGCGCTGCCGGCCCGCGGAAGTGTTGGTGAATGGAACGCGGTTTCATACGATTCGGCGGCGGGAAACGCAACGGGATCTGCTTCGGACACAACTGCTTTAGGTTTTCTGCTTGCGTGCGTAGGTTTTCTACGCTTCTCCCCACTTCAGTTTGCTTCGCAAAATTTCGAAATAGGATTTCTGCGCGGGCTGGATCAGACGCAGGCGGTCGCTGGCGCGGCGCATGCGCACGACGTCGGCGGCTTGCATGGGAATTCCGGTTTGTCCGTCGAGGGTGAGGAAGACGGATTCGGTGTCGCCGGAGAGATGCACCTCAATGAGGCTGGAATCACGTACTACGACGGGGCGGTCAGACAAAGTGTGCGGGCAGATGGGGGTGATGATCCAGGATTCTACGCCGGGATGCACGATGGGGCCGCCGGCGGAGAGGGAATAGGCGGTGGAGCC
>JAOAPV010000066.1 GCA_025463055.1 Candidatus Acidiferrum typicum
ATACCTACACCGTTATCAACAACGCGCAGCATTCTTGAAGGAATATCAACGGTGATCCAGATTTTTGGCTGGTATCCGGCACGCTCACGACGTTGTCGGGTTTCGACAGCATCAAGTGCGTTTTGAATCAGTTCTGAAAATATGTCGAAGTAGCCTGTATAGCTTTTCAAAATATTGTGAACGATCCGCTTGCTTGCATCCTCTAGAACCGCAGTCATCGAGGCCGCTTCTGAATCCGCTGCTAAGGGATCGAAGCCATCAATTGAATCTATTGGTTCAAACGCTGTGCCAGGTTTAGTCATGACGATCTCGCATCTTTCAATTGCGTAAGGAATGGAATGGCCGGTAATCTTCGCGTATTTTCCTGTTATCGTCCAGCAACAAATTTCATTGGATAAACAGATGGTGACTGAAGGCCGAATTGCCAGTACCCTACCAACCGGCTACTGGCTACATCTGAGAGGACGGTCTTTTACTCGATGGCAGAAATCATTTCATATGTACAGCCTTCTCGACTCTATCGTTACCGTTCGTTCGAAAATCTAGATCGAGAGCTTCAAGCGATAAGGGAAGGGTATCTGCACTGTTCGCCCTACCAGCAACTGAACGATCCAATGGAGGGTCTTTTTGCTTCTGGGCAGCTCCTAAGAAAAGACAAGAAGTATCGCGAAATCCGGGAAGCGATAACAAACACCAAGGCTAATATCGGGGTATGTTCTTTCAGCGAAGTCTATGACCACGAGCTGATGTGGGCTCACTACGCTGGTCAGTTCAAAGGTATCTGCGTAGCTTATAGCCTGTCACGCTTGATGAAGAATCTAGGGGACGATCTGACTTTTGTGCGGATGTTCTATAACGAAAAGGTGCCAACGATTGACCATTCGCGTAGGCACCCTGAGTTGTTAGCCAAAAGAGTGCTTTCAACAAAGAATTATCGGTGGCTTTATGAACGCGAATGGCGCATGTTTGCGGCCCCGGGACGAGCTTCCTATACAGACCCATCGTGTGTAACCCACGTATATCTCGGGTCTCGAATGGATCCGGGGTCTCGCGATATTGTCAGGAGGGTTATCCAGCCACTAGGGATAAAGCTCAGTGACATGACTATCAACAAATACTCAATTAGTTTTAGATCAAAACCCCAGGCCCAGGCCGCAGAGCATACTTGACCCCCAGCTCATTTAGGAGCGAACCTGATTTTGAAAAGTCTCTGCAAAATCAATTCAACAACTTCCAGGTAAGAGTCGACTTGGTCATCACTAATGCTCACTGTAGCTTTCTCGTGAACAAGCTTATTCCTCAGAAAATAATAGTATTCAACCTTGGCCCAAGTCTCTTTGCTGATCTTCTTCTTCGTGTGTTTCTTGATCTCGGAATGAACCATCATTCGGTTGTTGAAGATTTCGACTAACCTTTTTTCGCCGTATCCTTCTCCCGATTCATGTACTAAGTATTCCTTAAACCCAATTTCCAAAGTACTGTCCAGTACGATAAGCGCGATTCGATTCTTTTGTTCGAGCCGTTGCAGCTTTCCGATCAGCTCGGCAGCGATAACGCCCTCGTATAAACCTCTCGTCCAGGGCTTCTTTTTAGAAGTGACTTTATTAATTTGAGTGACAACGTCGCTGAACTTTATCCTCGATTTCGGAAGCGGTGGAAGGTAAGTCTTTTTCACTGCAGGGAAATCGTCCACGCGAACATCTATGATGTTTCCTTTTGGATATTCGAAGACCTTTTCAGGCCACTCCCCCATCCAATTGCGAGAGAGACTCGCATAATACTTGACCACTTGAAGTAGCCAATCATGCAACGAAGTAAAGATGTGATGCTTTGTACTGATATCTGATTTACTGCTGTTCCAAGGCATATCCCTAGAGTCGCCATTCAACGATACAATCACGCGAGTAAGAGATACTTTAGGGTGTGGTACGCCAGCAAACCCCTTCGTAAAGCCAACCTCGAAAGTCTTGAGAGCACGCGCGACAAGCCTATCGTTACAATAAAAGTACACTCCGTATTCGCCGGTTGCAGGGCTTGATTCCTTGCTAAGACCCGCAATGGCCTCCACTCTAATTGCCCCGTGCTGACTTTGAAGCTGCCCAATATATCTGCGAGGTTCATAGCGAGGCGGAAACGCCCAATTCTCAAAAAAGCTAGCTGTTAATAACTACGCGTTTAACTTCAACTTCACGTTCTTGTTAATTAAAAATTTGCCGTAAGTTGTTTGGAGATGATCCTTCAAGTTCTCGACAGATGTCTTTGTGATCTCTTCGCGAAGCTTGAACAGTTCCACGACGGTCTTGCCCTCCGGAATAGAGTTCGTTTCGAATACGTCCAAATCCCAGGAAGGATCGTTGATCCATTCGTCATTAAATGCAATTTGATGCGTTACTTCCCCGTGGAAGCGAGTGGTGATTCGCACCTCTTGAGCCAAAGCTACAACTGCCCGTTTGCTCCCGACTCCGAAAATACCTATGGTTTCATCTGCTGGACTTGTACCGCTTTCGCCTGGACTGACGATGAACCGCAAATCATTTCTGGCAAGACCTCCTGCATTATCTTGAACAACAATAGTTTGTTGGCGAGTGTCAAGATCGATGTCGATGACGATTACTTTCGTTCTCTTGTTTTTGACCCAAACGTCAAGTGCGTTATCGACTAGCTCGCAGATAGACCTGTTCAGGTCGTAATCCGCGATCATCGGATGAAAAATCCCTTTGGTGGGAGTAGCGTCGAGTGTATCTATTCGTTTTCGCACGAGAGCCCGTCCGCGGTACAGTCTTATGACATCGAGTCTGTAAAGTTTGGGGAGAACAATACAGGGCGTTTCGATTGTCAGCAAGTCTCCGGGAAATGAAGACTGACTGATTGTCTCGGGATAAAAGCGGGCGAGAATTGATGGCTAAAATATGTCCATTCGGTGGTCAAGACGCCAGAAAAGTTCGGAAATCGTCCTCTAGGGCCGACCAATCTTTCAATGGCTTAGAAAGTTTGAGCCGCTCTTGGGGTAGGCCCACATTGAAATGCACCAGGTGGTCGAGCGTCTTTGCCCGCATAAACATTCGCTTTCTCGAAACAATGCTGATGCGGGAGCTGTCTCAAAATTGCCTACTATTGATTGAGAACTCTTCATCTTGCCGTTAAATGCCGTAGAAGCATCGAACAGGTTCTGCCCGTCTAAACGCACCGAAGAGCGCTGGTGTTCTCCGCATTTTCTGCTCACGACCATGGCCGGAGAATCCGGATCTGCGGACACAGTCTATAAATACAGTCTATAAAGTAGTAGGAGTAATTGGCACGAGTTTTGACCCGACTACCAGCAGCACTTCCTGACCTGAATCGAAAGACTCCGTAAGGCAACAGTGAGAGAGCTTTCCTCTTCACACATCTTAGATTTGCCTTTGAGACGCCACCATGCCTCGAATCTGGGGTTCTTTGTATCCCTGTCCTGACGGAATCATTTGTAACGGCTCAGTCCACTTCTCATATGTCCACGGTGAGACAGGACGGCACCGCAGGTGATCGGATCACGTAAGACCGAGGTCAGACGAGGGCTCGTCTTGTGAGAGAGGGGTAGCTCTGGTGCGTAGAGCAATCTTGTTGGTTCCTCTACTGTATGTGAGCCATTCTCTCGCTCAGAATGCGCCGATGTCGCCTGATCAACCGTGGCACGGAACTGAGGAACGGAATGTTGTAGCAGAAGCGAAAAATTTCCGTGATTCCAGATTCAACGTTGACCCGATCAAGTTTTATTCATTGGCGGAGCTGGTCGATCTGGCTGAATCGAACAATCCCGCGACGCGTGTCGCCTGGGAGCGTGCCCGCGCTCAAGCGGCGGCGTTGGGCGTCGCGCGGAGCGAGTTGTATCCGACATTGGCAGCTGCTGCTCTGTCTCGGACCGAGCGCGGGTCGATCCTGTTTGGGAGCCAGTTCATCAGGCAGACCATCCAGGAATTTCAGGTAGCGATGGACCTCAACTACAGGATTTTTGACTTCGGAGCCAGGGCTGGCCGAATCGACGCTGCGAGAGCTCAGGTTCTGGCAGCCAACTTTGCATTTAACGACACACATCGCAACGTAATTTTCCAAGTAGAGCAAGCCTATTACCGCTTGTTGCGATTCATGGGACAAGAAGAGGCCGCGAGAGCGAGCCTGTCCAATGCGCAAACGGTACAACAAGCGGCGGAAGATCGCCTGGCACATGGCTTAGCAACGTTGCCGGACGAACTGGAAGCGCGGAGTGCCACGGCGCAGGCGGAATACGATCTGCAAGCTGTTCTAGGAGCTGAGGAGATCGCGCGAGGAGATCTGGCAACGGCGCTGGGCACCTCCGCAACTGCAGTGATTCACCCCTTACCGCTGAGTCAGGTGCCAATCCCACAGTCAATCAGTGATTCGGCCGAAAAGGCGATCACTCGGGCACTCGAGAAGCGCCCCGATCTTTTGCAGCAAGTGGCCGCAATAAGATCCGCAAATGCAAGAGTCGAGGAAGCCCGCGCGGCGTACTACCCTACCCTAAGTCTCAGAGCCAGGCCGACCGCGGAAGCACTATACGGGGTACAGCAGCAAAATCCCTCGACGGACACGGCAGGTTTATACGGCGGATTGAGTTTCAATCTCCAGTGGACGATCTTTGATGGGGGCGCGAGAAAAAATAGGCTGGCAGAGGCGCAGGCTAACGTCCACGCGGCAGAAGCGCAAGCGAAAGCCATCAGCAACCAGATTGAAGACGAAGTTTGGACAGCTTACTCGAATTTGAACACTGCCTTCCGCCAGCGCCAGGCAGCCGTCGCCCTCTTGGAAGCCGCCAGCCAGTCCTACGCCGCTGCTCTGGAATCATATAACTATGGTGTCCGCAGCTTCTTGGATGTGACTGCCGCCCAACGTACTCTCGCGCAAGCGCGCTCGGCTGATGTGCTGGCGCGTACTCAAGTGCTCTCCGCATTCGCAGATCTGGCATTCCGAACTGGAGATTCGATTCAACCCAAGAAAGCGAGGCCCGGACCATGAGGGCAAGTGGGAACTGCCGATTTGTGTTCCGTCCGTTTGCACTTGCCTCTTTATTGCTTGTCGGCTGCGGACGCGCTCCCGCTTTGGACATCCTGGGCTCGTTTTTTCCCGCCTGGCTAGTGTGCTTAACGGCGGCCATTCTCCTCACTGCGATCGTCCGATTGGCGCTGCTGCGTTTCCACATGAATCTTGATTTACCCGTGTTGGCTTATTCCAGCCTCACGGCAATTCTCACGTTCGCGCTTTGGCTGATCTTCTTTCACTAGCGCGCTTGGCGAGGGACTATGAATATTGACATGACTACGAAGCCGCAGAAAGTGCTCAGCCGCCGAATCAGTATTGGCTTAGCAATAGCCGCAGTCGCGCTGGGATTGGTGGCGCTTTACCACACGAACCGGTATCCGCGAACTGACGATTCGGAAATACTGGCGAACTTCATCGGGATAGCACCACAAGTAGACGGTCGGCTCATAGACCTGCATGTGCGCGATAACCAGTTTGTGAAGAAAGGTGAACTGCTTTACGAATTCGATGAGCGCCCGTTTCGGTATGCACTCGAAACAGCGCTTTCCGAGCAGGCCGCCCTCGAAGGACAGATCGCAGACGAGCAGCGACGGATAGCAGCATTGGTGAGCGCCGTTTCCGTTTCGCAAGCGAATATCCATAGTGCTAATGCCGAAGTGGCAAACGCAGAGCGGGGTGTGAGCCGGGCGCGGGCCGAATGGAGTTATGCGAACAACAATCTACATCGCATTGAGCCGCTGCTGGCGAAACAGTTTGTGACAGTAGACCAGGTGGACAGAGCAAGAAGTTCGGAAATTGCGCAAGCCGAAGCTCTGCGGCAGGCACAATCGCGACTGCAGCTTTCGCAAGCACAGTTGAACTCATCTCAAGCGCAACACCAACAAGCCAGGCACGCGGTCACGACGCTCGAGCCACTGATCAACCAACGTGGAGCAAAAGCAGCAGCTGTGAAAAATGCCCGCTACAACCTGGATAACTGCCGCGTCTATGCGCCATTTGATGCGCTTGTGACCAATCTCACGATCTCAGAAGGCGCCTATGCCCACGTCGGCCAGCAATTGTTTACTCTCATCGACGCGCGTATCTGGTGGGCTGTTGCTAACTTCCGTGAAGGCCAACTCAAACGAATCGCGCCCGGAATGCAGGCGGATGTCTATGTGCTATCTAGACCGAACGTGCGCTTTTCGGGCGTCGTGGATAGCATCGGATTCGGCGTCACGCCGGATCCCGATGTGTTTGGCCGTTTGGAATCCGGCCTTCCCAACATCCAGCGAACGCTGAACTGGGTGCATTTGGCATCGCGATACCCTGTTCGTGTCCGAGTGCAAAACCCCACTCCTGATCTATTTCGAATCGGCGAGTCAGCCGTTGTGACGATTCGTGGAAATTAAGGATGGCCACTGCCGCTCAAAGCCTATATGAATTGCCCAGTCCGCTGGCCTGGTTCCGGGAGTTTCTGAAAGAGGAATTAGCTCCGTATCCCGGAAGAGCAGCATTGGTCGCGCGTATGACACTGGCCGCGACTATCGTCATGATCATCTGCATGACGTTTCGTATTCCCTATGCGTTCCAGGGTGCGGTTTTTGCACTTCTCATTTCCCGCGAGAGTCCTCGAACCACTCTGCAATCAGCAGGAACGATATTCCTTTCTACCGGCCTGGGCGCAGCCTATATGTTGATTGGAGCGCGGTTTTTTGTCAGCGTTCCAGTCCTGCATTTTCTCTGGATCATTGGTTCGTTCCTCCTCGCATTTTATGCGCTCAGCGTCATAACCAATTACGCTGCGGCTTCTACATTCGTCATTATGATCGCGGTCGGAGTCCCCTTGTGGGACCGCCACGTATCAGCCGAAACCAATGTGGAGGATACGCTTTGGGTTTTGTTGGCTGCGTCAATAGGAGTTGTTGTTACGGCAGCCGCAGAGCTGGCGTTTGCGAATAGGAGGCCAGGAGACGATATCGTTCTGCCCGTCGGCAAACAGTTAGGGGCAGTCGAGAGTTTGTTAGGTTGCTACGCAGAGGGCCGCCCCGTAGATAACGCGACTAGCGAGAAGGTCATTAGGCTGGGCGCGCTTGGGACATCAACTTTGCGGCTTGCCTTGCGGCGCTCTGATTATTCGCCCCAGTACAAGGCACAGATGAGTGTTGTTGTAGCCCTTGTTGGAAGGCTTGTGGACATTGCAGCGACACTGACGCAGCTCAGGTTCGAACCTTCCGAGATCGATCAGAAGCAATTGCGAAAACTGGCCGCGACCGTCGCAATCATTCGCGCCGATCTTGTGAACCGGCATATTCCAACTTCGATTCGGTTCAGTCCCGATGACAAACCCACGCCTCGCGTTCCAGTCCTGCGCGAGATGCAGAATACTGTTTCTCTCATCCCTCAAGCATTTGCGGGTTCTCGATCAACAGATGAGTACTTGGCGGGTTCAGACGAGATGTCGCGGCCGAAACTTGTCGCCGCCGACGCGTTCGTTAACCCCGAGCACCTTCAGTTCGCGCTCAAAGGCTGCTTCGCAGCGAGTGCATGTTACATCCTCTACAATGCAGTCGACTGGCCCGGCATCAGCACGGCGGTGACCACGTGCCTGCTGACGGCGCTCTCATCAATCGGTGCATCACGACAAAAGCAGATCCTGCGTCTCGCGGGGGCCGTGGTGGGTGGATTTGTTATCGGTATGGGCTCGCAAGTATTCATTCTGCCCTATTTCGATACGATTGCTGGGTTCACCGTTCTTTTCATACTCGTCACCGGCCTGGCTTCGTGGTTCATGACATCGAGTCCGCGGTTGTCGTACTTCGGATTGCAACTCGCTCTGGCTTTCTACCTAATCAACCTGCAAGAGTTCGCGATGCAAACATCGCTCTCGATAGCAAGGGACCGCGTCGTTGGCATTCTGGTGGGACTTTTCATGATGTGGCTTGTCTTTGACCAACTCTGGGGCGCTTCCGCCGGGGCAGAAATGAAGCGAATGTTTGTTTCCAATCTGCGACTACTGGCTCAGAGTGCCAGGGAACCGATTCCCGGAAGGGAGAAGACGTGGCACAGCTATTCACTTCGCGAGACGATCAACAACGGATTCGATAAGGTGAGAGCACTCGCCGATGGAGTCTTATTCGAATTCGGGCCCTCGCGGCAGCAGGATCTCGCACTCCGCAGTCGCATCCGGCAGAGTCAACCGCAACTGCGAGCACTTTTTGTAACGCGCCTTGCGTTGCTGAAGTATCGTCTACCACTCCCTGGGTTTGAACTGCCAGAAGCCGTACAGGTGGCACAACAGGAATTCGACGATCAACTAGCTGGGATGCTCGATGGAATCGCAAACCGACTCGAGGGAAAAGCGCCGGAGGAAGAAATGGACAAATTCGAAGAATCTTTCGAACGTCTAGAAAGGACGACTCAAACCTACTGTTCGGAAGGGCAGTGTGAGACATTTCTTTCTCTGTCCCGCAAGATTGAATATCTGGCGATTTCGTTTGAAGAAAAGATCTGAAGTTGGCGCACTGCTGAGGATCTGTGATTGCTGGTGCTGTGCTGCAACGTGCGCAAGTGCAATATCTCTCGATGCAATTCGGGTTTCATGAAAGTCGCAGGGACAACCTAACCCTTCGGTTTAAGTTCAAATGATTCGTTTGGGCGACTTGAATAGTGGCCCAGCAGATCATTTTCCAGCAAGTCTCTCCGGAGACGAAATGCGATCAATTCGTCGAAAAACCCAACACCACAAAGCATTGAAGTCTCCGTGCACATGCCAATCTTCTGAGTTCGCCGTTTCCGATCTCGCGAGGCTTTCGCCCAGCGATCACAAGAATCAGGAGCTGCACAATGCATCGCAAAGCTCGCCAGTACTCGAATGCAGAGATTCGAGGACCTGAGATCGTCCCTAATGTTCCTGTGAAGGAACAGGATCGCGCTCGAGTCCGGGGATTTGTCGTCGCGTGGTTCTTCGCTCTTATCTTTTATTTTCTCGAATATGCGGTGCGGTCATCACCTTCAGTGATGATCCCGCAACTTGCGGCAGCGTTCCGCACAACAGCGCTGGGCGTCGGTTCGATCCTTGTCCTTTATTACTACACCTATTCGATTACGAGTCTGGTCGCAGGAGCGGCTCTCGATCACATGGGAGCGAAGCGGCCCGTAGCGACCGGTGCCGCGATCCTCGGGGCTGGATGTTTGTTATTCAGCATTTCTTCAGTAATGGCCGCTGATGTGGGCCGCCTGCTCCAAGGTGTTGGATCTGCGTTTGCGTTTACGGGCGGCGTTTACTTAGCAGCGCATGGATTTCCACCGACTCGCCTAGCAACGGCGATCGGCGCGACTCAGTGTCTTGGCATGCTCGGTGGCGCGGCTGGACAGTTTGCTGTTGCACCCATGATCGAGCGTGGTTTGGATGTGAGAGTGTTCTGGCTCGGCATGGGAGCGCTCTGTCTGATCAACGCGGTCCTGCTTTATGTCGCGACGCCACGGGAGCAGCTGAACCCGGATCTAGCGGGAGGTGGCTTTACTGAATTGCTCCGGCCCTACAAGGTGGTGTTCTCAAACCCGCAATCCTATCTTTGTGGAATCGTTGCCGGGCTGCTCTTCGCTCCCACCACCATCGGCGCCATGATCTGGGCGGTTCCGATATTCGAAAAGGACGTGCACTTTACTCATGCAAGTGCTGTCGTCACCGCCTCGATGATACCGATGGGCTGGGTAGTCGGCTGCCCGTTGATGGGCTGGATATCCGACCGAATCGGGCGCCGGAAACCAGTGATCATCGGAGGCGCCGCCATTATGGCGCTTACCGCTCTAACCGCCGCAGTGCCAGAGCGGCCATTGATACCACTTATCGCCGGAATGTTCATCTTCGGCGTCGCTTCCGGCGCCGCGATGATTCCATACAGCGTCATCAAAGAGGTCAACCCCGACGAGGTAAAAGGCAGCGCTACGGGGGCAATCAATTTTTTGGTGTTTGGCATCACAGCAGCGATGGGGCCGTACTTTGCAAAACTGTTCGCAAAGA
>JAOAPV010000131.1 GCA_025463055.1 Candidatus Acidiferrum typicum
CTGGCCGCCACGATGCTGCCAAGTATCAGAAGCGCAACCGTTAGTCGCCACATACGCCGCCTCCTCCTCAGTTCGGTTTCATCATAACGCAGGAAAAGTCAGTTAGGCTGCGCTACGCGCGCCCTCGCGAAGACGAAAGTCAAAAGCCCCACCCTTGCAAGAACCAAGGGCGCAAGGGTGGGCCACCCGCCCTTCCGCCATGGGAAACACACTACCTCTTCAGGATATGACGACCTTGTGCTAACTGGTTCGGAAACTCACCTTTAATACCTCGTTTGTCGGCACTCCTATAGGCGATTATATAGGTCCCTTTCAGCGGCGTTCTGACACAGTTTGAAAACGCACGTATGTTGGGAATTAATTGAGCGCCGAAAATAAACAAAGGACGGAAGTGGCGGCCGCGGCCGTGGAAGGCGCAGGCCAGCTACGTGTTCTTGCCGTGGATGATTCGCCATTCTCGCGCAAGTTGCTGGAGCATGCCTTGCGAGGGCAACCGTATGAGGTCGCCTTCGCCAAGGATGGGCATGAGGCTCTGGCGTTGATCTCCGAATTTCGCCCGAACATTCTTATCACCGATTGGATGTTGCCGGATTTATCCGGCCCGGAGCTGTGCCGAAAGATCCGGAGTGAATCGACCAGTGGATATACGTACGTAATTCTACTTACGAGCAACGTCGAGAAAGAGAGCGTCGTGGAAGGTTTGGCGGCTGGCGCCGATGATTATCTAACTAAACCCTTTCATGCGATCGAGTTGGTGGCGCGGGTCGGTGTGGGCCGCCGAATCATTGAGATGCACCGCGAGATTGAGGAAAAGAACAGACTGCTGGAGTCGGCCGCGCGGAAAGACTTCCTTACGGGCTTGCCTAACCGCCGAGCCGTTGAGGAATATGCGGCCAAGCAACTGGGCGGAGCGATCCGCCACGCATATCCTTTCTGGGTGATTCTAGCCGATCTCAACAAATTCAAGATGGTGAACGACCGATACGGTCACCTTGCAGGCGATGAGGTGCTGAAGCGATTTGCGGGGATTCTGAAGAAAAACACGCGGACATCGGATATTTGCGGGCGGCTGGGCGGTGATGAGTTCATTCTGGTGGTCACGCACGTTCCGGTTGGGCATATCTCGAGTCTGGCCGAGCGGTTGGGTTCTACCTTTACCATCGAAGAGTTCACGTTTGAGGGACAGCACGTCCAAACGACCGCGAGCTTTGGCGTGGGTGGATTTGATCATCCGGACCGGCCCGAATTCCAGCACCTGCTGGCGCGGGCAGACTCGGCCCTGTATCAAGCCAAGACGGACGGGCGAGTGCGGGTCAACACTAAATAGAGAGCAGGTAGATGCGTAGAGTGATGGCGGCGGTGGTAAGGGCGTAGCGAACGCGAAAGTCATAAAGCCCCCTTGCAAGAAGGAATGGCGCAAGGAGGGGCCACCCGTGAGGCGTCAGGCTTTCTCGAAATACAAACCCGAGAGGTGTCGTACAAAACGCTCGGGATGAAAGGGCACGTCGCAGGAAAGCTCGGGGACCGCCCAACGGTCCCTTAGGACGTAACCGGCATTTTCGAAATGGCCGAGAAAGTCTCGATCATTGTAAATCCTGTACGGGGAAATAGCGGGGCCGAAGTTCTGGAGAGTCCAATACGCCGGTCCATCGGTGAGCGGCAGCTTGTTAAGGAGGATATGTGCCGGAGCTGCCGGGGGTTTCTCAAGAATGCCGCGACCTGAGTCGTCTATAAATTGAAGAGATCCCGCGGAAAGTAGGATGTCTGCTGGCGGCGTACGACTGAGATCGTTAACAAACTCCAGCTGGGTCGCATTCTCCCGTCGCGCTATCTTCTCCCCGGCAGCCACGAGGTGCGGTACTTCAACGACGATCCAGCGAGCACGCGACGGAAGTTTTCGACGCTTAACATAGCTGTAATAGCTGAGTCCGATGCTTCCGCCGTAATCGATAATCGTTGTTCCTTCCCGCAGTAGCGCCGACAACCAGAAGAACGGTGCATAAGCGGTCGGCTGCATGCGGTCAATGTGATTGAGCCAGATGCTCGCGGACTCCTCATTGTCCCAACCCTGATTGCGTGATGGCGGAATGTCCCGGTGAGCGGCAGCGTAGGTGTCGTAAACGCCTGTAAACAGGCCTCCGTTATCTGTGCGCCCTAAAGCATGTCGCGCATACCCCTTTTCCACAAACGGTATGCGCCCAAGAACCCTACCGATCGGGGTCTGAGCGACCGCGATCTTGAAGAGCGGGTTCCAATTCATCTTGTTCTGCCTGATCGGTCTTTCTCGGCGGTTTTTTCAGTGCCGGTCATTAGTAGGAATCACTGCTCCGCCCCAATAAGACCTACATAGATATTGTATCGACGACAGACGGCCCAATAGATGATTCAGGCTCTGTCGAGGTGTCCGGCAGCGTGATAAGAGTGCGCTGGCCGGTGGGTTGGTCGAGGATGAGGTACTCTCCGGGCGAGGACAGCGCGAGCTTCTTAATGCACGCTCTGGCAGCTACAAAGTTTTCTGCCGCACCACGCCACAGTACAGTGCCATCCGGGTCTGCTTTGAAAATATCGAGAGGGTGAAACATAGCTGAGACCTCCCTTTCTTGGAAGCCCTTTTGTACCAAATCGGACCACTTGCGTCTGTCCCGTTTCGGACATGCGCTAACGCATTTTTTTGATTTACCCGACAAGTTTTTGTTTTCTGTGAAAAATGATAATTGCCCGGAACGGCTGCGTTTTACAGATGGGTTCCATACCGATTATTTACCCCGACAAATGTGTTTCGTTCTGGACAGACGCTTCTCTAGCGATGCGCTAACCTATTCAAGGATTCCGATTTCCCGCCTTCTTTTCCCTCGAGTCCAGGATGGTAATTGTGGCCAAATCCGGCGCGCAAATGCTCTTGCTGATGATGACGGCTTCAACCGTGCTCTTGGCTCAAAGTAGCGGGCCGGATGCGCCTCAGAATCATGCCAGCGTCGTGGATGCCCGCCAGATCGTGATCCCCTCGGTCGTGGCGACCGAACGCAGTTGGCAAGCGCGTGACCATTACACGTACATCGAACGGGATGAGGATCGCAGGTTGAACTCGCTCGGGCAGGTAAAATCGGAGAGCGTCGACGTGACGAAAATGATGGTCGTCAACGGCGCTCGCTTCGAGCAACTCCTGCAACACAATGGGCAACTTCCATCGGCCAAGGAACAAAAGAAAAGTGAAGACGATCTCAACAGGCTGAAGCACGAAACGCCGGAAGAGCAGACAGCGCGATTGCGCAAGGACGAGGAAAACAGGGCCTTTCTTCGGGACGTGCTCGAGGCGTTTGACTTCCGTCTGGTCGGCGAAGAGATAATAAGCGGCAGGTCGGCCTATGTGCTTCAGGCGACGCCTCATCCGGGATATCGCGCTCACGGCAAGTACGCCAAGATGTTCTCCAGGGTAGAAGGCAAGCTGTGGGTGGACAAGCAAGACTTCGGGTGGATCAAGGTGGATGGCCAGGTAACGCAGTCGTTCTCGATGGGTCTAATCCTGGCGCGTGTGGAACGCGGTTCTCACATCATCATGGAGCAGACATGTGTTGGTGAGTCTGTTTGGGTGCCCAAACGGGTCGAAATCCGGGCAACGGCGCGAATCCTTTTCTTAAAGAGTCTCGACATCCAGAGGACCCTTACTTACACAGACTACCGTCCGGCGTCCGATGGGCGCTATTCCGTGAGCCGATAGCCGTTGGATCATCTGGGGGAATTTTCATGAATCGAAGCAGCGAGCCAACTCGAACTGACATAGAACGAAGAGCGTACCAACTTTATCTCCGGCGTGAAAAAACGGAAGGCCGAGCAGTTGAGGACTGGATTCAGGCCGAAAGAGATGTGAAAGAAGATTTTGCCCGGAATAAACGTTTAGAGTCCGTCAGTCACGACCATACTTCGCTTCACGCGACCGCCGCATAGTTTTATGCACGTACCGTCTTGACGAAGTCGGCGGGTCTAATGACTGCTTTGCTTCGGCGGTAACGGTAACCTCGACGTGAGCGCCCTTCTGGAGCTTCACATCGTTGCCATGTTCATCCGTTAAGGTATTTTCAATAAGGAGATGATCTCGATGCCGCGGGTCGGCGGCGTGCACAGCAATTTGTGCCCGTTCCGGTTGGCTCGGACGTGGAGACGGGATGATTTCGTCGACGGTTCCCGGCATGGTGGTAGTTGGCCGTTCTGGAATTCGCGCAGTACTTAGATTCAGTTCCGTTATTCTTGCGGACCTGGCCATGCGCGGCTTCGCCATTTCCTTCTTGACGCTGATACGTGTTGCGTTGCCGCGTTCTTTCTTACGTTTCTTAGGCCGCATATCTTCAATCAGAAAAAAGCGTAACCAAGTCGCGCCGCATCATGGAGTAGGCGCTTAGAGTCCAGGTAGAGCGAGTAAGTCGCAAACTCGGCGTTCTCCTGAAGCATTACCCTCAACCGCTTAGCAAAGGGTAGCGGTCCAGCAGTGCAATTTGCCAATAACACGGATGTCTTCTCAGCTTCAACGATGTAGCTTTCGAAAGCTGTAACGCAGCTCGCGTGCAATTTAGCAAATTCCGTTTCGTTCACTGAGAGCCGCCTTAATATTGGTCCGAGACCTAATGTGAGAAACTTTTGACAGCAGCTGCTTCCGTATTGCATACCTGGAATACTGTCGCCAGCCTAGTGGTTTTTAAGACTTCCTGGAATCTACAGCCCAAGTCGCACAGCTTGAGCGACGCGCCCTCGGCTTTTGCGCTCAAGTGCGCGGCGAACAATGTCCCTAGGCCCGAGCTGTCGATAGACTCGACCCGGCTCATGTTCAGGATGATTTGTTTCTTTCCTTCGGCGATCAGGTTCTTCAATTTATCACGCAGGGCATTGTCTTCCTCGCCGACCACGATGCGACCGTCGAGTTTCATAACGGAAGTTCCGTTCGTTTCGCTGTTCGTTATCTTTAATGCCATAGCGCGGCTCCTTACTGCATCGACAAAAACCCATGGAGGGAAAAGATGAGGAGGAGGACAGGGCCTGCGAGTATATGCCTGAGGTAGAAGGCACCTGTCCGTAAGCGAGCGGTAGTTCTCGCGTCGTGCATGATCGATACGAGAAGGGTAGCATTTGCGAGATAGCGAAACTGTTCCGTATGAAACAGTTCGCGATTGGTTCGTACATCCGGATCGCAAGGCAGGGGCCGCCGAGAGCGTATAGCTGGAATCATCCAGGGCCGGTGCTCTTATGGCACGGTTGAAGCCTTGCCCTGACTTAGGAGCGCCAGGGTGAAGGTCGCCGGTACGCAACGGCGAAAGGCAGATCCCTCACACCGCCCGCGACAATTTCAGGTGAAGGGCGCGAGCGGGTTTGATTTCATGACGGCGGCGGCTCCTTGGACCCTGTAGAGTTGGGCGTGAAGAGCGACCAAAGCTCGGGAAAAGGAGCCGAGCCATGAAGATTATAGGCTGTGATTTTCACCCCGGCTATCAACAGATCGCCATGCTGGACAAGAACACAGGAGAGGTCACCGAAAAGAGGCTGACCCACAGTAACGAGGGAGAGGAGGCCAAGAAATTTTACTCGGAACTGACCGGGCCGGTGCTGGTAGGGCTGGAAGCGAGCGGACAGTCGCAGTGGTTCGAGCGGTGCTTAACGGAGCTGGGCCATGAGTTGTGGATCGGCGACGCAGCGAAGATTCGCGCTAGCACGGAACGCAAGCAGAAGACGGACCGTCGCGACGCGAATTTGCTGTTGGAGTTGCTGGAGCAAGAGCGGTTTCCGTGCGTGTGGGTACCCAAGCCAGCAGAGCGGGACGTGCGGCAGTTGCTGTTGCATCGCGCCAAGCTGGTGCGCGTGCGCACGCAGGTGAAGAACCAATTGCAGGCCTTGGCGTTGAACCAGGGCGTGCAGCGGAAGCGGAAACTGTGGACGGTAGCGGGACGGAAGCAGTTGGAGAGCTTGCCGTTGCTGCCGTGGGCCAGCCGGAGAAGAACGGATTTGCTGAAGCTGCTGGACGAACTGGAAGGATCGATCACGGCCTTGGACAGTGCGGTGTGCCAGGAGGCAAACACACGGCCGGCGGTACGGCGATTGATGACCCATCCGGGCGTAGGGCCGGTGACGGCCCTAGCGTTCGCGCTGACCCTGGGACCGGCCGGACGGTTTTCGCCGCGGCAAGCAGGTGGCGAGCTACTTCGGACTGATTCCGAGCGAACACTCCAGTGGAGGGAAGCAGCGTTTGGGGCATATCAGCAAACAAGGGAGTTCCTTTGTGCGCGGGTTACTGGTGGAAGCGGCGCAGAGCGCGGTGCGGCATGAACCACAGATGCGACGCGCATATCAGCGGCTGGCGCAGAGGAAGTGCCGTGCACTGGCCAAAGTGGCCATGGCACGGAAGTTGGCGGTGCGGTTGTACTGGATGCTGCGCGAAGAAGTGGACTACGCGCAGTTGCTCCAGGGTTCCTATGCAGGACAGCCCGAGTCATCTCGTGGTCGTAGTTGAGACCGTTGGTTTGAGTGGGCATCCTGCCTCCCTGAAGAGTCGGGGAGTTTGAAAAAGTAATCATGGTCGCCGTACGAGACCGAATAGATGGGTGGTGGAACCTTCGCGGTTTCACCGAGTGATTCGAGAACGAGCCTTGGTCGCCAAGAAAAGAATTCTGATCAGTGAAGAGCAAAGAGACACCTCGAAAGGAAACGCTATAAGTGTCTCTTGACAGAGCCGACGTCGTCATAGACGGGATGACAACCGTTGGGGAGAACGGGCCAAAGAACGGCACAGGAAAAAGCCGGATTGTTGACAGGGATGGAACTTTTTGGGCGAAAAGGGCATCGGTGAATATATGGATAGGTTCCGAAGGGTTGTGGATCGAGGATTGTATCGAAAGAGGTAGTGCAATGAATCGAAGCATCAGCAAGATATTGGTTGCGGCGACATTCGTCGCTGCTTTTAGTGTGCAAGGCGGGGCGGTCGTGCGTACCAAAGCGATCGTGGTGGAATTCCCGTCGGATCTCCCCGAACTGGCACAAGGCCGCGGCGAAGCTATGTATCTGCATCGTACAAACGGGGCACAAGCAATTCTGTATATCGAACAGGAACAGGGGCGAAAGCTCGCGTTCCTGGACGTCACAGACCCGGCGAGCATCAAGGCCGTTGGTCAGGTATCGATTGACGCCCCGTCGGCGTATGACTTTGTCCAAGACCTGGGAGATTCGGCAGTGCTGATTCGTTACCGCGATCACTCTGGGTTTGCGGTTATCAGCCTCAAGAACTACAAACAACCAATGCTAAAAAACGAACCAGAGTACCTGCACCCGGCCAGCGTGCAGCCTGACGGCTCGAGCGGCATACTATTGGTTTCCGCGAATCGCGCCAGTACGCCAGCGAGAGAACCTGAATACGAGGTCCTCAGCATTTCGAATCCGTCGAGCCCCGCACCGCTCGCCACAATTTCGGGTGTAATCCAGCGACTGGATAGACCATCAACCGGTACAGTTTTCCTCTTGAATGACCAAGGTCTTACGGTCGTACGACGCCTCGGTGCGGAGCAGGAACACAAGATTGAGAACTGGCAGAAGGAACACCCTGGCTAGACCACGAGCAGGCGGGTGGCGCATCCGTCTGGGAACCTGATGGAGCCCAACAGGTCAGAAGTTCCGCAGATGCCACTCCAGGGGAATCGTCGGCGTTGCGTGCTTTGAATCATGTTCCTTGCGCATCGCCGCTTTCGCAATCTTGAGCCACTCTTTTACCCAATGCCACTCGTTACTGTCTGAGTAGGCGAGCAGATAGGTTCGTTCGCATCGTGGGCATTTTAAGGTCTGCTGATTTTTGAAGGCATCGGATACGACGGGTTCGCCGTTTTCAATTTTGGTGAGATTCGCGGGCATTTTTCCTCTAGGTCTAGCGGCTTGGACGGCCCGCTTTCTATTACTGCTTTTTTCTGCGACTAGAGTGCTTTGTTCTGCGCTGACTGCTCGTACTTCTCGCAATGATTCGAGCGAAGGACTCGGGCCTTGAATTGTCTAAAAACCAAGAAAAGCGGCACCCAGTTCATCCGTCAGGCTTGGCGAAAGAATGTTCGTTCTCAAGGTCTAGAGCAATCAGGTCTTCCCTTGGCAATCCCTCAGGCGGTCATTCGCGCTTCCCCTTCTTCTTTGTTCATCCCGGACGATGCGAAACCGGTGGAGAGGGAGGACCTAACTTTAGTGTGCCCACGACAATCCCACTGGCAGGGCGTACCGATGCCTCGTTGGATTGTCAGCTGTCCGGAATGTAGGGAGGAGTTCACCCCCACGGACATCGGCAAATTTGTTGGTGGATCAGGAATCCGAGACCCGTTCGCATCACCTCCTAACGACAATTCCCGAAGGCGGCGGCTCAGAGTCGACGTGTCCACACTGCAACAAGGCTTCGACGTACAACAGAGCTTTTGACCTTCGGTATCGCGCAAGGTGAAGGACGCCACTTTTCAGCTCAAAACAATACGGATAAGCGTGTAGCGCTTGCGGGAAATTGCTTGTAAGGCAAGAGCCGGTCGAGAATTGGAGGCTTGACCGACTGGAGGTGGTTTCGTTTGGCGGACACAATGTTGCCAGAATGACTGCAGCCCGATACGATATTTTCAAACAGCAAAACTCACAACTGGTTTGGATCGAATCTGCACACGACCTAACGTCCGCCAAACAGCGAATAGAGGAGCTTGCCGAGCAGAGTGGCGACCAGTATGTGTGTATGACCAGCGCGCAAGACGGATCGTAGCGAGCTACGAATAAGTCGATCCGATGGATTCGCGTTCGTCAGGACCGGCGGCAACGATGATCCTGACGGCTCAGGCTGACAGTTAGTGTGGCTGCCTTTGTTCCTGCGCAGCTTCGTAGGCATAGCCGTCGTGACAGTAACTTATCTCGCGCAAGACCTGGCGTTCCGCTTCCAACCAATCCTCTACGGGCGATCCAGTCACTTTTGCCTGATGAATTTCGTAAGCGCGCTGCTGAATGCGATGTTCCAGCATGGCGTGCGGTAGTCGATCCATTTTTTAACCTCCTAGAAGGGAAAGTGTGACCTTTTCCGTCGGAAAGCAGGGTTGGGTTAGTCGGCAGGAGAGCGATCGGATTGTAGTAATGAACGAACGCAGGCAACCAGCTTGTCCATGCCATCCGTTTTGTCGATGATGGCCTTGACGCCGACGGCCGATGCCAATGCGTTCCCGAGCACGTTTTGATACAACGTGAGCATAACGATCGGAACGTCCGGCATCGTTTTGCTGAGAATAGATGCGGCGTCCGCTCCGTTCATTCGGGGCATGGCTAAATCCAACACAATCAGATCGGGCTTCAGCTTTTTCGCCAACTCGATTGCCTCTAGTCCATCGGCGGCTTCGCCGCACACTTCGAATCCGTCGCGCTCCAAGAAAAGCCGAATAATGTCGCGAACGGAGTCACCATCGTCGATCACTAATATTCTGGGTTTGCGGGCCGTAGTACTAAGGGCGCGCTGCGGAGAGGCGGCTCTTTGCTGTTCGGGCATTAAACATGACTTTACGGTATTCGCATATTCAAAAACATACAGCAAAGCCTTTAGCTCTCTTGAGCAGGTGAGAATTCGGAAAACATGCCCCGGCTCGTGAATTTCGAAGGATCAAACTACCGCCTTGCAGAAACAAAGGAGTTGACCCACACCATATCTGGCGCTAGGTTATTGCGAGTTTGGCAGAGTATTCAGCCGGTCGTTTGCTCCTCTGTTCCCCGGAGTCAAACGACTTCGACCGCCAACACTAACTCGGCTTTCGCAATCATGTTAAGAACGGGTCCGGCGATATCACCTCAAAAGCAGGGATTGAGCCAGACTTGGGAGGACGTTAAATGCAGGGCCTAGTCAGATGGTTCAATAATACGAAGGGGTACGGTTTCATCGGGCGCGATGACGGTCCAGATGTATTTGTCCACTACTCTGGAATCGTAGGCGATGGATACAAAACCCTGAACGAAGGTGACACCGTTGAATTTGAAATTGTCCAAGGCGCTAAAGGACCGCAAGCTGCAAATGCGACCCGCCGTACTCTCAATTCTGCGCCGCACAATCCAGTGGCCACGGATGAGAAGAAACCTGATGTGCCACCCCGTTTGGCTGCTTACGATCCAAGGAATGTTCCAGAATGGGTGAAATTGCTGCGCGAGGATTTGCTTAACGGCCTGCACGTTGCGCCCACGTACACAACTGTCGTGGATCGTGATCGGAAATACGTTGACGTTTCAGAAAGCTTCTGCGAGCTGGTCGGTTACCCGATGGAGGATTTGATCGGAACGCCCTACGACGTCTTGACCGCGCCGAACACTACGCACATTCCGACCACCTACGATCTGTTGTCCAGAGTCGGGTATATGCACGGCCTCTGGACGTTGGTTCATCGCACCGGCTACCGCATTTTGATTCGATACGAAGCTTGGATCCGAGCAGATACGAACATTCAATCGAATATAGAAGTTGTGCAGGCCGTCCTCTAGGTGTGTGCGATTAGCAGGAACCAAGAATTAGGCGCTCTGCTGCGCCTGATTATTGGTACTTGGCACTTTACTGGAGCTTTCGGTGGGTCGGACCATCGAATATAAGCGTTTTGTTCTGTGTGGTGTGGCTGAATATCATGTATTCGCCGGGGGCATTGGTGGCGAGTTGTTGCACCTTGGATTTCGCAAGCTCAAAACTTTCCGCTGCTCCCTTCCACACGTACGTTCCATCCTGCAATTTGAAGATGTCTAACGGTGCGAGCATGGGTCGATCTCCCTTGGGCAATAGCTGAATAGCTAAATTTGAGTGGTGCAATCGCCACGTTTTAAAAAACGTGCCTCCGTCGGCCTCACTGGCGTTTCTGATTATTCCCAACCGATCGCGGATAAGTTCCGAGCGAATTAGGACCATTTTTAAAAAAACACATGTGTTGGGGTACTAATGGCGATGTTGCGCGTCGTCGCGGATCCAGTGAATCAGGGCATAAAGCATGAAGCCATCACCGAGTAAACCCACCGTGAGTAATGCGATGACAGCCATTGGCGGCACAATCCTAGCGGTACAATCCGAAATTTGGCGGGCACGACATCTCGATGCCGTCCGTCGCTCTTGGAAGCGGACGTTAAAGAGAATGTCGCGCCCACCGTAATAGATGCGCGGCGTAGTGTGTCTCGTTACGCTATGTGCGAGATTTTTCTGAAATTGTTTTGAAAGCATTTGTGAGGAAGAACAAGGATGAACGTACGCGACTAGCTTCTCAATTGCATTGATTTTGTTAATGACTGGTTAACGAACGGGCAAGAAAAAGGCGGTGGCTGCTCTCGGGGTCATAAGGGAAAAAAAATACGCCGGCGCTGAACCTAAATAGTAGGGCGGCGGCCAGAGTGGCAATGGACATGCGGGCGGGGAATTACTGTTTGTCAAAGACCATTTGGTTATCGGTTGCGCCTTTTCCGTCGGCGCTTGATTGGGAAATCGTTGTGCTGTTGCTGTCTTTGGACACTTGCACTCGGGAGATTAGGATGGGTTTTCCGGCTTTTTTTAAAATTGCTTCGTAGGCACCCGAGTTGGTTTTCTTGATGGCGATAGCGTCCGCGCCCCCGGGTGCTCCCGAGCCGTTGATGGGGTAATCCCTGCCGTCGAAGGCCACCGTGAAGGTGTAAGCGATCTTGCTTCCGTCCGCGGCGACTCCTTCGAAAGTGTACTTCACTTTATCGCCTGCGGATTCCACGGTGCGGGTCATGCTTTTGGGGGCTGGTCCGGGGCTGTACTTCGACTTCGCGACATTCAATTTCCATGTGCCGAGGGCGGGAGTCTGAGCGAGGACGCTGCTGGCGGTCGCGGCAAAGAGGGTAGCCATGACCGCGAATGCGAGAATGTGTTTCATGTGATTCTCTCCTTAGAGCCGTAAATCTTGTGATTTTTTCAGGCCCGAACGGTACGCTGCGGATGCAGAGGATGTCAAAGGAATTCGTGGCGCTTATTCGAACTGAGCACCGATATGGTGGCTCTTCTGGGCGCCCGAATCTTTCGGGAGGGAGATTGTAGGGGAGCGCGATTACGACGGGCGGGCAGGTTGTTACATCACGCGGCGGTGTCGCGTCACTAAGGCTTCAAGAGATCTGAATTCTCTGTCTAACTCTTCGGCGAGAGTGTGGATTTTGCTGATTAGGGTCTGTGCCTGTCTCATTTGCTCGGCGGTGCCGGTTTTCAGGAATTGGTCGCTATTTGCCTGGATATGCTCCAGCGCGACGGACAGGACGACGCGGAGGTTTGCGAGATTGTCCAGAAAGCTGCGCGAGGCTGCCATAGGACACACACCTCCAATGGTTGAGGCGTACTGCGCGTGGAAGTAGATAAATAGCGCAGGCGGGCGGAATTGGCTACTGGCTAGAAGGGCAATTTTGGGCCAAGGCGAAAGCGCGCCCATCGGAGGCGCGACGGGCTAGCCCTTCCAGACGTACTTGCCGCAGGGGCAGGGAATTGTTTCTGTTGGATTTTTTTTCTGGAGCGGGAGGCGGCACACTGGACAGTTTCTCCACCACATAATGGATCACCTTTTATCTGGTTTTTTTGGCACCTTCTATTGAGGCTACTGGGCTATCGAATATCACTCCGTTGAGACACACCCACGGAGTTGTCAAAGAAGGGGAAACGTATTCGTCAAAAGATTGAAACGGTCCGCTTACAAACGGCCGAGAAGCAGGAGCACTACCAAGATGATTACCACCAGGCCCAAGCCGCTGCTTGGGTAGTAGCCCCAGCTCCGACTGTGAGGCCAAGTGGGCAAACTGCCTAGCGAGAGCAATACTAGAATGACCAGCAGGATTAGCAGCAAGTGTTACTCCTTTCGTGGAAATGGATTGTTCGAGGGACGCACGCGGCTGTGCGCAGCGGCCCCTCGAACGTATGGGCCCTTAGTATCTGCAGGATCCGCCGACGGTGTGGATAGAAGTAACTTTCAGGTGGCCGTGCTCGGCGTTGTCCTTCTTCACTCCGGTGTCGGCAGCGGTGTCCTTGGCGTCTTCCTTCATGTTGTGAAGCTTCTGATGGGAAACAACGCCGGTTGCAGTGACGGTCTCACCAACGTGCTTGGAAAGAGAGACGCGGCTGTCACTGCTGTGCAGTTCCCAGGTGCTCCCGTTTTTGCCGGTCAGAAGATACTCATCGCCGCCTTCGTGCTTGGATAGGCAGCCGGTGATGGTCCTTACCTTGGATTTGGGCTTATCCGCGAGCGCCGACCCGGCGCAAGTGCCCAGCAGAATTATTCCCGCTACAACTGCAACTGATTTCTTCAATTTTCCTCCTCAGTAGATTCAAAGCCACTCGACTCGAACAGCTTGCGTTGAGGAATGTAGCTGTGAGGACCTGAGGTCTCAATCCGGCGAAGAATGTACCGATGAGCGTGAGATATCGGGTTTCTGAGGCGCATTACACCAATAAACGCGGAATTTTCATGCAACGCTTCGCGAAATTACGTAGGTTGCTGTATTTCGGCTGGAATGGTACGAAGCATCAAACCAACAGTGCGAAGGTCAGCCGCGAACGCGTGGAGTGAGGAACGCCTAGTCGGTCGAAAGCATTTATCGGTGCTGGAACGATTGAGGCGGGCGGTGAGGCGGCGATGGTTCAGGTTTCAGCGAGGCCAGTGAAGAGAATGCCTAAATGGGTTATCTATTGTGCGCAATGCAATCGGCCTGCTATGTACGCGGAGATCGATAGCGCGAGCATTGACTTGGCGGATCCAACTGCTAAGAAGCCGATCTTGCCGGAAGAGGGCGGTAGCTGGGATTGTCCCTTTTGCAAAAAAGAATCGCGCGTTCGGGAATGTGACCTCACGTATAGCTACGCGTGATTTAGGCCAGACGTGATCCAAGTTCATGGAGTCAGAAATTTTCCGGCGTGCAGCGAATCCGATTTCCTACTCGCGTGCGACGGGGATATACTTCGTTTGTGGGGAAAGATGCAGTAGCGATTGGGGCGTTGCTTGGCGCGGTTGCCGGAGCGGCTCTGGGCGCGTACGTTCAGAAGGCGTGGACTTCTGAGCCAACCGACGCGGATGATTTTGGGCAGCGGCTGGCAAAGCTTGAGGCGGAAATCGAGGAGTTGGAACTTCTCCAGCGCGAGCGGAAGCGCAAGAGCAGGGAGGAGCGATCTGCGGTGCGACCGGCTGCGGCGCCCGAAGCGCAACCTCAAGCGTCGCGACCTCAACCTACGCAACGCCAGCAAATACAACCTGAATCGACGCGGTCGCAGCCATCTCCTGAGGTGCGGGGCAAGCCTCCGGAGCAACAGTACCTTGTGCTCTCAGCGGACCGGAATTTTACATTGAGCCGCGTGGATTACGTTTCGAACCAGGGAACGACGGTGACTTCCGAAGATGTGAAGAAAAGCGGCAGCCGGATTGAAGTGCCGATTAACGAGAAGAAAGTTAGCCGGATTTGGTATCTGGTGCAACGAGTAAACGCCGAGCCTGCGGCGTTTCAGTTCCGATGCCACTTGCGCTTGGACGGGGTAGAAACGGAATCGGTGGTTCCCGCCGTAATACAGCAAAATTTCATGCAGACCAGGCTTGGCCGCACGATCTTCCGAAAAGTGACGTTGGCGTCCGCCGTAGCCGACCTATCTGCCCTATAGAGAAGCGCCGAACTTACGTAAGTCTTCTTTGGCGTTATCCAAAATAAAATACGCACATCTAATCATGGGAGCCTGAGTGAGAAATTGAACTCGCGCAGGGTTTGCCGCGGCGACGAGGAGGAACATGGCTGACCGAGTGCAATACGGTGAAAACGATCCGCGCCACCATACGGCGAAGCTGAAGCAGATGCTCAGGGACGTGGCCGCTCATGCGCGGGAGGATGTGGGGAAGGTTTCGGACCCGAAGGCGCAGGCGTTGTTTGAAACAACAGCGGAAGTATTGCTTGGTTTGGAAAAGGCTTACCAGGATTTCGAAGACAGAAATGAGCGGGCTTGGAAGGGTGCCGCAGGCTGAAATTGCTGCCTGGGAGCGTTGGATCAGGTTGCTATAGGGATGGGTACAGGGTTAAATGTATTGCTCAGGACACTAGGGGGGCTTAGGGTCCTTGCTGTTTTGATTTTAAGGGATAGGAATAATGACCGACAAACCCAGTATAACGATGCCCGGAACGGTGGAAAAAATTATCAAGTCACCGCACCGGGACGTGCCGGAGAAGGCAGAGATCGGGGTCGAGGGAGCGGATCACCTTTACCGCGAGATTCGCATCGAGAATAAGCTCAAGGACGAAAACGGCAACGAAGTGAAATTAAAAGAAGGCGCTACCGTAGAGATCACCGTCGAGGCCGAAGCTGCGGGGACTACCAGCAAGAGCGGTAAAAGAGCTGATTAGGTCGCTTCGCGTCTGGCGAAGCTGCGACTGAGTGGAAGTAAAATCGGCCGAGCAACACATACCGAATACGGCGCGTGCGTGCGCGATAAGCGGCTCAGGTCTTGGTGCTTGGAGAAAACGTCAGTAATTCCCGCCAATATGGCTACTTGTTTCGTTGTTTCCATGTAGTGCGCCGTCAGCATGACGATTTGGATTCCAGGGAATAGCCGGCGAAGGGCTTTGGCCGCCTCGAAGCCATCCATCACGGGCATCGAAAGATTAAGAACGATGAGATCGGGCTTTAATTTTTGCGCCTTTAAAATGGCGTCGGCGCCGTTTTCCGCTTCGCCGCAGACAACCGACGCTAAAAAAGAGGTTTCAAAACGCTCGCGTACCGCTGTTCTTACGGCCGCATGGTCATCAACAATCAAGACGGTTGGCAAATGGGCTCCGTCGGTGAGCCGGAGCGCAGCACGCGGGGGGCGGAACGTTTTAGGAAGGAAAGCCCCGCTGTGGACAGTCCATCGATAGTGTTAGGAGAACACAAGTCACAGACTGTGACAATCGGGTGAAGTTATTACGTGTTGTTGATAGCCAATAGATGGTAAACGTCTCTTCCGTTATCGGCGCGCGCACGCGGCGGTGCGGCTCTGAGCTTGGAGCTAGACTCCCGCGGTGTGCCCTACTCCGGACGGGCGCCGCCCAGGCGGATTACGAAGCCGGTTGTCAGCCAGATATTGTTTTGGTGAGCGCTGAAGAGCGATGTACGGTAGTAATCGGCGTCGAAAACGCGCACGGCGAAGTGGGGCGAGATATTGAAGTCCACGCCACCGCCGGCCTTCATTGAAAAACCCAAGTCTGTGTAGGTCAATCCACCTGGCCCGCTGACGGTGTTATTTAGGTGCGAGCCGCCAACGAGGAATTCAGCGAACGGGCTGGCGCGCCACTTGTTGCGTTCGCGATGGAATACGCGGGCGCCGTAGTGGTTTCCGTAGAGGGTGACATTCACGCCGTTGTACGACGAGACGTTGTAGCTGGAGTCCGCGACGATTTGCAGCCAAGGCCTGGCGTTCCATGCAAAGGAGCCGACGATGCCTTTGGTGTTCGCCGTCGCGCCGCTATCATTCAGGCGCGCGTAGGAGAAACCGCCAAACATTTCGGCCACGGGCATTCTTGGCGTTACGGAGATCGGCCCTTGCGCGAAAGCGGGCGTTGCGGCAACCAGTAGAACGGCGAGTATCCATAGACGTTTATTCATGGCTGGCTTCCCTCACGTGCAGGCCGCGATTGGCGACGGCCTGTCCCAACGTACAGTACTAGATGATTACTATCCTATTCCACGATGAGGGAACGGGGTGTGAAGCGCAATCGTGGCGAAATGCGGTGTGCTGAAAGGGGGAACTGAACGGAAGGGCAGATGAGTGTGAGTGCGACTGGTCTCCTGCGACGTGCCGAGTCAGGGATGGCTCTGGTTGTGCGGGAGAGGGCCTACGAGCGGGGATTATGGAATTGTGTAGACGCCGGTGGCGACCGCGCTGTTGGTCATGTTGGGCGCGACGGCGATGGCTTTTAGGGTCGTGGTTACGTGGATGACGATGGCGCCAACGTATTTTGGACTTAGGGTGGTGGGGGGCGTGCCGTTCATCGTGTAGTAGATGGTGGCGCCTGGTGTCGTGGTAGACATGCTCACGTAGAAAGCGCTCGGATAGTGGCCTGGAGCGGGACTGAAGGTTGGTGTGGCGGCGGCGGGCGTGCCGGTTTGGATGGTATACAGACCGCTGGCTACGGCGCTGTTGGTCAAGTTGGGCGCGGTGGCGATGGCTTTGAGCGTTGTCGTGGCGCTGATGGCGACAGGCGCGGTGTACTTTGTGCTTGCGGTGGTGGGAATGGTGCCGTTGGTCGTGTAAAAGATCGTTGCGCCGGCAGTGGTGGTCTTAATCGTGACCTGCTGTGCAGTGGAGTACGTGCCCGGGGCAGGAGTGAACGTTGGCATGGCTGCTTGCGTCGATTTCGTGTACGTGGCAGCGGAGACGTTGCTATCGAGATAGCCGCCGACGATAGCGATGGCGCGAATTGTCTCCGTGCTTGTGACAGTGATGGCGCCGGAATAGACGGGCGACATAGCCGTGGGCGTAGTTCCGTTCGTGGTGTAGTGGATCGATGCGCCGGCGGTGGAGTCCGTCATAGTGACAGTTACAGATGAAGTGAAGGATTGGCTGGCGGGGCTGATGGTGGGTACCGCGGCTTGCGTCATACCGTTGAGCAGGCCGTAGACACTTAGCTGAGACTCGGTGCCGACGTAGACCTTTCCGTTCACTACGGTCGGCACTGTGAATTTAACAGCGGCGCCGGGATTGTCGCGAGCGAGATTTTGGTCGCTGGAATAAAGCAGCTTGGAAACATCCAATGCGTCATGGGCCTGTAGAACTG